>NZ_JBSWXH010000005.1:0-567865 GCF_056160505.1 Alteromonas sp. ABM1_013
AGTGAGGGATTCGAACCCCCGGTGGGTTTGACCCCACGTCTGATTTCAAGTCAGGTGCATTAAACCGGGCTCTGCCAACTCTCCTGAAGTGATGCGTATCTTAATGATTTCTGAGGGCCTGTAAAGCACTAATTGTAAGATTTCGGCCTAAGCGAACAATTGATAAACAAAGTGCTTAATAATTGGTAAAAGCACACTCGGTATGTCTTTATTTTATACTACATCTCGTAATGCGAGACCCAATAAAATAGCTGCTAACGTGAAATTAGTAGTGCCAAACAAACATACTTGCTGGTTTACTAAGCAGTCTTAAAGAAATGGCTTTGTCAGCTGCTTTGAAATTTGCTCCGTAGCAAACATGCAGTGGTAACAGGTGCTCTTCTCTGGGATGGGCATATCGTGCGTCTGGGGCTTCGGGCCAATCGACTAATCTAGCTCTGCGCTCATTTTCACTGTATGCCTTGCTTTGCATTGTTGTTTGTAGCCAATTATTAAAACGGGTGGCTTTTTGCATTGTATCGCTGGCTTTGTCAAAAAAGCCCTGCATATTATGAAAAGAAGAACCCGAGCCTAAAATCAGAATGTGTTTTTGCGATGAATTAGCCGTCGTAGCAGTTTCGACCGCTTTTCTCAGCGCTTTCCCTAATTCAATATGTTTGGTGGCATATAAATCAGACGTTATCGACATTTGAATACAGGGCACATCAGCCTTGGGATACATTATACTCAATGGGATAAACATACCGTGATCGAAACCTCGCTCATTATCACCCCGCGCCGTTATACCCTGCTTTTTCAGATTTGTAACTATTGACGACGCAAAGCCTTTCTCCCCTTCGGCAGGGTATTTAATAGAGTACGCGGCTGGTGGAAAGCCATAATAATCATAAATTAATGATGGGCGCGGGTGTGTCGTCACACAGACTTCTGCTTCTTCCCAGTGGGCACTTATCACGATAATTAAATCTGGCTTTGGAAGTTCTATTGATAATCCTTTCAACGCTTTAATCATTTCCGCGTGATAAGCTGGTGCATCCTCCTCACTTTTTGAAAGCATTTCAAGAAGCGGAAGCGGGCCGCCGCCATGAGAGATATAGGCTGTTGTGATCCGCGCTGTGGGGTGAATATTTGACTGGGGTCGCTGTTGCATAGCATCACTCATTGTTAACTGCAATTAAGGACTTGGCTTATCAGAAAGCCAGCTATAACAAGCTGGCTTCAATAACCTAGTTCGGTTGTTTTACTTATTCAGCTTATCGCTAATAAGGGTATCGATAGATAATTTTCCGCCACCTTGAATAGTCAATGCAGTCGTTGCAGCTAGAAGCGCAAGAGGAAATTCGTAACCGTTGTTGCTCATAAATAACCCATTAGGTGCATGCACGCTAAAAATAGCAATAACCATAGTAAAGGCGCTCACCAAAGCAGCAGGACGAGTAAGCAACCCAACTATAAGTGCTAGACCACCGAAAAACTCTGCGCTTCCAGCTAGTAGTGCCATTAAAAAACCAGGTGCTAAGCCTATGCTTTCCATCCACTGCCCGGTACCTTCCAAGCCATATCCGCCGAACCATGCGAAAAGCTTTTGCGCACCGTGAGCACTCAAAATAATGCCAACCGGAACGCGTAAAACCAAGCTAGAAACACTGTTGTTAGATGTAAAAATGCTTTTCAAAATTTGTTTATTCATTGCCATATCCTTAAAACCTTTGGTGACGAAAAGTCCCATGTTCAAAAATGTCGTAACTTAAAAATTAGAGCGCGCTGCTTGTACAATCTCTTAGTAGCGACTGCGCTAACCGTATGTGCTTAGAATAGTTACCAACAGCTATTGAATAAAGATGGCAATTATTGAATTATTACCAACATAATGTTGTTAATTAAATAATACGGGTTAAAAGTGGACAAATTATCTCTGTTGAAGACCTTTACCGTTGTTGCAAACGAGGGCAGCTTCACTAAAGCTGCAGAAAAGCTCGACACGTCGAACCAACTGGTGAGTAAATACATTGCAGAGTTAGAAAAGCAGCTTGATGCACGCTTATTTAACCGCACTACAAGAAAAATCCATTTAACCGAGGCCGGCCAACAATGCTTGCAACATGCTAATCATATCCTTGAAAGTGTAAGCGACATGGAAAGTCAGCTTGGATTGCTAAGTACGCAAGCTAAGGGAGTTTTATATGTCAGTGCTCCAGTTACCTTTTCAACACTGCACTTAGCCGACGCTCTCAGCGCGTTTCAACAAGCACACCCTAACGTATCGATAAACTTGCAACTTAATGACCGAAAAATTGATGTCATAGATGAAGGGTTTGATATTGCAATACGTGCTGGCCACCTTGCCAACTCAACGCTGGTGGCCAAGAAAATCACAACTATTAAACTTGCTTTATGCGCTTCTCCTGCCTATCTGAAAAAATACGGTACGCCACTACACCCCAACGATTTAAAGCCGGAGCACTATCTTGAATATTCTTACGTGAATTATGAAAACGATAAGTCAATGCTGATTACAGCGTTAAAGGCAAACGCCCAGAAAGTGATGCCTAAACTAACTGCTAATAATGGAGAAGTGCTAGCTAATGTTGCTAAACAAGGTGAAGGATACGTACTTCAACCTACATTTATTGTTGGTGAAGCGCTTAAAAACGGTGAGCTCGTTTCCATACTAAATGAATTCGTACCGCAAGCAATTTCGTTATACGCCGTTTACCCGCACAGAAAGCTTGTCTCTAATAAACTCAGGGTTTTCATCGACTTCTTGTCAAACTACTTTGGAGATACACCCCACTGGGACGAATAGAGCGTAAACTAAAAAAATGGTACGCGTAACCCTGCAAGCATCCTTAGGGTTAAGTTACCTAGCACGCAAGGGATAAAGACAACAGAAGAGGCAAGAGAGAGTTACGAAGGACATCAAACGGCGTGGAAGAAAGTTCCCACGCCGTATACTTTCAACACTACATTCTGAAGGTTTCCATAATCGCGGGCACACCCGGGAACATACCAATTAGTGCCATAACCGTACACAGCACCAAGAAAGTAATACCAGGAATTACCCAGCGGCCTGCTTTACCTAAATCGCCAGCTCTGTCTTTACACCCAACTACACCTAAATTATCCAATAGCATAGTAAAAGACCACCCAAATACAGGGTTAACTAGTACAGATGAAATAACGACCAGTGCCGCAGATTGGGTTGTTTTACCTTCTCGCGTCATTTGCATACCCGCTTCCATTAACGGAAGAAACACGCCAACAATCAAAGCAACACAGAGTACTGGAGGCCAAATGGCTAAGTCCATAGGGTAACCCCATAGCGCGGCGACAACACATAATAGACCGGTAACTAATGCACCACCTGGAATTGGTCTGCGCGCAATAGATGCAGGGATAATATAGGTTCCCCACGATGATGAGATATTTCCCCCACCTAATAAGCTTCCTACCGCCTGACGGCTTGAAGCAGCAATCATGGTGTCATCGATGTTCATGTGAGCCTTTTCACTTTTCTTCGGGTAACTGAGCTTTTGAAACACCTGATGCCCCAAAAAGTCCGGCGACCACATTGACACTGCAAGTACAGCAAAAGGCAACACCGCAATGAAGTGCGACCAGTCTGGCAGGCCTAGTTTCCAGCCAGTGTCTTCGCCCCACCAATAAGCAGGGTTTAAATTAGGCATACCAGGCGATGTCGTGAACTCAAACGGCGCACCAAAAGCAAAAGCTATTGCAGCTGCCATTACCGCACCAAGCGGAATAGCCAGCCAGCGCTTTTTAATATGCTCTAGCCATGCGTACATAAGAATAGTGGCGATGATCACTACAAAAGCTAGATAGGCCATATCGAAGCTTTCTGCCCAGGCAAATAGCTTCTTCACTTGGCCTGTAATGCCAATAAACCCTAAGTACAAAAGCAACCCACCGCAAACACCGTTACTGGTAAGCTTAGCAAGTATGCTACCGCCCTTGGTTATGCCTAATATGAAACCAAACAAACCGATAAGCAGCCCGAGCGCCATGGGGTGACCACCAGAAGCAACGATAAGAGGCACCAAAGGTAAAAGCGGACCATGCGTACCCGCCAAATTAGCAGACGGATTAAGAAAACCTGAAATCAAAACAACGAACAAGACTGCGGCTATAAGCAGCTCGAAGCGTACGTTTTCAATAACAAACTCAGGGGATAACCCAAGTGGCGCTGCAAATGCACCAACTACAGCGGCAACCATAACTATTTTACCTATGGTTGCAGCCATCCCGGGTACAAAGTCTTCCCATTCAACGCGGTAGTCTTTACCGGGCAGGTTTAACCGCCAGCGTTTAGGAGAAAGTATTTGTAATTCGTGATTTAAATAGTCGTCTCGTGATTCAAAGCTACTACTTGGTTTGTGAAGATTTTGATAAGAAGAACTTTCTTGTGACACATAACACCTTTAGATTGCGCGAAGAAAACGCAAGCCTAAACATGTGAATGGAATGTAACAATGCGACTGTGGTCTTATACGAAAGTTTAACGTGGTAAACAGGCATAAAAAACCCGCAACGATGTGCGGGTTTTCCTAATATGGCGGAGAGTGAGGGATTCGAACCCCCGGTGGGTTTGACCCCACGTCTGATTTCAAGTCAGGTGCATTAAACCGGGCTCTGCCAACTCTCCTGAAGTGCTGCGTATCTTAATGATATTTTTATGACTGTAAAGCGAAAAATTAAAAAATTTGGTTAAGTGCCGAGATTTCAACCAAATACGCTATTTAGCACGTATAAAAGATGTTTTTATATTCACCTGACACCATTTTCATCTGAAACTACTTGAAAATGGGAACTAAAACCCATACAACATACACTAAATAATTGTGTACCATTTTGGTCATATCATAAGTCCTATTGGAGGAAACAATGGATCAACGTTCGATGTATTCAAGTGCATCTCAACCATCGGTATTGCAGACGAACAAGGTTCTACGCAACACCTATATGCTGCTTGCGATGACACTAGCGTTTAGTGCGGTTTGTGCTGGTATAGCAATGGCGGTAGGCATTTCTCCTATGATGTCTCTTGTTATGACTATCGGCGCATTTATTACTCTTTTTGTAGTCCAGAAAAAAGCAGATTCTGCATCTGGCATCTACTGGGTGTTTGCTTTCACCGGTTTGATGGGCGCGTCTTTAGGTTACACGCTTAATTTCTACCTAGGTGTAGCAGGTCCCGGCCTAATCATGGAAGCACTAGGTGCGACAGCCCTTGTGTTCTTTGCGCTATCTGGCTATGCCCTTACTACAAAGAAAGACTTCTCGTTTATGGGCGGCTTCTTGGTTGTTGGTTTAGTTGTAGTGCTTGTAGCCGCTATTGCGAACATCTTCTTCGCAGTTCCTGCGGTAAGCCTAGCGATTAGTGCAGCGATTGTGTTTATTATGTCAGGCTTCATCTTGTTTGATACAAGTCGTATCATCCACGGTGGTGAAACAAACTACATTCGCGCTACAGTTTCGCTATACTTGAACATATACAACTTGTTCACGTCTATCCTTCACCTTCTAGGTGCATTTGGCGGCGACGATTAATTTAGCGTTAAAGGTTGAAAAGACAAACACCCCTTAAACGGGGTGTTTTTATTTGTATGGCAGAATATTCAATACTTATCACATCATCACCGTTTCAAGGCGACACAGCGTTACGCGCCCTCGCCTTTGCGCAAGGCGTTATTGATAATGGTGATGTAATTAGCAACGTTTTCTTTTATAGCGAAGGTGTACACCACACTAATAACTTAATGCTAAAGACGGGCGACGAACTCTACGCACTAGATAGCTGGAAGGCTCTGGCAACTGAACACAAAGTAAAGTTACTCGTATGCATTACCGCTGCCGTTAAGCGAGGCATTGTGAGTGAGGTAGAGGCGAACGAAAATGGTTTGTCTCAGGCCAACTTAACCGCGCCTTTCGAGCAAGCAGGCTTGGGCGAATTCTTCGCTGCGCTTCACGATTGCAACAGGTTGGTACAATTCTAATGGCGCATTTACTAATTAGGTTTACGCAAAGCCCTTTTTCCAACGCGAAAAGCCAAGATGGTTTAGATTTTGCGCTTGCTGCAACAAACTATGGGCACGATGTTAAAGTGCTTTTTGAAAACCAAGGTGTACTGCAGCTTGTTAAGGCAGCGTCTACCAAAGGGCTGAAAAATCACACCAAACGTTTAGCTAGCATGCCATTTTTCGATATAGAAGAATGCTTTGTGTGTAAAGTGAGTGCAGATACCTACAACATTGACCAGGTTCTTGCTAATACCAGCTTAGTTGATGAGTTAGACTGTGAGTGGATAACCCCAGAAGAAAAAGTCGCGCTTATCCAAAGCGTAGATCATGTGGTGACATTCTAATGCTTATTACTATTTCAACGCCAAATTTGAGCACTGAATACAAACAGCTTATTGAAGCCACCTTTCAGCAAGCGACCTCTGCATATGTAGTATTCGTTGGTGATGGCGTTTATGCCCCTACGTTAAACACCGCGTTTTTTGAGCAGTTGGCCAATACGGTTAAAAGCACGGTAGAGAGTACGACAAAAGGCACGGCAAAAGACAAACCAACGCTAAACCTGTCGTTCTTGAGTACAGACGCGGCTACTAGGGGCGCAAATCTGCCTGAACATTTTAACCCAATTTCCTTCAAAGAACTTGCTGCAATATCAGCGAAAAATCAGCATTGGATCCCCCTTTAATGACACAAGAAACCTATAGCTTCAATTATAAAGGTCAAGCGATCCCTACTGACAAAGCCGGGTATTTACTTGACTATACCCTTTGGGACGAAGGTATGGTTGAGCTGCTGGCGCAAGAAGAGAACATTGAGCTAACCGAGGCGCATTGGGAAGTGGTGCGTTTTGTGCGCGCATTCTATGAAGAATACGAAACCAGCCCAGCAATTCGTGCTTTGGTGAAAGCCATGGCCAATAAGTTTGGGCCAGAAAAAGGTAATAGCCGCTACCTGCAGCGACTCTTTAAAAAAGGCCCGGCGAAGCAAGCCACCAAACTGGCTGGGTTGCCCAAACCTGCTAAGTGCTTATAAAGCTGGTGTTGAAAAGGCCAGGCATCGTTTAGTTCTGTTTTCCGTCAATCGCACCGTTCCGGAAAAGAGTACACTGTCTCTGTACAAGGAGTCTGGCCCTTATTCGCATAGCAAGTACGCATACTCACTGTTCTTTTGCAAATACCTGGAGAAATGGTCTCTAAAATATTTGAAGAGTCTAGACCAGGACCGACATAAGCCCCCCAATATTGGTTTTTTGCCTGGTTTTTAGCAAGTTCTCTTCGGCACTGCTCGTCGTCAGTAATGGTATTAGTTAATTCATCTATTTCGCCATTTATAAATGCTAGAGCATGGGTCATCCCATCAATTTTAGACGTTGCTCTCTCTAGGCTTAGTGTTACCGAATTTAACTTATATTTATGATTTGTAGAGAGTTCCGATAAAAAACCAAGTCTAAAAACTAAGCTATCTTCAGTGTCACCAACAATAGCAATGCTAGACTCTTCACTTAAATCACGATAAACATTAAAGTCTACTGAATGACCATCGATTTCAATTTCTAGACCAGTCAATTCCTCACCTTTACCTAAATCATTAAGGTCCAGATTTTTACCGTTAACGTGTTCTATAATACTGCTTTCAATTTGGTTGCTGACTACTTTTTGCCCCTTTACTCCATTGTAGTATTGAGAGACGACATAGCATGCGGCTGACGTTCTAGATGATGATTGTGTAAGTGAGGCAAAAGAATTCGTTTCAGGGCTATTAAAGGAGTTCGGCTGCCCGGGTTCAATCATAGTCGTAGCATTCGCTATTGCGGGTAAGAATAGACACGCCGCTAATATTCCGATTTGTTTCATTGAAAAGTCCTTATTTCTTAATTCTTGTAGCAATTAATGTAGACTGCGCCCCCCCTTCAATCAATATTATTTTTAAGAAACAATACATTACGATTTAATAATTTATACTAACCTTATGGATTAGGCATTAATTTGCTTCGTCATAATTATTATTCGACCAGAGCTCTTTGCACGGTTTGAAGACTGATTCAAAGTAGCTATCACAAGCGCCACCCCGTTGTTATTTTTCTTAGCTTTGGTGTTGATATTGCAACACCCCTTTTACATTAGCGTTTTATTTCGGGTTTTAGGCACATTTTTCATACTTGCCATTAGAAAACACCATAAACGTGAATGTTTTACATAAAAGGACATAGGAGGCTGTATGACAGTTCAGAAACACTACGTAATTGTGGCTAACCACGACGACGCCACAGCTTACACCTATACCAACCACGGAAGTGCGCTTGTTGAAGTAAAGAAATGGCACAATGAGTTTAGCGGCGCGAGTGACCAAGATATTTATACGGATAAACCCGGTAGACAATCGGCTCCCGCTTCGCAAGTGCCGGGCGTTGATAGTATGAACCGAAAAGATGCCGCAGAACTCGAAGATGAACGATTTGCCAGCGACATCGCAGAGTGGCTGGATGGTGAGCGTAAACGAGGTGCGCTAGGCTCAATAGATATTATTAGCGGGCCGGGGTTTCTTGGAAAATTGCGAGGCGGAATGTCATCTCAATGCTCAGAAGTCGTCGACAAAGAAGTGAAAAAGAATGTTTTAGGCGCGGACGAGGAAACCTTGCTTTCCTATCTTAAATAAAACGTTCTACTGTAAATCTAAGATTAGAGGCGGCTGTGATTAAGGCCGCCTTTATTTTATTTGTATGCGCGGTTTGATTTAACAGTTTTAGTCAGCCTTTAACATGTTAACTTCACCGATTGCATCGGCACTCTTAAACGTTTTTACTCGCGTGACTTCAAGGTCGGTATAAATACGAGGGTTATTCAAAATATACTCTACCTCATTATTTAATGAGCCTTGTTTGTCAGCGGTTAGCCATGCATTAATAGCGTGACTATCGTGAGGAAGAAAGCATGGAATGGATTTCTCGTGATACTGACTAAAACCCTCTACGGGTGGGCGTGTTACTACCGCACAGGAAAATAGCCCATTACTGAACCGCCGATATACTGCGCCAATCAGCAATGCTCCACCAGTGGGCTTCATTAAGTAATGTGCTTTTCCTTTACCAAGTGGGTTTGACTCACCTACTGCCGTTGCTACGACTATAGCTCGTCGTTCACGAATGAACTTGCTCCAGTAAGGGCTATCTAAATTACGGGCGTTAAATGTTGTTCTGTTGCCAACTTTTAACGTATTGTCAACAGGCTTAGCATCAAACCACCATGTAGCATCTATGGTGTTAACACCAGACACTATTAAATTCGTAATTTGTCGTTCAGGTGCTTTTCCAAATGCAGGATAAAAGTTAATGACATTGCTTGTGGAAGATTCGTTGACAAAAAGCGGAATGGTTTGTGTGAGCCCCACTTCTTCAAGCAGCGCTATAACGTCTGGTGAGTCAGTAATGCGTTGTATAAATCCGCACATGGGGCCTCTTTGCTAAGATGGCTTGGAAAGTTAGATTGTTGATAGAACATATCGCAAAGATAACTTAGCTAACAAAAAAAGGAAATGGCATTCACCATCTCCTTTTTAAATAAAGAACAAACTTTAAACACTATTTATTGAGCTGTGTATTTATCAAAAAACTCAATCATCTCAGTCCAACGCTCAACGTTGTTTTCTTCTTTATAAAAACCGTGAGCTTCGCCAGACTTCATCATCCACTCGTACGGTTTATTTTGCTTTTCTAGCTCATCGCGTAGGGCAAAAGCATGCTCTTTTGGTACACGAACATCTTCCTCGCCTTGAATAATGAATACAGGTACTTTTATCTTATTGACATTTTTTACCGGAGATTGACTATCATCATTAGGCAGTACGCGATTTAAATAGTTTATACCACTTTGAGACTCTGGGATGTCGCCTGCAGATTTCATCAGTGCTAGGTCATATACTCCTACAAAACCTACAGTACACTTATATAAGTCAGGCTCTCTAATGACACTTTGCAGCGCTGCATAGCCTCCATACGAAGCGCCGTAGACACACATTCTATCCTTATCAACAATTCCTTGCTCAACAAGATAATTAACGCCATCGGTCATATCGTCAATCATTAGTGTTCCCCAAGACTTGAAACCCGCTTTCAGAAACTCTAAGCCATAGCCTCCTGAACCTCTGAAATTAGGTTGGAATACCGCATAACCGTGAGCCGCCAAGACTTTAGCATCGCTTCTCATTTCAGTAAGTGTATCTTTTACACCGTGAGGACCACCGTGCGGGTGCATTATTAAAGGAAGGTTCTTGGATTTACCGACAGGTAACGTAAGAATACCCGATAATTCCTGACCATCTCTTGCCTTATAGGTAACGATTTTGGATTGAGGCATATCGAAATCGTTTAACCACGGTCGCGAATCAGTTAGTTTTGCTAACTGTTTCTTATTTTTATTAAACAAATAGTAAGCTGTGGGTTGATTAATTCCGCCAACGGCAACAACCATCTTCGAGCCGTCATAAGTTGAAGATGTAATAGACACTACACTACCTTTAAAGGCTTGGCGCAAGCTAGCTAAAATTCGTTGTTCATCAGCGTTTTTGACATCGCTAAAATAAGTAGCATCTAAATCTTTATATTCAAATTCCGCACCTATAACTTCTTGCACTTGCCCTCTCACTACATGCAAGATAGGTAATACATCAACTTTATCATGGGCCGCTAAAACCGTATGGGTTCTAGTATCGATGTTATAGGTTGCAACAGCAGTTGTATCAGTTTCAATTGTACTGAGCCCCACTAGCGTTTTATCATCGGCCAAAAATACTAATGGGCGGAAAAATGAACCAAAGGATTCCGCCTCAAATGCCACTCGCCAATCGTCGTCTACTGAACTTCGAACCATTAGCGTTACTTTATTATCTTCGTTAGGATCTGAGCTCGTCATTGCCAAAGCTTCACCGTTGCTGTTGGTTATGATTCGTAAGCTATCTCCTGTGGATTTATACATACGCAGCGGCATTCTACCCAACGATGCTTTTCGTCCATTGCTAACCTTCATTTTATAAAGGTCTAAAAAGGGTTCTTTTGTCGACCCTTGGACACTAAAAACCACTATAGCGTCTGGATCGTCAGGCAAAAAGTCAACAACCTGAGAATAGCGAGTGTCACCACTTTTAGAACGGTAGCCAGTAAGTATTACGTTATCACTACCATCTGCATTCATTGCTATCAGCTCACCTGTAGGAACAGGTTCCTCTAGAGAGCCCACTTCGCGTTCCATGCCTAATAACAAACGCTCATCGTTTAACCAGTTAAAGGTACCAACTGATTCTTTGCCTCGCCCTTTAGTAACCGACTCAATTTTTTGCTTCTCGATATCAAGTACTGTAAGGAAGACAATGCCATCATCATCTCTCGAAGTAGAAGCAAGATATTTACCATCTGGGGAAATCTTTATATCCAAATATTGAGAATGCTTTGCAAAGCTCTCTAAAACTGGCTTATTTACATCAGCATTCGCTGAAAACGTAAAAGCAAGGCTTCCCAAAATGACCGTTTTCAGTAGTTTCAAACGCGCTTTCATTTTTTAATTTTCTCCATGAAAAAAGCCTCCGATTAACGGAGGCTTGCTACTTCAAGTCAAATTTTTAGAAGTTATATTTAACGTTAGCAAATACTCTTCGACCGATAAAGTCGTACTGAGAGAATAAAGCAGAGTTACCTAACTCAAAACCACTTCTAGATAAACGAGGTGGCTCTTGGTCAAACATGTTTGCTACACCCACAGTAACATCGAAGTCTTCGTAAACAAATGAGCCCGACAATGCGTGATATGTCGTCCATTTTGTTTCATCAATAAACGTCACTGTTTCGCCATTTAGCGTAGTAGTATTTGTTTCGCTACTGTAGTACTCGTAATCATTGGTAGAGTCGAAGTAGCTAGCAGTCCACGTAATGCTCCAGTCGTCTCTACCATAGGTTAGACGAGCCACACCTACGTGTTTAGGAATACCGTTTTCACCAACTTCGTTATTATATGGAGAGTCTTCAAACAACAGGCCATACTTTTCAATCTGCATAGTGTGTTCTACGCGGAAACGAACATTACCCCAATCAAATTCCTCATCATAAGTGAAGTTGTAGTCAACACCACGTACGCGTTGGTATGAAATGTTTACGTAACCACCGTTAACTTGGTCGATACCAAAATCGTTTGCATCCGAACCGTCTCTACGTGTAAATAAATCACATAGTGGCTCGTTTGCAAAATCGATAGAGTTATAACAACGGTTTACGATGTCTGCACCGCCCAAGTTGTCAATCTCGTTAGAAATTTCAATATTGAAATAGTCAATTGAGAAAGCGTATGTATCTTCAGGGCTTGTAAGAACAAGACCGATGCCTTCTGCAACTGAAGTTTCTGCTTCAAGACGACCTACACCACCGCTAGTAACAAGTAATGCTGAACTTCCACCTTGCTCGTAATCTGCAGGAATACCCTCAGATTGACAGTTAGCAAAAACGGTATCGTTAATTGCACCTGACTCGAATTGATTTACATAGTCAAGACACGGGTCGATAGCTAGCTGACCAGCGAAACCTGTCTGTTCTGCAAGGTATAGCTCGTAAAGTGCTGGAGCACGGAAAGACGTACCGCGGCTTGCACGAACACTCACACCGTCGATGATTGACCAGTTCAAGCCTAGTTTAAACGTAGTGTCTGAACCATAAGTATCAACATCGTTCCAACGACCAGAAGCAGTTAAATCCAGGCTTTCGAAGCCAGTAACGTCTTCTAAAACTGGAATTTTCACTTCTGCGTAAATTGCTTTAGTTAACTGGTCACCAGCAGTGATACCAGCGCCAGATAGGCCCCAAGAGTTGCCGTTCAGAGTATTCTCTCCAGGTGTATCCTCGATTTCATCTTTTTGGATTTGGAAACCGAATGCGGCACCTACTTCACCAGCTGGCAAAGTGAACAAGTCGCCAGTTACATAACCTTCAAGGGTTTGTTGGTCGTAAGTTGTTTGCCCGCTATCACGGCCAAACAAGAACGCTTCTTGTGCTGGTGTTCTGTTACCGTAAAGGAATTCTGGATCAGTCCATGGAATGTCAACACAGGTATTACCGCTAAAGTCGGTTACTTCACCAGAACAACTAACGCCATCAGCAGCATTGAACTGTGCCATCAACATAGCATCGTTATAGATAATATCTTGTTCGTACTTACCATCGTTGTAGCTATACTGGTAAGATAAATCCCAAGTCCAAAAACCAATATCGCCAGTTGCACCAACAACACCACGGGTATAGTCAACTTGAATTTCTGAGCTGAAATGATCTGTTAAAGCAACAGGAAAAACTGAACCTGCCCCATCAAAACCATCCAATACATCAGTAGATAGAGTGCCCACATCAGCAGTCCAAAACTGACGATAGTCATCAGTTTTTGTTGTACGACGGCTGTGAATGAATTCACCGTAAACCACTACATCATCAGTAAGGTTATATTCACCTGTTGCATAGATTGACGCATTTTGTGTTTCTGGCACAACAGTTTGCGAGCCTAAGAATGGGTGGTTCTGATCCCACCAACCTTCACTGGCATAGTCATCGTTAAATGAAACCGGATACCAGCCTTCTGGCGTTGTAAAGCCAACATTTGCATCGTTAATGCTTTCAAAACCATTGTTCGCAAAGAAGTTATCGTAGTCATACGCTGCTTGTAAGCTACCGCCGTATGCTGAAGATACATCACCGTACAACCACAAACCGTAACCGGTTTCGGCACAGTGGTATTCACCTGTACGAGGGTCGATAGGATCGGTACGTGAACCGTCTTCAGCAAACTGTAGACGTTCTGTACAGTTGAAATAGTCACGATCGCCACGGCGAAGCATTGACACCTTGCGATAGTCAGCAGTCACACGGAATGAGCCTTCAGCATACTCTTCACCATAAGAGATGTTGATACGGCGGTCTTCACCGCCCGATTCCATTGGCTGGCTGATATCAACGTTTACTGTCTTCTCGTCGCCTTTTTTGGTGATGATGTTAATTACACCGGCTACCGCGTCTGAACCATACAGAGCTGATGCACCGTCTTTAAGTATTTCAACACGCTCGATAGCTGAAAGTGGCAGACTGTTCAAATCGAATGAAGAAACTGCACCACGTGTACCCGCAGGTCCTGCACGACGGCCGTTTAAAAGAATAAGTGTACGGTTTGCACCTAGTCCGCGAAGACCAACAGTTTCTGCACCAGTACCGCCATCAGTTACATAACCAACTGTAAGCGCTGCAGTGATCTGGCTTGAACCTGCTGCTGCAGTACTTGTACGAAGTAGTTCGCCCAATGTCTTTAGACCTTCGCCTTCAGCATCTTCAACAGAAATGATGTCGATAGGTGTGTCATTAGCAAAAGAGTCGGTACGGATACGAGAGCCTACTACTGAAATCTGTTCTACAGATTCAGCACTTTTATCAGCTTCTTCTTGAGCAGCTACGAATGAAGCTCCTCCAAGACCAAGCGCGACGATTATCCCTTGAGATAATCGGTTTAGTGTGTTTCGGTTTTCCATATTTGTTCCCTGGAATTCGGCTTTCTGAACAAACAGAGCTACCGAAAGGTAAGTCCATTTATCCATGAAGCTTTCTTTTTTTAATTAAATGTAAATACGACCTATTTTCATTATTGTGATTGAGGTGAACTTACATTTCAGTTTTGTTACGTCAAGCGCAACATTAGCCAAAAGTATAAGATATAATTGTAAGTGTCAATTATGACTTTAGCGCATGAAATATATGTGATTTATGACCGAAAAGCGCTATCCATTTACATTTAGAAACAACTTTTATTGCTCACTTATTGAGCTACAAGGTGTTGTTTATATATGGATTTTATTACATGCCAAGAGTTTGCTTAAATAGCATACAAACTTACTTAGCAATAAGTATGAGATTCAGAAGTAGGAGGGAAAATTATAAAATCCGATACCTATTACGGTACCGGATTTTTTGATGCTTATAGATAATAGAGTGGCTTGAAATTGCCATGGGTTATCTACTGGTAGAGTTTATTTACGCACTAGTCGCCTTTATCACTTCCTGGCCTGCCATGTAAGGCACTAGCGCTTTTGGAATGGTTACGCTTCCGTCTGCTTGCTGGTTATTCTCCAGTATAGCTACAAGCGTACGCCCTACCGCTAAACCAGAACCATTCAGTGTATGAAGCAGTTCAGTTTTATTCGTTTCAGGGTTACGGAATCTTGCCTGCATACGTCTCGCTTGGAAGTCCAGCATGTTAGAACATGATGAAATTTCACGATAAGTATTCTGTGCCGGTAGCCATACTTCAAGATCGTAGGTTTTACATGCACCAAAGCCCATGTCACCCGTACATAGCAAAACTTTGCGGTAAGGTAACTCTAGCTTTTGCAGAATAACTTCTGCATGGCCAGTAAGCGCTTCTAGCGCGTCGAAGCTATCTTCTGGCTTAACTAGCTGTACAAGTTCTACCTTGTCGAATTGATGCTGACGAATTAGACCACGGGTATCACGACCGTAAGAACCGGCTTCTGAGCGGAAACACGGTGTGTGTGCCGTCATCTTAACAGGCAGTGTTTTCGCGTCTAAGATCTCATCGCGCGCAATATTCGTTAGCGGTACTTCTGCCGTTGGAATAAGACTTAGCCCCTGCCCTTCTTCGGTTGCTGGCTTAGTATGGAATAAATCTTCTCCAAACTTAGGCAATTGGCCTGTGCCGTACAAGCTATCAGCATTAACCAAGTAAGGCACGTACATTTCTTGGTAGCCGTGTTCTTGTGTATGGATATCAAGCATAAACTGAGCAAGTGCACGGTTTAGGCGGGCCATATCGCCACGCATGACGACGAAGCGGCTTCCTGTAAGCTTGCTTGCAGTAGCGAAGTCTAAGCCGTTGCTTAAGCCTTCAGCGACATCTACGTGATCTTTTACTTCAAAATCAAACGTGCGAGGCTCGCCCCAACGAGAAATTTCCACGTTGTCGTCTTCATCTTTACCTTCTGGTACAGACTCATGCGGCAAGTTAGGAATGCCCTGCGTAAGGGTGTTTATTTCTTCTAACAGTTCGCTAAGCTCTGCTTTAGCGGCGTCAAGTTCATCACCCAGTTTACCCACTTCAGCTAAAAGCGGTGCAATGTCCTCACCCTGCGCCTTAGCTTTACCAATGGATTTACTTCGTACGTTGCGCTCGTTTTGCAGATCCTGTGTTCTGGACTGAAGTGTTTTTCTTTTTTCTTCAAGCGAACTGAAAGCTGCTACATCGAGGTTAAAACCACGGGCAGCTAATCGCTTAGCTGTTTGTTCTATATCGCTTCGCAAACACTTTGGATCTAACATGTGTTTCTAATTATCCTTTCATCAATTGAATGGCTAGCCAACCTGCTATTAGGCAAGCGCCAACGTTAAGAAATACATTTGCTGCGGCTTTAAGCCACAACCCGTTTTCTAATAAAGTTAAGGTTTCAACGGAAAATGTTGAGAATGTGGTAAAGGCACCTAATAGCCCTACACCGATAAGCGCTCGGTAAGGAGAGTCACTTAAATCATGACGTTCGATAAAACCGTACAGTAATGCGAGTGCAAACGACCCGACCACATTCACCGTTAGTGTACCAAACGGCATGTGTTTTCCAAATAAGGAATCAACACTTGTGGTAACAAAATAGCGTAAACAGGCGCCGGTCGCACCGCCAGCGGCAATAAAACAATACAAAGCTAACCCTTGAGGCACGAAAACTCCCTAGCGCATTTTTTATTAACTAATTCATATAATCTGAACTAGTTGAGTTACTTGTCTGCAACTTTACCTTTTATTGTTACTTCTCGCATTAAGTGAATCGAGAAATTCACGCTTGGCTTTCAAAGCTTTCTCTAAACCGCGTTCGTTAGGATTATACAAGCGAGTACCGGCAAGGCTATCTGGTAAGTATGTTTCGCCAGCTGCGAAGGCATTCGGCTCGTTGTGTGCATAGCGATAACCGTCTCCATGACCCAGTTCTTTCATAAGCGATGTAGGTGCATTGCGCAAATGCATAGGAACCGGTGCATCCGAGGTCTTTCTAGCTAACGCTTTTGCTTCATTAAACGCCATGTAAACCGCATTACTTTTTGCAGCTAAGGCACAGTAAACGGCGGCTTGTGCGATGGCACGCTCGCCCTCTGCAGGCCCTACGCGATGGAATGTATCCCATGCGTTTATGCATAGCTGCATAGCCCTGGGGTCGGCGTTACCAATATCTTCAGACGCGATAGCAAGTAATCGCCTCCCCACGTAAAGTGCATCACCGCCGCCATCCAAAATTCTTGCATACCAGTAAAGTGCAGCGTCTGGATCTGAGCCTCTAACAGATTTATGAAACGCGGAGATTAGGTCGTAGAAGGTGTCGCCTTTATTGTCGTAGCTTGCTACTTTCTCACCTACCGCATGCTCAACATCGCTAACGGTAATATCGTTAGCACTTGTGAAGTCTGCAGCCAGCTCTAAATAGGTAAGAAGGCGCCTGGCGTCGCCACCGCTTAAATCTATAAGAGCGTTTCTTGCTATCTCTTCAATACCAAGGGCTCTGTCACCAAGACCTTTTTCGGTATCACTTAATGCTCTATCGACTAATTCTGATAACGCGTTCTGCTCGAGTGTCTTTAGCACATAAACACGGACTCGAGATAAAAGCGCTTTGTTTAATTCAAACGACGGGTTCTCTGTTGTTGCGCCTATAAAGGTAACCACACCCGATTCAACAAATGGAAGAAAAGCATCCTGTTGGCTTTTGTTAAACCTGTGTACTTCGTCAACAAACAATAAAGTTCGCTGGTTATAGCGGGCGTTTTCTTCTGCCGTATCCATTGCGGCTCGGATATCTTTTACCCCAGAAGTAACCGCAGAAATACGCAATACAGATGCGTTGGTGTAATGAGCAATGAGTTCTGCAAGGGTAGTTTTACCGGTACCGGGCGGCCCCCACAAAATCATAGAATGACAGTGGCCCGCCTCTAGCATTTTACGAAGTGGTTTACCTTCGCCAAGTAAATGTTCCTGTCCGCTGTACTGTTCAATGGTAACTGGGCGCATTCGCGCCGCGAGGGGCGCGAAATCTTGATTAACGCTGGTCATCAATTATGAAGCTGTCTGGAATATCAACTGAGAACGTATCAGCTGGCACTGGAAAACGCGTTTCAATATTACTGAACACCAAAGTGCTGATTTGCTGTTGCGCGTCGAGCATATTAAGCGAAGCGAGCTCATTATCTTGATTAAAGGTTAATGTAAGCGTTGCGATTTGGCCACCCTGTTCTTTAGGCGTAATTTGGTAGCTTTTTGTTACGCTAACACCATTGATGTTGTCTGCCGCGCCATTTTCAGGTGTTACAGCCGATGAACCGCTATTTAATTGACTGATATAGAACTTTGACCACGTTGCTTCATCTGTCGATGTAAGCAAAACAATAGGGTTATCTTTAATCGCATTGTCTTGAGATAGGACTGTCACCTGCTCTACAAAGGTATCTACATTCCAAACCGCTTCGCCATCGGCAACCAATAGGGTTTCATCAGGAAACGTGGTTTCCCAGCGAAGTTTATTGGGGCGGGTCATGGTTAACGTACCCTGCGCCTCGTGCACCACATTTTGCTGGGCGTCCACCACTGTTTGCGCAAAGCTTGCACGAAACTGTTTCATATCGCTTAACAATGCCTGCAGCGACGTGCTCGCAGAATCATTGTTAAGCGATGAAGCTTTAGGCTGACTGGTGTTCACTGTGGCATTAGCCTGAATAGTGTCATGAGCACTGACAACCTCGTGAGCATTGTTCTTGCCAATAGTTGAACCTGTAGTATCTAATTCTACCGCAGCGTTAGCAGCAGCAATTGCTGTACCTGCCGTTGCCATTGCACTCACAAAATAAACCGAAACTGCTTTATTCATTTATTCAATCCATTCGTTATTCTTTGTGGGGCGGCGGTGCAAGCACCTCACGGTTTCCGTTATGCCCCTGTGCACTTACGACACCACTCATTTCCATTTGTTCAACCAAGCGCGCCGCGCGGTTGTAACCTATTCTGAATTTACGCTGCACACTCGAAACACTCGCACGACGAGTTTCGGTAACAAATGCGACTGCCTCATCATAGAAGGCATCGAATTCTTGGTCTTCACCCTCAGGCTGCTCACCTGGCAGTAAGACTTCCGCCGTTGCTTCGCCATTAAGGATCTCATCAATGTACTCTGGCTCGCCGCGCTTCTGCCAGTCGGCCACTACCGCGTGTACTTCATGATCGTCTACAAACGCGCCGTGAACACGGGTAGGTACTGGGCTTCCAGGTGGAAGATAAAGCATATCACCCATACCTAGCAGGGTTTCTGCGCCTTGTTGGTCTAGGATTGTTCTTGAGTCTATTTTACTAGAAACTTGGAATGCACAGCGGGTTGGAATGTTCGCTTTAATCAAACCGGTAATAACATCTACCGATGGACGCTGTGTAGCAAGAATAAGGTGAATACCAGCAGCACGCGCTTTTTGAGCGATACGTGCAATAAGTTCTTCAACTTTCTTGCCCACAATCATCATCATGTCGGCGAATTCGTCGACTACCACAACAATAGCTGGAAGTTTTGCTAAGTCTGGCGCTTCGGCATCCATACTTTCTTCATTCTTCCAAAGCGGATCTTTAATTGGTGTGCCGTTAGCAATAGCTTCTTCTACCTTGGCGTTATAGCCTTTTAGGTTACGTACGCCAAGAGCGCTCATTAGGCGATAACGACGTTCCATTTCACCTACACACCAACGAAGCGCGTTGGCGGCCTCTTTCATGTCAGTAACCACTTCAGCAAGCAAATGCGGTATACCTTCGTAAACCGAAAGCTCAAGCATTTTAGGGTCTATCATGATCATGCGAACGTCTTCAGGCGTGCTTTTATAAAGCAGACTCAATATCATCACGTTCACACCTACAGATTTACCTGAACCTGTAGTACCGGCAACTAAAAGGTGAGGCATTTTAGCTAAATCAACCACTACTGGCTGACCAGAGATATCTGCACCCAGCACCATGGTTAAAGGCGACTTATTAGACTGGAAGGTATCGCAGCTAATTACTTCACTCAAACGCACCATTTCGCGTTTTTTGTTGGGTAGTTCTAACCCAATAACCGACTTACCTGGAATAACCTCTACTACACGAACCGAAATAGCTGACATTGCACGGGCTAAGTCTTTTGATAACCCTGTAATTTTGCTCACTTTAACGCCAGGCGCTAAATCAAGCTCAAAACGCGTAATTACTGGCCCTGGGTACACACCCACTACAGTGGCTTCAATATTGAAATCAGCCAGCTTTTCTTCAACAAGGCGAGAAATACCTTCAATCTCTTCCGGCGTCAGCGGATTTTCGTGTTTGTCAGCACGTTCAAGCAAATCGAACGACGGCATAGGTGGTAAATCAGGGTCAACCTCACCCGATTTCGCTTTAACCGGCTTAGCACCAAGTGCTGCAGGCGTGAATGCTTGATTGCTTTCTTGGCTCGCTGTTTGTGCCTGTGCTGCTGGCGCAGGTGTTTCGCTAACACTTACCGAAGGCGCGGGCTTACTTCCTGTTTCATAGGGTAAGTCTTCGTCAAACTCTTCTAGCTCATCAAAATTAATATGCGGGCTTTGCTGAACCTGAGGCTCACTTTGAATACTTTCACTTTCCGGCGACACTGGCTCATCTTGGTTAGATTTACCCAAGCCTGATTTATCTTTAAAGCTACCCGTTACCGCATTGCGCATACTTGATAATGAAAATGCTGACTTCTTCGTCTCAGGTTCACTTTCGCCCGCATTTGAAAGCGCTTCATCGCTTCGTAAGTTTTCGCTATCTTGCGTCGACTTACCTTCAGCTTGCGCCTTATCGCTGCCATCATAAGTATAAAACGGTGGCTCATCATCAAGCTCATCAATACCGAAAGAGGGTTCATTGCGAGTCGGAGTAGCTCTCTGCGTAGGCGTTTGCGGTTGCTGTGGCTGTTCCTGGGCTTGTGCGGAAGAAGCTAAGGGTTCAGCTCGCATGCTGGTAATATCCAGCTCGGCAGTGTCGGTGCTCTCTTGGTTTGAAGATTTATTGGTCAGCGCCAGACGTGGCATTTCAAGTGCCAATAAACTTTGTGGTGCAGACAGGGTTTTACGCCCCAACCACAGCGTTCCTTCCCCTAGCCTATCGATAATAGTAAGCCAACTTATACCTGTTAAAAGCGTAAAGCCAGTACAGAAAAAGCAAAGTAACAATAGGATAGTACCAGCGGTATTAAAGTACGGTATAAGCGCTGAACTAATCACATCACCTACAAAGCCGCCGGCTGAAAAGTTGTAGATATCATCAAAATTGATACTGGCGATGCCCGTTACGCCAAGGGCCATTAATAACCCACCGATAATTCGCAAACCAATGGTGAGATAGTCGAATTCGTCCAGCTCTTTAATGTGCTGGAAAAGGAACCACCCTAAAAATGCAGAGCCAAATGGGAGCAAATAAGCAAGAAAACCAAATGAAAATAGCAATAAGTCAGCAACCCATGCACCAGTGGCGCCAACCCAATTGTGAATGTCTAATTGTAATCCAGCCTGACTCCAACCTGGATCACCTGGATGAAAAGATACTAGTGCCAGCAATAAGAAGAAGGCGAAAACACAGGCGATAATCATGCCTGCTTCCCACACTCGCTGAACCCCTGTTAATCGCGCCATAACCCTAAAGAACCTTCAATTTCTATCGCATGTAGTTTTATATCGACTAATGGTCTTAGCCTATACGTACTATCTTTGCGTTAAACGCTACAAAGAGCTTAGCGAACTCTTTGCAATCCCTAAATAATTATTATTTGAGTAATGTTGGTAAGAAGCTGAGCCTATTAAGAAAGCTATTGGGATGCTCCCCTACCCTATTGTATGTGAACCGCAACAATCCTTTCGTTGCACACAAACACTGTATTTTTGCACAGCCTACCATAAAAACACGCTATTGAGCCATGCTTTCATTACTTCAAATTAATGCGCAGTGATGATGTGCTTTTTACTTCTTCCATCACAACATAGGTCCGAGACTCACTTACACCCGGTAAACGCAATAAGGTATCACCCAACAGTTTTCTATAACTGCCCATATCCGCAACACGGGCTTTTAATAAGAAGTCGAAATCACCAGATACCAAGTGACACTCTTGAATATCGTCATGCAGTTTTACCGCAGCAGAAAATTCTGCAAAGATATCTACCGATGTTTTGGTTAATGTAATCTCAACGAACACGAGCATAGCAGCGCCAAGCTTTTCTGGGTCAACTAAGGCGTGGTAGCCTTTTATATAGCCCTGAGCCTCTAATCTCTTGACTCTCTCTAAGCAAGGGCTTGGGCTTAAGCCCACCTCTTTAGCAAGTTCGACATTAGATATACGCCCATTTTTCTGCAGTTGTACCAGTATATTCCTGTCTATCCGGTCAAGGTGTTTAGGCGTCTTTACCAACATATAAAATACCTCACAAGCTATCTTTTAAAGGATTATATGCTACATAACTTCATTATTCAGCAGATAGTTCGTTTTTTTATGACGTATACTCGCCAAATAGGTTTACGGGCTTTCAAGACCGATTGCTACGAAACAAAGTTCAACCAGAGCCACATAGAAGCTCGTTATAAATTTGAGGACGATACATGTTAGTTGGTGTACCAAAAGAAATTAAGAACCACGAATATCGTGTTGGCTTGACGCCAGCAGCAGTAAAAGAATTTGTTACTCATGGTCATAGTGTTCTTGTTGAAACTAATGCCGGTGATGCAATCGGTTTCACTGACGAAATGTATGTAGACGCCGGTGCTGCGATTGCACCTACTGCTGAGCAAGTGTTTGCTGAAGCGGAAATGATTGTAAAAGTGAAAGAGCCTCAACCAAACGAATGTAAAATGCTTCGTAAAGGCCAAACGCTTTATACTTACCTTCACTTAGCCCCAGATCCTACGCAAACTAAGTTATTAGTTGAGTCAGGTGCAACCTGTATTGCTTATGAAACAGTAACTGACGACCGTGGTGGTCTTCCATTGCTTGCACCAATGAGTGAAGTAGCGGGCCGCATGTCTGTTCAAGCTGGCGCGCACTACCTTGAAAAAGCGCACGGCGGCAGCGGTACCCTTCTTGGTGGTGTACCCGGTGTAGCGCCAGGCAAAGTACTGGTAATTGGTGGTGGCGTTGTAGGAACTAACGCTGCAAAAATGGCACTAGGTCTTGGTGCTGATGTCACCATTCTAGACCGTTCGCTTCCGCGTCTTCGCCAGCTAGACGATATCTTTAACGGTCAAGTTAAGACGGTTTACTCTACAGTTGATGCTATCGAGCATTACTCTTCTAAAGCAGACCTTGTTGTTGGCGCAGTCCTTATTCCTGGCGCAGCAGCACCAAAGCTACTTACCCGTGAACAAATTAAAGCGATGAAGCCGGGCTCTGTGCTTGTAGATGTTGCTATTGACCAAGGTGGCTGTTTTGAAACGTCTAAAGCCACTACGCACCAAGACCCCGTTTACGTTGTTGATGACGTAGTTCACTACTGTGTAGCTAACATGCCAGGCGGTGTTGCGCGCACTTCTACTATGGCGCTTAACAATGCGACCTTGCCATTTGGTTTGGCTCTGGCAAACAAAGGCCCAGCCAAAGCTATGTTAGAAGACAAGCACTTGCTAAACGGCTTGAACGTTCACGAAGGTAAAGTAACCTATAAAGCGGTTGTTGATGCACTAGGTGAAGAACTCGGTTTAACCTATACGCCAGCTGAAGTAGCGCTTAAAGGCGAATAAGGTTTTTCGATTATTTTATTGGCTCTAGATCACTCTCGTGAATAAAGAGCCTTAAAAATGGCTTAAAGAAAAAAGCTCGGTATGTGAACACCACATCCGAGCTTTTTTGTATTTGCATTAAGTCTAACCGTTTATTGATTCGTTTACGGCCTTCAATACTGCAATAGGGTCTTCTGCTTTCGTGATAGGTCGCCCCATAACTAAATAGCTTACGCCTGCTTTCATTGCATCAGGTGGCGTCATAACACGTTTCTGGTCGCCAGCGTCAGCGCCTACAGGGCGAATACCTGGCGTAACTAATAGAAAGTCATCGCTGTGTTTTTCGCGCAACGCGCTGGCTTCCTGTGCTGAACAGACGATGCCGTCTAAACCTGCTTTTTCTGTTAGTGCTGCCAAGCGCAGTACTTGTTGCTCTGGTGTTACACCGCTTACCACATCAGCCAGTTGTGCCTCGTCCATGCTGGTAAGTACAGTGACCGCAATAAGCTTAGTGTGTGGGTTGCTGCTTGTTGCAATCGCCTCTTTAGCCGCTTGCATCATAGGTAGGCCGCCGGATGCATGTACGTTTACCATCCATACACCTAGCTCCGCCGCTGCTTTACACGCTTTCGCTACTGTATTTGGAATGTCGTGGAATTTGAGATCCAAGAAAACGTCAAAGCCTTTAGCAATTAGCGCTTTTACGAATTCCGGCCCGAATAAGGTGAACATCTCCTTGCCCACTTTTAGCTTGCATAAGCTTGAATCTAATTTGTCAACAAACGCCAATGCAGTGTCTTTATTGTCATAGTCTAATGCAACAATAACGCGTGGGTCATGCATGTTCTTTTATTCTCCGTCTAGCCCTTTGATAGGTTTTACCACGCCCCACTTTTTACAGCTAGGGCATAACCAATATAATTTACGGCCGGAAAAGCCACAGCTGCCACAGCGATATTTAGGGCGCTGCAACATTTGCTTTTCCACCAATTCTTTAAGTAAACGTAAGCTATCAGCCGTAGTTTTGTCTGAAAGCTGGTCAATATAAAGCCCCATAAGGGTTTTAAAGCCGCGCATGGTTGGACGTTTTCGAAGCTGTTCTAATAGGTATTCTGCGGCTTGAGCTGTTTCACCGCGTTTCATTAGCACATCAACCATGGCTAAATAAGACGTTGCGCACTCTTGCCAATGCGCTTCTAAGTTTTTCTGAAAACTTTCCCAGTCATCGGTTTCTTCGGCAATTTTTTCAAGGCTAGGCACGGCTTCACTGAACCAATTGATATCGCGTTCGGCTACTTGGGTAAAATACGCGTTGGCATCAGTAAAGCGTTTCTGATCAAGCGCTATATCACCTAACATAAGCCACGGCCTAACCGCATGTTCGTCGGCGTTTACCGCTTTTTGTAATAAGGTCAATGCCGCCCCTTGGCTATCGTTCTTCAATTCAACCGATGCCTGTTCACAATAAAAATGGGCTAAGCGTTCGCACAGGTCATCATTATCACCATGACATTGCACCATACGCTCCGCTAATTCTATTGCTCTTTCCCACTCTTTCGTCGTTTGATAGATGCTAAACAGCTGCTGCTGAGCAACCAAATAATGTTTTTCACTGTTTAAAAGCTGAAGAAATGCGTTTTCCGCGCGCTCTAAAAAGCCGGCTTGCGTATAATCGTGACCGAGTTCTCGAAGCGCATTTTCTCTTTGCGCTGGTTGTAGTTCGTCGCGACTAACCAAGTTTTGGTGAACTTTAATAGCCCGATCTATTTCACCGCGGTGACGGAAAAAGCTGCCCATGGCAATATGGGTTTCAACCGTATCGCTATTCACGTTAATCATTTTGATTAACGTATCAACGGCCTTATCGGGCTGGTCTGAAAGTAAAAAGTTTAGCCCTTTATAATAATGCTTAGATAGGATACTTGACTGTTTTCGCTGCGCTTGACGGACACTATTGCGCCCCATTATCCAACCATACCCTGCCGCAACAGGTAAAAGGAGAAACAGCAGTTCGAGCATTAGTGGTCTTGTTCCAAACTCTGTATTTTAGATTGCGCAGACATTAACTGAACACGTAGTTTCAGCCAACTCATTAACATGATTAAAATGCCGATACCCACGCCTATTGAAAGTGTAATCGCAATCAATGTTGATAAGCGAAGATTCGCCTGAGCAATGAGATAATTAACTGTTACTTGTGCTTCATTTTGAGAGCCAATCACAAATGCAATGGCAAGTAGCACTAAGATAATGAGAAACGCTATGATCCCTTTCAACACTCAACCCTTTTTTATTGATTTATTTACAAGAATAGCAAAATGCGAAAAGAGATAACACTAAAAGCGTGTCGGAAATGCTGTTATACCAATACACATAGATAATTGTCTACTCATAAGGCGCAGGCAAGTTTCCTAGCAAAGCGTGGGAATGCAGAAATAGTATTAAGCTGCACCTTCACCTTCAATTTCATGGCGCTGAGGTTTTGCTATTAGGTTTTCCACCACTAAATCATGGTGAAGCGCAGACATATTCGTGATGAATATGCAGTGCGTATAACCTGCCTGCATGGTTTCAAGCTTGTCATACATAGCTTTATCTAACTTCGAAAGCTGCGCTAGCCGCTTTTTGGTCAACGGTGTTATAGCCCCGTGGCAGCGTATTGCGGTAACATCAGTAGCACTTAGCTGAATTTTTTCTTCATCTAACTGAGTTTTGATTTGTGTACGAAGCTTAGAGAACAAGAAATCCCGTTCTTTGATATACACCAAACGGCTGTCGCTTTTTCTCACGCAATGCACAACTAAAGCTTGTTCAGAGGTTTCTTTAAACATGGCTTCTAATATTTGGGATTTAGGCTTTGCCTGACCTTTGTCTGCAAAGAAACCATGAAGCGGGATGATATTTTTTGTACGTGAAAAGGGATAAAGATCGTCAGATGCATCGCTTTGATAGACGGTTTTTAGCCTGTCGAGTGTAAACCTATTCATTACGCAAAGTACCGATAGCGACGGCATATGCCTTACGGCAAGCTCCCAAATGTAACGATGTGTTGATCGCTGAATACGAGCAATATCTCTCACTTTAAAATAAGCCGTATTTTCTTCAACCATGTGATCGACGTTAGAGCTCACTTTAGCTTTGCGTGTGTCTTCTACGAGGCATAGCCTGACCACGCCAGTTTCAGCTTGGTAATGCACAACCTTATATTTTTCGCCTTTAATTTTTAGTTCCGGCACAGAAACTCGTATCTCTTTTTGCAGATCGCTGTGCGGCGCAACTGTCAATTTCATACCGCTGGCGCTTAAATCGGCCACTCGCGCGTCAAGAGAGGTAAGCAAGCCTACTTTGATGGAAGCGGGTTTATCGATAACGTAGCGAGTTTCACTCCGTCTATCTAAATCTTCTTCCATGACATAATCTATGCGCCAGTTGTCACCGCTAGCTTTCAACGTTTTAGACAAAGGCTTGAAATCGCATTTAGCAGAAAGCGTTAAGTTTGTGAGGTAGGCTGATACATCTTTGCAGTATAAAACATGGGAGATCTGGGCAAGCTGCTCAAATTCTTTACTCGCAATATCGTGAATAGCAAAGGCTTTTTGTTTATCTTCACGGGTGACACTATCTAGGCGACAGTGGGTACATATAAAGTCACCACTTTTTGCAAGCAAATATACAAGCGCATTAAGTTGCTTAAGCGCAAGTAGTTGCCTGTGTGTAGCGGTTATCTGTACGTTACCACTTTTGGTTTTAATATTGCCATGAAATACATAAGCTTCGTTGTACTTTCGCAACTCATCAACTAACGTAGAGAAAATAGGCTTATCTTGCAAACTTGTCAGTAGTTTGTCCGCATCATTGTGCTCGACATTCGCCTTAGTAAAAAGGGCTATCATAGGTTTTAGAGATTGCTTTTCAGGTGCAAGAAAAACAGGAAGCCACGGGCTATTTTCAAGTATTCGGTCGCGCTCGAGCTCCTGCATAGCACGCTCTATTTCTAAATCTCTTTGCAGCGGTTGCTTATAGGCAGTTACCGCAACATAACGTTTGAGCGTTGCTAAAAAAACCTTATCGACGTCATCAGGAAAATTAAATGACGTTTCGTATTTCCCTAAATGTTTATTGTATTTTACAGACTCTAGCTCAAGGGTAATTTCAGTAGGTTCTTTGGTTAGACCTTTAACTTCGGGAATGGTGAAAGTGATTACATCGCCGGTGGATGCATTTGGTGGCCTTTTCGTCTCTAAAGTAATTCCTTTATGTGACATAGAGCTTATTGAGCAATGACGGCCTTTCTCGAATTCGGGGGAAGAAATAGTAAAGTTGGGCCGAATAGCAATGTCATCACCAAAGTCGATATCGGTAAACGACTGGCTTTCAACGTTAAATGCATCGACAATTTTTTTGAACTGTTCTTTTTTTATCTGGTTTTGGTAAAAGTCTGAGTTCATTACTGACTCAAACACACCTACGGTGTACCTGTCTTGATAGAGCGATGTTTCGTTTTTGAGGATCTGCGCGCCAACTTTATCGAGGCGCATCTGAACACCGAAGTGCTTGAACTTCATGACAGGGAATTGGGCGAAGGCAGAATTATCGGCGGGAGCGTCGGTTAACGATGTTAATCGAACGACCTCTTCTTTCACAACTTTACGGACACTACTAGGCAAACGCTTCGAAAACTTGTTAATTCCCTCTAACAACCTGTTTTGTTGTTCATATGGAATTAACGCGCGAATGAGCGGCTGGTACTGTTTTATTATTGCTTGTTCATCGCCGGCTGACATTACTTCTACGTACACCGTTTATTATTATTCGAATAATATATAACCCTACTTTAGTCGGGGTCAATAAGTATTAAAAATTAAACAAAAGTATATCAGGGTATTCGTTAATTTAAGCTAGGCAGAGGGTTAAATGAAAGGCTTATTGTGATGATACTTTCCACCAGACACAAAAAAGCCGCTTTTCAGCGGCTTTTAAAATACATTATGCGATTGAGGCGTCTACCCTTTCGCGAAGCTCTTTACCAGGCTTGAAGTGCGGTACATACTTACCGTCAAGTTTCACCGTCTCACCCGTTTTAGGGTTTCTACCTACGCGTGGTGCGCGATAGTGAAGAGAGAAACTTCCGAAGCCTCTAATTTCAATACGCTCGCCCTTTTGCAGAGTTTGCGCCATTTGTTCTAGAAGTTCTTTAATAGCCAGTTCGAGTTCTTTCGCCGGAATATGACGCGCTTGATCCGCGAGCCGTTCAATTAATTCAGACTTGGTCATGTTTAACCTCGTTGTCAATATTATTGTTTAAACAGCTATCGCGAATTGGGTGTGCAGATGCACACCCACAAAAGCATTATTCGCCTTTAGCAGCTTTAAATGCTTCTGCCATCGCGTTAGCGAAACCAACATCTTCTTGCTGGTTAACTTTATCGATAGCTTCTTTTTCGTCAGCCTGATCTTTGGCTTTAACAGATAGGTTAACAGTGCGGTTCTTACGGTCAACGCCCATGAACTTCGCTTCGATGCTATCACCAACGTTAGCCGCTTCTGTTGCGTCTTCAACACGCTCTACAGCAAGATCTGCAACGCGGATGTAGCCGTCAACTTCTTCAGCTAGGTTTACAGTAACGCCTTTCGCATCAACTGCTGTTACTGTACCAGTAACGATAGCACCTTTCTTGTTATCTGTCAGATACTTGTTGAAAGGATCTTCTTCGATTTGCTTAACGCCAAGAGAGATACGCTCACGCTCTGGGTCGACTTGTAGTACAACTGCAGAGATTTCGTCGCCTTTCTTGTAGTCGCGAACCGCGTCTTCACCAGACTTGTTCCAGCTGATGTCAGAAAGGTGAACTAGACCGTCGATGCCGCCGTCAAGACCGATGAAGATACCGAAGTCAGTGATTGACTTGATCTTACCAGACACTTTGTCACCTTTTTCGTGTGACTCAGCAAATGTTTCCCAAGGGTTAGCAATGCACTGCTTAAGACCTAGAGAAATACGACGACGCTCTTCGTCAATTTCAAGAACCATTACATCTACAGTGTCACCTAGGTTAACAACTTTAGATGGGTGGATGTTCTTGTTAGTCCAGTCCATTTCAGAAACGTGTACAAGACCTTCAACGCCGTCTTCGATTTCAACGAAGCAGCCGTAGTCAGTAAGGTTAGTAACCTGACCGTTGATCTTAGTACCTTCTGGGTAACGAGACGCAATTTCTTGCCATGGATCGTTGCCCATTTGCTTCATACCAAGAGAAACGCGCTGCTTCTCTTTGTCGAACTTAAGTACTTTAACGTTGATTTCGTCACCAACATTCACGATTTCACTTGGGTGCTTAACGCGCTTCCAAGCCATATCAGTGATGTGTAGAAGACCGTCTACGCCACCAAGGTCAACGAACGCACCGTAATCGGTAAGGTTCTTAACGATACCCTTGATTTCGTGACCTTCTTCAAGGTTAGCAAGAAGCGTTTCGCGCTCTGCGCTGCTTTCTGCTTCGATAACTGCACGACGAGAAACAACAACGTTGTTACGCTTAGCGTCTAGCTTGATAACTTTAAACTCAAGCTCTTTGCCTTCAAGGTGCGTAGTGTCACGTACTGGACGTACGTCAACAAGAGAACCAGGAAGGAACGCGCGTACACTGTTAACTTCAACAGTGAAACCGCCTTTAACTTTACCGTTGATAACGCCTTTAATTGTAGCTTTATCTTCGTAAGCTTTTTCCAGCTCAACCCACGCTTCGTGACGCTTCGCTTTTTCGCGAGAAAGGATAGTTTCACCGAAACCATCTTCAACTGCATCTAGTGCAACGTCTACTTGGTCACCGATAGCGATTTCTAGTTCGCCTTCAGCGTTTTTGAATTGGTCAGCTGGGATAGCACTTTCTGATTTCAAGCCTGCATCAACAAGAACGATGTCTTTGTCGATAGAAACAACAGTACCTTTTACAATTGAACCAGGACGTGTTTCTAGTTCTTGTAAGCTTTCTTCAAAAAGTTGTGCAAAATTTTCAGTCATAAGTCTCAAATAACTTTTAAGTTGATATCCACGCTTCTTATCCGGATAACGCGGGGTTATTAAAATTAGTCGCCACTTCCTGTAGCAACACTGCTTTGGATGCGATCAGCTCTCGTCATTAAAGGCGTGAGGAAATAATATCCATCGCTTTTTCAAAGACTTGGTCAATATCCAAGTCCGTTGAATCTATAATTACTGCATCTTGTGCCGGTACCAAAGGAGCCACTGCACGTTGTGTATCGCGCTCGTCTCTTGCCTTGATATCGGTTAAAAGGCGCGCAATATTAACATCCATGCCCTTCGCTTTCAACTGGCTATAGCGCCGTTCAGCACGGGCCTCTGCGCTTGCTGTAAGGAAAATCTTTACAGGCGCATCAGGAAATACCACGGTCCCCATGTCGCGGCCATCAGCAACAAGACCTGGATCTTGTTGGAAAGCACGCTGTCTGCGAAGTAGCGCTTCGCGAACACGAGGTAATGCTGCAACTTTTGATGCCACAGCGCCAACCTCTTCAGTACGAATATCGTCAGTAACGTCTTCGCCTTCTAAGATAATGCGAGTGGTATCGCCATTCGTCTCGAAACTAACATCAAGACCGGTTGCTAGAGGAACAACACATTCTTCATCATCACACGGAAGGTCGTGGTGTAGTGCAGCAACTGCTAATACGCGGTAAATTGCGCCGCTATCTAGAAAGTGCCACCCTAATTTTTTTGCCAGCAAGCTACTTAATGTACCTTTGCCAGCACCACTAGGACCGTCAACCGTGACTACGGGTGTGGAATGCATACCTGCTCCATCGTTTAAATTACTAAAAATCGCGCGCAATTATACGCTTTAGTGAGAGATAAGCAATGCCGCCTCTTAGTGACGGCATTGTACATTAGGATAAATCTGACTCAGATCAACGAAGCAACTAAAGGGTTAACCTACATAGCCCTTCATTAACCTGTGACTTATTTATATAAGGCTTTTACGCGCTATATAAAGTTTTAAAGCGGGTAAAATAGTCTGGGAAGGTTTTGCGTGTACAACCTGGGTCATTAATTGTTACCGGGGTATCGCTTAATGCAACCAGTGAAAAGCACATTGCAATACGGTGGTCGTTATACGTATCTATTTCAGCATGTTTTAGTGAATCAGTTGGCCAGACTTTTATATAGTCGTGCCCTTCTTCTACCTTCGCACCTAGCTTTTGAAGTTCGGTTGCCATAGCCGCTAGACGATCTGTTTCTTTAACACGCCAGTTATAGATGTTAGTCATGGTCGTTGGACCTTCGGCAAACAGCGCTGTAGTGGCAATGGTCATGGCTGCATCCGGAATATGGTTCATATCCATGTTCACGCCTTTAAGTGGCGCACCGGTTATTTCAACATATTCATCGTTCCACACTACCTTTGCACCCATGGCTTCGAGCACGTCAGCAAAGCGGATATCACCTTGAATGCTTTTCTGCCCAATTCCGGTTACGCGTACCGTTCCGCCTTTAATGGCGCCGGCTGCAAGGAAGTAAGATGCAGAAGAAGCATCGCCTTCTACCATAAATTTACCTGGCGCAACGTACTTTGCGTTGCCAGAAACCGTAAACGTCTGGTAGTTGTCATTCTCAACAGTAACACCAAATTTAGCCATGGTGTCTAGCGTGATATCGATATAAGGCTTAGACACTAATTCGCCTTTGATACGAATAGTCACATCTCCTGAAAACAGGGGTGCTGCCATTAAAAGTGCCGTTAGAAATTGGCTAGACACGCTGCCATCAACCGACATTTCGCCACCGCTTAATGTTTTACCCTTAATTTGAAGCGGCGGGTAGCCTTCATTTTTAAGGTAAGTTACGTCAGCATCTGCTTCGCGTAGTGCATCCACTAAATCGCCAATTGGGCGCTCTTCCATTCGCGGTTCACCCGTTAACACGGTATCCACGTTACTTGCGGCAAGTGCTGCACATAAAGGTCGCATCGCTGTACCGGCATTACCTAAGAAAAGCTCAAGTGGCTCAGCTACGTTAAACGCGCCACCATTACCTTGCACAACGCATTGAGTTTTATCTTCGCTTAAGCGATAGCTAATACCTAACTTAGTAAGTGCGTTGAGCATATGCTCGATATCTTCGCTATCAAGCAAGTTGGTTAATTCAGTCTCACCTTCAGCAAGCGCTGCAAGCAGCAGTGCGCGATTAGACAGACTTTTTGAGCCAGGTACATTGACCTCTCCCGATACTTTTGCAATCGGGTCTAATGTTAACTGCTCCATTTTATCCATTCACTCTTTCAAATTCGCGCATAAATTCAACTAGCGCAACAATGCCCTCTACCGGCATTGCATTATAAATACTGGCACGCATGCCCCCTACCGAACGATGCCCTTTAAGAGCAAGTAACCCTGCTTCTTGTGACTGTTTAAGGAACAGTCCGTCAAGTTCAGCATTGGCTAAATGAAACGGCACGTTCATTTTTGAACGGTTGTCAGGGTGAACTTTACTTGAATAAAAGTCAGAGCTGTCGATAGCTGAATACAATAACGCCGCCTTTTCAGCATTGCGTTTAGCCATAGCGTCAACGCCGCCCATGTCTTTAAGCCATTCAAATACAAGCCCTGCCAAGTACCATGAGAACGTTGGCGGTGTGTTGTACATAGAATCAGATTTTGCCGCTAAGGCATAATCGAAAATAGAGGGCGTTTCTTTACGTGCTTTGCCAACTAGGTCTTCGCGAACAATAACCACAGACAAACCGCTTGGGCCGATATTCTTTTGTGCGCCGGCATAAATAACACCGTGTTTTGCCACGTCTAGCGGTTGTGACAATATCGTCGAGGACATATCAGAAACCAGCGGAACCTTTCCTGACTCCGGTAACCAATCGTAAGCAATACCGTCTACCGTTTCGTTCGGGCAAAAATGGTAGTAGGCCGCAGACTGATCGATATCACTCAGAGCAGGCTTAGCGATATAGTGAAGCCCGTCCTTTTCTGTGACGTCGCCCACCACTACCGCGTTATTGTATTTGTTTGCTTCACTTACCGCGCCTTTTGACCAAGATCCGCTCACTAAGTGAAGGCTGGTATCACCGGCGGATGACAAATTGAGGGGAACAGCAGCAAATTGACCACGTCCGCCACCGTGCGTGAAAAGCACATGGTAGTTAGATGGCACAGATAGCAAGTCACGCAAATCCTGCTCTGCTTTTGCGGCTATCTCGATGAAGTCTTTACCACGATGACTGACTTCCATAACAGAACAGCCTAAATCGCGCCAATTTGTAAATTCTGATTGTGCCTTTTCCATCACTTCTTTGGGAAGCATGGCCGGCCCAGCACTAAAGTTAAAAACCTCTTTCATTGCGTTTTTCAACACCTGTAAATAATTACCGTTTAACTCGCTTTGTTTTCAACGTTTTGCGGGTCTATTAGGTAAACAAGCGGCTTAAGCCGCTTGTTTGAAAGAACACTGATAATGCGCATGGCCTAAGCCTGCGCGCTATCCCTACTCTTCTGTCGTTGAGCCGTCACCGTCTTCTGCGGTGTTTTCTTGCTCTTGAACAGCAGTTTCTGCTTGTTCTGGCGCATCTTCTGAAATGATTGGGTTACCGTCCTCATCGAGTTCCTGTAACTCTGCCACTTCTTCAATACGCTGTAACCCTACAACATGCTCGCCTTCTACTGTACGTATTAAGCGAACGCCCTGTGTGTTACGGCCTACTACTGACACTTCGCCTACACGAGTACGAACCAGTGTACCTTGGTCACTAATAAGCATAATTTCATTGGTTTCGTCTACCTGTACAGCGCCAACTACTTTACCATTACGCTCAGATACTTTGATAGATACAACGCCTTGTGTCGCACGGCTCTTCGCCGGGTAATCTTCAAGCGGAGTACGCTTACCGAAACCATTCTCTGTTGCTGTCAGGATTGGGCCGTCGCCTTTAGGAACAATAAGTGATACCACTTTTTGCCCATCTTGAAGACGAATACCGCGAACACCTGTTGCTGTTCTTCCCATTGGACGAAGTGCAAGAAGCTCTTCACCCGTTTCTGGATCTCGCTTCACTTCACCGGTTTCGCTGTCGCGAAGCTTCTCGTTAAAGCGAACTACTTTACCCGCGTCAGAGAACAACATGATGTCATCATCGCCGTGGGTAATATCAACGCCAATTAGCTCGTCACCTTCATTTAGGTTAACGGCGATAATACCGCTTGAACGAGGGCGAGAATATAGGCTTAGGTCAGTCTTTTTCACTGTACCGTTTGCCGTTGCCATCAGTACAAACTTGCCTTCTTCGAATTCTTTAATAGGAAGAATAGCAGTAATACGTTCGTTATCTTCTAGCGGCAGTATGTTCACAATCGGGCGTCCGCGTGCATTTCGGCTAGCAAACGGCAATTGATACACCTTCAACCAATACAATCGACCACGGGTAGAGAAACAAAGTATGTGATCGTGGGTATTCGCAACAAGAAGCTTTTCGATGAAGTCTTCATCTTTCATCTTAGTTGCTGACTTACCACGACCACCACGACGTTGTGCTTCGTAATCTGTAAGTTTCTGGTACTTCACATAACCTTCGCGAGAAAGCGTTACAACAACGTCTTCTTGCTCGATTAAATCTTCAATATCAATATCGTGACTTGCAGCGGTAATTTCAGTGCGACGCTCATCACCAAATTCATCGCGGACTTTTTCAAGTTCTTCTTGAATCACTTCCATCAAGCGCTCTGGGCTATTAAGGATGTGAAGAAGTTCTGCGATTAGCTCTAGAAGTTGCTTGTATTCTTCAAGGATCTTCTCGTGCTCAAGACCGGTTAGCTTGTGTAAGCGTAGGTCAAGAATCGCTTGCGCCTGCTGTTCTGTTAGATAGTACTTGCCGTCGCGAATACCAAATTCTGGCATTAACCAGTCTGGACGCGCTGCGTCATCGCCTGCGCGCTCAAGCATTTGTGCAACATCACCTAAGTCCCAACCTTGTGCTACAAGCGATTTCTTGGCATCTGCCGGGCTTTGCGACGCTTTAATCAACTCGATAATCGGGTCGATATTAGCAAGTGCGATTGCCAAACCTTCAAGGATATGGGCACGGTCACGAGCTTTACGTAATTCAAATACCGTACGACGTGTTACCACTTCACGGCGGTGAAGAATAAAGGCTTCAAGCGTCTCTTTAAGGTTAAATACTTTAGGCTGACCATTGTCTAGCGCAACCATATTAATACCGAATACCGTTTGAAGCTGGGTATTGGCATATAAATGGTTAAGCAGAACTTCGGCAGATTCGTTACGTTTAACTTCAATAACAATGCGCATGCCGTCTTTATCAGACTCATCACGCAGTGCCGAAACGCCTTCAATACGCTTCTCTTTTACCAGTTCAGCGATCTTTTCAATAAGACGTGCTTTATTAACTTGGTAAGGGATTTCATTAACAACAATGGTTTCTTTACCACTGTTGTCTGTCTCGATTTCGGCTTTAGCACGAAGATAAATTTTACCGCGACCAGTGCGGTACGCATCTTCAATACCTTTACGACCGCTGATCATCGCCGCCGTTGGGAAGTCAGGACCAGGAATATGGGTCATCAGATCATCAATGGTGATCGATGGGTCTTGAATTAAAGCAACACAGCCGTTGATGACTTCGGTAAGGTTATGCGGCGGTATGTTTGTCGCCATACCAACTGCAATACCTGACGAACCGTTAACTAGAAGGTTAGGCACCTTAGTTGGCAATACTTCAGGGATAAATTCAGTACCGTCGTAGTTAGGTACAAAATCAACGGTTTCTTTATCTAAATCGGCAAGTAATTCGTGCGCAATTTTCGCCATGCGAACTTCGGTATAACGCATCGCAGCGGCAGAGTCACCGTCTACAGAACCAAAGTTACCTTGACCGTCAACCAGCATGTAGCGCAGTGAAAACGGTTGGGCCATACGAACGATAGTGTCGTAAACCGCAGAGTCACCGTGAGGGTGATATTTACCAATTACGTCACCTACCACACGGGCAGATTTTTTGTATGGCTTGTTAAAGTCGTTTTTCAGTTCGTTCATTGCGAACAGCACACGACGGTGCACTGGCTTCAAGCCATCTCTTACGTCAGGCAAGGCTCGCCCGACAATAACGCTCATCGCGTAATCAAGGTAGGAGTTCTTTAACTCTTCCTCAATATTAACGGGGAGGATTTCTTTAGCGTTATCAGACATAAACTGCTTAATCCCTTTATTTTGGTTTGTTCTGCGTTATCCAGCGCTTAACTTCACATCATTGTGAAAGCAAGGCTTGGGAGCGCACTGTTGTTATTATGTGGGTCATAATCGTGCTTCGAGTGTACCACTTGATGACAGAATTATGTAGCGCTTAATTACGCTTATTAATCAACTAAAAGGCAAGCGATTATTTTTCGTTCATCCCTTCGTATAATTTAGCTATTTCTGTTTAAAAACAGTGAAACACAACCTGAATTTACGATATCTTAAAAAGAGATAGGTTAAGGATTGTTTTACTAATGACGAACGTCGATCAACAAGAAATCAATAAATTCTCTGAACTTGCGTCTCGCTGGTGGGATCCAGAAGGCGAGTTCAAGCCATTACACCTTATTAACCCACTTCGTTTAAACTTTATAAATCAACACAGTGAAGGTTTATTTGACAAAAAAGTCGTGGACATCGGTTGTGGCGGCGGCATTCTCGCTGAATCTATGGCCCGTGCTGGAGCAATAGTTACAGGGCTAGATATGGCAGAGGCTTCGTTAGAAGTGGCCAAGCTTCACGGTTTAGAGTCTGGGGTTAAAGTTGATTACGTCTGCTCTACAGCTGAAGCATTTGCTGAAGCAAACGCAGGTCAGTTCGATGTAGTTACTTGTATGGAGATGTTAGAGCACGTGCCCGACCCCGCTTCTGTTGTTATGGCTTGCGCGAAGTTGGTCAAACCTGGCGGCCATGTTTTCTTCTCTACACTGAACAGAAACCTGAAGTCATATTTGATGGGGATCCTTGGCGCAGAATACATTCTGAAATTAGTACCTAAAGGTACGCACGATCACGGTAAATTTATAAAGCCTTCAGAACTTATGGCGATGACGGATCAAGCAGGTTTGCTTCCTCGCGACATGACAGGTTTGCATATGGACCCGATTTCTCAAGGCTTTTATCTTTCGTCTAATAACGTAGACGTAAACTACTTACTATATACAGTAGCGCAAAGTTAATTTAACACTATATGTTGGGCTGCGGCGATATTTTAAACACCATATATCGTGTCTGTATAAAAATTGAATTCTAAGAATAAATTAATTTTTATACTTAAGATTTTGTTTAAAACGCTTGCATTCCAGATATTTTACGCTTGTAGAACGCTAAAAAGTTAGTTGTTACTAACATAAATTTCATGCCAGATTGAGTGCTTGAAATACCACCAGATATTGGGTTGCAATCAAGACAAAACCTCACTATCTTGTGTTTAATTCAGCACGGGATCCCACCAATAATTTTTCGGGATCTCAACTAATGACAAACTGTCTCTGGGACACCACTTATAGTTTGAAACAATAATCTCGCTGAAAACAAAAAGGCAGTAAAGAATTTAACGAGCAGTCTCTACTACAATACTTCTTGGTATTAGTTTAGGCCGCTTTTTGTGTGTGTTTTTAACTGGCGTGAGCCAACAACGTTATGAACATACGCATTTAAAATTAAAACGAAAATGGGCAACAGATAGCCCACGCATCAAGCGCTAACAGACAAACGGCCAGTAACATGAACAACAACTTATTCGTCACCAAACGAAACGGTGAAAAAGAGTCCATCGACTTAGAAAAAATCCACAAAGTCGTTACATGGGCAGCCAAAGGATTAAACAACGTTTCTGTTTCACAAGTTGAAATAAAAGCGCAAATTCAGTTCTATGACGGCATTAATACCAGCGAGATCCACGAAACACTGATTAAGTCAGCGGCTGACCTGATCTCTACTGATGCGCCAGACTACCAGTACTTGGCCGCGCGCTTGGCTATTTTCCATCTTCGTAAAAAAGCGTACGGACAATTTGAGCCGCCAGCGTTACTTGAACACGTTGGAAAAATGGTAGATTTAGGAAAGTACGACAAGCATTTACTTGAAGACTACACGCCTGAAGAATTCGCAGAAATGGAAACCTACATCGACCATTGGCGCGATATGAACTTCAGTTATGCTGCGGTTAAACAACTTGAAGGCAAGTATTTAGTTCAAAACCGTGTTACTGGCGAAATTTATGAAAGTGCACAGTTCCTTTATATTCTCGTAGCAGCATGTCTCTTCGCAAATTACGACAAAGCGACGCGTATGGATTATATCCGTCGTTTCTACGATGCTGCTTCAACGTTTAAGCTATCGTTACCTACCCCAATTATGGCAGGCGTACGAACGCCTACGCGTCAGTTCAGCTCGTGCGTACTTATTGAAACAGGCGACAGCCTAGACTCAATTAACGCAACGGCAAGCGCGATAGTTAAATACGTTAGCCAGCGTGCAGGCATTGGTGTGAATGCAGGTCGCATTCGTGCACTAGGCAGCCCTATTCGCGGTGGTGAAGCATTCCACACTGGCTGTATTCCATTCTACAAATACTTCCAGACTGCAGTGAAAAGCTGTTCACAAGGTGGCGTTCGTGGCGGTGCGGCTACATTGTTCTACCCTATCTGGCATATGGAAGTAGAATCTCTACTAGTGCTTAAGAATAACCGCGGTGTAGAAGAAAACCGTGTACGTCACTTAGACTACGGTGTTCAGTTCAACAAACTCATGTATCAGCGCATGATGAAAGATGGCTACATTTCATTATTTAGTCCATCTGACGTTCCAGGTCTTTATGATGCGTTCTTTGCTGATCAAGACAAGTTCGAAGAGCTATACGTTAAATACGAGAACGACGACAGCATCCGTAAGAAACAAATCAAAGCGATGGAACTGTTTAGCTTGTTCATGCAAGAGCGTGCAAGCACAGGTCGTATATACCTTCAAAATGTTGACCACTGCAATACGCATAGCCCGTTCAACCCAGAAGTTGCGCCAGTTCGTCAAAGCAACTTGTGTCTTGAAATTGCGCTACCGACTAAGCCGCTACAACATGTAAACGATGAAAATGGTGAAATTGCCCTTTGCACGCTGTCTGCATTTAACTTAGGTGCGATTGAGTCAGTTGATGAGTTTGAAGAACTAGCCGATCTAGCAGTACGCGCTCTTGATAATCTACTTGATTACCAAGACTACCCTGTCCCTGCTGCGTACAACGCAACTATGGGCCGTCGTACTCTAGGTGTGGGTGTTATCAACTTCGCTTACTACCTTGCTAAGAACGGCGTTAAATATTCAGATCATAGCGCAAACGGTTTAGTCCACCGCACGTTTGAAGCAATGCAGTATTACCTACTGAAAGCGTCGAACAACCTGGCTAAAGAGAAAGGTGCGTGTCCTAAGTTTAACGAAACGACTTATTCGCAAGGCATCATGCCAATTGACAGCTACAAGAAAGACCTTGATAGCGTATGTAACGAACCGCTTCATTACGATTGGGATGCACTTCGCGAAGAAATCAAAACACACGGACTGCGCAACTCTACGCTGTCTGCATTAATGCCTTCAGAGACATCTTCGCAGATCTCTAATGCGACCAACGGTATTGAGCCGCCACGTGGTTTCATCAGCATTAAGTCGAGTAAAGATGGTGTTCTTAAGCAAGTTGTACCTGAGTACGAAACGCTAAGAGACCAATACGAGTTACTTTGGGATATTCCTTCAAACGATGGCTACCTGCAACTTGTGGGTATCATGCAGAAGTTTATCGACCAAACTATCTCTGCAAACACTAATTACGACCCAAGTCGTTATGAAGGTAACAAGGTCCCAATGAAGCTTCTGCTTAAAGACCTTCTTACTACTTACAAGCTTGGTGTTAAGACACTTTATTATCATAACACTCGTGACGGTGCTTCAGACACCTCGGCGTTAGACGCTAAAGCAAACGAGCCTATGCCACGTCAAGAAGAAGTCGTGGTAGAGGAAGATGATGATTGTGCAGGCGGTGCGTGTAAAATCTAAAACACGCCCTTTTGCAAAAATGGCAGGTTCGTAAAAGGATTTTACGGTAACGCCTGCCATTAACGTTTCGCAGCAAGAACACAAACAATAATACGCGTTAATCATTAAGTTTTTAGTTAGGCCATCATGAAATACACTACGTTTAATCAGCAAAGTACTAATCCATTGATCGAGCCGATGTTTTTCGGTAATCCCGTAAACGTTGCACGCTATGATCAGCAAAAGCATGCCATTTTCGAAAAGCTTATTGAGAAACAAATTAGCTTTTTTTGGCGCCCTGAAGAAGTAGACGTTTCTCGCGATCGTGTTGATTTTCAAAAATTAACCGACCCAGAAAAACACATCTTTATTTCCAACCTTAAGTACCAGACTCTGTTAGATTCGGTACAAGGTCGTAGCCCAAATATTGCGTTCTTGCCTATTATCTCGCTACCCGAGTTAGAAACATGGGTTGAGACATGGTCTTTCTTTGAGACTATTCACTCGCGCTCATATACCCATATCTTGCGTAATTTGTTCTCAGACCCGAGTGAAATATTTGAAGATATCGTAGTAAACGACGAGATTAAGCGCCGTGCCGCTGATATCTCGAAGTATTATGACGACCTCATTTTTGCCACTCAACTTTGGCAAACACAGGGGGAAGGCGTACATACGGTGAATGGTGTCGCACACACCATCAACATGTATGAGCTGAAGAAGAAACTGTATCTGTGTATGAACTCGGTAAATGCACTTGAAGCAATCCGCTTCTATGTTTCTTTTGCCTGTACGTTCGCCTTTGCTGAGCGTAAGTTGATGGAAGGTAACTCGAAAATCATTCGATTGATTGCCCGTGATGAGAACCTTCACTTATCTTCAACTCAGCACATTCTAAACTTGTGGGCCAAGGGTAAAGATGACCCTGAAATGGCGCAAATAGCAGAAGAGTGTAAAGAAGAAGCCCGCGCTATCTTCATGAATGCGGTTGAGCAAGAAAAGCAATGGGCTGACTATCTGTTCCAAAACGGGTCTATGATTGGCCTTAACAAAGAAATTCTTTGCCAGTACGTTGAGTACATTGCGAATCAGCGTATGTCTGCCATAGGTCTAGATACACCATTTGAGATTAGCAGCAACCCGCTACCTTGGATGAATAACTATCTAAATTCAGACAATGTACAAGTAGCCCCACAAGAATCTGAAATCAGCTCTTACCTAGTTGGACAAATAGATTCTGCAGTAAGCGAAGACGACTTTGCTGATTTTGAGCTGTAAACCTACAGCTTAATGAGCAGTAACGATAAATCACTCCGCATCGACGTTGTCGATGTGGGGGCGATTATTTCCCCCTCTGATACCACAATCTTAAGCGCCCTCGAATCAGCAGGCGTCAATATTCACTACCACTGCCGTGAAGGCTTTTGTGGTGCGTGTCGAACTAAGCTTATTGAAGGCGAAGTTGAGTACACCACCGATCCCCTCGCCTTTATTGATGATGATGAAATTCTTCCTTGTTGCTGCGTGGCTAAATGCCCGCTAAAAATAAAAGTCCCCCTGTAACCTCTTCATTCACCGCTCTCATCAGCATTCTCACAGCATTTATACGAATTAATGTAATCCACTTCAATACTTAGACGTAGCAACTTACAACTAATCAAACGTAAGGATAATGTTATGAATGAAGTTTCTGGAAAAGTAGTCATCATCACAGGTGCAAGTAGTGGCCTTGGAGAAGCTACTGCGAAAATGCTTGCAGGCAAAGGCGCTAAATTAGTGTTGGGCGCTCGCCGTGAAGACCGTCTTAAAAAACTTGTAGATGAAATTGAATCTTCAGGTGGACACGCAACCTATAAAACGGTCGATGTCACGAAAAGAGAAGAGGTTGAGGCACTCGCAAAAGCTGCAATAGATACCTACGACCGCATTGATGTGCTAGTCAATAATGCTGGCCTTATGCCCCTCGCTCCGCTTGACGAGATGAAGGTTGATGAGTGGGACCAGATGATAGATGTAAACATCAAAGGCGTTATGTACGGCGTAGCAGCGGTTTTAGGGCGCATGCGTGAACAACAAAGCGGACATATTATCAATCTATCCTCTGTGGCGGGTCATGTAGTTTTCCCTGGAGCTACGGTATATTGCGCCACTAAATTTGCAGTTAAGGCAATAAGCGAAGGTATTCGCAAAGAGTCAAACGGTCAAATTCGCTCAACGAATATTTCACCAGGTGCAGTGGCGACAGAGCTTACCGACCACATATCTCACAAAGACTCGAAGCAAATGGCAGAAGATATGTACGACGATGCTATCGATGCAGATGCTATTGCACGTGCGGTAACTTTTGCCATTGAGCAGCCTGGTGACGTAGACATCAACGAAATGATCATCAGACCTACCAATCAGGAACTCTAGTACCGATCATTTGTCAGTTAATGGGCTAGACGAACCATCTGCCATTTAATATGAAAGCCTGCTGAGTGCAGGCTTTAAATGACTGTATTTAGTTAAAGTACCTTTTCGATGGCATATAGTTCTTCATCAATAACTTGTAAGCGCGATGCTACAACCGCTCTAGCATCACTTATGCCTTTGTTATAAAAGGTTGCGCCCATTTCCTTACTGATAAAATCGAGAAGAAACTCTGCGTCAAATTGGCCTAATTCCATATTTAACTCATCATCACAGTATCGTTGTAGTTTAGCGACCAATGCGTCTTTTTCCTCACGGGTAAATGTGATTTCGTTCATTTTCATCCCTCTTATGTTATTTGTAATAACGTCAACTTTACTGTCTTTGGCTAATAGCATTTTTGTTAAGACAAACTGTTTGAAGACACTTAAACGTTATCATGCTTATAATTTTGCATATTAACGTGTTTGCTAACCACTTGTTACCGGTAGCCATAACGGTCTAATTAAAAAATGCCCTACGTTGTATACGTTTATACAGTGACATTTATGACCATGCCTGTGTGACTGTGCTCCTAACTTATTATTTAGTCAGTTAATGAGAACGCCCGCTTAAGTTAACATCGCACTTCACTTTTACTTATGTCTTACTATCAACATTTGAAAATTGACTTAGCCCACCTCGCCAGTACTATCTGAAAACAATCTAAAAACGTAGAGATAAAACATGACAGCAAACGCACTGTTTAAGCCTTATTCACAAGGCAACCTATCGTTAAATAATCGCATCGTTATGGCGCCCATGACTCGCCAGTTCTCACCTAACGGCATACCTACCAGCGATGTGGCCGGTTACTATAAACGCCGCGCTCAAGGTGGTACTGGTTTAATCATTACCGAAGGTACTACCGTAAACGACAAAGTCGCTACCATGGATGCGAACATTCCCCAATTCCACGGCGACGAGGCCTTGGCCGCATGGAAAAATGTGGTAGACGAGGTTCATAGTGTAGACGGTAAAATCATGCCACAGTTGTGGCATGTGGGTATGGCACGGGTTGCAGAAAAAGCGCCCTACCCTGAGCTTCCAAGTGCCGGGCCGTCAGGACTCTTCAAACCTGGAAAACAGGGCGCTGAACCCATGACGGTTGAGCACATTGAATCTGTAATATCCGCTTTTGCTCAAGCAGCGGCTGATGCCAAAGCTATTGGCATGGATGGGATAGAAATTCACGGAGCACATGGATATCTAATCGACCAGTTCTTCTGGGAAGGCACTAATCAGCGTACTGATAGCTGGGGCGGTAGTATGGAGAATCGTGGTCGCTTTGCGGTGGAAATAATCAAAGCTATTCGCGCAGCAACTGGTCCCGATTTTCCTATTGTGCTGCGCTACTCACAATGGAAACAGCAAGACTACACCGCTCGTTTAGCACACACGCCACAGGAGCTAGAGCAGTTTTTGCTTCCACTCAGTAATGCTGGCGTAGATATTTTTCATTGTTCACAGCGCCGCTACTGGGAGAGTGAATTTGAAGAAAGTGAGTTAAACCTTGCAGGCTGGACTAAAAAGATTACTGGAAAACCTACCATTACCGTTGGTTCAGTAGGGCTTAATGATGACTTCTTCGGCGCCTTCAAAGGCCAAGATTCAAGCACGCGTGCTGTTGACGATTTACTCGAGCGCCTTGATGCCGGTGAATTTGATTTAGTCGCGGTTGGAAGAGCCTTGTTACAAGACCCCAACTGGGCCAATAAGATTAAAGAAAACCGAACTCAGGAACTAGAACAGTACTCTGGAAAGGCCCTAGCTACCTTGTCCTAATTCGATGAGCTAATTGAACATTTCAACTAGCACTGCATACGGTGCTAGTTGCTCTTAGAAGGGACTCGAAGTTAACCTTACTCATGGGCCTTGCTATGTAATACCCTTGACCATAATCGCACCCCATTGCTTTGAGAATTTCAAACTGCTCTTGAGTTTCAATACCCTCTGCAACCACTTTTATTCCAAGCTTTTTAGCCATAATGATAATAGCTTCACACAGCACTTTATCGTTACTGACGTCTGTCATCGTTTTAACAAAGCTTTTGTCGATTTTTATAAAATCGGTAGGAAACTTTTTCAGATAAGAAATGGAAGAATATCCCGTACCGAAATCATCAAGGGCTATACCAACACCTGCTTGCCTAAACTGGAACAACTTTTTAGAAACTTCTTCGTCGGCCTTCATTAAAAGGTTTTCTGTGACCTCAAGTAAAATGGATTTCGCTGAAACATTTATCTCGAGCAATTTGTTAAGCCAGTTCGTAATATTCGATTCTTGATTAAAATATTGGCAAGGTGATGTGTTTATACTTATTTGAAGATCACGGCGATAAAGTGATTGCCAATGCTTTACATTCCTACACACTTCTTCAAAAACCCAGTCGCTAATTTCGATAATTAAACCAGACTCTTCTGCTAAAGGAATAAATTCATCCGGCGGAATTCGCCCTTTTTGAGGATGCTGCCATCGAAGCAAAGCTTCCGCCTTTAAAATCTGACCATTACTAAGTGTCGTTATAGGCTGATATTCAACGAAAAGTTCATTGTTTTTAACGGCATAGCGGAGGTCATTTAAAAGAGACAGTCGCTTTACCGCAGCTGCATGCAAGTCTAAGGTATAAAATTTGTAACTATTTTTCCCCGACGCTTTCGCTTGGTACATGGCTTGGTCTGCGTACTTCAACAAGTCTTTCGTATTACTAGCATCATCTGGATATAGAGTTACCCCCACACTACCACTTGTATGTACGCGATCAATATCGATAACAAACGGCTCTGCAATCACTTCGAGCAGCTTCTGTATTATGGCGTCTACTGAACTTAAGCTATTGATGCTATTTAAAATGATAACAAATTCATCACCACCTAGCCTACAAACGGTATCATTAGCGCGTACGTTTTGCGTAAATCGCTTAGCACACTCTTTTAAAAGCTCATCGCCTACATCGTGTCCGAGGGTATCGTTTATATCTTTAAAGTTGTCGAGATCTAGAAAAAGAACAGCAACCTTGTCATTTTCTCTTTTAGCTGTCTTAATCGCTAAGTCGAGGTGATCCAGCATAAGGTTTCTATTCGGTAGACCAGTAAGCGTATCGAAGTTGGCTTGTTTCCAAATAAGGTCGTTAGCCGATTCTCTCTCTATCGCTATACTCGCGATATGTGCAAACTGTTCTATGAGAATGATTTCTTCGGGCGTGGGTACCGCTTTATAACTATGATAGATTGCGAAGGTGCCAATTACGTTCCCGTTTGCACCTCTAATAGGTTGAGACCAGCAAGACGCTAACCCCGCCCTCGCAGCCAATTCTCGATAGCCATCCCAATAGGGGTGTGTGCTAATATCTTCCACGACTGTAGGACTGTTAGCGGCTGCTGCATTGCCACAAGAGCCTACGCCATGCCCAATTTCAACGCCGTCTATAGCATCATTATAAAAATCAGGTAAGGATGGCGCTGCACCTTTTCTTAGCTTGCCCTCTTGTAGCAGCAGAATACTACAGAGTTTATTCGGATACTCCCCTTCAATGGCATCAACTATATCGAAAAGTACACTGTGAAGAGATTCCGCATTTACTACTTTTTCGAGAATAGCACTTCTGACCCGCGTAAGTTTTTGCGTTTGCTCGAGTTGATATTGGTACTCAGTAATTTGCTTTGATAGCTCAGCATCTTCTTTCCTACAAATTTCTGCATTTGCCAGCTCAGCTAGCTTTTCTAGCTGAAAAAGTTGGCTTTCATTAAAGTCATGTGGCTGCGTATCAAGTACACATAGAGTACCCACAGCGTAACCATCTACAACAAGCTTTATTCCCGCGTAGAAGCGAATATGGGGCTCGCCCAAAACAAATGGATTATCTTTAAAGCGCGGATCTTCTTTGGTGTCAGGGATAATTAATGGGTCTGTTTCACAGATGGTGTGGCTGCAAAAGGCAATATCGCGAGCGGACTCTTTAAGATCAAGATTGACCGAGGATTTAAACCATTGTCTATTGCTATCAATTAGCGTTATCGTTGCGAATCGGCAATTAAGTACACTACTTGCCAAACTCGTGATCCGATCAAAACGCGCTTCATTGGGCGTATCTAGTAGCGCTAATTTTCTCAGAACAGATACCCTCTCGAGTTCGTCAGACAATGCTCCTTTAATTACCACTCTGCGCTCCAATAAACTTTCCCACCAATAGTTGCTGCTTCACTTCGCCACTTTGCGTCCGACGATATACACATTGTTAATCGCTGAACTTTAGCATTACGGATAGCAATATAACATTTTGCTTTAGTCTAAAAAGATATGTATCTCTCGTTACGTCTTACCCAAAAACATGTGAACATTAACAACCTGTTGAAAAATGCTTACAATAAAAATTGAGGTAGTTAAAAGTGCAACGCACTATTTTCCGTGTAGCAAGCTATCTTTTTATCACCAAATAGATGCCACCCAGCGTCATAATAGAAGCGATAACAATCTGAATGTTAAGTTGCTCTCCAAGTATAGCCCATCCCATCAAAGTTGCGATTACTGGAACGCTCAACTGAACTGTGGCAGCAGTAGTTGATTTAATAACTGGCAGCACGCTGTACCAAATTGCATAACCACATCCTGACGCCACAACGCCAGAAACCAGTGCTAATAAGGCGCCAGTACTGTCGAATACTAATTCAGTACTATTCAGTGATAGTAAAAAACCAACTAATGGAATACATAAAATAGATGCGTATATAAAGTTGCCCGATGTAGCATACAGCGCGGACTTACTTTTTTTGCCTAACAGCGAATACACACCCCACGCGATTCCTGCGGTGACCATGATTATGCCAGCTAAAAGCGGTGGCGCCGATGCACTCGGCAGCAATAAAATTACTAGACCGACGAATGCAAGGAGAAAACCTAGCCATTGAAAACGCTTAAACCGTTCTCCTCTTGCAAGGCCAAAGCTAATCATAGTCAGCTGTACTGCGCCGAATAACAACAATGCCCCTGTGCCAGTAGCCATAGAAATATAGGCGTATGAAAAACAAAGTGCATACAAAAATAGTGAAGCGCCACCGAGGAAGGTTGCATTACTTTTTAGGTTAACCCAAAGGCCTGAGTCCCCTGGTACTTTTCGCAAAGAAAAGAGCGACAAGAACGTAAGTGCTAATGCACCACTTATTATTCGCAACGCAGAAAAGCTAGCGGGGTCAATATCTGTATTTGCCAGCGCCATTCTGCACAGTAACGAATTTGCAGCAAAAGCAACCATTGCTACCGTGACTAAAGAAAGTGTTTTAAACAATGACCGCTCCTTTGTGCTTGTCTTTATTCCTAAATATTCATTCTTTCAAAGAATGTATCGCTAAAATAATAACTTAAAAAGGTTTTCTTCAAGTAACCAACTTTTAAACGTCAGTTGTAAGCGAATAAACAAAAAAAGAGGACCCAAAGGTCCTCTTCTATTCAAACTGCAAGCAGGTCTGTACCTATAAAGACAAACCTAAACGCTCAGCAACTTCAATGTAAGTTTCTACAACCGAGCCAAGACCTTGCCTAAAGCGGTCTTTGTCCATTTTCTTACGGGTTTCTTTATCCCATAAGCGACAGCCGTCAGGCGTAAACTCATCGCCTAACACGATGTTGCCATCTTTATCGACACCAAACTCAAGTTTGTAGTCAACTAGAAGCATACCTGCTTCGTCAAACAATGCTTTAAGTACATTGTTAACTTTGAAGGTAAGCGCCTTCATTTCAGCAATCTGAGCTTCGGTTGCCCAACCGAATGATAGAATGTGATAGTCATTTACCATTGGGTCATGAAGCGCATCGTTTTTAAGGAAAAACTCGAAAATAGGTGGGTTAAGCTCTTTACCTTCTTCCACACCTAGTCTGCGCACTAAAGAGCCAGCAGACAAGTTTCTCACCACACACTCGACAGGAATCATGTCGAGCTTTTTAACCAAAGACTCAGTATCAGAAACCAAAGCTTCAACTTGTGTTGCAATGCCCGCTTCTTCAAGCTTAGTCATTATAAAGTGGTTAAACTTGTTGTTTACTTCACCCTTACGATCAAGCTGCTCTATTTTTTCGCCATCGAACGCTGAAGTGTCATTTCGAAAGTGAAGAATTAGTTTATCGCTATCATCAGTGTAATAAACAGTTTTTGCTTTACCTCGGTAAAGCTCGTCGCGTTTTTCCATTCTCAGTCTCAGTTATATATCAAGGTTATCTTCTGACATGACCTCAGCAAATGCACTGTAAAGGTCGGAAACCTGATTTGCTTCAAACGGTATACTCTCATTATTCATGAAGGTAACTGATGTGCGATTTGCACCCGCTTTTGCAACTTTCAAACGATAATCACCCTTTTTGAGTAATTCGGCATCGCTTGAGAATAAACCATCCCACCAGCTCCCCTGATCGCCATTATAAGCGATGAAAAGCAGGCCATTTGATTTATCTAAATCTTTAACATCAAACCCAAGTTTACGAAGCACCAAAAGCATTCTCGGCCAAGCAACGTCATATTGCGCTTCTACGATGTATGCTGGGTCACCGTCATCGTTAAAGCCCATTTCCGTATTAATACCTTGACGAATCTTCGCAATTCTTCGCGTTTCAGCAAGCTGAATTTGATATTCGTAATGACCGATAACCTGGTTTAATACTTCAACTTCTTCGCGACGCTCTTCCAAAGAAGAGACCTCTGCAACTACGTCGTTGCCTACGGTTTGCATGTAGTCTTTTAAATCAACCGTTAATGCAGCGCTACGACCGTGAGGTTTAACGTCTAGATTGAATTCGAAACGGCGACCTATCTCGCTCTCTTCGTCAATAAAGCTATACCAAGGACCATCAATTTCCTTGGTCATGACCATCCAGTCAGTAATCAAAACTTTATCTTCCGGGCTAAAGCTATCTACACCTATTCCCTGCTCATCTAAGAAACTTAATAATGAGTTCCAGATTGCTTGGCTTAGCGGTTGGCTATCATCAACTTGGTCGAACCAAATCGTTGCTGAGCTCTTACCTTCTTCCACGTGAGAACCAGTAACTAAAGGAAGAACCAGCGCAGGAGAACGAACCATCAAGTTCTTACCTACTAGCGACGGGTCTGCTTCTTTGCCTACCTCTGGTAAAGCAAAGTCTCTCGAAAAGGTAGGTGCATCTAAGCCAGGAGGTACTTCTAACGTCTTTTGTTCTTTAGTTTTTAAGTACTCGTAGCTACCAGAAGCAGTCTTTCTATCTATTTGGCTTGAACAACCTGCAAGTGCAACCATTGCTACTGAACTTGCTATAGCCAGCGTTCTTTTCATCTGTATTCCTTATTAACCAGAAATCAATGCGTATTTTTTTAGTAGTTCTTCGATACGTTTTTGGCTTGATAGTTCCGGTAAAACCATAGGTAATCGCATAACAGCACTTTTCATCATTCCCATTTTGTATAACGCCCACTTAGGCATTACAGGGTTTGGTTCAATGAAAAGCTCACTGTGCAATAGCTTGATTGTTTCGTCGATCTCTCGACATTTATCGAAATCTTTATTGAGGGCAGTTTCGCACATTTGTGCAATAGCTTTAGGTACTATATTAGCAGTAACTGAAATGACACCATGCCCGCCCTCGCACATGAATTCAGCACTTGTGCCATCGTCGCCACTTAAAATAACAAAGTCTTCCGGAACAAGAGGCTGGGTTTCTTTTAATCGAGCAATATCACCAGTTGCATCTTTAAGACCAACAATATTTTTGTGGGTAGATAATTCTGCAACGGTTTCAGGAAGCATATCAGCTACGGTTCGGCCCGGAACATTGTATAGGATCACAGGCAAGTCGCTAGCATCGGCAATGGCGTTGAAGTGGGCAATCATACCCGCCTGTTGCGGCTTATTGTAGTAAGGCACCACGCTTAAGAAACCATCAATACCGGTAGCACCTAATTGCTCGGTAAGAAAAATCGCTTCGGCAGTAGAGTTTGCACCACTTCCTGCAATAACAGGGATAGCACCTGATGCCATTGCTACTGTTTCTTTAACCACGTTGATATGTTCATCAAACGGTAGCGTTGCTGACTCACCTGTAGTGCCAACAGACACAATACCATGAGTGCCCTGCTCTACATGAAACTTCACAAGTTTCTCTAAAGACTTGTAATCGATATCGCCGTTTTCGAGCATCGGCGTGACGAGTGCTACGTAACTACCAGTAAACATAATCTCTCCGCAAAATGTGAGCGCACATGGTAATTATGTCAGTGCTTAAACACAAGTAATAGCGCATGTAAAATGACAAGAATTTGACAATATCTTATTCAAAGGCGGGAAAAAGGCGCTGACTTCTAAAAAAACTCTGTGCTAACATCCCGACATTATTACCATTGAAGTGAAGTAGATGTCGAAACAACAACTTATCGTTACCATTTTAGGTACAGACAACACTGGCATCCTAAGCGAAATTGCATCAACGGTATCAGAAGCTCAGTGCAATATTTTAGATAGCAGGCAAGCTATATATGGCAAAGAGTTCTCGTTGACTATGATCATAGAGGGAACGCAAACGGCTATTACAAAAGCTGAGTGCATACTACCAGCGTTATTTCAGCGCCTTGATTTGCTGTCGATGATGAAGCGAACAAGCCACCATGAAAAGCAAAATCTCGCGCACCTCTTTAATGTTGAATTTAGTGGCGAAGACGAAACGGGCCTGATTAAAGCCGTTACCGGCTTTTTCGCAGAGCGAGATGCCATGATTAGTGCGTTTAGACAGCGCACTTACAAAGACAAAGCCACTGGTAAAGACAACATGCGATGCAAATTTATTGTTTCGCTGACTTCAGATGAAAATATCGATGTTTTAGAATCTGATCTAATGTCCCTGTTCGAATCGTTAAACGTGACAGGCAAAGTAGTAGACAAACATAAGAAGGATCCCAATGAAAACGTTACAAGCTGGTGATAAAGCTCCACAATTCTCATTGCAGAACCAAAATGACGAAACCGTATCTTTAACTGATTACGCAGGTAAAAAAGTACTCGTGTATTTTTACCCTAAGGCAATGACGCCAGGCTGTACGACGCAAGCACAGGGATTACGTGATGTTAATGATGAACTTACCGCGAAGAACGTGGTTGTACTAGGTGTGAGCCCAGATGCGGTTAAGCGACTGCCTAAGTTTATAGAAAAAGAAAACCTTAATTTCACCCTACTTTCTGATGAAGACCACACTGTCGCCGACGCATTTGGTGTGTGGGGACCTAAAAAGTTCATGGGTAAAGAATATGATGGCATTCACCGTCAAACTTTCTTGATAGACGAGAACGGTGTAATTGAACATGTTTTCAATAAGTTCAAAACAAAAGAACACCACACAGTTGTTCTTGATTATCTGAACAGCTAAATTTCTTACATAGCAAAAAAGCCCCGATAACGTGCAGTTATCGGGGCTTTTTTACACTTAGCGTTAGCTACTTTGCCTCTTCGGGAATTGCAACAGGGTTGCTTGACCACGCAGTAACCACAGCTTTTACCAATGTAGCGAGTGGTATGGCGAAGAACACCCCCCAAAAGCCCCAAAGACCACCAAAGACTAAAACAGCAACAATTATATAAAGCGGGTGAAGACTAACCGCTTCAGAGAATAATAACGGAACCAATAAATTACCATCTAATGCTTGAATAATGCCGTAGGCAATCATTAGATACCAAAACTCTGGCGATATTCCCCACTGAAACATTGCAACAACTGCCACAGGTATTGTGACCACTGCAGCACCGATATATGGAATGAGTACAGAAAAGCCGACTAAAACGCCAAGCAAAATGGCGTAGCGCAAGTCCATAAGAACAAAAGTCACACAGCTCACTACGCCTACTATAATAATCTCAATCACCTTGCCGCGAATATAATTAGCGATTTGAGAATTCATTTCGTGGCCCACTTGAGTAATTAAGCGGCGTTCTTTTGGCAACAAACGAGAAATGCTGTCTAGAAAGAAAAGCTTGTCTTTCAACATGAAAAATACCATCAGGGGCACCAGCACCATGTAAACTAGCAGCGCGGCTAAATTGGCGATATTACTGAACGAAGCGGAAATTAGGGTTTCTCCTACTTCTACTAGCTTTTCATTTAACCCTTCCATCATCTGATGGATTTGATACACCTGCACGTAATCAGGGTATTTATCAGGTAGCGTTAAAATCCATTCCTGGGCCTTTTGCCAAATTAACGGCGTTTCTTGAATAAGGTTCACGCTCTGTTTTGAGATAATTGGAACCAATCCAATTAAGGTTAAAATAGTGATAGTGATAAATGCGAGCATTACCACGCCGCATGCCAGAGTACGGCTAACTCCCACACCCACCAAACGACTTACCGGCCAGTCAAGCAGATAAGCTATAACCGCAGCAACCAGCACAGGCATAATTAGTTCGCCCCACAACAGCAATACTGTGGTGGTTAAAAGAATCAAAATGAGCAGCATTGCCGCGTCAGGGTCAGAAAATTTGCGTCGGTACCATCGACCAAAAACGCTAATCATAGAAACGCCTAGAAATAACCAAGAATAGGACACGCATCATAGTTGATAGCACTAGCAATTAGCAATAAGTAGTAGTTAAGAATCTTTCAAAATCAAACTGGTATGATGTTTTTACAGTATAACTATTAGCGTGTAGAGTGAGAGTTTAGATAGTTGTTAACTAAACTAGGTCAATGTGTCGTAATACCTGCGAAGCGTTTGGCTGAAATAGTCAGATGAGTGTGACCGATATAGTCAGAGCATATGACTAAATTAGATAACTGCTGGAAACTCGCTCTAGTATTTGTCTGACTCGTGTTAGTAAAACAACGCTAAATTTTAAATTTCGTCTACTGAAAAAGTAGATATAAGAAAATAATAAATTTTGAAACTGTTTAGCAACTTAGTGCTCTAAGCGTTATGCAGTATTAAACATGTACAATAATTGTAGGTTCATGAGAAAACATTTTTCAGCATCTTTGGTCGCCCTTTCCTTTGTGCTCACATCGAGCCTAACGGCTGTTGCACAAGATGCCAATTACAGCAATAAAAATGCACTACCTGAGATAGGTGTGGTTGCTTCTGATGCCATATCGCTTGATAAGGAAATGATTGTTGGCGATGCAGTCATGCGCCAAATGCGCGGGCAAAGCCCGGTTATCTCAGACCCAGTATTGGATGAGTATTTGCAAGATGTTGGCAACCGTTTAGTCGTCCATGCCGACAACGCAAAGTTTCCCTTCGAGTTTTTCTGGGTTAACAACGACGCCATAAATGCATTCGCATTTTTCGGTGGTCATATCGGCGTACATACGGGCTTAATGCGCAGAGCTAAAAACGAAAGCGAACTGGCTTCAGTACTTGCTCACGAAATATCGCACGTTACTCAACGCCATATTGCGCGACGCATGCAAGCCCAACGGCGCTCATCGCCATTAGCATTGGCTTCGCTTATTGGTGGCGTACTCATAGCTATGGCTAACCCTGAAGCTGGCATTGCAGCCATGCAGGCAGGTTCTGCAGCATCGGCACAACTTCAAATTGACTATACACGAACAAATGAACAAGAAGCAGACCGAATCGGTATTGCTATGCTGGCGAGAGCCGGTTTTGATCCAAACGCTGCTGCGTCTTTCTTTTCTACAATGGCAGAAGAATACCGTATGGTTTCTAGACCGCCTGCACGACTTCTCACTCACCCCCTAACTGAAACCCGTATTGCTGACGCGAGGAACCGCGCTGGGGATTACCCTAGACGTTACCTTCCTATCAACAAACAGTTTGAATTAGCGAAAGCACGAATAAAGGCGCGGTATTCGTTTAAAGCAGATTACGCAATGGAGTATTTTGAAGCAGCGGTAGACCAAGATGTTCAGCGAAGTAAAGAAGCATCCCTTTACGGTTTAGCTCTCGCCTACATGCGAAACGAACACATTGATAAAGCAAAAAAAATAATGGATAAGCTTATTGCCGGCGATAGCGATAACCTTTTCTATCTCGATGCAATGACTGACATTTACATCTCATTGGGACAACCGTTAAAAGCGGTAGAAATGCTAACGCCTCACGTTAATCACAATCCGAGAAATCAGGTTCTTGCGCTAAATCAGGCGAACGCCTACATCAGTGCACAGAAGTACGACGACGCTATTTCGTTGCTTAAAGATTTTCTACTGGTTAGGAAGGATTATCAAATAGCCCACCAATTAATGAGTGAAGCGTATCAAAAAGCTAAGCAGTTCTCGCAAATGCATCAAAGCAAAGCGGAAGTCTATGCCCTTTATGGTGCATACAATCGCGCAGTGGATGAACTTCAATATGCCTACAATTTTGCAGGCGACAACCACCTTGCAAAGCAACGAATTAGAGCACGTATAAAGCAGTTTCGCGATCAGGAAGAACGCTTAGAACGGCTATAGTGCGTTTATAGTGCGTTAGTGTGCAGCGTTACGGGCGTTTATACACTATTGACTTAATCTCGTTCAGCGCTTTTTAGTTCACTAAGGCGCTGACGCAAGCCGTCAGCTGTTACTTCACCCATTATCGTGTCTTTAATGTTTCCATCTGGGCCTACAATAAAAGTGGCAGGTAAATATGGGGGCTTAGCCATAGGTAGCTTAGTATCGGTAGAACTAACAATAATTGGCACAGCAATGCCGTGCTTCTTTGTCATTGCCGTCAATTCGGCCTTTGTTTTAGGGTCGTAATTAATTGCAAACAGCTGGGTATCACTCGGCAAAGACTGATGAAATGATGTTAATTCAGGCATCTCGCGAAGGCATGGTGCACACCAGGGCGCAAAGTAGTTCACAATTACCCATTGTCCTTTAAGACCGTTCCAGCTATATGCTTGACCATCTAATGTTTCAAAGTCATTTTGAAGACTCTGATAGGTTAAGAAACCGGCTAAAGCCGCTGTAATAAAAAGGATGATAAGAACAAGCGGATTAGTTTTGCCCACATTGCTATTTAAAGGTGAGAACGACATGCAAGCCTCTAATTACATCTGTTTTTGTCATAGTGCCAGATTCTTCCCCCCTTCTCTAACAGATTTTGAAATACTATTCTAAGCATTTTGCTGATTAGGCACGGTGTAGAGGTATATTGCGCACTTTATTAACAACTAAGCGTAAACTGCTTGATATTAAGAAGTAAAAACGCAATAGTTCGCGCCAAAAGTAACAACCTTAAAAAGGGGCTTATATGTCAGATATTACTATTATTCATAATCCGCGCTGTTCTAAGAGCAGACAAACGCTTGCGCTACTTGAAGAAAAAGGCGAAGCGCCAGTAGTGATTGAATATTTAAAACATCCCCTAGATGCACAAGCGCTTAAAGCGATATTTAAAAAACTTAACCTTGAATCGGTTAGGGATATGATGCGTACAAAAGAGACAGAGTATAAAGACGCTAATTTAGGGGACGATGCATTGTCTGATGAAGCACTTTTTGATGCCATGGCTCAGACGCCTAAGCTAATCGAACGCCCAATTGTTATTAAAGGCGAGAACGCACGTATCGGTCGACCGCCTGAATCGGTATTGGACATTTTGTAGTGCAACCCGTTCTTGTACTTTATTACAGCCGACATGGCAGCACCAAGCGTTTAGCTGATGCTATTGCCCAGGGTATTTCGTCACAAAATGTGCCGGTTATAGTGCGCACAGTTAAAAGTATTAACGAATCGAGCAGCACTTCTGAAGATGTCTCAAATGATGCTTCTAGTACAGTCCCTGAGGTTACACTTCAGGAACTTGAGCAATGTAGCGCGTTGGCCCTTGGTAGCCCTACTCGCTTTGGCAATATGGCCGCGCCAGTTAAACACTTTTTAGACTCAACAAGCAGCCAATGGTTGAAGGGCGCATTGATTGATAAACCGGCCTGCGTTTTTACTTCGTCATCGTCCATGCATGGCGGCCAAGAGTCCACGCTGTTGTCTATGATGATACCGCTTATCCATCACGGTATGGTAATTTGCGGTATTCCTTACAGCGAGCCAGAACTGCACAACACAAACATGGGTGGTAGCCCCTATGGCGTAACACATGTCGCGCACCACAGTTTAAGTGCTCCACAACAATTGAGCGCAGATGAAAAAGCGCTGTGTTTTGCTCAAGGTAAGCGCCTGGCTAGGTTTGCAAAAAGACTAGCAGATAACGATTGATTCGCGATACGACAAACGCGAATAGAGACAACGTTTAGATAAATATTAAAACCTGATTTCTTCGGAGAATAAACATGGCACCAGATACGCGTTTCTTTCGCTATCTAGCACTTATCAGCCACACTGGGCTAATCATATGGATAACACTTTGGCAATTTACATTTACTAAAGAGCATACTTACTCCCCAGTATTTATTGCCCTGTTTTATATTTTACCCTTGTTGTTACCCTATTGGGGTGTATTGAAAGGCAAACCATATACTCACGCCTGGGCGAATTTTGTTGTCTTATTTTATCTTATTCACGGGTGTACCGTTGCCTACGCCGTGCCTGCTGAACGCTGGTATGCGGTAGTAGAAATAGTTTTGTGCACCGGCATGTTTGTTGGATGTAGCGCTTTTGCCAGAAAACGTGGTCGCGAATTAGGGTTAGGCCTTAAAAAGCTAAAAGAAGAAATGAAAGAAGAAAAAGCACGTTTTGAGCAAGGACAACAGTAACGCTTTAGCTAATTCAGGTTAAGCTCACGCTTGGCTAATTTAGGTTAAGTTCGCGCTTTAGCTAATTTAGGTTAAGCTCACGCTTTGCTAATTCAGGTTAAGCTCGCGCTTAACCATGCCCACCGACAGGCGTTTTTGTTCTTGGAGTGAGCGGGTGTCTAGGCGGGCTAGCAAAGACATGAGGCTTTTTAAATCGCGTTCACTGTGGTGTAAAAGGAACTGTAGTGCTTGGTTTGAAAGCTTAAGGCCCCGCTCTTCAGCACGCAGGCGTACCGCCTCCTCACGACCGCTATCATCAAGCTGATTAACATGATAAATAACGCCCCATGCCAAACGGGAACGTAGATCAGGTAGCACGAAAGCCGGGTTTGATGGACCTAAATGACTGGTGCAAATCACCATGGCTTGTTTAGCTTCCATAACGCGATTGAATAAATCGAACAGCGCTTCTTCCCAGCGTTTATCACCCGCTATGGCATGTATGTTATCTAGCGCTATCAGCGACAGGTTTTCCAACCCTTCGAAGATATCTAAAGACCAAGCTTTAAAGTCATTAAGGTTTAAGTACAGATGATTGACAGATCGGCCTGCTAACTGATGACAGGTGGCAAATAGCAAATGACTTTTGCCAACCGCACTGCTGCCTAATAAGGTGAGTAATGGAAGTTGCAATGACGCTAAAGCGCTCAATTTCGAGTCATCTCGCCAAAGCGGCAGCGCTTTTGAAATCTGCTCAAGCACTGAAACCACTTCTTCGTTACCCGTACAAACGAAACTATCGAAGTTTTCATCTACAGGTAACGTTACTGGCAAAGGCAGCTGCATGCTAATTTAATTGCTCCAATAGAAACTATTTTCGTTAACGGTTTGTCCGTAGGCGTCGGTTACTGGGCGTAGTTTATTTTCTAACTTGAAGCTGTTGAGTAAATCGTCAACTGTGCCTATTAACGTTAAAGAATAAGTGGCCACGGTACCTGATTGCTCTACGAGAGTCGCGTTTTCAATCACACTTAAGCTGTTCAAATAGTCTGTGGCACTGGCATAGCTTGCAATGGAACCAACGTTGGCGATTGAGACTTTTATCACCTCTCGTTCAGACTCCTCAATACCCACAACCGCATAAAGCGATGACAAATAATTTGAATACGCGTCTACCAGTGCATTACCCAATTCTTCCGGTGAGTCTCCATAGATGCTGCCGTAGCTTACTTTACCACCGCCAATAAAAATCCAATCCAGCGCAAAGTCGCCTTCATCTGCTCTTTTCGCGTAATTCGCAAATTCGTCCATAGTAAATGGTTCAATTGTATTTGCGAGTTGTCCTGCAGGCGATGTTTCTTCGACGTTTTCACTAGGCTGACCAGTAAGAGCATCGTTCTCGTTTACTAAGCTCTCACTATTTCCTAGTAACGGGTTCGATTCAGCGTCAGCTGAGTCGTTTAGTTGGTCATCGTAACGCTTAGTCTGTGCTTCATCATTAAGCACGTTATCTATAGACTCAACGGTACCAGACGGCACAACGTTTTCGGGTAAATCTGGTATTGCATTTGGGTCATTGCGATATACCCTGGCACCGATAATGTTATCGACGCTATAACGCAAAGAAGCCTTACGAAGCGGCTCTGCAAATCGTCCCCACACATCGTAGGTAGATATATTAACGCTGTCTGTTAAGTCCATTAGAGGAAGGCTGAGAGGTACGCCGCGTTCTTTAGCAGTTTGTTTAAGTGCACGCTGTAGTTCAGTATCGAGTGATTCTTCAAGAATGGCACGAGTTTCGTTTTCGTCCTCTTGAGCCAGCCACACTATAGTCTCAGGGCGTCTGTCACCCCAAAGCGGAAGCAGTTCTCGCTGCAAAATTTCATTGAGTTTCGCTTGGTCGAATTCAGCAATGTAATAGGTTCTGTTGTTATCAAACGCAAAGCGATATGAGCGTAATAGCGACTGAGGCGATGTTAATGCCGCTCTCACACCCGCATTATCGAGTACACTCTCGCTGCCTGACATTTTAATAAATACTTGCTTTAGCGCTTTTTTGAGCGCTGCTTGCTGAGTGCGCTGTGTTTGATCCTCAACTTGAATTTGCGCTTCATTAACAACAACGCGCTGAGCAGCGTGCGTGACTGTACTGTAATTTAGCATTGCAACAAGGGAGACACTCAGTATTCGTTTCAAACCTACTCTCTGCTTATTTGCCTTGTTGGTGTTACCCATTACTGCCGTCAACATTAACACTCCATACACTCTAAAAATCAATTCCTTGCCTACCCTTTCATGAGCAAAACACTTTTCATATAAAGCTTGAAAGCAGCCCCGACATTCACGTTGTTTACGCCTAATATCCGAGCAAGACATTTTATTTGCCAAGATTTAGCAAGACATTCACCAAAAGATAGCGCTCTATTGTCTTTTATATTCAATTTAATTTCACCCTTAAAATAAAAAAGATCAAAAAGCGCATAAAATAGCCGTCACAAATTGGACTTGTGCCGACTTGCTGGTAGAATCCGCGGTTTTCTACCTCTTAGTTTCAGGGCCCAACCGTGAGCGAAAATAAAACCTCTTTAAGTTACAAAGATGCAGGCGTAGATATCGATGCAGGCAATCAACTTGTTGAACGCATCAAATCAGTTACAAAGAAAACCCACAGACCAGAAGTAAAAGGTAATTTGGGTGGTTTTGGTGCACTTTGCGAACTACCTACAAAATACAAAAAGCCGCTACTTGTTTCAGGTACTGACGGCGTAGGTACTAAACTAAGAGTGGCAATGGATGCGAATCGTCATGACGGTGTAGGCATTGACCTTGTAGCAATGTGTGTTAACGACCTAATAGTGCAAGGTGCTGAACCGCTATTTTTCCTAGACTATTACGCAACAGGTAAGCTTGATGTTGACGTTGCGGCTTCAGTTGTTACTGGTATTGGTGCAGGGTGTGAACAGGCAGGATGTGCACTTATAGGCGGTGAAACCGCTGAAATGCCTGGTATGTATCACGATGGCGATTATGACATTGCAGGCTTCTGCGTTGGTGTAGTTGAGGCCGATAACGTTATTGATGGCACGAAGGTTAAACCCGGCCAGAAGCTCATTGCTTTAGGTTCCTCGGGCCCTCACTCAAACGGTTACTCGTTAGTAAGAAAAATTATCGAAGTAAGTGGCGCTGATGTAAATGCAGACCTAAACGGTAAGCCAATCATTGATCAGCTGCTTGAGCCTACTCGCATTTACGTTAAGTCGGTATTGGCTTTGCTTGAAGAGGTTCAAGTTAGCGCAATTTCACACATAACAGGTGGTGGCTTCTGGGAAAACATCCCTCGCGTACTTCCTGAAGATGCGAAAGTGGTAATTGATGAAAGTTCGTGGGAATGGCCTGCTATCTTCTCTTGGCTACAAGAAAACGGTAACGTAACGCGCCATGAAATGTACCGCACCTTTAACTGTGGTGTTGGCTTAGTTATCGTTGTTGACGAAAGCGATACTGATGCAGCCCTAAACATCCTTAAGCAACAGGGTGAAAATGCGTGGGTTATTGGTGACATCGCTGCAAAAGACGGCGAAGAGCAAGTAGAGATCAACGCGTGAGTAGTAGTGTAACCAAAATATGCGTACTTATTTCCGGTAATGGCAGTAACTTGCAGGCCATTATTGATGAAATAAAAGGCGGCCGTCTTAACGCTAAAATCAGCGGCGTAATTAGCAATCGCCCTAACGCTTATGGTCTTGAGCGCGCTAAAGAAGCAGGGATCGAAGCCGTGTGCCTCGATCACACTAATTTTGATACTCGCGAGTCTTATGACGAAGCACTTAAAGCACAAATTGATGCTTTTGGCGCTGACTGTGTTGTACTTGCTGGCTTTATGCGCATCTTAACTCCAGAGTTCGTCGATAGCTTTGCTGGAAAATTAGTGAACATTCATCCATCTTTGTTGCCGAAGTACAAAGGTTTGAATACGCATCAGCGAGCCATCGACAATGGAGATAAAGAGCACGGGGTAAGTGTGCACTTTGTTACACCGGAGCTTGATGGTGGTCCGGTTATCATTCAAAGTCGTGTGCCTGTATTTGATGAAGATACAGCTAGCGACTTGGCTGAGCGTGTTCAAGAACAAGAACGCCGCATCTATCCGCTTGTACTATCATGGTTTAGTGCTGGTCGATTAACGATGCGAAACAATAAGGCAGTTTTAGATGAGCAAGAACTACCAGAATCTGGTTATGCAAGCGATTAAGCCTTTTGCTGTTGGTGCACTGTTAGTGGTGGTATCCCTTTCAGGGAACGCGCAAACAACGTCCAGCGCAGAGAAAGCTGAGCTACCGCTTCAACCTTACAAGGCTACGTATACCGCTTACAAATGGGGTGACGACGTAGGCGAAGCGAATATTGAGCTTTCGAAGTTAGGAAACCAACAATATTCATTAATTTATACCTCCAAGGTCTCGAAGTTTTTCTTATCAGATAAGCGCAGCGAACACTCGATCTTCACGGTAAGCGAAGATACGGTTGTACCTTCGGAGTATTACTATAACCGCTCGGGAACTGGGCCGGATAAAGAGCTCAAAGTAACGTTTAGCCAGCAAGGTCAAGGTAAAATTGAAGTCGAAAATGGCGAAACCTTTGAATGGAACGGTGAGTTTGACAATCAAATTTATCGAATAGATTTGGCCAAGCAGCTAGCCGAAGGTAAAACGTCCCTAGACTATAACTTTGTTAACTACCGCGGCGAGCTACGCCACTATGGCGTTCAAGTTGTAGATGAAGAAGTGTTATCGTTACCTTTCGGAAAAATAGAAACGGTAAAAGTAAAGCTTATTCGTGACTCTAAGAAACGTGAAACCTTTGCATGGTTCGCACCTTCGCTTAACTATACGCTAGTCAGACTTCAGCAGTTTAAAGAAGGCGATGAGCAAGGCGATATCAAGTTAAAGTCGTTCGAAACACTGTAAGTGGGCTAAAGCGCTACAGCTCTCTTTGTAACAACTTATTTAAATATTAAAAAAGCACGCTCTAAATCAGATTTAGGCGTGCTTTTTTTATTAACAAATTGCGACGTAATCTAACTGCGGTAAGCACCATATAGAGAAAGTAATTCACGTTTCCAATCACGCTATATAAGTAACGTCTATACTTATCAGTAGTGAAGTCCACTACCCTATTATTTATGTCGTTGTTAATAGAATATTCATGTAAAAATCTTGATCTTTGCCCTATTAAATAATAGGTTTACAGCATGCTGGTCAGACCTCGATCGCTAACGACTTTTTTTGAAGCGTTTTTACAGCATCGAGAATATGACAAGCGTAACGTTTAACGCCTTTCAGGAGTGAAGTATGGCAGATTTTATATGGTTTTTACTGGTCGTTCTGACACTAGCGATTGCTAGCTATCAGCGTACCAGCTTGGTAACGGCTGTTGCCATGGGCGCAGGTGTTATGATTTTAGGCACCCTTTTCGGTGATATCGGCCTGCTAGGCTGGGTAGTGTTCCTTGCTTTAACACTGCCGTTCACACTTGCTAATATCAGACAACAGCACATCTCTAAAAAGTTGCTAGCCTTCTATCGCAAGGTTATGCCGGAAATGTCGAGCACAGAACAAGAAGCTATTGATGCGGGTACCGTTTGGTGGGACGGCGATATCTTTAGCGGTAAGCCAGACTGGGACAAGCTTCATCGCATTCCTAAAGGTCGCTTAACCGCAGAAGAGCAAGCGTTCCTAGATGGCCCTTGTGACAAAGTTTGCTCTATGGTCGATGAATGGCAAATAAACCACAAAGATGCAGACCTACCTCCTGAAATCTGGCAGTTCTTAAAAGAACACAAATTCTTCGCCATGATCATCAAGAAAGAATACGGTGGTCTTGAATTTTCAGCCTACGCGCAATCACGTGTTCTGCAAAAGCTAGCAGGTGTAAGCGCGGTGCTATCAAGCACAGTTGGTGTACCAAATTCACTAGGCCCGGGTGAACTACTTCAGCACTATGGGACTAAAGAGCAGCAAGATCACTATTTACCTCGCCTTGCAGAGGGTGAAGAAATCCCTTGTTTCGCATTAACTGGTCCTGAAGCAGGCTCTGATGCTGGTGCAATTCCAGATGTAGGTGTGGTATGTAAAGGCGAATGGAACGGTGAAGAAGTATTGGGTATGCGCCTTACTTTTAACAAGCGCTATATCACTCTTGCACCTGTGGCTACAGTAATCGGCCTTGCTTTTAAACTGCAAGATCCTGAAGGTCTTCTTGGCGATAACAAAGAGCCGGGTATTACCTGTGCGCTTATCCCTCGCGACACTAAAGGTCTAGAAATTGGCCGTCGTCATTTCCCTCTTAATACGCCATTCCAAAATGGCCCTATCAAGGGTGAAGAAATCTTTGTACCTATCGATTACATTATCGGTGGTCCAGCGATGGCGGGTCGCGGATGGCGCATGCTTGTAGAATGTTTATCAGTAGGACGTTGTATTACCCTGCCTTCTTCTGCTGCTGGTGGCGCAAAATCTGTTTCACTTGCAACCGGTGCATATGCACGTATTCGTCGTCAGTTCCGTATGCCGGTAGGTCATATGGAAGGTGTTGAAGAAATGCTTGCGCGTATTGGTGGTAATGCTTACTTAATGGATGGCGTAACGCGCTTTTCAACAGTGGGTGTTGACCTAGGCGAGAAACCTTCTGTTATCTCGGCAATCTGTAAGTACCATTTAACTGAGAAAATGCGTCAAGTCATCAACGACTCGATGGATGTTCACGGTGGTAAAGGCGTAATGCTTGGGCCAAACAACTACTTGGGCCGCGGCTATCAAGGCGTACCTGTATCAATTACGGTTGAAGGTGCAAATATCCTTACTCGTAACATGATGATATTTGGTCAAGGCGCAATGCGTTGTCACCCATACGTGCTTAAGGAAATTGAAGCTGCATCTATTGAAGACAAGAAAGAGGCCCTTCAAGCGTTTGATAAGGCAGTATTCGGTCATATCGGCTTTGCGGTAGCTAACACAGTGCGCAGTATTTGGTTTTCATTAACCAATGGTGCGTTTAGCAGTGCGCCATTTACTGATGAAACAGCGCGTTACTATAAATTGCTTCAAGGTTATAGCGCTAACCTAGCACTTCTTACTGATGTTTCTATGGGCGTACTTGGCGGTGACCTTAAGCGTCGCGAGCGCTTGTCTGCGCGTTTAGGTGACATTTTAAGTGGCCTTTACATGGGTAGCACTACTTTGAAGCGCTTTGACGAAGAAGGTCGTTTGAAAGAAGATCTTCCGCTTCTTCATTGGGCGATGCAAACCACGTTGCACGACATTGAAACTGCAATTGATGACTTCTTAGCGAACTTCCCTAATCGTGCAATTGCGGCAGCACTTCGCGTTATGGTTATTCCTTTTGGTCGTCGTATTGGCAAGCCTTCTGATAAAACAGAGCACGCTATTGCGCAAATGCTTCAAACGCCTTCAACTGCCCGTAGCCGTTTAGGCTATGGCCAGTATCTAACTCGTGAGGAAGGCAGTTTGTTTGGCGACCTAGAACAAACACTTGACGATGTATTAGCAAGTGAACCTATCTTCGAGCGCATTTGTAAGCACAAGAAAGCCAAGCTACCGTTCACTCGATTAGACGTACTCGCTGATGAGGCATTAGCTGAAGGTGTTATTAACGAAGAAGAAGCGAACTTGCTACGCAAGACGGAAGCAGGACGACTTCGCACAATCAACGTTGATGATTTCGATCACGAAGAGTTAGTAGCTAAAGTTAACTCAACGTCAGCTAGTAAGAAACGAGGTGGTAAAGCTGCTTAGTTCAAACCCTAGAAAAAAAGGCCGCTTTCGCGGCCTTTTTTGTCAAAAATTCATTATAGCTACGCTGATTGCTCTGACTGCACAAAGTACTAGCTTCGCCAACCCAGCAACCTGCGGTAGTACTGAGCAAGCACAAGCTTTGTCTTTACTTATTGCTAACGATAAAGGTCAAAAACGCAATCTGTTGCAGTGCAACCCTACACTCGTTGAATTAGCTGAAGTTAAAGTGAAAGATATGGCCGATAGAGGCTTAGTTTCACATTTTTTAGGTGGTAGCCCTAACACTCGCATTCGAAATGCGGGGCTCTCTCTACCTGAATATTATGGTAAGGCTATGAGCAACCAAGTTGAAGCGTTAGCGGGCGGGTACACTACGGCTGATGATGTTTGGTATGCATTGAAAAGGTCTACTTCTCATCGACAGCACTTATTAGGCGAACTTCCGTTTTATGAAGAGCAAGATCAAATCGGTATCGCGTTTCATAAAGACTCTTCAACACCGCATGTTGAATACTGGGCGGTTTATCTTACTAAGTTAGCGGACAATGCGACTTCTCTAGAAGACGATAACTCATCAGCGACGTTACTCTTGAAACGCCAAAAGAAGTTTGATCATGTACCTGATAAAGGTTTAGATATTGTAACAGAGAGCGGCAACATTACTTTAAAGACAGAACTTTAAAGACAAAATTTTAGAGACAAAAAAACCGGATGAATCATCCGGTTCTATTTAAAGTGAAGTACGCTTAGCTAAGCTGAAGCTTATCCATCAGCAACACAGCCTGCGTACGTGTATTAATCTCTAGTTTACGCAGTATGGCACTGATATGTGCTTTGATAGTTGCTTCAGTAACATTCATTTCATGAGCAATTTGCTTATTCATCAAGCCTGCTCTTAAGTACGAAAGCACCTGAATTTGTTTTGGCGTTAGCTCACGGAAGCGCTGAAGTAACACTTTCAATTCATCATCAACTTTTTCAAGCTCTTCTTCCATACCTTCTGGAAGCCATTTCTTACCGCCGATGATATCTACGATAGCTTGTGCAATTTCTCGCGTTTGCGATACTTTAGGAATGAAGCCCTGTGCGCCTAAGCTCATCACTTGTGCTACCACTTCCACCGTATCGCTACCTGAGACTACACCGATAGGGATGTTTGGATACTGTTCGCGTAATGTGATAATGCCGTTAAAATATTCACCGCCTGGCATGTTAAGGTCAAGAAGCACCAGTTCAACGCCGTCGAATTCGTTAAGTTTTGCTAATGCATCGTCCAAACTTCCGGCTTGAATTATCTGTGCATTTTCAAAGTAAGGTTCCAACGCGCCGCTCAACGCCTCGCGAAACAATGGGTGATCGTCTGCTACTAGAATTCTCGTCATTAGCGTTACTGCTTCCTTTTTGTATTATGACTATAGATTAATACTTTAGACCAGTAACGAAAAGACCTAAAACCCAAAAATCCTGTAAAAAACTAACAAATTTAGCGTTTTCCATTGGCATTTACGTATCAGACGGTAAAATTGCGCCCCAAATTGGCTAATAGAAGATTCACAGTGAAGAAACACGACAATATTTATGCAAAGGCACTCAATAAAGTAGATGACTTTAAATTTGATGAGTCTGTCGTTGATGTGTTTCCTGATATGATTCAGCGTTCAGTCCCCGGGTACGAAACGATTGTTCACACCATAGGTGAATTGGCTAAAAATGCAGTCACTCCAAATTCTGTGGTTTACGACCTTGGCTGTAGTTTAGGTGCTGCGAGTCTATCTGTAGCTAGGGCGCTGCCTGCAGAAACATGTAAAATTATAGGTGTCGATGCATCTGAAGCCATGGTTGAACGCTGTAAGCGTGTTGTTCAAACGTTTTCACTTCCAAATCCTATTTCTATCCAGCATGGCTTTGCACAAGATATTGAGATAAGTAACGCGTCCATGGTTGTGATGAACTTTACTTTACAGTTTATTCCACCGGCTGACCGCGAAGCACTATTAAAGCGCATTTACGATGGGTTAAACCCAGGCGGCTTTTTAGTATTGTCAGAAAAAATTCGTCACCCTACCCTCAATGGAAACGAATTACTTGTAGACTTACACCACCAATTTAAACGCGACAATGGATACAGCGAGCTAGAAGTAAGTCAAAAACGCGCAGCGCTAGAGAAGGTCATGTTAACCGACACCTTCAGTGAACATGAAACGCGCCTGAAAAAAGTAGGATTTACAGATGTAGTGATGTGGTACAAGTGCTATAACTTTACGTCCATGGTCGCCATTAAAAGTTAGGCACTAGCGCATTTCAAGCTTCGTGTTATTTCGATTTCAATACATATAAAGAAGACTATGAGTAAACTAGAACAGACTTGGTTTAACGATTGCTACAAATCGTTGATAGACAGCCCTCTTTCGCATTGGCTGCAAACCCTTCCAGCTCACATGGACGACTGGCAGCGAAACGCTAAGCACGGCGAATTTGATAAATGGTGCCGGATGCTTGGAAAACTGCCGTCGACCTCTCCAAGCCATGTTGACCTTTCATCGAGCGTTTCGATAGGTACAAAAGACGACATTGACGAATATACGCAAAAGCAAATAGAAGGTTTGCTGAAACAATTTATGCCGTGGCGTAAGGGTCCTTTCCACCTGCATGGCATTCACATAGATACCGAGTGGCGTTCAGACTGGAAATGGGACCGTGTAGCGCCTCACATTACCTCTTTAAAAGGCCGAAACGTTTTAGACGTAGGTTGCGGTAGTGGCTATCACATGTGGCGTATGCTCGGTGAAGGGGCCGAAAAAGTAGTGGGTATAGATCCTACTCAGTTGTTTCTTATCCAGTTTCACGCCATTAAGCAATTTATCAGTAATTCCACAACACCCTGTGACAACATCCACTTTTTGCCATTAGGCATTGAAGAGATGCAGCCATTGAAAGCCTTTGACACTGTATTTTCGATGGGTGTGCTTTATCACCGCAAAGATCCTATGACCTTTCTGCAGCAGCTTAAAGATCAGCTAAGAAAAGGTGGAGAGTTAGTACTTGAGACCCTAGTTGTTGATGGCGACGAAAACACTGTGCTAATGGCCGGTGAGCGCTATGCGCAAATGCGAAATGTTTGGTTTTTACCCAGTACCGCCGCTCTTTCTGTATGGCTGGGGCGCCTGGGATTTGAAAACATCCGCGTTGTGGATGTTAACCACACTACTCTAGACGAACAACGTTCAACGTCTTGGATGGAATCGCAATCTTTGAAAGATTTTCTCGATCAAGAAGATATTACTCGCACCATAGAAGGTTATCCTGCACCACAACGGGCCGTTATCGTAGCAAATAAGAAGTAATTCTTCGGGTATCTAGCAAGTTACCCGATTGGCACAAATGTTGTTATCTTAATCAAGAAGAACGTGCGAATTCTGCATTGATTAAGGTGACAACATGGATATACATAGCTTTTTAACGACGCACCAATTGCCAAGTAGCTATGCAGAAACTGCACAAAAATGGTTCACACCATTATGCAAGCAGCTGCTAAAGCACCAAGAAGGTGCAACAAAACCCTTTATTGTTGGTATAAACGGTAGTCAGGGTTCAGGTAAATCTACTCTGACCAGTTTTATCGAATCTTTCCTCTCATCTGTACATAATAAACAAGTTGTTTCACTGTCTATTGATGACTTTTACTACGACCAATCCCAGCGCAACGCGCTAGCAATTAAAGTACATCCGCTACTCGCAACACGCGGTGTACCGGGCACACATGACGTAACTTTAGCTTTAAATACGCTTCGTAGTTTAGCCAAGGGCACGCGGACATCTCTACCTCGTTTTAACAAGGCAACGGACAACCCATTCCCGCAAGAGCAATGGCCTGTAATAGAATCTTCACCTGACTTCATCATACTAGAAGGATGGTGTGTAGGTGCGCCGCCCCAGGCTTCTAGCGAATTAAAACGCCCCGTGAATCACCTTGAAGAAGTTGAAGATCCACTAAGCATTTGGCGTTCGTTCGTTAATACTGAATTAGCGGGTGATTACCAAACACTCTTCGATAAAATTGACTATCGCATCATGCTTAAAGCTCCCAGTTTCGATTGTGTTTATCAATGGCGGTTAGAACAAGAACACAAACTTGCCCAAAAAGCTTCCATTGATAGCGACGGCGTCATGTCTGATGAAGAAGTGGCAAACTTTGTGCAACACTATCAGCGCATCACTGAACACGCATTAGCGCATTTGCCTGAAAAGTGCGATACCGTGTTTTATCTTGATGAAACAAGAACGATAACTAAACAGGACGTAAAACGATGACGAAAACGCTTGTTTTCACCGATATGGACGGCACGCTGTTAGACCACCATACCTACTCTTTTGAGGCGGCGAAACCGGCTTTAACGGCATTAGAAGTACAAGACATTCCCGTTATTCCCACCACTAGTAAAACCTTTGCTGAATTACAGCCATTGCGTGAAAGAATTGGCTTAGACGGGCCGTTTATTATTGAAAATGGTGCTGCTATTTTCATCCCCCATGGCTTTTTTAAACAAAAGCCTAGCGGCACGGTTTGGATAGACGGCTATTGGTGCAAAGCTTTTATCTCCAATAAAAATTATTGGATTAAGCTATTGGAAAAAATTGGCAGCGAATTTGAGGGTAAATATAAGCAGTTCTCAAAAATGTCAAACGCAGAAATTCAAGAATGTACAGGTCTAGACGAGCGTTCTGCATCACTTGCAGCTAAGCGTCAATTCGGCGAACCCGTTTTATGGTTGGGCAGCGACGAAGAGAAACAGCGATTTTTAAAAATTGTAAAAGATCGCGGTGCCTTTCCACTAGAGGGCGGCCGTTTTATTCATATTTCAGGTAATTGCGATAAAGGCCAAGCGCTAAAATGGCTGGCTAGTGAATATCAAAAGCAACATACCACTAAAGTAAAGACTATTGCCCTTGGCGATGGTAAAAATGATGTAGCAATGCTTGAAGCAGCGCACGTCCCAATTCGCATTTTATCACCGGTAAATCCTCCGCCAGCTGTAAAAAAAGAAGAGGTCTATACCAGCACCCTAACCGGCCCTGAAGGCTGGAACGAAATGCTTACCCAATTATTATCCCTATGATCAGGAGGACACATGGCTGATTTTTATCAAAATGGTGTGGTTACTACGTTACATAACTTGGCTCGTCGTCCTACCGAAGAGTTAGAAACAGAGCTATTACAGTTTTCACAAAAGCGCCCTATGGCACTTATTCTTCCGTCGCTGTTTTCAGAACTAGAAGGTGATGCACTTCCGCATATTGTCAACGAACTCACTGGCGTTCCCTATTTATCAGAAATTGTTATTGGCTTAGACCGAGCCAATGAAGAACAGTACAAACACGCGCTCAAGTTCTTTGGAAAGCTACCTCAGCATCACAGAGTACTTTGGAACGATGGTCCGCGTCTTAAAGCGCTTGACGAAGAACTTCAAGCACAAGGCCTAGCACCTAAAGAGTTAGGTAAAGGCCGCAATGTTTGGTACTGCATGGGCTATGTATTAGCATCTAACAGAGCAGAATCTGTAGCATTACACGATTGCGACATTGTTACTTACAACAAAGACTTGCTTGCCAAGCTTATTTACCCTGTCGCTAACCCTATGTTCAACTATGAATTTTGTAAGGGGTATTATGCAAGAGTAGCAAACGGCAAAATTAACGGTCGTGTTTCACGTCTTCTGGTCACCCCCCTACTTCGCGCACTAAAACGCATTATGGGTGATAACGAGTACCTAGAGTTTATGGACAGCTTCCGCTACCCACTTGCAGGTGAATTTTCTTTTAGAAGAGATGTATTAAACGATATTCGTATACCAAGTGACTGGGGCTTAGAGATTGGCGTGTTGTCGGAAATGCACCGCAACTATTCACACAATCGTCTGTGCCAAGCAGATATATGCGATATTTATGACCATAAACACCAAGACCTTTCGCTTAATAATGACCAGGGTGGTTTGTCTAAAATGTCTATCGACATTACAAAGGCAATTTTCAGAAAGCTCGCTACGCAAGGTTACACGTTTAGCAATGAAATGTTCCGTTCGATTAAAGCGACCTATTTCAGAATTGCGCTAGACTTTATAGAAACTTATCACAATGACGCGGTAATGAATGGACTGAACTTAGACATTCATAGCGAAGAAAAAGCGGTAGAGATGTTCGCCAGCAATATAATGAAAGCGGGGCAAAACTTCTTAGAAAACCCGATGGAAACACCGTTTATACCAAGCTGGAACCGCGTAACCAGTGCGGTGCCAGATATTTTAGAACGATTATTAGAAGCGGTTGAAGCCGATACTGCAGAATATATGGAGTAAGTAATATGGCATGGGATCATCTCCATGACAAAGTAAAGCACCATTTAGAAAGCATTTATGCTGATGTAGCGCTAGACGTCTCTTATGAGACGCTAGCGACTGAGCTAATGAATACAATAGGCATTCAGCAGCAAACCGACATTGCGTCACCTAAGTCACACCACAACTATTGGGATGAAGACGACATCATCATGATTACCTATGGTGATAGCGTTATTGACGACGGTGAGCGCCCTCTGGTTACATTAAACAAGTTTCTGCATCGCTACTGTAAGAATACGGTGAACAACGTGCATATCTTGCCATTTTTTCCGTACAGTTCAGACGATGGATTCTCGGTTATCGATTATTCCACCGTGAACGAATCTTTAGGCTCGTGGGACGATATTGAAGCCATAGCCGCTGATTACGGACTGATGACAGATTTAGTAATCAATCATTGTTCTGCAAGAAGCGTGTGGTTCGATAACTTTATCAAAGGTGAAGGTCCGGGATCTGACTTTTTCTTCACAGCCGACCCAAGCGATGACTTATCTATGGTGACGCGCCCTCGCGTGTCGCCATTACTTCGCGAAACAGAAACTGCGAACGGCACTAAACACGTTTGGTGTACCTTTAGTCATGACCAAGTTGACTTTGACTTTAGAAACCCGAAAGTACTGTTGGCCTTTATTGATATTATTAAGCTTTACATCGACAAAGGCGCAAAGATTTTCCGCCTGGATGCCGTTGCATTTCTTTGGAAAATTGTAGGTACAAACTGTATCAACTTATTCCAAACCCACGAGGTTATTCGCTTAATAAGAACCCTTATTGAGCATGTAGACCCATCCATCATCATCATTACCGAGACCAATATTCCTAACAGGGAAAATTTGACGTATTTTGGTAATGCAAACGAAGCTCACGCTATCTATAACTTTTCACTACCGCCTTTGCTTGTAAACACCCTAGTGACCGGTGACTGCTCGTACTTGAAAAGCTGGATGATGAGTATGCCGCCGGCTCAAAACGGCACGGCTTATTTCAACTTTATTGCATCTCATGACGGTATTGGACTTCGCCCAGCAGAAGGCTTACTTTCCGAAGAAGAAATATCTGATTTAGTACATGCTATGCAGCATTTTGGCGGCAAAGTGTCGTGGCGTGCATCTGAGCACGGCCAGCAAAAACCTTATGAAATAAATATAACGCTATTCGACGCTCTGCAAGGCACTATCAAGGGCCCAGACAAATATCAGGTTGACCGTTTTATCTGTGCGCATGCCATTATGTTAGGTATGGAGGGTATTCCAGGTATTTACATCCACAGTTTACTTGGTACATCTAACGATTATGAAAAAGTTGCTAATACCGGCCAAAATCGCTCTATAAATAGAAAGCGCTGGGACTTTAGTGAATTAGAGGCTCAGTTAGACTCGCCTTTTTCTCAGCACCACAAGGTACTCACGCGAATCTCGCAGCTTATACGCATACGTAAAGCACAGCCTGCATTCCACCCCAATGCTACGCAGTTTACTTTGCAGCTTGGTGACCAATTATTTGGCTACTGGCGCCAAAGCTTGGACAGAAAACAAAGTATTTTCTGTATTAGTAATATTTCAGATGAAGAACAAACTATTCTGCTGTCTGACATTAATCTTATTGGTACTGATAACTGGATTGACCTTATCACCCGTGATGAAATAGCGCTATCCAGCGGTTTCTTACAAATGAAGCCTTATCAAGTACTTTGGATCAGCAACCAAGATTTTGAGTAAATAGTTGAAAAAAGTCTAGATGGTTAAAAAATCTACCGCGGTATGGATACTGCGGTGTTATGCTTCTTACACTAGTTAGTTAATCAAGTTTGTAATGCAAGAAATTAATACCTTTCTTTTCGACTTAGACGGAACGCTTGTCGATTCTGTGCCTGATTTGGCAACCGCCCTAAATAAGATGCTAAGCGATTATCAACTGCCTACTTATGACGAGCACGTTATACGACACTGGGTGGGAAATGGCGCCCGGGTTTTAGTGGAACGCGGGTTAAGTGGAGATACGAAAATAAACCACAACCGTAAGCAATTGGAGGTTGATGCTGCGTTAGAAAAATTTCTTTTCTATTACAGAACGTTAGAAACTAAAAGAACTGTGCTTTACTATGGTGTTTTTGACACGCTACATGCGTTAAAACAGCGTGGTTATACGCTAGTATTGATAACTAACAAACCTTCAGAATTTATTGAGCCTATTTTGTCTTCGTTCTCGTTGTTGTCTCTGTTTTCACTTACTATCGGCGGTGACAGTTTACCGGAGAAAAAGCCGTCTGCCCTGCCCCTCTTAAACGCCTGTGAACAGCTTAATATTTCACCTTCACAATGTGTGATGGTAGGCGATTCCAAGAATGATATTCTTGCTGCGAAGGCCGCCAACATAAAAAGTATTGGCCTTACCTATGGCTACAATTACGGCGAAAGTATTTCTACCTATCAACCTGACTGGGTGTTCGACAGCTTTAGTGAAATCCTGACACTGCGTTATTGATAAAATTCTATAGATGTCACTTGGGTAGAATCCGTGACTGCGCTTTACACGCATTGCTAGCTACTTTCTTTTATTTCACGCTTTAACCTTTGGTATAAGGATGTTTTTTCTGTAATATCCGCCTGTTAAATAATTAATTGGAGTTGTTGGTATGTCATCTAAATGGCTTTCACTTGAAGAAGCCCTTACTAAAGCGCTTAACGCTGCAGAAACGATAAGCGACATTGAACATGTGAGTATTTTTGACGCCAACAACCGCATCTTAGCAGAAGATGTTATCGCTCATATCAATGTTCCACCGTGGGACAACTCTGCGATGGACGGCTACGCCGTTAACGTTGAAGACCTTTCTGATAACGCTGAGCTTGAAGTACAAGGTGTTATTACCGCAGGTATGAGCGCTGACGAGCCGCTTGAAAATGGTAAAGCGTTTAAAATAATGACTGGCGCGCCCATTCCGGATAATGCCAATGCCGTCGTGATGGTAGAAAATACTGAAACCCGCGACAAGGCTGTAGTCATAAACAAACTTCCTTCTGCCAAAGAGAATATTCGCAAGAAAGCCAATGACATTGCCTGTGGCGATACGCTAATTAGTAAAGGCACCCGCCTTCACGCCGAGCATCTTATGTTGCTTTCCTCTCAAGGAAAAAGCACCGTAGCAGTTTACCGAAAGCTCCGCGTTGGTGTGGTAGCAACCGGCTCTGAACTTGCCGGCCCTGGTGACGCCCTTAAACCAACTCAAATTTTCGAGTCGAACCGCGTTGGCGTGAGCAGTATATTACGCAATGAAAACGTAGAACTTGTAGATTTCGGTATTGTGGAAGATGACGAAGCTTCTTTGCGTACGCTATTTATTGAAGCCAGCGAGCGTGTTGACGTGATGGTAAGTAGCGGTGGTGTTTCAGTTGGTGACGCAGACTACGTAAAAGATATCATCGCTGAACTAGGCACTATCGATTTTTGGAAAGTCGCGGTTAAACCGGGAAAACCTTTCGCTTTAGGCAAAATTAATAACACCTTGTTTTGTGGTTTACCGGGCAACCCCGTATCTTCATTTGTTACCGCCAAGTTATTGGTTGTGCCCGTTATCAAGAAAATGCAGGGGCAAGCACAAAGCCACGAGCCGTTTTTTGTGAACGCGACTATTACCACACCGCTTAAACGCCGTGCGGGTCGACGAGATTTCCAACGTGCAACTATGGTGAGAAACAACCAAGGAGAATGGGAAGTCACGCCGTTTAAATCACAAAGTTCTGGCGTGATGACGTCAATCACCTCTGCCAACTGCCTTATGGTAGTGCATGAGGATATAAGTGAGTTAAACATTGGCGACACTGTTCCCGTCATGCCGCTTCATTTTTAAAATGGCTGTAGTTTAAACGCTTTACGTTAGATCATTTTTTTTGCGATTCGGTTTGACGGCTGTATTTACCTAAAATAATTATCAATGCATTACGCGAAACAATTAGCCATCACCCTCGTCGCTCTTGGCGACTTATATAGAGACACATTACCGTGAATAAGAAACGCTTTCTTGTAGAAGGAAGAGATATTTTAAAGCTTGCGTGGCCATTGCTAGTTGCGCAAATTACACAAATGCTAATGGGCGTAAGCGATACCATTATGGCGGGGCGTTATAGCGCTACGGACATGGCAGCAGTGGCCCTAGGGTTTAGCATAACCGTACCACTTCTGTGTTTTATACAAGGTATAGCCCTTGCGCTTCCCCCTATTATTTCGCGGTTACAAGGCAACAAAAGTATTAGCAACATTGCTGATGCCAGTCAGCAAGCGGGCTACCTGGTCTTCTTCGTGGGATTGGTAATAGCAGGGTTAATTCCATTCACTGAAAATATGGTAGCGCTTTTTCCTATGGCGCCTGAACTGCACAGCATCACGGTAGACTATGTGCTTTACGTTCTATTTGCCATGCCTGGTTTTGCTCTGTACCAATGGCTTAGAAACTATTGTGAAGGTTTAGGTAAAACCAAACCAACGATGATCATTACCGTAATTGGCTTGATGGCTAATATTGTTGGAAACTACCTATTTATTTACGGTGTTGGCCCGCTGCCTGCTATGGGTGGCGCTGGTTGTGGTATTGCTACCGGCATCGTTATTTACACTATGCTGATTGCAACCTTTGTCTATGTGCGCTTTGCCCCTGCCCTGCAAAAATACAATTTGTTTAGTCAGCTGTACAAGCCAAACATGGTAACCATAAGCCGAACCTTTAAGATGGGTTTACCCATCGCCATGACGATTTTGTTCGAAGTAACACTGTTTTCGCTAGTTGCATTGTTATTAGCACCATTTGGCGCTACCACGGTAGCAGCCCACCAAGTAGCCCTGAATTTTTCGGCGCTCATGTTTATGTTTCCTATGAGTATTGGGATGGCTGCCGCGATCCGTATTGGGTATCGCATTGGGCAAAGAAATCAGCGTCAGGCCAAAATAGCAGCCCGTACCGCTATTCTTATCGGCTTTTTCACCTCTGCGTGTACAGCGAGCTTCACTCTGTTGGCTAAAGGTTTCATTATTGGGCTATACACCAGCGACCATGCAGTTTACACGTTAGCCAATGCGCTACTTATATACGCTGCACTGTTTCAGCTGTCAGACGCCGTTCAGGTTATCTCTGCCAATGCATTGCGCGGATACAAAGACACTACGGCGATGTTTATCATTACCTTTGTGTCGTACTGGTTAATAGGACTTCCTACGGGTGTAGTTTTAGGAAGAACAGACTGGGTCACGGCTGAGCCGATGGCGGCAGCGGGGTTCTGGATAGGATTCATCGTAGGCTTAAGTGCAGCAGCCGTAATGCTTGGAGCGCGACTTCTTTATATTCAAAGGCCAAGTGCAGCTCATCGCTGAGCGAATGCTTAAACAGAATTGTTAGCGAAGACTGCCTAAAACGCGGTAGAAAAAGGGCTAATTTCGCTGTTTAAGTTTTTTCCAATCTTGCGGGGTGTCTATATCAATTTGTGCATTGGGTATAGACACAGCCGTTACTTTCCCTAACTTCACATACTTTTTAATAATTGGCTTAGCGCCAGTATCTCCCTGTAGCGCTAATAATTCGCTAAACATTGCCTCTGGGAAAATGGCAGGCACTGTTAAGCGACTATTAGGCTTTCCATCCTTCTGGTCGTCTTTCTGCCCATCCCTCTGCCCATGCTTCTGCCACTCGCTACACACTATGTGGTTTGGGTAAGCTTTAGAAGCATCAATAAGGCGGATAAGATCCTGTGTGTTAAGACTTGGCAAGTCAGCAAGGGTAACAAGCACATGTGAAGGATTGGTGCTAGAAGATGCTCCTTCAGGTAACGACGATGTTTGTAGAGGTGGTTTTGGAAGCGAAGCTGGTGAAAGCGACGTTTTACGTTGTAATGCCGGGCGTAGTAAATGTGAAAGCCCGCTGCGAATGCTTGACGCTATCCCCTCTTCCCACTGCTTATTGTTTATCACCTCAATATGCGATACAGGTAGACCAGAAAAAGCTTCAGCTAACTGCGAACTCACGCTGTCGTGCCATTTGCCTGTAACAACCGTAACTGGATGTTTGCTGATCGACACTATTTTATCGCGAGCGTGAATAACTTCGTTAGCACTGTGCTGAACAAGCGGCAATTTTGTAATCGGATGCTCTGATAAGAGTTTGTTGCCGTTATAGCGGGAACTTTGCCCGCCAGCAAGTAAAACGAAAGCTAAGCGATAAACATCCGAACTCAATGTAACACCTTTTAGTCAACGCGATTTATCAAGACAAACGCAAAATCATTAACGTCGCAATCTGACCCGTTTGTAGTTAGCAAAGCAAGAGCCAGCGCTGTATTCGCGTGTGCAAAAAAGCCTTTTTCCCTTAAATGACTCAACGGCTTCTACTAAGCCCTTTTATCGCTTCCGTTAACCCTTCAAGAGTAAGCCCGTACATTCTGTCTTTCATTATTTCGCGGATAATTTTAATAGACGAATAATACGGCCAATAATTCTCAGCTTGCGGATTAAGCCACACAGCATTGTTAAAGTGGTTCAGCAAACGCTGCATCCATACACTACCTGGCTCTTCATTCCAATGCTCTACACTGCCCCCTGGGTAGGTAATTTCATACGGCCCCATGGTTGCATCACCTACAAAAATAACTTTATAGTCTTTCCCGTAGCGGTGAATGATATCCCAAATAGGAATGCGCTCTTTATTGCGGCGAAGGTTATCTTTCCACACTTCTTCATACACGCAGTTGTGAAAGTAAAAGTACTCAAGGTACTTAAACTCGGTCTGCACTGCTGAAAAAAGCTCTTGGGTGCTCTTAACGTGAGGGTCCATAGAGCCTCCCACATCAAAAAACATCAACACCTTTACTGCGTTATGGCGCTCAGGCGCCATATGAATATCAAGCAAACCACCTTTCTTTGCGGTTTCGCCTATCGTTGTTGGCACATCTAGGTGCTCGCTGGCACCCGTACGAGCAAACTTGCGCAGCTTCCTTAGCGCCACCTTAATGTTACGCGTACCCAGCTCAACATCTGAACTTAAGTTTTTGAACTCACGCTTATCCCACACTTTAGCCGCTGAGAACTTTCTATTCCCTTTTTGCCCTATTCGCACGCCTTCTGGGTTGTCGCCATAAGCGCCAAAGGGCGAGGTGCCGCCCGTGCCAACCCATTTATTTCCACCCTGGTGGCGCTTTTCTTGTTCTTCTAAGCGCTTCTTCAAAGTTTCCATCAGTTCGTCGAGGCCGCCCGCTTTACGCAGTGCCTCGCGCTCTTCAGGGCTTAAGTTTTTCTCAATTTCCTTACGAAGCCACTCTTCAGGAATGTCTTTACCGAACAAGTCGATAGACTCTACCCCTTCGAAATACTCAGCAAACGCCCTATCGAACTTATCGTACTGGGTTTCGTCTTTCACCATAATAGTACGAGACAAGCTGTAGAAAGCTTCGATGTCGGCATATACCACGTGATGCTCTAACGCTTTAAGTAAATCCAGTAACTCGCGTAGCGTAGTTTTGACCTGATATTTTCGCAGCGTATAAAAAAACTGAATAAGCATTAGCGACGCGCCATAAAGACCAGTTTTTCAAACAAATGAATGTCTTGCTCATTTTTAAGCAATGCGCCGTATAACGGCGGTATCGCTGCTTTACCGTCTTTTGAATGCAGCGCCTCAGGTGGAATATCTTCAGCAACTAAAAGCTTAAGCCAGTCGATAAGTTCAGACGTAGAAGGCTTTTTCTTAAGCCCTGGAACATCGCGAATTTCAAAGAATGCTTTCAGCGCTTCATCAAGCAGCTTTTTCTTTAGATCAGGAAAATGCACATTGACGATTTCTTGCATTTCATCTGGGTTCGGGAACTGAATGTAGTGGAAGAAGCAGCGGCGCAAGAAAGCATCAGGTAGTTCTTTTTCGTTGTTAGACGTAATAATAACAATAGGACGCTGCTTTGCTACTACGCGTTCTTGTGTTTCGTATACGAAGAACTCCATCTTATCGAGTTCTAGCAGCAGGTCGTTGGGGAACTCAATGTCTGCTTTGTCGATTTCGTCAATCAACAGCACTGGCCGTTTTTCTGCGCTAAATGCTTCCCACAACTTACCTTTTACTATGTAGTTGCTTATATCGTGAACGCGATCGTCGCCAAGTTGAGAGTCGCGAAGCCGTGATACTGCATCATATTCGTACAAACCCTGTTGCGCTTTGGTGGTTGATTTAATGTGCCACTGAATTAATTCGGTGCCTAAACTCTCTGCCAACTCTTCAGCAAGCATAGTTTTACCTGTGCCTGGCTCGCCCTTAATTAGAAGCGGACGCTCTAGCGTGATGGCAGCGTTAACCGCCAGCTGTAAGTCTTTGGTTGCAATATAATTAGACGTGCCACTGAAAGCCATTATTGTTGTACTCCGTATAATTTTTCGTCTTTGCAATTTTAACTATAATATCAAGACCTTCTCACGATTGCCCATAGATATAACATATAGCTAAAAAGCACTTTGCATTTTACTGATTGGGACCAATGATATAGGGGTATGACGAAATCCCCTAATTCAGGGTGTGAATTATTAACTATCACACGCGTTGAATTATTAACTACTAAAAAGGTCGTACAGATCACGACAGACGGGGTTTCCTATAAAATAAGGAACGAGGTAAGGATTTATAATGAACGTATTTGACGACAATTCCCTATCTATTGGCCGCACGCCACTAGTTAAGCTAAACCGCGTAACATCAGGTAATGTATACGCAAAAATTGAATCGCGTAACCCAAGTTTCAGCGTTAAGTGCCGTATTGGCGCTAACATGATTTGGGATGCTGAAAAGCGCGGCGTCCTTACCGAAGGTAAAGAAATTGTAGAGCCTACCAGTGGTAACACTGGTATCGCCTTAGCGTTTGTTGCGGCTTCTCGCGGTTACAAGCTAACGCTAACCATGCCCAGCAGCATGAGTCTTGAGCGTCGTAAGCTTCTAAAAGCATTGGGCGCAAACCTTGTACTTACCGAAGCGCCTAAGGGCATGAAAGGTGCCGTTGCCGCTGCACAAGAAATTGTGGCATCAGATCCAGACAAATACGTATTGCTTCAACAATTCGACAACCCTGCTAACCCAGCTATTCACGAAAAAACGACGGGCCCAGAGATTTGGGAAGATACCGACGGTAAAGTTGATGCATTCGTAGCAGGTGTAGGTACGGGTGGTACTATAACGGGTGTAAGCCGCTACCTTAAGAACACAAAGGGTAAAGCGATCACTTCAATTGCTGTTGAGCCAACAGACTCACCAGTAATTACCCAAGCGCTTGCGGGTGAAGAACTAACCCCTGGCCCACACAAGATTCAGGGTATTGGAGCAGGTTTCATTCCAGGTAACCTGGACTTAGACCTAATTGACGAAGTTGAGCAAGTTACCAACGAAGAATGTATGGACATGGCGCGCAAGCTAATGACCGACGAGGGTATTCTTGCGGGTATTTCTTCTGGTGCAGCTGTTGTTGCCGCTAAGCGTTTTGCTGAACGCCCAGAAAATAAAGACAAAGTGGTTGTGGTACTGCTAGCAAGTGGTACAGAACGTTACCTTAGTAGCCCTCTATTTGCTGGTGCGTTTGACGAGCAAGAAGAAGTGCAATAACTGCCTTTCAATTTCAATAATGCTAAAACGAGGCCCGGTGCCTCGTTTTTTTATGCTTCAAAGAAAACCTCTTTATAACAACAATTTGTAAAACCCTATCGTCACTTTGCTTTTATACAGTTTTTTGTGAATAATCCGCTTAGCAAACTTCTTGGCAGTCGTTACATTGACTTAGTTAAGATATGAAACTATCAATAAGAAACGGACCTCTTTATATTAAGGTAACCCAAATGAAAACGCGTATGTGGTACGCCCTATTAGGGCTTTTTACAGTTTTGATTTTATCGGCTTGTGGTGAGAAAAAAGAAGGAATTGGGCGGTATGGCATGCTTGACGAAAGCACACCTGAATACACCACAGTTATGTTCCTAAAAAGTGTTTACGAAGACGATAATCTTGATACAGCAATACGTCTATCCAGTGAAAAAATGTCGCGCATACTAACGCGATACCACACCAATAGTAACGTTCAACGACATCTGCTTAATTTAAAGTACGACACTGTGACCGTAACCCCGCAAAGTGCAGGTAAGATTGGCAGAAACGAATTTTCAGAAAAGTCGACCATTACGGTGTTTTTAAGCGGGAACTACAATGGCGACAAGGTAGAAGACCTTCGAAGCCTTGATTTGATTAAAGAAGATGGTGAATGGAAGGTAAACAAAATTCACCCCGATGCCTACTTATAACAAGTAAAGCAGGCACTGTTTTTATATACAGCCCTTGCCAATTTTACGATAAGTAAAAATAAAAAGGATGTTTTCCGGCTTTTGAGCTCGGATACATTTATTTTTGGTTTAATGTGTTGTTTTAAGGTGATAACTTAAAACAACACAAAACTGATATACGGATTTATTCCACCCTGCATAAAGGATTTTTTCCGTACACTAAATTGTTAGGCACTTTTTTTATAAAGGAGATTTTATGGGCCTTTTTTCAAGTGGTTCAGCTGACTCACCAACGTTGAGCTGGCAAGCACTCAAAAATAATGACGGTAGCAGCCAATATACATATCGAACCAAAATTAGCGGAGGGTGGCTAGTCTCTATGTCAAATCAACGCGGAGCCGGACTTACTTTTGTTCCAGATCCAGATCATAAGTGGGATGGCAATTCTATTGCTGATTAGCTCTTTGAGAGCCAATCAGTTAATAAAGTGAAATTAATAAAAGAGCTCTTCGATTCACACGTGCCTAACAAGGCGCTTAAGAACGGACGTAAAAAAGTGGGTTTAACCGTGACATTAAAGCATCAAGGTTGTTTCGCTAGGTTGTCTTTACAGCTTGCTTTTTCGGTAGTTTCGCCGGCTTTAGCAACGCGCTTTTTATCAACACCGAAATACCAACATTCAACATCATCAGTCTTCTAAACTCGCTCTTTTATCCAGCAATGTCCTTAACATCTGGTATTTCGCACAGGGTTGTTTTATCTTAAATTCAATAATTTAAACACGCGGTCTATTTGGCTAGTGGTGGCAGCAAAGCTGCGTACGTTCCTTTGTACGCCTAACAAAACGCTGTTGGCACTCCCTCCGGTCGCTGGGACGCTAACACGTGGGCTGACTCACTTCGTTCGGATTTTAGCCCACGTGCTAACGCCCCAAAGCTTAGCGTTATGTTTCTCGAAAACTATGCGTAAAATTTTAGTTGGGATTTTATTATTAATAAGCTGGAATATTATGGCTTCTTATAGTTTGCATATTGAGCGTGATAACCAGATTTCTGTAAGTGAATGGTTGGCGATTTGCGAAAGCGATTCGTCATTAACTGTGCAGCATGTTGCTAAAGCAATGAATCCGGAAACGGGTGAAACCATTGAAATCCAAACTCCAAATGGTTGCGTTTGGACTAGTCCAATTTTACGCAGAAAATATTATTTCACATTCTCAAATGGCAGCATTACTTTAGGTAGTGACAAGGCCCAAATAGGGAAAGCGAAAAAGTTAGCTAAATTACTTGGAGCCAGACTTGTAGGGGATGAGGGTGAGGAGTATTAGAAACATAACAACTCAATTAACTCGCTCACTGCGTTCGCTGGGACGCATACAAGTGGGGCGGCTTCGCCATTATGCCCCACGTGCCTGCGCCCGTTATTGAAAAGTTATGTGCAAGGATGAACATGAATAACATAGTCAATTTTCCAACCAAAGCAGTTCAAGAGTGGAACAGCTTTGAAAAAACTCTTAAGAATATATTAGCGGAAAGCGAAGCATCATTAGAGATGACCGATATAGTTATATCACGCATGAAAGATGCGTTTGATGATTATCAGTTTAATTATAATCTATCACTTCAAATACCGAGCGAAGTGGCGGAGCACGTTGAGCATGAAATGACAGGTTTTACTAGCTACTTGACAGAGAAATTTGGGAAACTCCTTCTCCAAAGAGTGATACTAGAAATAAAACTTGCAAAAGAACAAGGTTATTAATGGTTGCACATAACAACCCAATCAACACACTCACTTCGTTCGCTGGGACGCATACATGCGGGGCGGCTTCGCCATTATGCCCCACATGCCTGCGCCCGTTATTGGAAAGTTATAATTTAGGGGTGATTTTAATGAAAAGGACGTTTCTTACAGTTATCTCGGTTAGCCTAATTTTATATAGCAGCTATACGATTGGGAAGACTATCAAGAGTACAGAGTATGAATTTATTGGACACTGGATTTTCAGTAAGGCAGAAACAATTGAAAGCTTTGAAAATTCAGAAATGAGTGAAGAAGAAGTTCATAAATTCTCAAAGATATTAAAAAATCAGGAAATAGTAATATCTGACGGCCTATATTCTGTTTATCCAAGTAGAGGAAACCCCATAAGAACTCATTTCTCGCTAATAACTCCACCGGATGATGAAGGCTGCTTTGTCCTTCAATTTGAAGACACAAGAATACCTCTGGATATACAACAAAATACATTCTGTATCAGAGAGGGGAAACTTCTATTGCCCGCTCCAAAGGGCGCAGAGGAAGTCTATAATAGAAAATTATAACAAACACATTAAGTCGCTTCGCTGGGACAGTAACACGTGGGCTCTGTCGCTTCGCTCGGATTTTAGCCCCCGCGTTACTGCCCCTTATGTGGGTGTTAGGTGCTTTATTGAATAATCAGAAAGAAAGGATGCTTTATGAAGGTTGCAATTTTTTTTATATCTCTCTTATTCATTTTCGTTTTAACTGCCCTACCATGGGTTCTTGCATTGCTATCTAAGAAAGCCTCGGGTAATAACAAGGTCATCTGGTTTTTAATGGCGTTTTTCCTATCATGGTTAGGGTTTATTGTTTACTACTATTTGGTAGTAAGACCTGAGTGGAAGGCTGAATTAGAAAGAAATAAACCCAAAAGAGTAGTGAGAAACGAAAATGGCATGCCTATCAAAATGTATGAGCAACCTTGAGGTCGTAATAGGCACGCACCTAACAAACCACTCAAGGCTCTCGCTTCGCTCGCTGGGACGCTAACACATGGGCTGCGTCACTTCGTTCCTAATTTTAGCCCATGTGTTATCGCCCCTTAGTGGGGTGTTAGGTTTTAAGGAGGAAAAATTAAATGGATTCTATATTTGCAGGTGTTGGCGCGATCGGTGCGCTATTTTATTTGATACTCATTTTGCTTTGGATTGCTGTGCCCATTTTTGTCTTTCTGATATCTAAGAGAGTAAAAAATATCAGGGACATGGGGGTTGAGTATGGTAAGGAGCTCAAAGAACTAAATGCTAGCGTTAAATATCTAAAACGTAAGTACAATGAGTCCGTCGATATATCGAAAGAATAGGTGACAGCGGCTTTGCAAGAATGAGGTTTTATTGGGTCAAACCTAACAACCCAATCAACACACTCACTACGTTCGCTGGGACGCATACACGCGGGGCGGCTTCGCCATTATGCCCCACATGCCTGCGCCCCTTATTTAAAAGTTAGCCCTTAATTGGAGTATGGATGCAGTATCAAGAAAAATATTGGAGAGAGCTAGACCAATTAAAGATCCATGTAATTTATCTAGAGCTTTACCAAGAAAAGAATATTAGTAAAGATAGAAGCATCAATATGTACTTAGCCATTACCAGTAGCTCTAGTATCGCTGGCTGGGCTATTTGGTCTCAATTTTCTTTCATGTGGGCTGCACTAATTGCAATTTCTCAAGTAATTTCAGCCATAAAAAGTTACCTACCTTACGCAAAAAGATTAAAGGCACTACAGGGTATAACCAGCGATATGGAAGCTCTTTTCTTAGCAATGGAAAGCGATTGGTTTGGAATTGCTGAAGGGCAATTGTCAAACAATGAAATTCATAAGCTGCACATGAATTACAAAGAGAAAAGGCGTCAAATAATTAATAAACACTTAGGGGCTGATCCTCTACCTATAATCGATTCACTATTGGTTAAGGCTAAAGATCAAGCCGGGCAGTATTTTAAAAATTTCTATGGTTGAGGAATCATCATGAAAGAAAACAAAAGCCAAGGTCGCGATATTAAAAAAAATAGAGGTTTACCTCCATCGTCAACTGAGACTCCAATGCCAAAAGTTAAGCCTCCGCAACCATCTGAAAAGAAAGGTTAGGTAAAGGCTAACAAAAAAATTAAGCACGCCCGCTGCGCGGGCTGGGACGCAAACATGTGGGCTGCTCACTTCGTTCGGATTTTAGCCCACACGTCTGCGCCCCTTATTTAAAAGTTAGTGGTCAAGAGAGAATCAATGAGCAATATAAATAAAAAATATCAAGTATTTGTTAGCTCAACTTATGTTGACCTGATACCTGAAAGACAGGAAATTATGAATGCACTTTTAGAACTAGATTGCATTCCTGCAGGAATGGAGTTGTTTCCAGCCGCTGACGAAGATCAGTGGTCCTTGATAAAGGGCGTAATCGACGAATGTGATTATTATATTGTTGTAATCGGCGGTCGTTACGGAAGTTTAGGACCTGGAGGAATAAGCTATACGGAAATGGAATACCGCTATGCAATCGAAACTGAAAAGCCCGTCATTGCATTTCTGCATAAAGATCCTGATTCAATTCCCGCCAAATATACCGAGCAAACTGAGGAAGGAAAAACTAAGCTAAAAGAATTTAGAGAGTTGTCACAGCAAAAAGTATGTAAGTATTGGAACACTCCCTCAGAACTTGGCTCTGTTGTTAGTCGTAGCCTAATCATGCTGCAAAAGAAGCACCCCGGAATTGGTTGGGTTCGTGGTGATCAAGTTGCTAGTTCAGAGGCTAGCACAGAAATTCTTCGGCTACGCCGAAGAATAGAGGAGCTAGAAACGGAAATGGCATCTGCCCAAACCGAGGCTCCAAAAGGGACAGAAAAACTATCGCAAGGAGACGATACATTCACCATTAATTGTAAATTTGAATCCAAGAAGCTTGATAACTATGAGAGCTACTCATGGGACTGGGAAATTGAGGCAACATGGAATGAAATATTCTATGAGGTGTCTCCGTTAATGATGCATGAAGCAAGTAATATTCAACTGGCTTCTAGATTTGGGGAGTTTGTTCGCAGGCGTATAAATGAAGTTGTTCCAGATGCAAAGAGCTTTGAGGGCTATGGCTACATCAGATCAATCGAGTACGAAAAGTCAGATTTTGAAACCTCTATTGTCCAATTTAATGCCCTAGGGTTAATTGCACAAAACGTAAAAAATAGAAGCGTTAAAGATAGAGGTACATATTGGACACTTACTCCTTATGGCCAATCAGTTATGAATAGACTCCGTGCCATACGAAAAGAGGACCACTAAAAAGGTGCTGTTGTCGAACAAATTCTCCGCTGCGCTCCAAATTTGCCGCAAAGCACGGCGTTATATTTACAAGGAGGTTCAGTGTTCCATTTTAAGCTATATGAAGACAAAAGATTAAAGAATCTCAAGCACAGTAAGAAAGTTGAGATTGTGAATAATGCTGTAAAGCTCTATCGACAAGACGCACCGTTGAATGTGAAAAGTCGAATACTGACAATTTTAATTTGGTGCGGTATTCCCGCTTTAATTCTATTTTGGGTATTCAACTATGGTTTTGCTATCGGTTGGTTTGCTCTTTCTATCTTCATTCTGGAGGTTAAATCAGCTAATGATGAAAGCGGAAATATAGAACCGTACTTAAGCCAAGTATTAGAGTAATGTAAATATAACAAGCGCATTAACTCAGTCGCTGGCGCTCCTTGGGACAAAAACACGTAGGCTTCCCTCGCTTCGCTCGGTATTATAGCCTACGTATTTTTGCCCGTTATGCGGGTGTTAGTTGCCTACAGGAAATTTTTGCTTTTGGTGTAAAACTCGAAGAATGTGAATAGTGTCGTCTTTTATGAAATATGAAACAATCATTGAAACCTCTGGAATTATTAACAGTCTTCCCGGTATACCCTCTCTCTCCACTCCCATACGAGGTTGCTGGTTCAAGTTTTCAACTTTCTTCTCAATTATTGCATCAGTTTTTTCTGCTGCTAATGGGTTAAATTCGTATAAAAACTCGAAAATAGCCTCACGATCGTCCAACGAACTTTTTTCCCATAAGATCATTTTTTGGCTTTATTCCTAATTTTCATTTTTCGAGCTTCCATGTCCAAGTTCGCTTCTTCATGACTGACAAACTTGCTTTGCCCACTCTCTAATTTACTGAACGCAGCATTAACCTCTTCAGTAAGCCACTGATCATGAGTAATTATTTTTCGTTGCTGTTCAGCGAGTTCTTCCGTAAGCTCTCTACAAGCGTCACTTAAAGTGCGTCCTTGGCTTTCGGCCATTATCTGAGCTAGCCGTTTAGTTTCTTCATCTACTCTAAACTGAATACGGGTATCCATGGTAAACTCCTTATGAAATGTGCACACAAATGTTAGCACAACTATTGAATTTACGGCAACTAACAATCGCATTAACTCAGTCGCTCGCGGGTTCGCTGGGACAGTAACACATGGGCTCTGTCGCTTCGCTCCGATTTTAGCCCATGTATTACTGCCCCTTATTAGGGTGTTAGCTACCAGAGGAAATCATGGAAGAATTATTCTCTTTTTTAATGCAAAATCTGTCTTTAATCCTATTGATTGCATTAGCGTCCCATTGTTTTATTTTGCACATCAGGAATCGAAACAGAGAACTTTTTGAGGTTAATGGAAACAAGGTACTGATTAATCAAACAGCTAAACTTCAGTTTATTTTGGCACACAAAAAATCTATTCCAATTGAAAGCGTTGTAAAAATTGAGATTCACGGGAATCGATTAAGCCTCTTTCAAAACAGCAACAATGCCATTGATGTTTGGGTGCAACCAAAGCATCTAGATAGTGAGATTGGTAAAGCAAAAAACGTGTTTAGCCATGCAGTTTTTTCAGACTATGGTAGCTAACAACTCAATAAACTCACTCACTTCGTTCGCTCGGACGCATTTACGCGGGGCGGCTTCGCCATTATGCCTTACGTGCCTGCGCCCGTTATTGAAAAGTTATCGTCCAATTGGCATATGTGCTCTTCTGCGATAATCTTAATATATGCCGACAGTATTAAGGTTAGGGCCTTATCGTTTCTTCTTTTATAGTAATGAAAACGGTGAACTCGCACACATTCATATTCAGCGAGAGAAGATGCTTGCTAAATTTTGGTTAAAGCCCGTTGCTTTAGCTAGCTCTACTCGTTTTCCACCGAAAGAGTTAAGAAAACTCGAGCAATTGGTGGTCGAAAATAAAGAAACATTTTTGGAGGCTTTGAATGGCTATTTTAGCAGTTGAACATCACCCTCTTGCTCACTCAGTTAGTTTTGACTCAGACTCACTTATTATCAGTCTAATTGATGGCCGCTCTCTTTCTGTTCCTTTAGCTTGGTTTCCATCGCTTTCATCTGCGACTGAAGATCAACTTAAAGATTGGGAGATACTGGGTGATGGCGAAGGTATTCATTGGCCTCAATTGGATGAGGACTTAAGTGTAAATGGTCTTCTTTTAGGCAATCAAGGAAAGAAGATAACAAATCAATAAACGCACTCACTGCGTTCGCTGGGACGCATACATGCGCCCCTTATGCGGGTGTTAGGTGCTTCTGGGAAATCAATGGCTAAATCAGAAATAAGACGATTCTTAAAAGAGATCCGCACTAAGTTTCCTCACGTTATTCCTCTTATGGAAAAACATGAGAGTTGGGCGCTTACATTTCTAATGGAAGAGTTCGCAAATTTGACAACTATTTTGTTAAACCAAGGCGACTTAGAAGAAGCGCTAGAACAGTTGCAGTACATGAGCGAGAAACTAGATACTGCAACCAAGGCGGAACTCGAGTACATAGATATATATTATACAGAGCACTTATTCTGGAAAGGTACCAAAGAAGGCGTTGAACGTGGCTGGCCTCTCGTACCAGATAATCTCAGAAAATTGTACTTGGACTCTCATGGTAAACCACCTAGGGTAGTGGTTTAAAAATGCACGCACCTAACAAAAAATCAAGTTCGCCCGCTGCGCGGGTTGGGACGGTAATTGGTGAGTAACTTTTGAGTTCACGGATGGTAATGCTTACATCTTAAATTACGAGGATTATCACTAATGAATATGCATAACCCACCGCATCCAGGTGAATTTATTGAGTCTATTTACATGGAGCCACATGGTATAAGTTGCAGGTCCCTTGCTACCCATCTTGGTGTTGCCGCTTCAACATTAAATCGTGTAGTGAAGGGGAAAAGTGCAGTAACGCCAGAAATGGCGTTAAGACTATTACAAGTATTGGGGCGCAGCCCTGAAAGTTGGCTCAGCATGCAAGACAATTACGAACTTTGGCAGGCCAAACAGAACATCAACTTGGATAACGTGCAGCCAATAGATCTGCATGCCGCCTAACAAAAAAATAAAGTCATTCGCTATCGCTTGCTGGGACGCTAACACGCAGGACGGCTTCGCCATTATACTCTAAAGAAAAGCGCCCTTTAGCTTAGTGCTATAACGATAAGGAACATCACGATGCTTCTTACAACGAAAAATATAAAGTCAACAACTATAATGTCAGTTGTTATGGCTTTGACGCTTTTTTTCACCCGTAGCTTTTATTCAGAAGTTGAGATGAGGCCTATCAACTTAATGCCTTATTTGCTATCAGCTTTTTGTGGCGTTATTTTAGCTTTTTTATACTTATCTCTTTTCCCAAGTCAAAGGAAAAATAGTTTTCTCACATTTTTCATACCCGGTGTTGCCTTAATAATCGTAATGTTTCTAACGGGATTAGCTAATTTATGGCTATTAGATGAGTTAACGTTTATGTTAGCTTTTATATTTGGTGGACAAGAAATTTCAAAGCCTATTGAAAAATCGTTATAACAAGGTGTTACGTTAAAGGAAAAATTGGTGGACTATCAAGCGAATACAGGACGTTTTAGCGAAATTATAGTTGGCATCGTGACGACATTTATCTCACTTATCTTCTTTGGATTAGTTTTAATTATTTTTGTTAAAGGTGAAGCTTCTTTTGCCGCAGCAATAGGTATTTTAGCTTCAAGCTCTCTAGGCATATGGTTTGCGTTGCTTTCATACAGGCTGCTTTTTCATAAACCTAAAAAATATGGTGGTTTAATATCTCCTTTGGCGCTAAAGTTTTGGTGTGTCGTATTCGGACTATTCTCGTCAGTATTTTTGTTGTTCGGTATTTTAGAGTTAAACACCAAAGCAGTATTTAGCTCTATTATCATGCTTCCTGCATGTTTCTACGGCTGGCAATTAGCGAATAAAAGGCAGCGACGCAGTGGCATAAATATAAGGAAATAAATTATGAAAAATGTTGTTTTAGCGTTTATCTTTTTACTTGCTGGTTGCACTTCCACAACCTCGCATACTACATCTGTATTCTCAGACACAATGGAAATAATAAAGGCTGCTGCAGATTCAGCGCCTAAAGGTGTACCTGGACAATACACTCTTCAAATAGTCGCAACTGGTAGCCAAGGGCAATATGTCTATTTAAATACTGAAAAAGACTATCGTGATCAGAGAGCAGTAACCGTCGCTTTACACCCAAAAGTAATTGCACAATTAACCGCTAAATATGGAATGCCGCCGCAAGAATATTTTTTAAATAAAGCAATAGTAGTTAATGGTGAAGCACAGCGGGTTGAGATTGCATTTTTATCAGACGGCAAACCTACCGGTAAGTACTATTACCAAACACATGTAAGAGTAATGGACATATCGCAACTGAAGGTTGTGGACGAACATGCCTAACAACAATTAAGCTGGCCTGCTTCGACAGGCTGACACGCATAAATTCGGGGCGGCTAACAGTTGGCTTTATATAAAACCAACTAGGCACGGGACAGCTAGAGCTTTGCTCAATTCCGCGTTGCTTCAGAGTTTAGCCGTTGTGGCCTCGTCATTAGAAAGTTATACGAATAAATGTGAAACATAAGAAAATCATTGGTAACCTAAAAGCTCTATTCAAATAAGGAAGTTCTATGAAAAGCCGTACAAAAATAGTTTTATCAGCCGTTGCTTTCACATCTGTAATAAGTTTGCAGTCCTTTATCCTGTATCAGCAAAATCAAGCAAATAGTACTCTACATGGCAAAGTAGACAGGCTTCAGAGTCAAATTGAACAAACAAGCAAAGCTAATCAAGATCTTCTCTTAAAAATAGAAAGCTTAGAAAGTAATTTAGAGCTTAAACCTCGTAGCCTTCTTTCTATGAATTAATTGGCTCTTTGAATAACAACCTAATCAACCTACTGCTTTCTTGCGTTAGGTTGTTATATGCCAGCAATTTTTACAAGTCGCGTCGCGAATTCAACTCGAAGTGCAACACAAAGAATTAACTATGTAACTTTCTCAGCCTTGAAAAACTATCAGCAGACCACACTGATATTTTAACGATTAATTCAAGGATGAAGAAATGCCACAAATAAATAGTTTGTTTGAAGAAAAATCAATAGTAACGGTTCTAGCTTTGTGCGTTTTCTCATTTGGGGTTTACGTTGTGTATCGCCTGTGGCAGTTAACTGAAATACTGAATTCGACAATAAAAAGCCACATATCAAAGGCATTTACATCCACTGCAATTTCGATTCACATACTTTCGTTACTAGGACTCGCTTACTATTTTCTGTTCCCTGCACCAGCAGCGCTACTCGTTACGGCTAAGGTTCTTCATCTAATATCCGCAGTTTTCCATATTGTATGGATTATCAAAGTTAGAAATAGAATCAACAGGATAAACAAAGCGTCAAAAGGCAATTATTTGTGGCTAGACCCATTTCTTAGCAGCTTTTTTCACGTCATCTACTTTCAATACAAAATAAACCAATCTATAGCTTCTGGTATCTCTGGCAAAACTGCGATATAACAATTAAAACACGTCGCTCGCGGTATCAAAGGGACACAAAAGCGGCGGTTCTAGTGCTTCGCTTTGATTAAAGAAAGAATTAGTATATGCGCCCTTTATTTAAGAGTCGTGCGCACAGGAGGTTACAATCACATGGAAAGTTTCATCCCCTTAGTTCTAATATCTATACTTATTTTTCTCCAAATAAAAAAATTTAGAGATATGTGTAAATATTTATCTTTCACCTACCCAGAAGAATGGGGAAAATTATCCCGCAACTCTTTAAGCGTTTCTCAATGGTCTGTTACAAGTGCAAATTTAAATGAATCTCTCAAAACAGGCTTTTTTTCAACTGTAGCCGATGAAAAAATAAGACAGTTTAAAAGGTTTAGATTATTGAATATGCTCTTGATGGGAGCAGTGATATTGCTACATTTTATTTTCTTTTAATGGCAGCAATGGACGCATAGCAACCTATTAATAGAACCTTATGCGCTGTTAGAAAGTGAAGGCTGTCGAAAAGCAGTTTTTTTGTGAATGGCTATATACAATAAAGGGATACTAATCTTTTACATTTTATTTGGCTTAATTCTATTGGTGCTTTCGGCTTTCTTCTATTCCTTTTAATAAGAACTGAAAGCGGAAAAGTATTGTCTGCGCAGCTTAACCCGCAAGGAGAGTAATAATGGGTGTTACTAACAATAATTCCTTTAAAGTAGTAATTTTTATAATCTCGGTTTTGTTTTCTGGCTTGCTGTTAGAGCTAGCCGGGCTAAACGCATCTCAAGCCAATATATTATCACTCTCAACGTTTTCACTGCCTGTATTTATCATCTTTGGAATCTGCGTTAACTGGATGTACAACTCTGCTCGTCTGCTTAGCATCCATTATTTGCAAAAACAGACTCGTGAATAACGGCTTCACTGAATTTAATAATAGTGCCGCACTGCCTCAGTCGTTTACTGAAATCGATAGCGCACAGCGAGTTAATGGAAGAAACTTATGATGAAACTAATACCTTACTCTGATTTAAAGCCCAGGAACTTGGGCATAATTCTATTTTTTGCGCGTTTGTTAGCTTATGTCGGTTATTTCTTTATAGGTATAGCCCTTTTAGCTTTCGCTTCCGAAATTTATAATTATGCATTTCCAAGTATACCGGTTGGAGGCCAAGGAGAAACTTATCATGCAGACACGTACAAAATGGGATTAATTTTTCTTGTTTTTGCTTTAGTTATATTGATCTTATCTGCTCTATTTGCTGCACTTGTTTCTTGGGAGGCTTCACTCACACGCCCAAACGACCGCGAAATATAAAAGTTCAGGTTACTTATAGTTTGATATTGTCGTATAACACACCGTTAAGAATTGCTGTTAAAACTGTATATAAATGATGACAGGGATTATTTATTCATCATTGACGCTATTAAGGCTTAGCAGCTGCAACAAAGCTCAACGCCTGCTTTGTTGTAATATTAAGATGAAGCACAGTATTCATACCAACACATGGAAGTATTATGATAAAAAATGAAATACCGGCTAGGATTATTCTCACTTTCTTTGCAATAGCTCCAATATATTTAGCTGCTGGCTATTTTCAATCAGACAAGCCATTTGTTGCTGTGTCTATGCTTCTAATCTCAGTATTGTTTTTGACCGCTCAGGTGAACATCAAACAATTTTTGGTGTCGGAAAAGAAGCCAAAAGCGAAATTAGTTTTTTTACAAATATTTATTGCTGTAATATCGTTGGCACTACTGGCAGCAAAGCTATTAGGTTATACGTGATGCTTTTCAATTTGTACGTGATTTGATAAACAGTTTGTTTAAGCAAGTTTAGAAGAACTATATATCTAATCTTTCAAAGCTTTAAAAGGATTTTCATGAAGTTTTACCCACACTCAAAGATTAAAACGGATAACCTTCCTACCCTACTCTTCGCTGCAAGAGCCACGAGTGTTCTTGGCTATATCTTTTCGTTGCTGACTATTTTACTTTGGGTTTCTAGTATATTCCTTGGGCCAAGAACTATGTATGGCGATTCAAATAGCCAAATTTTTTCAGCGTATTGGGATGGCGCGAGAAGTATAGCGTGGCTTTTTAGTGCAGGCACAGTATCTACTGCCCTGTTTTGTTTTATTGTCGGCGGATTGTGTGCTGCGGTTGTGTCTTTTGAATATAAATACACTAAGTCGTAGGTCAAACAACAGAAGTCCAGGTCTTGATTTTATAAAAGTCCAAATTATGAGAAAAGTACAAACCGTTTTTGCTGCTATTTTACTATTAGGGTTGCTGTCTGGGTGCACTGCACTTGATGTTGAGCCCTGGACTGCTGAGGAGGTTCTAGGTGACGTGGTTTCTTCAACAATTACCGGAAATAAAGTGTCTAGTGGTAACCGCTCTAAGTGCAATCAAATAAAAATGCAATGCCCAGCAGCTAATTATAGTGAAAGGTATGTAAATGGCGAAATCAGATGTTCGTGTAGAAGTTAAATGGAAAGCTGTTGTTTTTTTCACACCATGGTTTGGCATTCTGGGCAGAACTGTTATCGCGTTTAGTGTATTGGGTGTTTCTAACAAGAGGTTAAGGTGGATTATGAAGCACAATAACCGCTAGTTAACTTCTTCAATAAATAGAATGATATGACAATCGATGAATTCAATCTCTTTTGCAAAGCGCTACCCCATACTACCCATGTTGTTCAATGGGGAAACTCAGATGTATGGAAGATAGGTGGGAAAGTTTTTGCTATAGGGAATTTTGGCAAAGATGGGTACCCTGCTTTTACCTTTAAAACGTCTGAGCAAAATTATTATTTTCTGGAAGAAAAGCCTGGCTATAGGCCTGCGCCCTATCTTGCTAGTCGTGGAATGAAATGGATACAGCAGTACAATTGTGAGAGCGATGAAGATGAAGCGTTAGAATATTATTTAAGCGCATCATATAAACTTGTATCGTTAGGGTTAACCAAGAAAATGCAAAAAGCCCTTGGTTTAAATCAACCTCAATAAAAGGTGCTTACACCATGTTCAAAGCAAAAGGCTTTACGCGCAATATTCGCCCATATGTAGAAGCTGAAATAGCGCTAGCTCATAAAAAGCAAAACCAAAACAGCCAACAGTGTGCTTTTTCACACTTAGAAAATGCACACGTTCTTGGTCAAGCCTCTACAAGGCTACACGTTAAAGTACACGTTCAGATGCTTTTATGGGCAGTGAAACAAGGTAATTTGCACGAGTTTTTTGGTCAGCTTTTCAGAATAACTGGCGCAGCCACGAAAACTATTTTTGGGCTAGTACCTCATGGAAATACAGGCGGGGCTAACGTTAGCCCATTTAAGGCAATGCCAATTAAACCAAACTTAAATACGATCATAAAAAAAGCGCGTTCGAATGAAAATTAAAATTAACGTTGTCGATGCATTTACCAATGTAAGGTTTAAGGGCAATCCTGCTGCTGTAGTTATAACGGGTAAATGGCTTAGCGATGACAAAATGCAAGAAATCGCTGCTGAAAATAACCTTTCAGAAACCGCATTTTTGGTAGAAGACGACAACGGTGTATTTGCTATACGCTGGTTCTCTCCCATAACGGAAATCGACTTTTGTGGTCACGCAACGCTGGCATCCGCGTTCGTAATCTTTAGCGAAAATTACCAACTACCGCACATTTTTCTATTCGCCAAATCGGTGGGGATGATGAAAGTCGTTAAGAAAGACGACGGATTCATTCAAATGGACTTTCCTAATAGAATGCCTAGCCCAGTCAGCGACGTACCTGAAGCGTTATTGCAAGGGCTTTCCATCAAGCCCAAAAATGTTTTAAAAAATGACCAAGCTTATTTTGCTGTTTATTCTGACGAAGACGACGTTTTAAGTGTAATTCAAGACAGCGAGCAGCTTAAAACACTTGCGCCCTATGATTTGGTAGTGACAGCACCGGGTACGCAATTTGACTTTGTATCCCGTTATTTCTGGCCTGCGAACGGCGGTGATGAAGATCCGGTTACCGGTTCAATCCACACTGGGCTGGCGCCCTATTGGGCAAAAGTGTTTGGACGTTCAAAACTTATGGCTTATCAAGCATCTAAACGAGGTGGTACAGTGAAGTGTGAAGTAGCAGGTGATCGCGTGCTTATTTCTGGCCAAGCAGTGTCTTACCTTGAAGGTTATATTACTATTTAATAATTTAAAGAATAAAGCTGTAGAAGGAACTATATAAATGCAAAAAGTCGTTGAATTTAAAACTCGTAACTTTTGGTCTAGCCAACTCAATTTAGACACCCTTAACGAAGAAATTAAAAAGTACAACAATCAGGGCTGGCGTGTTATTCAAGTAACACCTGCGGCGTCGTTCTCCGCACATATTCGTTCAGTATTGCTCCTTCTTGAAAAATCATATAGTTAAGAGTAGAAACTAGAAAGAGCAGACCATTTTATTTACACTCCCCAGCGCAAACAAAAAAGCGGAAGATATTTAATCTTCCGCTTTCACTCACTCAACAGCGCATTACTGCATCTAGTTTTAACAAGGCAAACGCCAAATTAGCGCCCTACTGCAATGCCTTCTCTGCGAGGATCTGCGCCGCCAATTAATTTACCTGATTTAAACTGAATGCCATGAAGACCACTGTTTAGATCCACTACTTTGACGTTATGGCCGAGTGCCTTTAACGGCTCTTCAAGCTCAGCTATTGGCGTGCCCTTCTCTAACGCCGTGTAGTCATTCCTATTGGTTATTTTAGGCAAGTTGATAGCCTGTTGAATATCCAAGCCGAAGTCTAAAACACCAATTAGGGTTTGAGCGACATAGCTTACAATTCTAGAGCCGCCCGGCGAGCCGACAACAACCTCTAGGTTCCCTTCTTTGTCGAAGACCATTGTAGGGCTCATCGCGCTTCTAGGGCGTTTACCAGGCTCTACACGATTTGGTACAGGAAAGCGGTTTTTAGTCGGCGAAAATGAAAAGTCGGTAAGCTGGTTGTTAAGCAGGAAGCCTTCTACCATAATCCCAGAACCAAACATAAATTCAATGCTTGTGGTCATTGATACCGCATTGCCTTCTTTGTCTACTATAGAGACGTGAGAGGTATTGGGCAGTTCCATTGATGTACCAAGCGCTACATTCGCATCGGCGTATGGATTACCCGCGCGTTTGCGACGCCACTCTTTATCTACAGCAATATTCTCAGCTCGGCGTTCAAGATAGGCAGTGTTGATCATGGCCGCAAACGGCAGGTTAGTAAAATCGCTATCTGCTATAAACTTCTCGCGATCAGCGTATGAAAGCGCACTTGCCTGCGAGTACAAATTCGCAAACTCAACTGAATCCGGCGCATACTGGCTAAGGTCAAAACCTTCTAACATTTTAAGAATTTGATAAACGTTCACACCACCAGAGCTAGGTGGCGCCATACCGCAGATACGCTTTTTGTGATATAACCCACAAACAGGTTCGCGTTTTACAGGCTCGTAGCTTGCTAAATCTTCTAACGTCATCTGACCTGGGTTGATTTCAGCGCTATTTACCGCTTTTACAATTTTTTCAGCGACCTCGCCTTTCAATAAATAGTCGCTGCCCTTTTCCGCAATACCTTTTAAAGTCTTGGCGAGCTTTTTGTTTTTCTTAACCGTGCCTTCTTTTAAAGGGAGGCCTGCTGGAAAGAAGTAAGTAGAGCTTGCAGGAAAAGTTTTAAGGCCTGGGTGGTAGTCCAACGCCACCAGCTTAGCTAAACGCGGGGATACTTTAAAACCATCTTCAGCTGTTTTAATTGTATCGTCGAATAGCGTATTCCAAGGTAGCTTACCAAACTCGCTTTGAGCCATTTCTAACGCTTTTACTGCACCGGGCACGCCTACTGACTTACCACCAACTACGGCATCTAACCAGCGCATTGGCTTGTTACCTTCAATGAACCAATGAGAATTGACGGCTTTGGGCGCGGTTTCACGGCCGTCAAAGGTGTGAAGTACTTTGTTCTTATTATCCCAATAAAGGATAAAGGCACCACCACCGATGCCTGATGATTGCGGTTCAACCAGAGAAAGCATTGATTGAACAGCCACCGCAGCATCTATCGCACTACCGCCTTTTTCTAGAATATTCTTCCCCGCCCATGACGCATAGGGGTTTGCCGCCACTACCATATAGTCTTTGGCTTCAAAAGCCTTTTTCTCTATGTAGCCTGTAGCCGCTTCAGGCTCACCAACTTCGCGAGCTTGTTTAGCGTTAGCTCCAAAAATGAAGCAACTAGATAATGCAAGAGTAACTACTGAAGCTCTGAACAAAGCACTGCGTCTCAAAATAATACTTCCTCTTATTTAAATTTTTCGGGGTTAATTGGGCGTTTTTTAAGAAACGCATCAAACGCTTCTTGGGCTGCGGTTGTGCCCAACGCTTCCAAAAATATATCAAACTCTTCGTTCATTTGTTGATTTGTTCGCTCCCCGTCACCTTTTAATAGAGCTTTAGTCTGTCTAAGCGAGAACGAAGGCTTGGCGACAAGTTTGTCTACCGTAGTTTGAACGGTTTGATCCATTTCGTGTGCGTCAATAATTTTTGTCAGAATACCAAATTGATAAGCATCGGCAGACGTAAAGGGTTCACCTAGCATCAACCATTCTGCCGCTTTGATATGACCCGCAACCTTAGGCAAAAGATAACTTGATGCATACTCGGGAACAAGCCCTAAGTTGATGAACGGTAGAACAAATCGGGTATCTGGTGTGGCGTATACAAAATCGCAGTGAAGTAAAAGCGTTGTGCCTATGCCCACTGCTAATCCGTGAACTTGTGCAATAACCGGTAAGTGACAGGCGGCTAGTGCACGCATAAATGCTGCAGTCTCTGGCACTTGGGCATGATCTTGTTGCTGTGCGAAGTCTCCAATATCATTTCCTGCAGTAAAACAATCACCGGCCCCTTTTATCACCACCACTTTCGTTGAGCCATCGTTCTTAACACCTAATATGGCATTCGCCATTTCTTGGTACATATCGCGCGTTAACGCATTTTTCTTGTCAGTCCGGTTGAGCGTAATGGTTAAGCACTGCTGATTATTTTCGGTAATGATGTAAGACATAATCACTCCTTTACTGTCGTCTTTTTTATTTCGGGTGTACTTCAGTTTTCACCCAGTAGGCAATTTCTGTATCATAGCCAGCAAATTCGAAATTCAAAAATAACTAACACTGATGATGTCACTGCCGTTTTCGCTTAAGTATAGCGCGGGTCCCCTTTTTATTGCGCTATGCTCCGTTGTCGCGTTTTTCTTTGAGCCTATGTCTGGCAATTATTTGGCTTACGATAGGTATGCCATTCAAGGTTTAGAAACTTGGCGCATAGTCACCGGTAATATTGTGCATACCAATGGCTACCACCTACTTTTAAATTTAGCAGGTCTGGCGCTGTTGTGGGCGCTACACGGCGAACATTATCGCATTGGTTTGTACTTAAAAGTTTTTGTATGGTGCTGCTTGGGGACTAGTGTTGGGCTTTACTTGTTTTCACCCGATCTTATTTGGTACGCAGGTTTGTCTGGTGCGTTACACGGTATTTTCGCATGGGGCACCTGTGTTGATATAAAAGAGAAAATGAAGTCGGGTTGGTTGTTGCTTATTGGCTTAGCCATAAAAGTAGGTTACGAACAAATAGACGGTAGCAGCGAACAAGTCGCAAACCTAATTGACGCAAAAGTTGCCGTAGATGCGCATTTATTCGGCGCGCTTACCGGTATCGCAATCTTTCTACTTATGTTTATTACGGCGAAAAGAAAATAGAAACTCGAGCAATATAGCATCACTCTTATTGCGCACCTTGAGTCGTGAAATAGATAAAATACGCTTTAGTAAGAGAATTACGATATTAAAAAAGGCCCGAATTCGTTGAGTTTGGGCCTTTTTAGTAAGCTTTTATCCGTCTTAAATAGCTATCGCGCTGTGAGCAACTCAGTGGCTCTTGATCACTGGGTTGCACTCGCATTTCTGCCTATAAGTTTTCTTCGAATAGCTTGTAGATACGGCGGTATTCATCAAGCCAAGAGCTTGGCTGCACAAAGCCATGTGGCTCTACCGGATAAATAGCCGTTTCAAAATCTTCTTTCTCAAGCTCGATAAGACGCTGTACCAATCGCACGGTGTCGTGGAAAAACACATTGTCATCAACCATTGGCGCATTGATAAGTAATGGCTTTTCTAGCCCATCTGCGAAATAAATTGGCGAGCTACGCTCAAAAGCGATGGGATCGATATCAGGCGTATTCAGTATATTTGCCGTGTATGGCGTGTTGTAATGCGCCCAATCGGTCACCGGGCGAAGCGCTGCACCTGCCGCAAATAGATCTGGCGCGGTAAACATAGACATAAAGGTTAAGAAGCCGCCGTATGAACCGCCGTATGTGCCAATACGCTCACGATCTACATTTGCATTTTCAACAAGCCAGTTAACACCATCACGCAAATCTTGCACTTCAGGCGTACCCATTTGGCGATAAATAGCCGTTCGCCAATCACGTCCGTAGCCAGCACTAGCGCGATAGTCCATATCTAGTACGACATAGCCTTGCTGTACGAGCATGCTATGGAACATGTATTCTCTGAAGTAACCAGACCATCCCATGTGGGCGTTTTGCAAGTAGCCTGCACCGTGATTAAACACTACCGCTTTATTTGGTGCCGTCTTGTCGTAATTTTCCGGTAAATATACTCGTGCGTAAATAGGTGCATCGGTATGCGACGATTCAATAGCAACGATGTTAGGCACCGCCCATGGAAGTGCATTAAAATCTGCACTGGTGCTTTGCGTGATTTGCTTTGCCGCTGTTGCTTCGTTTGCTGGCTTAATGTAAAGCTCTTGTGGCTGATTCACCTTGCTATGGCTTAGCAGCAAATGTTCACCATCAGGGCTAAGTGAATAGTCTGTCATACCATTCAAATCAGTCATGGTATCGATGGTATTGTCACTTAAATCTGCACGATAAACTTCGTAAAGCCCCGGGTGCTCCATGTTGGCTTTAAAGTAGATATAATTGTCATCGCTAGAAAGCGTTAAGTCATCAACAATAAAACGGCCGCTGGTTAGCGCGACAGGTTTCTCGCCTGGCTTTTGAACGTATAGGTGAGAGTAACCAGTATGCTCAGACTGATAGTAAAGTGTTTCGCTGTCATTTAGCCAATCAAATGCGTTGAAACGGTAGTTTACCCACGCATCGTCATGAAGCCTATGTTGGTTTTCTAGCGTTTTATTCGCTAAGTCGACCGTTGCAATCCAGCGGTCTTTGTTGTCCCACGCTTCTAGCATAACGGCAACAGCGTTACCGTTTTTGTGCCAGCGAATCGAAGGCTTAGTCCAATACCAGCTTTGCAGTAAGGTAATGTCGCGGGGCAAACGGTTCACTTCATAAGTTGTGCCTTTCGCTTTTGCGTTCTCTGCTTTAACGTCTGCAAGTACGTCGTCATTGTAACCAGGCAGATTGAAGTATTTAAGTTCGCTTTTCTCGCCAGTTTTAATATTTAGCAGCCAAAGTGTGTGATTTACCGATTCTGCATCAGCCACACGTTGGCGTACTGGTTTCGCGGCGATACGGCTGTCTTCTTGGATATAATGCGGCATGATGTCGCTGTCATCACGAGTCGGCTTACTTTCCGTGGTGGCGACTACTGCAAAGTTACCCGCAGGTGATACGCTAATACCCGCTAGCCGATGCGACTTATCAAAGTAAAACGGCGTAGGTGCTACACTGCTGTTTTCTTTAGCTAACGCTTTTTGAGCGTCGTCTTTTTCTTGCCTATTTTTGCGCTGCAGCTTGATGTATTCCACCAGCGACTGTTGCTGATCGGCAATATAATCTTTAGGCGGCTCAACCGATTTGGGTTCGTCGCTAAACTCCCAGCTCAACAATTCTTCGCGGGTGCCGTTAGATAGGTCTATAGCAATGAATTTGTTACCGCTTAACGCCATTAAACGGCCATCAGTCATAAATGAAAGTGTTGATAACGCATTACCGCCACGAGCGATACGCACGGTTTCACCGTTGGTAAACTGCACATAAACACTGTCTTCAAATGAATAAGCAATAACTCCGTCATCTCTTACTACACGTTCGTCAAAACGGTATTTGTGCAAATCGGACAATGGTGCTTTTACAGCATTTGTAGGGTTAGAAAGCTCTGCAATATAGACATCTGTCAGTGCACTATCTTGTCTTTCCTTTTCAAAAACAATTTTATCGCCATTCACCGACCACCCCATACCTTCAGGTAGCGCGCCCATCCATTGGGGATCTGACATTATTTGCTTTAAAGTAATTTCACCTTTTTGCACGCTGTTCTGGGGCGCTACAGCTGGTGTAACGGTTTGCTGAACTGTGGCAGCCGGAAGCGATGCAGAGGTTGTTTGGCTAGAGGGTTCGTTAGTGGTGCTTGCACATCCGCCCAACGCAAAGGTAACGCTAGCTGCGATGAGTAAAGAAGAGTATTTTTTCATTATTTTAAGTCGTTGTTATGTAAAAATCGTTAACATTATACGCAGAGCCATAGCTAAAGCGCTAACGTTCATCGAGTGTGATAGTGAACCAAACGTAAACCATTGCCGTTTATGGTCTTGGAATAAGGTCTGATGATCTTCAACAAAATAACAAAAATTAACTGATGAGGTAAAACACGATGAAAGAAAAAGGTATTGTACCGGCGCTTCTTGCGCTCAGCTTTTTCACATCTGCCAGCTTTGCGAACGAGTGCCCTAGCGTACTTAAGTTTATGAAACGTAAGCTTAACTCGCAAGAAACGGTAAATTTGTGCAGTGAATATGGGGGAAAGACACTACTTGTCGTTAACACTGCCAGCTATTGCGGTTTCACGCCACAATTTGAAGGATTAGAAGCGCTATACAGCGACTATAAAGATAAGGACTTTGTCGTACTAGGTTTCCCTTCACACGACTTCAACCAAGAAGACAGCGATGAGGGCAAAACGGCAGAGCTATGTGAATTAACCTATGGCGTGAAGTTTCCGATGTTCGAACCAGTATCGGTAAAAGGTGACGACGCAGATCCTATGTATAGAATGCTTAAAACCGCTACCGGGAAAGCACCCTCTTGGAATTTCAATAAATACTTAATTGATAGCACGGGTAAACAAATCACTCATTACCCAAGCTCAACTAAACCTACTGATCCTGCCTTCATTGCCGATGTAGAAGCACTCATTAAAGGTGAATAGGTATTTAATTATTTATTCTTGTTCATTTGAAAGCATAGCCGTAAAAGCTCTGCACATAAAAAAGCCCCGCCTAACAGGCGGGGCAATCAAGCACACTCAACTTGGAACACACTTTTAGCTGAAAACATACTTCCTACGTTTTAGCTAACTGCATTAATTTAGTGTGTTTAGTTGTTGGTTAGTTCAATAATTTTTTCACTTGCTTCAGCAAAAGCCTTGTTTGCTTGCTCTTCGCCCATGTTAAGTCCTTCAGCATAAACGAATTTTATATCGCTAATACCTATGAAATTTAAAAAGTGTTTTAAGTATGGCGTCTGTGTATCGAAGTCAGACCCAGCATATACACCACCGCGAGCAGCAAAAACCGTGGCTGATTTATTTTCTAGCAAACCGACAGGACCTGTCTCGGTATACTTAAATGTTATGCCCGATCGTGCAATACGGTCGAAATAGGCTTTCAAGCTCGATGGAATACCAAAATTGTACATTGGAACTGCCAATACAATTTCATCAGCCGCTTTCACTGCTTCAACAATATCGTCAGAGACTTTTGCCAATGCCTGCTGTGATTCATTTCGCTCAGATGCTTCGGTCATACACGCCTGCATCTCTTCACCTGTTAGGTGAGGAAGCGCCAGCGAGGCTACATCAACACGATTAATACGTACTGAGTCATCACTTTCAATTTTTGAAAGGTATTCGTTTGCAATTTTTGAAGAATTACCTTGTTCGCCACTAAGGCTGGAAAATATAGCTAAAACTGTTTTCATGCCGCACTCCAATATGTGTTGTTTAGGTGGTACACAATCATATTAGCGGAATAAGTTAGGATGAGAATCTCAAAAAAATGAGGTAACTGTTCTAGTTTATCGAACGAAATTTGAAAAACTAGACTGCCTTGTAAATTATTTGAAAACATTACATTACGTTAATGTTGCAAGGAGGATGATCTTCTCTTATTTGCCTCGCGTAATCGAGTTTGCCACAACACAATTAAGAGGATACAAAAAATGAGAAGGACCAAAGCGCTCCTTGCATGTTCAATCTTACCACTATTTTTAATCGGCTGCTCTGACGATGACGACGATGTCGTACAAGAGCCCACACCCGCCCCAGAATACGCAAACGTTCGAGTTGTTCACGCAGCATCAGACGCACCAATGGTAAACATTACTGCTAATGACGCCATACTCAACGATCTTGAAAGCGTTGATTACCAAGTCGCTTCATCGCGTTTTGAGGTGGAAACAGGTACATACGATATTGGTGTTACAGGTATTCTTCCAGGTGAAAACGCTGAAGTGCTGCAAGCTGACGTTACTTTAGAAGCTGACGTGAACTACGATTTTTTTGCCGTGGGTAATGTTGGCGATGAAACATTATCGCTTTTAACTGTGACCAGTATGGAAACCGCGGTTGATGCTGGTAACGCTCAAGTACAGATTGTACATGCAGCGTCTATGGCCCCAACGGTTGATATTTATGTTACAGCACCAGACACAGAAATCACCGCCGAGCAGCCGCTTGTTACTGCCGAATTTACCGACGCAACAGATTTGATTCAAGTACCTGCGGGCGATTATCAAATCCGCATTACACCGGCAGGTGATACAACGGTTGTATACGACTCGGGTACGGTTAACTTAGCTGACGGTGCTGATTTGCTTATCGCTGCCACTAATAACGTAGGTACAGGTGACTCACCAGTAACATTACTGGCAGCAGACGGTGACAGCAGTTTCAAAATTTGGGATTCAGAGGCAGGTGCCGAAATTCGCGTAGTACATGGTATTAGCGACGCGCCAGCGGTGGACGTTATTGCCAATAACGAGATTGTGCTAGTAGACGGCATTCAGTTCCCACGCACCACCGATTACCTGTCTGTTGCTGCGGGTGATTACTTAATTGATGTTGTAGCCGATAGTGACAACAGTATTGTGGCTGTTGACGATGCAGAATTGACACTAGAAGTAGGTATGTCTTATACCGCTATCGCAAATAACGTTTTAGCCGCGCCAGAACTTGATGTACTTGTTGATATGCCTCGCTCAGTCGCGACAGAAGCGAAAGTGCGCATTGTACATGCTTCACCTTCAGCAGGTAACGTAGACATTTACGTAACCGCAGATGGTGAAATTGGTGCGGTGGACCCAGCGTTTGCTGATATTGCCTTTGAGACTGGTGAGCTTGTTGAAACAGGTTACGTAAGTTTGGCGGAAGGTGACTACGTAGTGACGGTTACGCCTACTGGTACCAAAACAGCGGCAATTGAAACAGACGTCTTATCATTAGAAAACGGCGAAATTTACACGGCAATTGCACTAGACGGCGCAATGGAAGGTGATTTACCTCAATTAGCATTACTTGATGGCCTAGCACCACCTCCACCTGCTTTTAACGCTGACATGACTTACAACGTTAATTTAAGTGGCTCACAAGAAGTGCCTGCTGTTGATACCATGTCAACCGCAACAGCAGTCGTTGAGATTGACGAAGACTTGCCTGCATTTAGTGTAAGCGTTGACGTTTCAGGCCTAACTGACGTTACGGGTGTACACGTACACGATGGCGGCATCGGCATGAATGGGCCAGTTGCCTTCCCACTAACTGATGCTGGCAATGGTACGTATGTTCTAGCTGAAACTAATATTTCACCTAGCAACTTAGACGCACTTACCAGCGGTGAGTGGTATTTAAATGTTCACACTACCGCTAACCCTAATGGTGAAGTGCGCGGTCAAATTGTACCCGACACAACTGCGGTAGTAACCTTCTCACTAAGCGGCAGCCAAGAGGTGCCAGCGGTTGACACCATGGCAATGGGGTCTGGCTATGCTCTTTTCGATACCACGGACAACAACGTTTCTCTTGTGGCGGTAACCACTATTGAAAACGCGACTATGGCGCACATTCATACCGGGTTTGCTGGTGAAAATGGGGACGTACTTGTAGGACTTGTGGAAAGTGAAAGCACTGCTGGTGTTTGGATGACAGACGGAAGCATAGCGCTAGATGAAGCCACAGCTACGCTATTACTATCAGGAGGCCACTATGTAAACGTACATACAGCAGCCAATACTGGTGGCGAAATTCGAGGTCAGATCACGCCTGACAACATTGAAGTGTACGGCATCATTGCCAACGGCCTACAAGAAGTGCCTGCAGTAACTACTACAGCAAGCGGCGCTGGTGCATTTACTTTGAATACATCAACAGGTGCACTGTCAGGAAGCGTAACTATAACTGGTATGACAGCCAACATGGCTCACATTCATGAGGGTGAAATGGGCGTAAATGGAGATGTTCTAATCGGACTTACTGCCGGTACCAGCGGTATGTGGTCTGTACCAGCTAATACTACGTTAACCAATGAGCAAATGGGCGTGATGGCAGACGGAGGTCTTTACACTAACTTCCACTCAGATGCATTCCCAAGCGGTGAAATTCGTGGACAAATTACGCTAGGTTTTGACTAACAGGGTCCGGTCACACGTATTGCTTTAAGTATATTGAAGGCAATTAGTATAAAATAAAAAAGGGGCGAAAGCCCCTTTTTCTTTACTCTAACTCAGCAAAACATTGCCTAGATCGTGTTTAGCGCTGCTTCAAAATCCGCAATAAGATCCTGAGTGTCTTCAATACCTACCGAAATACGTAGCATGGTATCGGAAATACCCATAAGTTCACGTTCTTCTGCCGTGTTCTCGAAATAAATAGTAGGTGCTACAGGTAGTGCGAGGGTACGATTATCGCCTAAGTGTGTGGCGCAGATTACCAGCTCCATCTCGTTTAAAAACGCAACAGGGTCAGCACCATCAATTAGATCAAAACTCAAAATTGCACCGTAGCCACCGTTAAGGTATTCCCGTGCCATAAAATGCTGTGGATGGTCGGCAAGACCTGGATAAAACACTTTAGAGACTTTCGGGTGATTATCTAGAAAGGTTGCTAGCTGCATCGCGTTGTGTTGGCTTCGAGATAAACGCAAATCTAAGGTTTCCATGCCTAAAGCGATAGCCGTGGCTGATTGAGGTGCCAATGTAGCGCCTAAATCACGAAGGCCTTTCTTTTTGATTTGAGTAATGCCCCACTGTGCTGTATCCGCAACCTGATAAGCAGGCTTGAGGTTGTCAAACTTTGTCCAGTCAAAGTTGCCAGTGTCGACTACTGCGCCGCCTAATACGTTGCCGTGACCTGCTATATATTTGGTTAATGAGCAAAACACCAATGATGCCTTAACATCTTTTGCGTAGAAAACAGGTGGCGGCGTCATAGTGTTATCAACCATAAACAGCATTTGCTTTTCTTCACAGAATTGACCAATGGCATGAAGATCAGCAACCTGAGTTACAGGGTTTGCCACGGTTTCCGTATAGACACCTTTCGTGTTTGGCTGATACGCCTCTTTAACTTGTTGAATGTCGGTCACATCTGTGTAGGTAACCTGCACACCGAAGTCTTTAATTGTTTCAAAAAAGCTTCTTGTGTTGCCGAAAAGGTATTGGCTTACGATTAAATGATCGCCCGCCTTTAACAAGGCAAATAAAGAACTGCTTATAGCCGCCATACCGGTTGAGTAGCATAACGTACCTACACCGCCTTCTAAGTCATTCAGCATATTTTGTAATGCAGCCACCGAAGGCGAAGAAGAACGAGAGTAAACGTGAGCTGCGCGCTTGCCTTGAAACGCATCTATGATGCCTTGCGCATCTTTAAACTCAAAAAGAACCGAATTAGATGTGCTGCTGTGAACACCACCATGTTCTGGGGTGTTTAGCATGCGATCAGAATGTACCTGACGGGTTGTGAATCCCAATTTTGTCACGGGTGAAGCTCCGGAATTAAATGTTTGCGAACTAGCCAAATACGCACCGTATGCGTCTGTGTAAGACAGGTGCGTACATACCACTTACAAAAATGGTTATGGCTTTATAATGCAGTTTTTAGGATATTTTGCGCAAACATTATCATAAAACGTATAAATAGTTTGCATTTGTTCATCTATATTAGTCACTTTCTGAATAATTGGCCCCAATACAATTCTTTTTCTAGCGTAGTCCAAACCTATGACTTGAACAGGAATTTCAGCTTGTTGTGCAATATGCATAAACCCCATTTTCCATGGATAAATGGGGCTACGAGTACCTTCTGGCGCTAAGGCAAGAATAAGCTGATCAGCCTCTTTAATTTTATTTGCAATAGAGGTGACCACGCCGTGGGCTTTACTTCTTTCAATGGGAATGCCCCCTAGCCTCCTTACAATGGCACCCAAGGGTGGCTTAAAGATGGTGTGTTTACCAAAAAAGTTAATATTCAGCTTGAATGAAAAAACCACGAATAAGCCAATAAAAAAGTCCCAGTTTGATGTATGCGGTGCTACCGCTAATATGGCTTTTTTCTGATTAATCAGTTCGCCTTCTACTTGCCAGCCTCTTTTTGTGAGCACCCATGCGGCAAACGACGACAGCCAGTTTGGCCACTTACGAGGAATACTGCTCCCTACGACGACTTTACTGGCTAATTTAGAGTGGTTATTAGAATGCGAGGGTTTTGTCATTATTATTATGCTCTGCTTTTTGTTCTATATTGGGTTTTATTTAAGATTTGGTTTGGCAATTTATATACTGGTGAGCTATATCACATGGCATTATTGGCAGTTTGCTTTCAATACTTCATTTACCTTCGTGCTTTCTTTTTCTGTTTTGTACCCGCATATTCCTTTATTACGTAACACACTATACTGCACGTAACACATCATACTGCGCGTACATTAACGAAGAGTAATCAAAACAGAAATGTAACGCAATTGTTAACAGAAGCAATTCAGCGATGTGCGGTGGACAAGTTAAGAAAAGGACACTAGTACGCTATGTGTATTTTATTTATCGCAAACAAGATGCGAGATGATTACCCTCTTATAATTGCGGCGAATCGAGACGAGTTTTACGCAAGACCAACTGCACCTTCAACATTTTGGGAAAGCCACCCGCACTTGCTTGCGGGGCAGGATTTAGAAGCTGACGGCACCTGGATGGGTGTTACGCGTAACGGAAAAATTGCAGCGCTTACCAATGTGAGGGACCCACACAACGTCAATAAAAATGCAGTATCCCGCGGGGAATTGGTTGCTAATTGGTTAAAACAGAACCCAACCAACGACGAATATGCCGCACAGTCGGCATATTTAGCTACGCTTGAAGAAACTCGTCACCAGTACAACGGATATAACTTACTATTTGGTGATGTAAATGCACTTCGCGTTTACAACAACGTAAACAATTCGACCCACTCAATTGATACCGGTGTATATGGGTTGTCAAATGCTGATATTGCTACTCCTTGGCCAAAAGTCACTCAAGGCGTTACTGCCTTAAATGACTATGTGCAGCATCAAAGCACAATCAATAATGACGATTTATTTGATATTTTACGCCACGAAAATAAAGCAGAGGATGCCCTGCTACCCGACACGGGGATAGGTTATGAATGGGAAAAGGCGTTATCTTCCATTTTCATTCAAACCGAAAAATACGGCACGCGTACATCTACTCTGGTATTGGTTGATAAAAACAATACGCTCACTTGGAAGGAACGTCGGTTCTCAGACAAAGGAAAAGCATTGGAAACTCGTGCCTTTTCTTTTTCAATTTAAGGTATTTTTGAAATGAAACTTTCGTTTACGCTTTATAAAGCAGATTAATTGAAATATTTTCAACCTTTAGGGGTCGTTTTTTCTACCATCGGTGGCATAATGCCTGCCTGCTAATTATTGCACACCAACGTAACGTGAGGACATATCGTGTTTGAAGTATTACCCCATCTCGCCCCAGATCCAATTCTTGGCCTGTCAGCTGCTTTTCGTGAAGACACCAACCCAAATAAAATCGATTTAGGTGTTGGCGTATATAAAGATGAGCAAGGTAATACACCTATTCTTTCAAGTGTCGCAAAAGCGCAAAAAGTGCTTTTAGGCAAAGAAACCAGCAAAACCTACATTACGCCTCAGGGCAACCAAGGTTTTATCGACGGTATGTTGTCTTTGCTTTTAGGTAAGAATAGCCCTGTACTTCTTGCTGACCGCGTTGCAGCGGTTCAAGCACCAGGTGGTTGTGGCGCGCTGCGTATTCTTTCAGAGTTGCTAGTGCGTTGTAATGAAAATGGCAAAGTATGGGTAAGTGACCCAACATGGGCTAACCATATTCCACTTATCGGCTCTGCGGGCCTTAAAATTGAAACCTACCCGTACTTCGATAAAGCATCAGCGAGCATTCGTTTTGATGCTATGATGGAAACCCTTCGCAAAACTGAAAAAGGCGATATCGTTCTTCTTCACGGCTGTTGTCACAACCCAACAGGTGCAGATCTTACTAATGCACAATGGGATGAAGTACTAGAAGTAGCGAAAGAGCGTGAGTTCTTGCCTTTCATCGACGTAGCTTACCTTGGCTTTGGTGAAGGCTTAGACGAAGATGCTTACGGCATGCGTTTGTTAGTTGAAAATCTTCCAGAAGTAATTGTGGCGGCGTCTTGCTCTAAAAACTTCGGTCTTTATCGTGAGCGTGTTGGTCTAGCAGCTATTATTACTGAAGATTCAGCAACCCGTAAAATTGCACAGGGTCAAATTCAGTCTATTGCTCGTGGCATCTACTCAATGCCGCCAAGCTACGGCGGTGCACTAGTAGACATCATTCTTTCTGACGAAGCACTTAATAACGAGTGGGTATCTGAAGTGAACGAAATGCGCGACCGCATGAAGTCTCTACGTGCCATGCTTGTTCAAAACCTTCACGATAATGGCTCACCAAAAGACTTTAGCTTCGTGAACGACCAAAAAGGTATGTTCTCATTCTTGTGTATCACACCTGAGCAAGTGCGCGAAGTACGTGAAAAGCATAGCGTTTACTTTGTAGATTCTAGTCGCGTAAACATTGCGGGCATCAATCAAGAAAACGTGGAAACACTAGCGAAAGCATTGGTGTCAGTACTTTAATCGCTAACTACCGATCTTCTAATTCTAAAGGCAGAGTTTGATACTCTGCCTTTTTTGTTTTCGTTCGAATTATTTGCCTTTCGTCTTTCCTAATTCTGCGATAAAAGCGCCTTTCTCTGCCTTCATTGGCAGTTTGTCACACTTCCTAACAAATTTGCGCTGTGCGCTATACGCTTTTTTATAGGGCACACAGAGTATTCTAGTTACACTGTAACAATGTTGACGTAAACGTTAACTTGGTATGTATTAAGTTTGATTTATAACAATGAGATAGACGACAAGAACAAGGATCACCGATGTCTAAAGTAAGTGTATTTTGTATTTCGGCTGCGTTGATTGGCGCGGCAATGCAGGTTAACGCTAAGGAAGGTATGTTCACGCCAGAACAGCTCCCTTCAATTGCAGACGATTTAAAAGAAACCGGTTTGGCAATTCCTGCCAGGAGCATTAACGATTTAACCGCCTTTCCTATGGGCGCTATTGTTTCACTTGGTGGGTGTTCAGCATCCTTTGTGTCTGACAAAGGCTTAGCAGTAACCAATCATCACTGCGCACGCGGTTCAGTGCAATACAACAGCACCCCAGAAAACAACTACTTAAAAGACGGCTTTTTAGCGAAGGAAATTGGTGATGAACTACCCGCAGCACCGGGTACACGCATGTTCGTTACGGTCGATTTTTCTGACGTAACCGACAAAGTTATTGGCGGTATCGGTGATGATGTTCAAGGGCGTGAACGCTACGACCTCATTGAAGCAAATCGCAAAGCCTTAATTGCAGAATGTGAATCTGAAGCAGGATTCCGCTGTTCTGTTCCTTCGTTTTTCCAAGGCCTTGAGTATAAGCTTATTAAGCAAATGGAAATCCGTGACGTGCGTATTGCCTATGCGCCTGCTGACTCTATCGGTAAATACGGCGGTGATGTAGATAACTGGATGTGGCCTCGTCACACTGGTGATTGTTCTTTCTATCGTGCTTATGTTGGCAAAGACGGCAAACCAGCTGATTACAGTGAAGACAACGTACCATTTAAACCAGACCATTTCTTAAAAGTTTCAGCTGCTGGCCTTGAAGACGGCGACTTTGTAATGGCGGCGGGTTACCCGGGCTCAACCAATCGTTATGCCCGTTTGTCGCAAGTCTCTTACACATTTGATTGGTTATATCCAACCTACCTTGAACTGGTGGGTGAATGGATCAAAACCATTGAAAATGCGTCTGAAGAAGGCAGTGATGCGCGCATTAAGTATGAAGCAACGCTAGCGGGCTTAAACAACTTTCACAAAAACACCTTGGGGCAGCTTTCTGGCGCCAAACGTGTTGGACTCGTTCCCCGTCGCGCAGAACGTGAAGAGCAGCTGGCAGCATGGCTTGATAAAAACGGTAAGAGTGAAATGAAGCAAGCACTTGCCGATCTTGATGCGGTTAGCGCTGAACAAATGCAAATGAACAAGCAAAACTTCTGGTACAACAACCTAAGTCGCGCGCAGCTTTTATCCTCTGCCCAAAACCTCTATCGCAATGCTATTGAGAGAGAAAAGCCAGATGCCGAGCGTGAGCGTGGGTATCAAGAGCGTGATCAAATACGCATTAAAGAAGGCGTAGAACGCATTGAGCGCCGTTTTGATGCGGTTGTTGATCAAGCTGTGTGGCAAAAGATGATCAGCATGTACCTAGAGCAGCCTGAAGAAAACCGCGTTGCGGCTTTCGATAAAGCAGTAGGCATTGATGGTGATACTGACGGAAAAACACTTCAGAAGAAGTTAAAAGCGTTTTACGACAATACTTCACTTACAAGCACTGAGGAACGTTTAAAATGGTTAACCGCAAGCCGTGCTGATTTTGAAAACAGCAATGACCCATTCATTAAGCTGGCAGTTGCACTTTTCGATACCGAAATGGCAATCGAAGATGAAAGCAAAACGCTAAGCGGTAAAGCTGCTGCACTTCGTCCTAAATACATGAGTGCTATTATTGAGTGGCAAAAATCTTTAGGCAGCCTTGCTTACCCAGATGCAAACAGCACGCTTCGTGTGACTTACGGTAATGTGATGGGCGGTTCGCCAAAAGATGGCCTTATCTACGAACCCTTCACTCGTCTTGAAGGCATTACGGAAAAAGATACCGGCGAAACACCGTTTGATTCACCGAAAAAGCAGCTTGAGCTTATTAAAGACAAGCAGTACGGTCCGTACAAACTTGAAGACATCAATAGCGTGCCGGTTAACTTCCTTACGGATTTAGATTCTACAGGTGGAAACTCAGGCTCTGCAACGCTTAACGCAAAAGCAGAACTAATCGGGTTGTTGTTTGACGGTACATTTGAAAGCGTTAACTCAGATTGGGACTTTGACCCGAAAACAACCCGTACCATCCATGTAGATAGCCGCTACATGCTATGGGTAATGGAATACGTTGACGGTGCAACAAACCTCATCGAAGAAATGACCATCGTAAAATAGCGACAACCCCAATACTTTCCGATGCAATGGAGAACGTTATGAGAATACTAGTAAGGCTTGTGAGTATCGCCGTGGCTGCATATGCATGCTACGCGGGCGCTACAACAGGAGAATGGAAAGCATCTATCGCTATTATTGCTCTGTGTACATTGGTGTTTTTAGTATCGTTTGCCACAAAGACTAGCAGCAGCAAGTCCGGTTCCCACGGAGACAGTAGCGCTGCCATTTACACGCCAAGTATCAGTTCAAGTTCAAGCTCATCTTGCAGCAGTGATGGCGGCGGCGGTGGCGACTGCTAAAGTTAATGGGGTCAGAGTACTTTTTTCAGTACATAAAGTACTCTGACCCCATATTTTGAGTGTTGCATGCTGTAGAAATGTACTCTGACCCCAATATTTTATTTGAGGTTGCGGAGGCCTTGGGTTAGGAGGCGGTCTAGCGCATTGGCAAAGTTTTGTTTGTCGCGCTGGGAGAACGCCTTTGGACCGCCTGTGTGTTCGCCACTTGAACGCATGGTGTCCATGAAGTCTCGCATACCTAAAATCTGCTTGATAGACGACTTGTCGTATTCTTCACCACGGTTATTCACTGCTAACGCATTTTTTGCCAATACATCAGCGGCCAATGGAATGTCGTTGGTAATCACTAAATCACCGGCTTCGCACTTTTCTACAATGTAATCGTCAGCAGCATCGAAGCCAGAAGGCACTTGCGTTAAAGTGATGTGCTTGTCTGGTGGTACAGACATAGAATGGTTAGCCACCAAAGACAAAGGCAGCTTGGTACGTCTGGCTGCCTTAAAAAGAATGTCTTTGATCACTGCAGGGCACGCGTCGGCGTCAACCCATATATGCATGGTCGTATCTCGTAATTGAAACTAATTACGCTAGCATACCACCATCTACTACCACTGTCGTGCCTGTCGTGTAGCTTGATGCATCTGAAACTAAGTATAGTACTGTGCCCGCCATTTCGTCTGGGTCGGCTACGCGACCTAACGGTATTACTTTAAGCGCGTGCTTTAATATTTGCTCGTTGGTTGTTAATGCCGAGGCAAATTTAGTGTCGGTCAAACCTGGCAGTAATGCGTTTACGCGAATGTTTAAGCTACCGCACTCTTTTGCGAACGATTTAGTCATGCTAATAACGGCTGCTTTAGTAATAGAGTAAATACCCTGCATATCGCCCGGCGTTACGCCATTTACTGAAGCGGTATTGAGTATGACGCCACCGCCCTGCTCTTTCATCATTTTGCCCGCTTCAATCGACATGAAGAAATAGCCACGAATGTTTACATCTACAGTTTTGTTATAAGCGCCTAAGTCAGTATCTAAAATATGACCAAAATAAGGATTTGCCGCCGCGTTGTTTACCAGAATATCCAGCTTGCCGAAATCACGTTTAATGACATCAAATGCTTCGGTAATTTGCTCCATCTCACCTACGTGGCACGCCAGCGCTGTGGCTTTACCACCTGCGTCGCGAATTGAAGAAGCAACCGCTTCACAGCCGTCAATTTTGCGGCTTGATACAATAACGTGGGCGCCATATTGAGCCAGCAACCGAGCAATAGATTCGCCGATACCGCGACTAGCACCTGTAACCAGTGCAACTTTTCCTGTTAAATCAAATAGGTTGTTCATCAAACATTCCTTCTCTTGCCGTTTTTACGCAAACTACGTATCTCAGTGTCCTATCTACGATAGCTGCATTTGTCGTGTAATAAGTCTTTTAAAGGCTTTAAAAATACGCTCCCCCAAAAGCTTATCGCTGTATCTTCATCACACTTGGCACTCATGCCAACATACCGCCGTCAAGTACCACAGACTGCCCCGTCATAAATGACGATTCGTCACTACAAAGCCATGCTATAGCATTTGCAATTTCTTCAGGCTTACCCAAGCGTTTCATTGGGTTGGCTGCAATTAACCCTTTTTGACCGCGTTCATCTAATTTAGATAAAACGCCTTGAACCATAGGCGTATCAACAAAGCTCGGGCATACCGCGTTGATACGAATATTCGCTCGCGCGTACTCCACCGCTGCCGATTTTGTCAGCCCTATTACTCCGTGCTTAGACGCACTATAAGCACTTATCATCGGCGCTGAACGTAAACCCGCTACGGAGGCGATATTAATAATGTGACCGCCACCGGTTACTGTCATGTGCTTCAGTGCGTTTTTCATGCAGTACCACACACCAGCTAAGTTGACCTGAATGTTTTTCATAAACATCGCGTCGTCGACTTCGGTAAGTGGCGCAGGAAAATGGTCGATACCCGCGTTGTTTATGATCACATCTATCTTTTCAAGATGAGAAAGGGCCGTTTCGAACATCGCCTTAACCTGAGCAGGGTCGGTAACATCAACCGCCACTGCATAGGCTTTACCACCTGATGCAATAATTTCTTCAGCCAGTGTTTTGGCGTTCTCTTCGTTTAGATCGGCAATACCTACTATTGCACCACGTGCACTTAAAACGCGAGCTGACGCGGCACCAATACCTGACCCGCCACCAGTAATAAGAATATGTTTACCTTCAACATTTGCAGCTACATTCATTAGCTGTACTCCAGTTTAATTTGCGTACGCTGCATTTTCTCCAATGCCAATTGCGCACATAGTAATGATATAAATTTAGAAATAGCTTGCCTTAACGTTGTTGCAAGATGCTTCTCGTGACGTCAGTACTTCTATATCGCGACTTACTAGCGGTAGTTCCCAATTTAAAAAATACTCTGCTGCGGCAAGCTTTCCTTCGTAGAAGTCAACATCCTGTTCGCCAGCACCCTTGCTTAACGCTTGCTCGGCAACGTTAGCTTGGCGCAGCCAAATCCAGCTCACTACACAGCTTGAAAAGATATTTAAGAAGCAGCTAGCATTGGTTAACAACACAGACTGTTTGTCAGAACGCAAATCTGCAGCAGCTTGTTGTATAAGTGCGCCAAGCTGGTCCAAGTAAGGTTTTAATTTTGCTGCCAGCGCCTGTGCTCTTGGGGTTTCTGCTCGCTTCAAATCGCGCGTGACACGAGAAAGTAGCACTTGCAAACCTTTACCGTCGTGCTGCCACAGCTTTCTTCCTAGCAGGTCTAACGCCTGAATGCCGTTAGTACCCTCGTGAATTGGGTTTAGGCGGTTATCGCGCCAGCACTGTTCTACCGGGTATTCGCGGGTGTAGCCAGCACCACCTAAAATTTGAATAGCTAAGTCGTTAGCTTTAGGGCCAAACTCTGATGGCCACGCCTTAAACACAGGGGTTAATAGATCGAGAAGCTGAGAAAGTTCGGTACGTTTTTCACTGTCTGCTTCGGTTTCCATTTCATCAATTAACATGCTGCCGTATAAGCAAAGGGACATACCGCCTTCGCAGTAAGCCTTTTGCGCCAAGAGCATACGACGGACATCACCATGATTAATAATAGGGGTTGGATCGTCTTCAGGAGCTAAATTCGGGGCGGCGCGCCCTTGTGTACGGTCTTTAGCATATTCTAGTGAATAGCGATAACCGCGATACCCAATCATTGCCGCACCGTAGCCCACACCAATGCGCGCTTCGTTCATCATCATGAACATATAGCGCAAACCTTGATGGGCTTCTCCGATTAGGTAGCCGTGGCAATCGCCATTTTCACCAAAGGTCAATGCAGTTGAAGTGGTACCTCTATAGCCCATTTTATGAATAAGGCCGGCAAGAGTTACATCATTGCGTACATCTGGGTTACCGTCAGCATCAAGTCGGTACTTAGGTACGGCAAATAGTGAAATGCCTTTAACACCAGCCGGACCGCCAGGAATTTTTGCTAGTACCAAATGAACAATATTATCGGAAAGCTCATGTTCACCGCCTGAGATATAGATTTTACTACCTTTTATGCGGTACGTACCGTCGTCCTGAGGCTTCGCAGAGGTGCGAATATCGGCAAGGGACGAACCCGCATGAGGCTCTGTAAGCGCCATTGTTCCAGTGAAGTCACCTGCTAGCATTTTTGATAGAAAAGCGCTTTTGATATCGTCTGAGGCAAAATGCTTTATAACGTTGGCAGCAGCCGCTGTTAAAAAGGGATAAGCGGTAGACGACGGATTTGCCGCTAAAAAGTAGCCCGCACAGGCATTCATTACGGTGACGGGAAGCTGCATGCCACCATCTTCAAAGTCGAAATGACCCGCAATAAAGCCCGACTCTCTGTAGGTATCGAAAGCGACTTTTACTTCGTCGATCATAGATACTTTGGTGCCATCAAACGTAGGCTCATTTTTGTCAGCTACTGCGTTATGAGGAAGAAACAGCTCTTCTGCCATCTTTTCTGCCATATCTATAACGGCGTTAAAGGTTTCAACATTGTGTTCTTCAAAACGTGGCTTTTCGCACAGTACTGCTGTGTTCAATACCTCGTACAGCTGAAATTGCATTTCACGGCGTGGAATAAGTTGGTCGGCCATGTTGTTCTGTCCCCTACGAATAATTGTTAACGCATTGTGTCATATTCGTTATCATGCCATTATTGTCATTTATGACACAATAATGGCCAATACCGCCAACAATCACTGTATTTTATTTTGTTTTATAAATTTAATTATTTTTATGAATAGCGCTAAATTCACTGTTACCGTTCTCGGTTTCGATCAAGCCTTGGCATCTGCCATTACAGGTGCACTTGATGTATTTGCGTTTGCTGGTATTAGTTGGCAGCGAATTCACAATTTGCCCACTGCACCACAATTTAAAGTTCAACTGGCGAGTCATCATGGGCAGTCTATTCTCTGCTCTAATCAAGTTGTGCTGCAGCCGAATATTGCTATTGAAGATGTATCTCACACCGATGTTTTGCTTATTCCAACTATCGGTGGTGATATTGATGAGGTACTGAATGATACACAGCCGCTGCTGGTTCATATAAAACGCCTTCAAAAAATGGGAGCGGATATAGCAGCTAATTGCACCGGTAACTTTTTATTAGCGCAGACGGGTTTACTTAACGATAAAACCGCTACGACTCACTGGGGTTACGCCGATAAATTCGAAACCATGTTTCCGAGCGTAAACCTGCAGCCAGAAAAAATGGTGACAGAGGACGACTCCGTCTATTGCGCGGGCGGCGGTATGGCATGGATTGACCTGTCGATCCTCTTAATAGAGCGTTACTGTGGTCACCAAATTGCCAGCGATACTGCAAAGTCTCATGTGTTGGATGTGTCCAGAACCAGCCAAACAGTGTATGCAAGTAGTCGTCAACGACGATTCCACAACGACAAAGTTATTAAAGCGGTCCAATCTTTTTTGGAACGAAACTTACAAAGCAAATGTACGCTTCATGATCTAGCATTGCGGCACAATATGACAGAACGTACATTGATACGACGTTTCAAAAGTGCTTGCGACACCACGCCCGGCCAGTATTTACAATCGCTGCGAATTGAACATGCAAGGAAACTACTCGAGACATCCAGCATGCCGCTAGAGCAATTGATCAATTCGGTAGGCTATGAAGACCTGAGTTCTTTCACTCGGTTGTTTAAAAAGAATACGGGGCTGTCGCCTTCTCAATATCGAACAAAGTTCAAGCGCGCGTGAGGACGCCTAAATCGCTTTGCAAACAAGCACCAAAAAATGTCATTTTCCCTAATGATTGCTCTAAGACCGTGCATCACACTTTTCAGGCCACATTAGCAGTACCTAATATTGTGCACTTTCGACTAACTCACACCTTTTTTTGCACAAATATGAAGTTTTTATTTAAAAGTTTGTGTAAAATGCAACGCCAAGCATAGATTGTTAATTTTTGTGCTAAAAACACTACAAAAGTATAATTTATAAATCATCTTGGTGGAAACATGAGAACACACAAAATCGCCACGCTAGCGTTAGCCGTTAGTGCTGCGTTCAGCTCTTCAGTTCTTGCACAAGAGGCCGCATCGACAGAAAAAAAAGAAGCCTCACTTGAACAGATTACCGTAACTGCGCAAAAGCGTACTCAATCAATACAGGAAGTACCTATTTCTGTTGCGACATTAAGCGGTGAAAAATTCGAAAGCCTTTTCTCAGGCGGTGAAGATATTCTTGCTTTAGCGGTTCGCGTACCGGGTCTTTATGCTGAGTCATCAAATGGTCGTGTTGCACCGCGTTTTTATATTCGTGGTCTAGGTAACACCGACTTCGACCTTGCTGCATCACAACCTGTTTCTATTATCATGGACGAAGTGGTAATGGAAAACGTGGTACTTAAAAGCTTCCCGCTTTTCGACGTTCAGCAAGTTGAAGTACTTCGTGGTCCACAAGGTACTCTTTTCGGTCGAAACACCACAGCAGGTATCATTAAATTTGATACCGTAAAGCCTACACAAGATGTTGAAGGTTACGCGAAAGCTGGCTTTGGCTCTTACGGTACTATGAATTTTGAAGGCGCAATTAGCGGTGGTCTTACTGACGAGCTTTCTGCGCGTTTATCATTGCTATCACAAGAACGCGATGACTACATTGATAATGCCTTCACAGGTGAAAACGATGCAATCGGTGGCTACGACGAAAAAGCCTACCGTCTACAGCTTCTTTGGGAGCCATCAGCTGACTTCTCTGCCCTACTAAACGTACACGGCCGCGAGCTTGAAGGCACAGCGTCTATTTTCCGCGCGAACGTATTTACTAAAGGCAGCAACGAGCTTAACGAAAACTACGACCGCGAAACCGTATACTACGATGGTGATCTAGAAGGCGATGGTATTGATAACAACCCACAAGAATACGACGGTTTTGGTGCTTCACTTAAACTAGAGTACGACATGGATGAGGTTACCTTCACGTCAATCTCAGCGATTGAGACTGCTGAGGGTTCAAGCTTAGGCGACGTTGATGGTGGCTACTTCATCGATACTAATTTCGACGGTGTTGCTGAAGAAACAGGCCCAGGCTTTATTCCTTTCTCTGCGGTAACGCAAGATAACCTAAATGACCTAGAGCAATACACCCAAGAATTCAGATTTGCTAGCAACACGCGCGATGCTTTGAACTGGCAGCTAGGTGCGTTCTACTATGACGCATCATTTAACGTTACCAGCATCGACGGGTTCTTTGGTGCAACAACCGTATTCCACGAAAACCAAACGTGGGCAGTATTCGGTCAGACGTCTTATCAAGTTAACGAAAAACTAAACGTTACGGGAGGTATTCGTTACACCCACGACTCTAAAAGTTTAGTAGTCGGCGACCAAAACGTTGACGGTTTTGCTCTAGTAATTGGCGCAGCTCAAGTTCAAGACTATGACGATATTGACGTAGATGACGGTCAAACTAGCTTTGAATTAAGTGCAAACTATCGCGTTACTGATGATATGTCTGTTTTTGCTCGCTACGCTAATGGCTTCCGTGCTCAAACAATTCAAGGCCGCGACGTTGCATTCGAAGGCTCGCCTTCAGTTGCAGATGCAGAAACGATCAACTCATTTGAACTTGGTATTAAGTCTGACTTATTTGATGATTCATTGCGTCTAAACGCTGCTGCATTCTACTATACCGTTGATGACATGCAGTTCTCAGCTATTGGTGGTGGCAACAACTTTACTGCCCTTGTAAACGCAGACAAAGGTGAAGCGTACGGTTTTGAAGTAGACGCGCAATGGCTAGCGACTGATGAGCTTACGTTTACAGCAGGCTACAGCTACAACCACACTGAAATCAAAGATGATTCTCTGACTGTTTCACCGTGTGGGACAAGTGCTGCTGATGGATTTACCGGTAACTGTACAGTAACAGACCCTCGTCCAGACGGTTTTGTTGCCTCTATCGACGGCAACCCATTCCCTCAGGCACCAGAGTCTATCTTTAACTTCACAGCACGCTACACCATCCCTATGGGTGATGATGGCGAATTCTTCGTATTTACTGATTGGGCGTTCCAAGGTGAAACCAACATCTTCCTATACGAAGCGGTTGAGTTCACTACTGACGACAATTTTGAAGGCGGTCTACGCATTGGTTACGAAAACTTCGCGCACAACTACACTGTAGCGCTATTTGGTCGTAACATTACTGATGAAGACAATGTTAAGGGTGCAATCGACTTTAACAACCTAACAGGTATCGTAAACGAGCCACGCGTTTGGGGTGTTGAGTTTAAGTACACTTACTACTAAACCAAGATAAGTAGCTACTTTATTTACAGTAGCTACATTATTTATCAAAAGCGGTGACGTTGAAAAACGGCACCGCTTTTTTTATGTCTTTTATGCCGCCATGTGAACGTCTGAGGTCGGCGCCTGCACTAACTGCTGTAGTTTTCTACACACCTGCACCCAGCGAGCGACTTTTTGATAGTAGACTTGCTCTATCAATTGCCCTTTTTCATCAAACAAAAAGCTCGCTAACTTCCCTTTATTTGCGGGCATATAAAAATGGTGCACGGTAAATTGCTTTGATAAAGGAGCGTGTGCCACTTTTTGATACATACAAAAAGGCAGTGCGTTTGCGCGCTCATCGCCACCGGTTAGGCGAGTACGGCGTTGAAACGTGTCTGCACCTAAATCAGCCATAATGCCGTGTTTTGAAATAAGTTGATCAACCGCTTTAATGCCTGTTTGCATAATTTTCTCCTAAAGGTTGTTCGAAGTAGCCCAACCGAATAAGACTCAAAATAAACCATACTGATATTTATACAGTATATGGTCATTTGTTTAAAATGCAAACAAAAAAGCCGCTTTTTACAGCGGCTTGTTTTCTTTCGAAATAATGAGAAGTTAATTAAGCGCCGATTCTAAAAACGCCCACTGGTCTGCATACCCCTCAATTCTCATCCACGTTGGCGTGCCTGCGCCGTGACCCGCACGGGTTTCTACACGAAGAAGTACTGGGTTATCACATCCTTGATCTGCCTGTAATTGCGCCGCGAACTTATAGCTATGCCACGGTACTACTCTGTCGTCGTGATCACCTGTAGTGACTAATGTAGCCGGGTAGCACGTGCCCGGCTTGGTGTTGTGAAGTGGCGAATAAGCATAAAGCGCTTCAAATTCGTCTTTGTTTTCACTTAACCCGTAATCAGAGGACCATGCTCGCGCATTTGCACTAGGTGTGTGATAGCGAAGCATATCTAACACGCCAACTGCAGGTAAGGCTGCAGAGAAGAGATCCGGACGCTGTGTTAAGGTCGCACCAACAAGCAAACCGCCATTCGAGCCACCTTGAATACCCATTTTATCAGGCGTGGTGTAGCCACTTTCAACCAAATACTCGCCCGCTGCGATAAAGTCATCAAATACGTTTTGCTTATCTAACTTAGTCCCAGCCTTGTGCCATTGTTGCCCATACTCACCACCACCACGTAAGTTAGCTATGGCCAGTACATTGCCCTGCTCTACCCAAACCATGCGTGACACTGAATACCGTGGAAGCAGTGAGATATTAAAACCACCATAACCGTACAATAGGGTTTTGTTGTTTCCGTCTAGCTTCAAGCCTTTCTTGTGCACAATAAACATGGGAACTTTAGTGCCGTCTTTACTGGTATAAAACACCTGCTTGGTTTCATAGTCGTCGTAGTTAATACCCGTGTCGATAGTTTTAAATAGTGATGACTCACCGCTTTCAACATCATAGGCATAGACCTGACCCGGGTTAGTAAACCCAGTAAGTTTATAAAAAGTGGTACCTGCATTTTTACCGCCATAGAAACCGCTCACGCTCCCGATATCGGAAAACGCAATCTCATCGACTTTTTTGCCGCTTAAATCAAATACACTCACCTGCCCTTTAACGTCTTTTAGATACTGAGCAAAAAGCTTTTCACCTAAAAGTGACACGCTGGACAAGGTATCAGGTGTACTTTCAATTACGGTTTCCGTTGCTTTAACGCCACCATCGAAATCAACCTTAATAACCTTACCTGTTGGCGCGCCTGCAGTAGACTTAAAAAATAGCGCATCTTTGTGTTCGCCAATTAGATCGTATCGCCCATCCCATTGGTCGAAAACGGCAACAAGCTCACTGTTTTCTTTTTCAAGAGATTTAGCGTAGACACCGTTAGCCTGGTACCCCTCGAAAACGGATATAAGCAAAGTATTTCCGTCTTGCACAACTGATGGGTACGGGTTCCAAGTGGGTTTATTTTCAAATGCAAAGACCTTTTTATCTGCACTTTGTTCTGTACCTATCGCGTGAAAATAGATAGATACAGTTTGGCTATCATCGTATTTACCCGCCTCATTTTTTGGATAACGAGAATAGAAAAAACCACTTTCATCGGGAAGCCATGCAATATTTGAAAACTTAATGCCCTCAATGGTATCGGTTAAGTCTGTTTTACTGTTGGTGTTACGAACGTGGATGGTCTTCCAGTCGGTGCCGCCGTCTGACAGCATATAGGCAAGATAAGACGCTTTAGGGCTGAGTTCAGTCGACGCCATTGACACGGTGCCGTCGTCACTCAACGTATTCGGATCAATAAGTACTTCAGGTTCACCGTTCACGCCGTCGGCCATATAAAGTACATACTGATTTTGTAGGCCGTCGTTATAAGAATAAAACAACTTGCCGTTCACCATATAAGGTGTCGAATACTTTTCATAATCCCACAGCGCGGTTAAACGCTCTTTATAAAGCTCTCTAGAGGGTAAATTCGCTAGATAAGGACGAGCCAAAGTGTTTTGCGAATCGACCCAAGCTTTAACTTCTTCGCTCTTTTCGTCTTCTAACCAACGATAGGGGTCGCTTACCATAGTGCCGTGATAGTTATCTTGTTGCGCAACGGTTTTGGTTGATGGATAGCCATGAACTTTCGGCATAGCAAGGCTTTGGGTTTTATTTTCAACCAATTTAGTATCGGCGGTATTTGAACTTGTGCAGGCAAAAGTTAAGCCTGCAGATGCTGCAACCACCGCAGCGTATATTAGCTTTTTCTTCATGTTTTATTCCTTAAAAGAAAAATGCCGGTGTTACCCGGCATTATCTATTTAGCTTTCTGTCGTAAGTTCTGCGTGTTTTCGACCTTTAAACACATTTTTAATGTCGTTTAAAATTAAGTACAGTGCAGGAACAAGTAGCAAGGTGATCACTGTGGCAAATAAAATACCGAAAGCCAGAGAAACCGCCATTGGAATAACAACCTGAGCCTGTAGGCTGCGTTCAAATACTATCGGCATAAGACCCATAAAGGTTGTTAGTGACGTCAAGATGATAGCTCTAAAACGCTGCGTACCAGCGCTAATAGCCGCATCCATAAGCGACATGCCTTCTTTACGCGCGCGATTCACAAAGTCAACCATAATCAAGCTATCGTTCACCACAACACCCGACAAAGCGATGATGCCGCAGACAGACAAAACGCTTACCGCCATGCCCAATACCAAATGACCGACTATGGCGCCCACAATACCAAAAGGGATCACCGACATGATAATTAAGGGTTGGCTGTAAGATTTAAGCGGTATAGCGAGTAAGGCATAAATAGCAAATAACGCAAACAAGAGCCCCTGCATTAAACTAAACATAGCATCAGCCTGCTCCTTTGAATTTCCTTGAAGCTGAAACTCAACATTTGGGTAGCGCGCCAGTAAGTCTGGCATCAAGTTTTCAATGACATCGTTAGTCACTTCTGATGGGTCAAGCAATGCTTTATCCACGACACCCGTTACGGTGACTGAACGTTTTCCATCTACACGAATGATTGAATCGAACCCTTGCCCTACGGTGAATGTAGCCACCTGCTCGAACGGGATCTCTTGACCACTTGGCGCACGAATACGCATATTTTCAAGGTGCTCTATAGAGCTACGTTCCGCTTTCGGGTAGCGCACCATAACTTTTATTTCTTCATCGTCGCGCTGAATACGCTGCACTTCTGCACCGTAAAAACCAAAGCGAACTTGCTGACCTAAATCGCGAAGCGAAATGCCTAACGCATCGGCCTGAGGTTTCAGCGCTAGCTGAATTTCTTCGCTACCGCCAGAGAAAGTATCATTGATATCGGTAACGCCCTCGTACTTATCTAAAGCTTCTTTTATATCGTCACTAATAGCGCGCAATGCTTTAATATCGCTGGAGCTAAATTCAAAGCTAAGGTCAGCACCGCCGCCAGGACCGCCCGGAGAGCTAATATTAAATGACTTCACGCCAGGGATTTCAGGGACCTCTTGACGCCACATATCCTGAATCTCAAAGTCTGTAAGCGTGCGGGTTTCACCTTTCGTAAGCTCAGCAAATATTTCACCACCTAAGTTACCATTGTCAAAAGCAATCGCGTGCTTAATGACATTTTCGCCCGACTCTTCTGCGACCTTGTCATCCATGCGGTGCATAGCTTCGCGAAGTGTAGTGAGTACCTTGTCTCGCTGCTCTAATGACGAACCGGGCTCTAATTCAAAGCTGGCCATCATGAAGTCACTTGGAATATTCGGGAAGAATACAAAGCGCACGATGCCACCACCGAATAGCCCCACGGTAAGGATCAGCATCGCCAAAAATACGGCCACTGTTGTATAGCGATTGCGTATTGCTTTTGCTAAAAACGGCGCGTACTTATTATTAATAAATGTCTTTATTCCTTCACTGAAGAAGTCTCGGAACTTTTGGAACGCGTTGGCTTTTTCCGGATCATAAGGCTTAAGCTTCATGTGCACTAAGTGCGCCGGCAGGATTAACTTCGATTCAATAAGCGAGAAAATAAGACAAACAATAACCACCATACCGATGGTTTTCCAAATTATGCCGAACGGCCCAGATACCATAAGCATGGGTGAAAAAGCGGCAATGGTGGTTAAGACACCAAAAGTTGCCGGCATAGCAACTTTTTTAACGCCCGCAATAACGTTATCAGCACTGTGCCCTTTTTTATCTATTTCAGAGTAAGCCGATTCACCCATGATAATTGCGTCATCTACCACAATCCCTAGTACAAGAATGAATGCGAACAGGCTCAGCATGTTGATGGAAACGCCAACCATATCTAACGGCATTACAAGCAAGGTGCCAAGGAAGCAGACTGGCAAGCCAACAATAACCCAGAATGCGAGCTTAATTTTCAAAAACAAAGAAAGAACTAAAAATACCAGCAGCGCACCGAAGAACATGTTCTCAAGCATCATGTTAAGTCGGTCAGCCAGATAGAATGAGCTATCGCCCCACGTATCCGCAGTAATATGCGCAGGAAACTCAGACTTTTTACTGTCAACGTAATTATTAACCTGCTCAGAGATCTCTAGGGCATTTTGATCGCCTACAGCCTGCACGCGCAAGCTAACCGCTGGTTTATCATCAAACAGCGCGTATTGATTGTTTTCAATAAAGCCATCGTTGATATAGGCAACATCACCCAGCGTAACGCGGGTACCGTTTGAATTCGTAACTAATACTATCTGGGAGAAGTCCCAACCGGTATAAGCCTGCCCTTTTGTTCTTAGCAGTATGTCACCATTTTCGGTGCGGATTGAACCACCTGGTAAGTCAACACTGGTTTGGCTTAAACGCGCCACTACATCAGCAAACGTCAGGTTATACTTTTGCAAATCAACTTCAGAAAGTTCTACAGAAATTTCATAATCTCTTGCACCTACAACCTGAACACTTGATATACCCGGCAAGTTAGCGATGTCATCGCGTAAGTCTTTAGCAAACTCCTTGAGTTCTCTTTCAGAAGCATCACCGTAAACCGATAGCCATATCACATCCTGTTGAATTTTTTGACGATAAATAACGGGCTTTTCAGTATCCGCAGGAAAACTTGGAATGGCATCAACTTGAACCTTTACTTCATCAAGTAGAGACTGAACATCGTAGTCTTCCTCAACTTGAATACTTACCGTACCCATGCCTTCTACGGCCGTTGAGTTTAGCTGTTTGATGCCTTCTAAATCTTTTATGGCCTCTTCAATTTTAAGAAGCACACCTTCTTCTACTTCCTGAGGTGCAGCACCTAAATAAGGTACGCGGACGCTGATAACATCTATTTCAAAGCTTGGGAACACCTGCTTTTGTATACTGAACGCACTGAACAGCCCGCCAACGATAAGCAAGATCATTAATAAGTTTGCCGCAACATTATTACGCGCAAACCAAGCAATTAAGCCTTTGTGGGTATCGATGCGACTCATTAGTTGTCACCTTCCGATGATTCGCTTTCCACGATGTCTGCGCTATCGGTAGTGTCTGCTTCCGCTGTGTCAGCAAGTACCGGCTCGTCACCTGGCAGGCGTACTTTCATGCCGTCGTAAGGGTTAGGCACGGCACTGGTTACAACCAAACTTCCTTCTGCAATACCTGAGCGAATAAACACATCTTTTGCTGTAGTACGGGCTACTTCGACGGGTTTAATTTCAATTTCGCGATTGTCGTTCACCGTCAGCACGGTGTTGTCTAAACGCAAAATGCTGCGAGGTAATACTAAAAGTTCTTCGTCTTGACGTGAGGTAATTTCTGCTTCAACAAATTGCCCAAAACGCAGTGGGGCTTTGTGTGAAGACTTCAAGTTATAAGGGTCTTTCACTTCGACAATGGCGTACACTACTCTGCTACCTGTATCCAAGATGCCCTCTGAACGCACCAGCGAACCTTCCCACGTAGTTTTCACACCGCCAACCGAGGCTGTTAAGGATACTGGCGCACCATCGCTTGACTGCCCCGCAATATTAATAAACATCAAATCGCTGTCAGTAATAGGTAACCTAACTTCAGCGGTATCGGTAGAGTAAATAGTGCCAAGTACAGAACCCATCGCCACAAACTGACCAAGGTCTATATTTCTTTCAACCACAATTCCATTGTACGGCGCAGTAATTTGGGTTCTTGCTAGGTTGCGTTTAGCGCGCTCTAATTTAGCTTCTGCCGCTTTTACGTTGGCCTGTTCTTTCGCTAGTTGAGGCTTTCTTAAGCCTAACTCGGGCGGCGCTACGCTGCTTACCGAACGCCATTCTTGCTCGGCCACTTTACCGCGAGCTATTTCTTCTTGAAGTGCCGCTTGCGCCTGTGCTAATTCAGCTTCAGCTAGTTTGAGGTCTGTGCGGTAATCATCTTGTTCTAACGTGGCAAGTACATCGCCTTTTTTAAAAGTTCCACCAGCAACAAAAACTTTCGACAGGCTTATAACCTGACCACTGACCTGTGCACTTAACGATGTTTTATTTTGTGGCACCACATTGCCTTGAGATTTAACAACAAAATTTACGGGTTCTGCTGTTACTTCCTTAGCATCAACAAGAAAAGCGGGGATTTCCACGGGCACCTGCTCTGGCGGCTTGCGTGACTTGATCATAACCGTCGCGGCGATAAAGGCGACTAGCACGATGACTAATGGAAGACCACTTTTCATTAACATGGAGTTTTTCATTTACTATCCCTGGAAGAGAAGGCATCCGAGTTAGTGAAGTTTAAACAGTAAATTACTGCGCTAATCACTTACCACCTGATTACCCACTAAATTCTATTATTATTGTTTCAACACTAGTGTACTGATTTTGCGTTTTGTATGCTCAGTTAAGATTGTTAAATTTTGTGTCTGTTTATCGTTTTTAATATACACGCAAAAATCTGAAGCCCTAATATAGAAAATTCTTAAAAGAATACAAAGTAAGATTGATAATTATCAGGTTTTCGTTGATTATTTAAGCACTCATTGATTATGAGTTAACCGACGGCTGTTGGTTAAGCTAAGTCTTTAATAGGAAATAGCCTCGGGAATGATTTCGCTACGTTGAAGGGAAAACACATTATGAGTCTTAAGAAACAATACCTTAAATCAAAACCTCTGTGCAAAGTGACATTTCGACTGAATGCGGAAGCAGCAAAAGATGCTAAAGAAGCTGCACTATGTGGAGATTTCACTGATTGGAAAACACAGCCACTGACGATGAAAAAGCTTAAAAGCGGTGATTTCACATTAACCGTGGATTTGGAAAAGGATAACGAATACCAGTTTCGTTACCTTATCGATGGCGAAAAATGGGAAAACGACTGGGAAGCCGACGCTTATATCCCTTCACCTGTTAGCATCGAAGATAATTCGGTTGTGCGTGTTTGAGTTGTTAACCCAATATCATGCAAATTTTGCTTGGCGCAACATATGTACAGTAAAAAAAGGCTGCAAAACTGCAGCCTTTGTCTTATCTAGCTTCAAGACTCCAATTAAAGAGAGCCTTCTAGCTCTGGAAGTACTTCAAACAAGTCGCCCACTAAACCATAGTCAGCAACTTGGAAAATTGGCGCTTCTTCGTCTTTGTTGATAGCAACAATAACTTTAGAGTCTTTCATACCTGCAAGGTGCTGAATAGCGCCCGAGATGCCGACTGCAATATAAAGTTGAGGCGCAACAATTTTACCTGTTTGGCCAACCTGCATGTCATTTGGAACAAAGCCAGCATCTACCGCTGCACGCGATGCACCAATAGCAGCACCAAGTTTGTCAGCAATACCTTCAAGAAGCTTGAAGTTATCACCATTTTGCATACCGCGGCCACCTGAAATAACGACTTCTGCAGCAGTAAGTTCAGGACGCTCAGATTCGGTAAGCTCTGCTGAAACGAAATCAGACTTCTCACTGCCTTTAACCACATCAATTGTGGTTACTTCAGCACTACCACCTGTTGCAGCTGCATCAAACGATGCGGCACGAACCGTAATCACCTTTTTTGCATCAGATGATTGAACGGTAGCAATCGCGTTGCCTGCATAAATTGGACGAACAAAGGTATCTTCGCTCTCTACACCAATGATGTCTGAAATTTGCGCTACGTCTAGCAGTGCAGCTACACGAGGCATAAAGTTTTTGCCTGTTGTGGTCGCGGCAGCAACAATGTGGCTGTAGTCGCCTGCAAGCTCTACCACTAGGTCAGCCGTATTTTCTGCAAGCTGATTTTTATAAGCAGCATTATCAGCAACAAGCACTTTTGTAACGCCGTCGATTTGCGATGCAGCTTCAGCAACTGCTTGGCAACCTTCACCCGCTACTAATACATGGATATCGCCACCCATCTTTTGTGCGGCGTTAACAAGCTTATGCGTTTCCGTCTTTAAGCTTGCATTGTCGTGTTCTGCATATACGAGTACGCTCATGAGATCACCTTTGCTTCATTCTTTAACTTGTCTACCAATTCAGCAACGTCTGCTACTTTAATACCACCCTCACGCTGAGGCGGAGGCGTAACTTTCAGTACCTTAACGTTTGATTCTAGCGCAACACCAAAATCTGCCGCAGCTTTAACATCTAACGGTTTACGCTTTGCTTTCATAATATTTGGAAGCGATGCATAACGCGGTTCGTTCAAACGAAGATCTGTCGTTACAACAGCTGGAAGCGAAAGTGCAACCGTTTGAAGGCCACCGTCAATTTCACGTGTTACATTCACCTTCTCGCCATCTACAACCACCTCTGATGCGAAGGTACCTTGAGGCATACCTGTTAGCGCTGCCAGCATTTGACCAGTTTGGTTGTTGTCAGAGTCAATGCTCTGCTTTCCAAGAATAACAAGTTGAGGTTGTTCTTCTTCAACCACTTTCGCTAAAAGCTTTGCCACTTGAAGTGAATCAAGATTTTGGTCGGTATCAATTTGGATACCACGATCAGCGCCTAGGGCTAGTGCTGTACGTATTTGTTCTTGGCAGCTTTTGTCACCAATTGAAACAACAACGATTTCAGTGGCCACGCCTTTTTCTTTTAATCGAACGGCTTCTTCAACAGCAATTTCGCAAAAAGGATTAATCGCCATTTTCGCGTTTGTAAGATCTACGCCTGATTCATCAGCCTTCACTCTTACCTTAACGTTGTAGTCGATCGCGCGTTTGACCGGTACGAGTATTTTCATATTTACCTCAATTGTTGAGTTCGTCAGTGCTAATTACGTTTCATTAATAATTAACTATTAATAATTAAAAACGTATTACATCACCACGCTTTTTGAAACTTTAACAATGCTTATACGTTAAAAAAGAAACTGTGGAACGTACGTTCTTTAAAGGCTAGCCTTAAAACGACGTTAACACCACGTTTACGAGCAGGTATAATGCGCTGCCAGTTAACGTTAACGTAAACTGCTTTGCAATGTACTTACTGTTGACGTAAACGTCAACCTGCATTACCTTGCAAAACGACAATTAATTTACATGTTTTTGACACAAAGCATTATTTGTTTCATCAATAGTGCACTATAAAAATACAAACATAAGGAGCCTCCCGTGGAACGAGAATCGATGGAGTTTGACGTAGTCATCGTCGGTGCCGGCCCAGCTGGATTATCAACTGCTTGTAAGCTGATGCAGCTTGCAAATGAAAAAGACCAAGAACTTATGGTTTGTGTGGTCGAAAAGGGCTCCGAGGTAGGTGCACATATTCTCTCAGGCGCGGTATTTGAGCCCCGTTCGCTAAACGAACTATTTCCCGATTGGAAAGAAAAAGGTGCGCCACTTAACACGCCGGTAACCGAAGACCACATCTATTTGCTTAATAATGAAACGTCAGCGAAGAAGTTACCAAACGGCATTACGCCCAAAACTATGCACAATGACGGTAACTATATCGTATCTATGGGGAACGTTAGCCGTTGGCTAGCAGAACAAGCCGAACAGCTAGGCGTTGAGGTATTCCCCGGCTTTGCAGCTTCTGAAGTTATTTATAACGAAGACGGTAGCGTTGGCGGCGTGCTTACCGGCGACATGGGTATTGGTGAAGACGGCGAGCCAAAAGACGGTTACATGCCGGGAATGGAGCTTCGTGCTAAATACACCGTGTTTGCAGAAGGCTGTCGTGGCCATTTAGGCAAAGAGCTCATTTCTCACTTCAAACTAGATGAAGACAGCTCACCTCAGCATTACGCTATTGGCTTTAAAGAGATTTGGGATATAGATCCAGCGAAACACCAGCCAGGCCTAGTGGTTCATAGCGCAGGCTGGCCACTGGATGACGCCACAGGCGGCAGCTATCTGTATCACGCCGAAGATAATCAGGTGTTTGTAGGCTTAATTGTTGACCTTAACTACGACAACCCTTATCTGAGCCCGTTTGACGAATTTCAACGCTTAAAACACCACCCTGTTTTTAAGCAGTACCTTGAAGGCGGTAAACGTGTATCTTATGGCGCGCGTGCAATTGCCAAAGGTGGGTTTAACTCTTTACCTAAGATGACTTTCCCAGGTGGCTTACTGGTAGGTTGTGAAGCAGGTACCCTAAATTTCGCCAAAATCAAGGGCAACCATACAGCAATGAAGTCAGGTATGTTAGCCGCTGAAAGCATTTTTGAAGCGATTTCAGAAAATGCAGAAGCGCCAGTAAAAGAGCTAACGAGCTTTACAGATAAGTTTAAATCGTCTTGGTTGTATGATGAGTTATTCCGTTCTCGTAACTTCGGCCCGGCTATTCATAAGCTAGGTAATTTCTGGGGCGGTGCTTTCAATACGGTAGAACAAAATTTCTTTAACGGTAATTTGTTCTTCACTATGAAAGACGAACACAAAGATTACGCGCAGCTTAAAGAAGCTAAAGATGCTACAGAAATTTCATATCCGAAGCCGGACGGTGTACTCAGCTTTGATAAGTTATCTTCCGTGTTTTTATCTAATACAAACCACGAAGAAGACCAGCCGTGTCATTTAAAATTAAAAGACCCGTCTATTCCTTTACAGGTCAATTTACCTAAATTCGCAGAACCTGCACAACGCTATTGCCCTGCTGGCGTATATGAGGTTATTGAAGAAGAAGGTGAAAAACGCTTCCAAATTAATGCGCAAAACTGTGTTCACTGTAAAACTTGCGACATCAAAGACCCTAGTCAGAATATTAAGTGGGTTGTACCAGAGGGTGCTGGAGGTCCGAATTACCCAAATATGTAATTTAAAGCATTATTTGGTTATTTAACTGATATTTTTTAAAAGCGAGCCTAGCTCGCTTTTTTTTTGTGCTACTTTTAATTATTATCTTATGAGAATTTAGTACAACGTATTAAGGTTAATTAATGAGCGAATTTTTAGATATTTTAACCCATGGAAGACGTTTACAAGGTGCTGTTAAGGAATTAAGCGTAGAAGAACTTGAACAAGTTCAGGAAAAACTTAACGGTATAATAGAAAAAAGAAAAGAAAAATTACTAGAGCAAGAACAACTAAAAAAAGAAAAGTTAGAAAAACTGGCTGCTATTAAACAACAAATGGAAGAAGCTGGGCTTAACGTAGAAGATTTACAAGCTTTGGATACCGGCACAAATAAAAACGTAGGTAAGAAGCGCCCTGTTAAATACAAACTTGTCGATGACGATGGCGAAGAGCATTTGTGGACAGGCATTGGTCGTATGCCTCGCGTTTATAAAGATGCTCTAGATAGCGGCAAATCACTCAACGATTACGCTATTAATTAATATTACTATTCAACCTGCTAATAAGGTCTGTTTTTACAGGCCTTATTTTGTTTTTAAGACTCAAACTATGTCTATCAGACAATTATTCATGGGTAAATAAGTCGTGAAGTTAAATTATAAACTTTCTAAGCGAGATTCTTCATCACCATGGTTAATTTTAATCCATGGTCTTTTTGGCAATGCGGATAATTTAGCCGTTGTTAAACGGCACTTTGAATCAGCTTTTAATATTATAAGTGTAGACCTTCCGGATCACGGTGAGTCTCCGTGGACTGATAGTTTTTCTATATCAGCTGCCGCAGTTGCAATTTACGACATCATGCAATCTTTAAATATTGAAAAAAGCGCTGTATTGGGCCATTCCCTTGGCGGAAAGGTTGCAATGAAGCTGGCCTTAAATCACAGCGAAAATATCACACATTTAATCGTAGCTGATATTGCCCCAGTAAGTTATGACCACAGCCACCAAGCTGTATTTGATGGGTTGAATTCTGTTTCTTTGGATACCATTGAAAGTAGAAAGGACGCTGAAAAACAAATGGCTGCCCACGTTAAAGAAATGGGCGTCAGACAGTTTCTGTTAAAAAGCCTGTATCAAGATGAAAACGGAGCATGGAAGTGGCGCTTCAATGTGAACGGACTAATCAAAAGTTACTCGCACATTATTGATTGGGAACAAACAAATCAAACGTTCGATGGCGTAACCTTATTTATTAAGGGCAGCGAGTCCGACTACATTACACCGGCCTATCGCGATGCGATAGCTCGCTACTTTCCAAATGCGAAAGCGCATATTATTGAAGGTACGGGGCATTGGTTACACGCTGAAAAGCCAGCTGCATTTAACGGAATTGTAAAGAGAACGCTCAACAAATCGTCATAAAGTGGAATATTTCTCATTCAACAGGATGAGAATGACTATTATTACATATTTTTGAACGTTTTAGGCTCTTACAGGCGTTTATACTGTGATATAGTTGCGCCAGAAATTTTTAAGTAACAACACTATGCTTGCAGAAAATTACGAACTCATTGAGTCCATAATGCTGTATGGCGGCTTGTCTATTCTTTTTGGACTGATGGGTTTTGCTGTACACGATGTATTACGTAAGAACGATGTTCCTCTTATTGGAAAAGTGGTCACGTACGGTGTGCTAGGTTTAGGCGCATTGGGATTTCTTGCGAAAGGCATTATTGAATGGTTTTGGCTAAGCACAGGCGTTTAATTAGTAACGATTAATAGAGGTTAGATATGGCAAGCGTTGGCCTATTTTTCGGAAGTGACACGGGTAACACCGAACATGTTGCGAAAATGATCCAGAAGGAATTGGGTAAACAGCTAATTGATGTAAAAGATATTGCCAAGAGCAGTAAAGAAGACATCGCTGAGTTTGATTTGCTTATCTTCGGTATCCCTACGTGGTACTACGGTGAAGCACAGTGTGACTGGGATGACTTCTTTCCTGAATTAGAGCAGATAGACTTTAACGACAAGCTAGTTGCTATTTTTGGTTGTGGCGACCAGGAAGACTATGCGGAATACTTCCTAGACGCGATGGGCATGGTACGCGACATCGTAGAAGCCAAAGGCGCTATTTTAGTAGGTCAATGGTCTACGGAAGGCTATGACTTTGAAGCATCTAAAGGCATGGCAGACGACAATCACTTTGTGGGTCTTGGTATTGACGAAGACCGTCAACCAGAGCTAACAGACTCTCGCGTTAAAGCCTGGTGTAAGCAAATTCATGACGAGCTTTGCTTGGCAGAATTGGCGTAGACATAGCTGAGTCAGCCATAAATTGGCTATCAAGAAGCTATAAAGTAAATACAAACTAGTTAGCAATTGAAAAAAACCGCTCTAATAGAGCGGTTTTTTGTTATATAGAAGTACTCGTTGAATTATTAGCTTAGCCGATTGAACTAACTAAAGCTGAAACCGCTCTACGGCCTTCCTTAAGCTCTCTGTTTGCGCATCTAGCATCATTGTCGATTCGTTCGACTGCCTTGTGCTTTGTGCACTTGAATCTGCCAGCGCTACAATGCGGTTTAAACTTGTGGCCACATCACCGAGCAACACATCTTGCTGCTCTGTATCTTCAACAATATGTTCGTTAATGTCGCTCAGACGCTCAATAATTTCTCTAATGCTTTCTACTTGTTGAGAAACCTGTTGGGTTATTTCTACCCCTGCTTGCGCTTGCTCTCGACCTGCATTAATAGCTTTTACAGCCTGCGCTGCATCTTTTTGTAAGTTGCCAATCATTTGCTCGATTTCTTCCGTGGAATCGTGCGTACGGTTGGCTAATGTTCGCACTTCATCGGCAACTACTGCAAACCCCCTTCCCTGCTCGCCTGCCCGAGCAGCCTCAATAGCGGCGTTTAGCGCTAACAAATTAGTTTGCTCTGCGATGGTTTTGATAACGTCCAAAATACTACCAATACTTCTAGAGTTGTCATCTAAGCGCGCAATAACCTGGGCTGAAGACTCAGCCTGATCGGCTTGATTGCTAACTTGCTCACTACTTCTTTGAACCAGCAGCCCAATGTCAGTACTTTGTCTTGTGATAGTACGTAATGCCTCCATCGCTTCATTGATTTGCGCAAGATTACTACGACTTTTGTCTTGAACATTCTTAGTGTTGGTGGAGGTAACAGTTACCTGCTCTCGCTGTTTGTCCACTTCAGACAAGCTCTTGTTACCAAGCTCAACACTTTCCTTTGTGATTTCAATTAAGCGCTTTTCCTGATCTAAGATATTACCCACCAGTTCTCGCAGGCTATCGGTCAAGCTGTTAACTTTTGCAGAAAGAGCAGAAAACTCATCGTTGCCCTCTTCGGGTAATTTGGTACTTAAATCCCCATGGCTTAACTGGTTTAGCCCTTTGTTTATATGCTTAAGTGGCTTTGAAATGCTGCGCGTTACTATTACCGCTAAAAAAATGGCAGCCGTAAGTCCTAAAACTGCAACAACAGTATTGCGAACTAAATTTTCCTGTACCGATTCGAGTATAGCGTTTTGCCCTTCGAGGGATTGCGCTTGAACGGTATCAAACAGAGTATTTATATCAGTAAGCGCGGTTTCTAATGCTTGCTTTGCTTGTTTTTGTGCTTGCGCCGCTTTATCTACTTCAGCAAGTTTTTGTCGTTGCAACGCTATTAGCCCGTTTGAACCGTTTACGGCGTCTATTAATAAATCATATTGTTCATTAAACGCCTCTATTGTGCCCCCATCATCCACGCTTGTAGCCAAACGGTTCACATAATCCTTATCTACCTGTAAATTGCTTAGCTGGTATTCAAGGTCTTCAATGATATTTGCACTTTGGATTTCATCGATAGATTCAGCTAACTCAATGAAAGAGTCGTTCATGGTAAGCAACTTATTATCAATGGCGGTGCCAGCGCCAATAAGCGTATCTAGACTAGGGTCATTACTTTCCAAATAAGAAAGGTCGAGCATCAATGCGCTTGCTTCGTCTGCCGCCATAAGTACTTTTTCAAGCTGCGTAGCAAGCGCTTTTTCAATATTCATTCTTTCATCAATTGCAATGTACATTTCATTACTGTCGCTCACATAGCTCGAACTTACTTCAACAGCATTTTTAGCTATCGAGTTTTCTGGCATGAGAGATTTCAGTCGCGACAAATCGTTAGAAAAGGTTGATGACAGCGAATCAAATGTTTGCTTATTAGCATCGAGCTCGTCTCTACTTTCTACGTGATAACCATTGGCCGTTATTACCGATAAAGACAATATTTCAGTTTTTACTTTTACCATACTGGTCTGTACTGGCATTTTTTGCTCTACAACGTCTTGTGCAGAGTCTTTAATGCTAGTTAAACCGAAATAGGAAAGAATACTTGTAAGCAATAGCAAGCAGCCAAATAAGCCGAAGCCTAAAGTGATTTTATTTATAATTGTTAACCGCATGAACACTTCCACTTAAATACGTGCAAAAAACTACCAAATGAATGCAACTCTTTAAGTTTAGTTTAACAGGATGTTAAATCAATGCATCAGGAATTCTATTTATTTTACTTATTTACTAGATAAATCGAGCACTTACATTCTGGTCAGGCCACATGTTGCAAAGCCCACACTTAAGTACAATATTTTTTGCAATTAGCGCCTTGGGCAAATTTTCGGCGAGAAGACAAAGTTTCCACGGTTTTACTTTTAAATTGTTTCAACTTACCTATAATAACCACCAAATACTTATTCACTCGTTCTTAGTAGGCTGTAATGGATCAAAATAAAGAATTGAAAAAAGCAGGGCTAAAAGTCACTCTGCCTCGCCTTAAAATTTTACAAATTCTGCAAGAGCCAGAAAACCAACATATCAGCGCTGAAGACGTCTATAAGATCCTAATTGAACAGGGTGAAGAGATAGGTCTTGCGACCGTTTACCGCGTATTAAACCAATTTGATGATGCAGGTATTCTTAACCGCCACCACTTTGAAGGTGGAAAGTCAGTATTTGAAATCAGTCATAAAGATCACCACGACCACCTTGTATGCCTTAAGTGTGGCAAAGTGATCGAATTTGAAGATGAAATTATCGAAGAACGCCAAGAGATGATTGCTAAGCAGCATAAAATGAAGCTTACCCATCACAGCCTTTACCTCTATGGCGAATGTACAGACGGTAACTGCGACAACGCTCCTGAATAAGTTGCAATATTAATTAGTAAGAAGCCCGCTTGAGCGGGCTTTTTCAATTTATTAGGCTTTGAATTTGTATGCATGGTAGGCGTTGATTGCCTTTTCCCATACATTGCCCACTTCTCCGGAACCTATCTGCTTGCCCTCTACTTCGACTACCGGGGCAACTTCTTTGCTTGACGATGTTAACCACACTTCATCAGCTTCTAGCAAATCATCCTTACTGAACCAGGTTTCCGTTACCACCAGCCCTGCTTGTTTGAATGCCTCAATGGCAATGGCACGCGTAATACCGGGAAGCAGTTCATGGTTTAATGGAGGCGTAAAAATACACCCATTTTTCACCATAAAGACGTTACATGAGCTTGCCTCAGTTATCATACCTTCGCCGTTGTACAAAATAGTTTCATTAACACCTGCGTCAACACCCGCTTGATAATGCATGACATTGCCTAACAAGGAAGTAGATTTGATATGGCAGCGTTGCCACCTTTTATCCTGCTGAAGCGCAACTTTGAAAGGCTTAGCATCAGCCTTGGCTTTAGGCTGAGGTGGCGCTATTTCAAAGGCGAACCCAAACACCGTTGGCTCGATGTTCTTTGGGTATGCATGAAGTCGTTTTGTATCTGCACCCCGACTTACCTGGAAATAAACACCTATGTTTCCACTTTCAATAAACCCTTTGTTTTTCTCAACCAAACTGGACAAAATGGTTTGCCATTCTTCTACCGTATATGGGTTAGCGATTTCGATAGCTTTAAGGCCTTGCGACATGCGAGACGTGTGCCCTTTAAATCCTACAGCTTTGCCTGAATAGGTTGGAATAACTTCATAAATACCGTCGCCAAAAAGGAAGCCTCTGTCCATCGGAGAAATCTTCGCCTCAGAAAGAGGCATATACTCACCATTTAAAAACGCAATTGTCACAATATTTCTCCTTGTAATCGACGACGCCTACTTGTCATTAGTAGCCAATCCGCCCTTGCTTCTTCTTCGTTTTGAAATACGAAATTCACTTTTTCACCTGGTACAGCTTGGGCCAAGCGACTTATATCACAGGGGCTTACACAGCCGAGTTTAGGGTAGCCTCCCAGTGTTTGCCTGTCGCGCATCATCACAATTGGCTGGCCGTCACCAGGCACTTGAATGGCCCCTAAATGAATTGCCTCTGAGCGCATGTTTTCTATATCGGCGGTAACTGATTCGCCGGTCAACCTAAAGCCCATGCGATCGATAGCTGATGAAACCGTATAGCTGCTTGTTTCAAACGTGCGTAACGCAACTTTGCTAAAGCTTGAAAATTGATAACCAGGGATCACACGAATAGACTCTATGAAGCCATACTCATCAATGTGCTGGTGTGGAAGCCTGCGCATTTTAGCCTTGTCTTGGTTTCTGGTGTTAGCTAAAACCTCGATTAAATCGCCGTCTTTTAAGGCGCTGCCTTGACCATCTAACCCACCTAGCTGCTCACGCACTACTGTACAAGCACTCCCTACGGCTTTTGGTACTTGCCAGTTTCCGCCTATGGCTAAATAAGCTTTGCTCCCAAGTAACCCACTTGAAAATGTGATTACAGACCCTGCGGTTGCCTTATGGCTATGATAAGGCTCTCTAAGACTGCCATCTATATTAAGGGTCGGCTCCCTACCAGTAACGGCAACTATGCAATCTTCATCAACCTGCAATCGCATTTCGCCAATGGCCTCTATGCAGGGCGTACCATCAAGGTTGAAGGCGAGAAAATTAGCCCAGTCATAGGCATTGCCGTCCATAGGGCCTGATTCACAAAAACCATCTCGTTGTCGCCCTACTCTTCCGCTATCAATAATAAGGCTAAATAACCCTTTACTGAGCACTTCAATTTTCATAGTTTAACCTGCAATCCTGCTTTGTATTCCTGTTCAGTAACCGAAACAAATTTAACAGCGTCACCCGCTTTTAACCGCGACTCACTGTGCTCATCGCTATGTAAAAGCATGTCGAATGCCGTAAGCCCCAATAAATTCCATCCCCCCGGTGATTCACTGGGGTAAACGGCAGTTTGCCTGTCAGCGATTGCGACCGCGCCTTTGGGAACGCGTTTACGCGGTGTACCAAGCCGCGCACAGCTGAGCGCTTCTGGAATATCCCCCATATAGGCGAAGCCTGGAGAGAATCCCACTGCGTATACTTTATAAGTTGTGCTAGTGTGCAATTCGATAACTTCTTCAATCGACAGCGACGTTTTCTTACTCACTACACTCAAATCACTGGCATTTGGCGCGCCATACCACACAGGGATTTCAATCACTGCGCTACTTTCGTTTCTGTTAAATTGTATTGATTCGGTTTGCTGATTTATGCCTTCAGCGTCTAAATTGCTCAAGGCACGGTATACACCGTGGCTGTCAATTAATGCCATATCAAAAACGATTAACAAACTGTCGTAAGAAGGCACGCATTCGCGTAACCAACACCACGAATTTTTACTCTTGTTACTATCGATAGCTGCCAGCATGTTGTGGCAGGCATTATTCGCGTCATCCAAATTTGCGCCGTCAAAATACAAGATGATGGCGTCTGCACTTGCTGTAACTATTCGTTTAATACGACCGAAAGCTTGCATCTACTGTCCTTGCTGTCTTAATAGCCATAACGAGTTGTGATGTGCATTATGTATTCGACGCTCGGCACAACAAAGGTTAATAGCCTTGTGTATTGTTCTTTTAAATTGTGTTTTTTATATGGCAGGTTTATAGAAATGTTCTGATTTTACTCGCAATACTTACCGCCCCTTTAGTATCGCCATGTACACATAAAGAGTCAGCTTCTACTGCAAGTGTATTTCCCGATGACGTAGTTACCGTTCCCGATGAAATAAGCTGTTTAGCTTGAAGCAGAGCGTCGCTTTCGTTCAACACGGCACCTTCTATAGTTCGAGATTGCAGTAAGCCTTCATCGGTATACCGTCTGTCAGAAAACGCTTCAAAATACAAAGGCAGACCCCAATTTTGCGCTGCTTCTTTAAGCGCCGCATTTTGCGACCTAGCCTGCACCATTAACGCTAGGGGGGCGTGTGAAGACTGTTCGTTTATTTCACTTATGCTTTGCATTACTGTTCGCATGATAGCAGTATCTTTCATCATGTCGTTGTACAAGGCACCATGGGGCTTCACATAGCTGACTTTAGCACCACAAATCTTCGCCATACCGCTTAAGGCACTGACCTGATATTGAATCATAGCCTTAAGTTCGTCAGCGGCAATCGCCATACTTCTGCGGCCAAAGCCTTGTAGATCGGGATAAGCCGGATGGGCACCAATGGCTACATCATGCTTTTTGGCTAACAAAATAGCCTGCTTCATGACTAATGGATCGCCAGCGTGAAAACCGCACGCAATGTTCGCCTGATCGATTTCTGCCATTATGGCCGCTTCCACTGGCATTAACCACGCGCCAAAACTTTCACCTAAATCGCAATTTAACTTCATAATGGTTTAGCTCTTACCTTCATTCCAGTATCATGTTACCTGTTCTTTTTAAAAAGTCAGTGCTGATGATAAATATTGGAAAAATTAATACATTACGCGTGGTAGCCCAATACCCTTTTGGCTACGCTTTAGCGCCACTTGTCGAAAACAATGACGAGAACGACAGCGTAATAGAAATAGATGATGCAGATGAGCAGCAAACCGTTACACTTGCGATTGACGAAGTAGAGACGCCGTTAACCGAAGGGCAACAGGTTGACGTATTTGTGGCTACGGATCAGCGCGGTGACCTTTATGCAACCATGAAGAAACCACTTATTCAAGTGGGCGAAACCAAGGTACTTAAAGCGGTGTCTGCCACTAATTTTGGGGCATTCTTCGATTGGGGCTTAGAGAACGATCTTTTAATGCCTAACGACTACCAAGCCCAACCTGTAAATCCAGGTATGTACTACGTAGTTCACACCTTTTTTGATGATAAAACCCAGCGTATTTTAGGGGCCACCAAGCTTCACTATTTCTTAAAGGAAAGTAGCGCCTATCTCAACGAAGGCGATACAGTTGATTGCTTAGTCTACGCCAAAACTGATTTAGGTTTTAAGGTGGTTATCAATGAAAAAAGCTTAGGGCTAATTTTCCACAGCGATGCCTTTAAGCCGCTTAAAGTCGGGCAAGCCACTGAGGGTGTAATAAAAACGATTCGCGAAGATGGTAAGGTTGATGTTGCCCTTCAGCGCATAGATAAAGGTGGCCGAGATGCACTTCAACAAGCCATTTTGGATGATTTGGAAGCCCACGGCGGCATTTCTACGCTGACAGATAAGAGTGCACCAGAAGCCATTTACTCTCATTTTAACGTAAGTAAAGCGGCATATAAAAAAGCGTTAGGCGCGTTATATAAGCAAAAGAAAATCTCGCTTAGCCCAGATGCAGTCCGCCTTAACAAATAAACACACATGTCACAGCTGCATTGAAGCGCTAAATTAGCCTGTATTGCAGCTTCTTTTTTTTATTCTTATGACATTAGGACAAACAATGAAAGCACGTGTTTCTTGGGATCAAGATTTAACTTTTACAGGTACAACAGACAGCGGCTACAAAACAGTGATGGACGGAAGCGGCAAGGCCGTGTCACCAATGGAGTCAGTATTATTAGCGGTTGGTGCGTGCTCAAGTATCGACGTGGTAGACATTCTTAAAAAAGGCCGCTTTAACATTGAAGCCTGTAATTGTGAGTTGGAAGCTGAGCGTGCTGAAGAGCCACCTCGAGTATTTACTAAAATTCACGCACATTACACGGTGTCAGGTGAAGGCATTAGCGAAAAGGCCCTTGCCCGTTCTGTGCAGTTGTCGGCAGAAAAATACTGCTCTGTCATGCTGATGTTAACGGGTAATGTTGATATCACCACAAGCTATACTTTGGTTTAATAGACTATTGTAGAACTCACCGCTTATTAGCAATTCTCGCTAAGCATTAGCGTAAAAAGCCAACCAATCAGGTTGGCTTTTTTATTTAAACTGCATTTCTCACTTGTAACACATTGAAAAGCATACGATTTGCCATATGTTAATGTCTTTGGCACATTAGCTGCTGTATACGGTCATTATTATATAACGATAATTACGTTAGGGTTATTGACCATGGAATCTACAACACACAGCAACACCATTCTTTCATCAGTACAATCTTCAATTCCGTTTTCACCAACATCGCTCAAACTGCTCGTTGGAAGCGGGGTCATCGCCCTTACTCTCTCGATGTCAGCCTGTTCCGATGCTGATGCCATTAACGACCAAGCTAACGCCACCGAAGTTGAAGAAACCGTTTTTGCTATCCCTGTTGAAACCCAAACCATTGTTACCGGAGACATTACGTCTACTTACGATACAACCGCTATTTTAGAAGCACGTGAAGAAGCATTTGTGGTTGCGAGAGCATCTGGAATTATCGAAGAAATCTTCGTAGAAGAAGGTGATTACGTTGAGAAGGGCCAAGTTCTTGCGCAGCTAGATAAACGCCGCTACGAGCTTAACTTATCAAAAGCTCTGGCTGATTTAGCCGGCATTGAAAGCGAACTAGAAAAGGTTAATAAAGTTTATTCGAAAAAGCTTATCAGCGATGACACTTACGACAAACTTACCTCGCAATTTGAATCAGCTAAAGCGTCTGTACGCTTAGCTGAGCTTGATTTGAAAGAAGCTACGATCACGGCGCCGATTGATGGATACATTGCAGAAAGAAACGCAAAAGTAGGCAACCTAACTGAATCGTTCCAACGGGAGAGAATGTTCCATATTGTTCAGCAGCGCAATCTTCAAGGCATTGTTTACCTGCCTGAAAATGAGCTACCTAACGTAGTGATTGGACAAGGTGCAATGCTTACCGTGACGGCTTTAGGAGATAGAAGTATCACGGCGAGCGTTGAGCGCATAAGCCCAGTCATCGATGCGACTACAGGGACGTTTAAAGTTACCTTGAAAGTACCTAACGAAGATAACAAACTAAAAGCCGGCATGTTTACCGATGTGTCACTCGAGTACGCAACACATGCTAACGCCACGTTGTTGCCTCGTAGAGCGCTAGTTACCATTGATAATAGCCACAGCGTATTCGTTGTTGATAACGGCAAAGTTAAGAAAGTTGATATTTCTACTGGCTTTGAAAACAACGAAGTAATCGAAGTTACCAATGGTTTAAGCGGCAATGAAGAAGTGGTTACCGCAGGCCACCAGAATTTGAAAGACAGCGCCCCTGTTGAAGTAGTTAACAGCTAATTCGGCCTAACAAGGAATTCACACAATGCGTATTGTAGATATTGCTGTAAAGCGCCCTGTTGCCGTTAGTATGTTCACTTTTGCGGTATTGCTCTTTGGTATGGTGTCGTTAGGCAGACTGTCGGTTAACCTACTGCCTGACTTATCTTACCCGACTCTCACCATTCGCACTGACTACAACGGTGCAGCGCCAGGCGAAGTCGAACAATTGGTTTCAAAACCTATTGAAGAAGCCATCGGCGTAGTAAAAGGTGTACGTAAAGTCACGTCCACATCGCGAGCTGGCCAGTCTGACGTGGTGCTTTCTTTTTCGTGGGGTACTGACATGGATTTCGCGAGCTTAGAAGTACGCGAAAAGCTTGATGTGTTGCAGCTTCCCCTGGATATTGAAAAGCCAAGACTCCTTCGGTTTAACCCAAGTTTAGACCCTGTTATTAAACTGGGCCTCACCACTCAAAGCGACACATCAACGCTAAGCGTGGCGCAAATGAAGCGCTTACGTTTATATGGCGAACAGCAGGTCAAACGTGCGCTCGAATCGGTAGAAGGCGTAGCTGCCGTACGTGTTGGCGGTGGTTTAGAAAACGAAATTCATATACTTATTGACCAGCAAAAAGCCAGTCAACTGTCGATTCCTATTACTAAAATTATCGACCGGGTGAAAGCTGAAAATATTAACGCGGCAGGCGGTCGAATCGATAATGCAGCTCAGGCGTTTTTGGTCAGAACTTTGAATCAATTTGAAACGCTCAGTGATATTGAAAACCTCTTCATTGGTCGCTTCGAAGGCAGAAACATTCAACTTAAAGATGTGGCTACGGTAGAAAATGCGTACAAAGACCGTGATGTGGTAACACGCTTTAATGGTAGTGAAGGCATTGAGATTGCCATCTATAAAGAAGGCGACGCTAACGCAGTTGACGTTGCGCAAAAAGTGGCTAACCGTTTAAATGAAGTTAACAACAACCTGCCTTCTAACTACACGCTTAGCGAAATTTATGACCAAAGCGTCTTCATCAAGCAAGCCATAGATAATGTAAAATCAGCGGCAGTAATGGGCGGTATTTTAGCCATGCTAGTGCTGTACCTTTTCCTAAAAGACTTTTGGGCTACTGTCATTATCTCAATCTCTATTCCGGTGTCTGTTATTGCGACCTTTAACCTAATGTATGCCAACGACATAAGCTTAAACATGATGAGCTTAGGTGGTATCGCACTTGCTGTTGGGTTATTGGTAGATAACAGCATTGTTGTGCTTGAAAATATCGATCGCCATAAGAAATTAAAAATAGCTGGGAGTGGTAACGCTACAGTTAATGAAAAAACAACATTAGAAGCCACAGAAGCTGAAGCATCTGCCGCTAGCGAAGGAACAAAAGAAGTCTCTGGCGCAATTGTGGCTTCGACACTGACCACTATGGCCGTGTTTGTGCCGCTAATATTTGTAGAAGGTATTGCAGGTCAGCTGTTTAAAGACCAAGCGTTAACCGTGTCGTTCGCTTTAGCTGCATCGCTTGTTGTTGCGCTCACACTTATCCCTGCGATGGCACATAAGAAGAAAAAGCAACAGCTGGATCACGAAGAAGTGTTCACTACACCAGCGCCTCCCCCTCCTACGTCAACGTTTGGCAAAGTTATGTATTACGTTACCCTGCCAATTCGGTGGGTATTCAGACTTATCTTTGTTTTTTTACCTGCAGCCTTTGTAACTTTGGTGATTGGCGCATGGCATATCGTTAGCAAGTTATTAAGCGTTGCGTTTAAACCACTTATCTGGGTATTTAACAAAGGGTTTGACCTTCTTGCTTATGCTTATGAAAAGCTGCTGCGCGTAAGCCTTAAAGCCAAAGCGCTGGTGTTAGCTACTGCCTTTATTCTTGCTGCTGGCGCGATAATGCTGGTACCAAGACTAGGTATGGAACTTATCCCTACCCTGTCACAAGGAGAATTTTCGGTAGAAGTGACCCTCCCTGCGGGTTCGCCACTAGCGCGTACCGACGCTATTATCAGCGAGCTTGCTGCGGTTGCAGTAAATAACAATGATGGCGGCGAAACCAAGGTGCTTCGCACCTATGCCATGTCTGGTACTGGTAGCCTGATAAGCGCCGCGCCTAATCAGGGTGGCGATCATTGGGGCCGCTTAAACATTGTAATGCAGCCTACGGCGACCGCTGGCGATATGGACGATGTGAAGCGTGCGCTTCGTGATTACCTAGCCTTTAAACCTCAGGTTCAGGCAACGTTTTCAGAGCCAGAGCTATTTAGCTTTGCCTCGCCTATTCAAATTGAAATTGCGGGTTACGACCTAAATCAGTTACAACAATATGGCGACGCCATTGCGACCAAACTAGCCAGTTTTAATAATTTTGCAGACGTAACGACCAGCATTCGTGACGGAAACCCAGAGCTTAAAATAGCCTTCCATCACGCAAAACTTGCTCGCCTTGAGCTTGATGCATCAACCGTTTCTCAGCTTATTGCGGCCAAAGTAGGTGGCCGTGTCGCTACACAGTATAGTGTTGAAGACAGAAAGGTGGATGTACTGGTAAGAACCCAAGAAAACCAGCGAGACGACATCGCCAGCGTGCGTGCCATTGTTGTTAACCCAGGCTCTGCGCAACCTATTCCATTAAGCGCCGTGGCAGACGTGTACATGAGTGTAGGCCCTAGCGAAATCACCCGCGTTGGACAGCAGCGTGTAGCATTGGTATCGGCAAATTTAGCCAAAGGTAAGCTTGATGAAGCCGTTGCCGTTGCTAATAAAGTCATTGATGAAACCCAACTTCCTCTATCTTTAAGTGCAACAGTAACTGGACAAAGTGAAGACATGCAAAGCAGCTTCCGTTCGCTACAGTTTGCCCTAGCACTTGCGGTGTTTATGGTGTATCTGGTTATGGCGTCTCAGTTTGAATCGCTGCTGCACCCTCTGCTTATTTTGTTCGCAGTGCCGCTAGCCGGTGCGGGCTCAGTATACGGATTGTGGCTTACCAATACGCCGCTTAACGTAGTGGTATTTATTGGTTTAATCATGCTATGCGGTATTGTTGTGAATAACGCTATTGTATTAGTTGACCGTATAAATCAGTTACGCCGTCAAGGCGTAGATAAAGATACGGCTATTCTAGAGGCTGCAAAGACCCGCCTACGCCCAATTGTAATGACCACACTTACTACAGTGTTAGGGTTATTACCTATGGCGTTTGGGTTTGGCGAGGGAGCTGAAATTCGCACGCCTATGGCCATCACCGTTATTTACGGCCTTCTGTTTGCAAGCTTGCTAACCCTCATTTTACTGCCAGTGCTTTACAGCCTGTTCGACGTTAAGAAAAACGTTGCGCATAAAGCGACTGTTAAAGCCAGTGCGGGTTTTGGTGACGAAGAAGCAATGCCAAAAGGAGGTGTACTATGAGTACACCTTCTCACAACGCTAATAACAGTTCTGAAACCCATACTGAAAAGCGCCAAACACGTGAGCCGAGTCAACGCGAGACAGATATAGCTTCACCGCACCTTTCGAAAATTGCAGGTATAGGCGCTGGGCTTGCACGCTTTGCGCTGAATAAGCCGGTTACCATCGGTATGTTGTTTTTGTCTATGCTGCTGTTCGGTATTGTATCTGGCCGCTTACTTCCTTTAGAGAAGTTCCCCGGCATTGATATTCCAGAAATGGTAGTGCAGATTCCCTACCCTGATGCGACACCCGTTGAAATTGAGACCATGATCACTCGTCCGGTTGAAGAGGCCGTTGCTACCATGTCGGGGATAAAGCGCTTAAGGGCCCGCTCGTACGACAATATGGCTGAGGTCATTGTAGAGTTCGATTGGGATGAAAACCTTAAAGCCAAAAGTATTGAAGCGCGGGAGAAGATTGACGCTATTCGCCATGAACTCCCTGACGATATAGAGCGGATCATGGTGTATAAATTTAACACCAACGATATGCCTATATTCCAGCTGCGCGTATCGAGCGACCGCGACTTATCGAACGCCTATGACTTGCTAGAGCGCAACCTCAAGCGCCCGCTAGAGCGAGTACCGGGCGTATCTAAAGTTGAGCTATACGGCACCATGAAACGCCAAATTACTATTCGCTTAGATCCCAAGAAAATGGCGGCTTACCAAATAGACGGTACACGCTTAGAGCAGCAGCTTCAAAACGCAAACTTCTCGCTAACCGCGGGCTATATGTACAACAACGGTGAAAAAGTTCTGGTTAACCCAACTGGCGAATTCACCGATGTAAACGACTTCAAAAACATGTGGGTTACTCGAAGCGTGCGCTTATCTGATGTTGCCAGCGTGACCTACGAGCTTCCTCAGCGCAACGAAGGACGACACCTAGATCGCACTTTTGCGGTAGGCTTTAACGTATTTCGCGAATCGGGCAGCAACCTAGTTGAAGTTTCTGATGCGGTAATGAAAATTATCGAAAAAGCCAAAGAAGACCCTGAATTTACAGGCATTAGTCTGTTTGTAATGGACGACACCGCTAAAAGCGTAACATCATCGCTTAGCGACTTGCTAAATGCTGGCCTTTTAGGCGCCCTGTTATCTGTCATTGTACTGTACTTATTTTTGCGACAGCTTACCACCACCTTGATTGTGGTGTTGTCGGTGCCGTTTTCTATCTGTATCGCCTTAGGCGTAATGTATCTTTTGGGTTATACCCTTAATATTCTGTCCCTTATGGGCCTGATGTTGGCGGTAGGTATGCTGGTAGATAATGCCGTTGTAATCACCGAAAGCGTATTCCAAGAACGCCAACAAGAGAGCGATGCTAAACGTGCAACCCAAGTTGGGGTCAATAAAGTTAGCCTTGCCGTTATTGCTGGTACAGCTACCACGGCCATTGTATTTTTACCCAATATTATTGGAGTAAAAATAGACGTAACTATCTTCTTAGAGCACGTTGCTGTAGCTATCTGTATATCCCTTTTCGCGTCGCTTTTCATTGCTAAAACCCTTATTCCCTTACTGACGACCAAGGTAAAGATCCCAGTTGTAAAAACGCCTAAAACACCGTCTTACATAAAAGGCTATGGCCGTGCACTTAACTGGATGTTAAAACACCAGGGAATAACCTGTGTTATTGCTCTATTGCTGCTTGCGTCGACCATTGTGCCCATGCAGGTGGTTACTTCAGATGATGAGGGCAATAATAACCAAGAGCGTATTTGGCTTAACTATCACGTAACGCAGAATTTTACGCTTGATGAGGTGGAAAAAACTGTCGATAGAATGGAAGCTTACCTTTATGAAAACCAAGAACGCTTTCACATTAAACAGGTGTATACCTATTTTACTGCCGGACATGCTGTAAGCGGTATAACGCTTAATGACGAACTGCCCGTAAGTGTGGGTAAAATTAAAGAGGATATACGTAAAGACATGCCCTCTTTTGTGCGTGCCCGTCCCTCGTTTCAATGGGATAGCGGCAACGGTGGTGGCGTAAGAGTTACGCTATTGGGTGAATCGTCAGAAACCTTGCTAAATATTTCAGAGCAAATAGTTCCTATTCTTTCAACTATAGAAGGATTGGAAGATGTGAAAGCCGACACTGGCTCTACCCGAGATGAGGTACAAATCCGCATTGACCGAGAGAAGGCGAACCGCTTAGGTATTCAAGTCAACGACGTAGCTAAACTTATCTCTACAGCACTACGGGGCAGTAATTTACGGACATTCCGCTATGGTGACGCCGGAGAAGTAGCAGTTCAGCTTAAATTCGGTAGCGATATTCAAGCCTCGCTAAACGCCCTTAAAAACATCAATATCGGATTTACGCAAGGTCAATCGGTAACGCTGAATATGATTGCAGATTTCTCTGTGGTGCCACAGCTATCGCAAATTAATCGAAACTATCGTCAGACCGCGCTCGCTATTGGCGCAAACCTAGAAGGGGAAACCACCACAGAACAAGCCCGAGAACGTATCGAGAACGCATTAGCTAATATTGAATTGCCTACAGGGTATAAGTGGACACTAGATGGCAGCTTCTCTCGCCAGGATGAAGCCAATGCGGTCATGCAAATGAACATGTTACTAGCACTTTGTATGATATACGTTGTGATGGCTGCATTGTTTGAATCGCTGATACTTCCAACGTCTGTGATCACATCGTTACTGTTTTCTTTCACCGGTGTGTTTTGGGCATTCATGGTAACAGGTACCTCTATGTCTATTATGGGGATGATCGGCATGCTGATATTGATGGGCATTGTGGTTAACAATGGCATTGTATTGGTAGACAGAATCAATCAGTTAATTAACGAAGGCTTGTCGCTGTATGACGCAGTAATTGAAGGATGTTTAACGCGTATAAGGCCTATTCTGATGACAGTAGCCACAACGGTCTTGGGGCTTATTCCACTCGCTATGGGAAGTACTCGAATTGGTGGCGACGGCCCTCCCTACTCTCCGATGGCCATAGCAATCATTGGCGGGCTGGTATTCTCTACCCTAACCAGCTTGTTTTTAGTACCTCTTGCTTACGTGCTGCTGCTAAAACTTAGGTTTAAAACCCAACGTCTGTTCAAAACCAGTAAAGCGCGTGTAGCCACGTATATAAAAATCGTTAATTAAGACGCATATTTGCACGAGCAAAAAGACAAAAAGCGGGTCTAGTTTTCAACATTTACGTCACGTGATTGACGAAAAGTGTAAGCTAGCCCGCTTTTTCTGGATTTGTAGTAACCGCAAGCAAGGCCTTAGCTACGCGACGTTAAGTATTCGTGTACCGCATCTGCGTGACGCTCTTCAGAAAACTTAATAAGGCTACTTCCATTACATGTTAGGCCTTCTTCAGACGTTACCATGCGCAATACTTCACGTTGGCTAGCGCCAATACGACCCACGTTACGTGAGAGGCTAGAACGAAGAACTCTTACATCGTCGTTGATTATCGCTTTACAAAACCCTGCGAACTGGGTTTCACCAACGAAGCGAATGTCTTTTGACTCTGCTGCTGCATTTGCATTGATGCTAAAAGCGACAGTCGCTGTAGCTGCAAAAACTTTAAGTAAGTTAGATAATTTCATTTTAAAATCCTCAATGTGTGGTTAAGGGTGCTGTGCAAGTTTGTGGCAAACTCTCTAGTTAAGTTGAGCAAAGTTGAATGAATCAACAATTTGCTCAACGCCCTTTATTTATGCATCAAGAATAAAAATTTTTCTGTTGAATGATTGTGTAACCTGGGTAAATGCTTGGTAAATCAAGTTGTTACGTTGTTGTTACGGCACTAACCCCTTGAATTAATTGGAATAATATAAATTGCATATTACTAATGTATCTAGCGATAGCACTTGTAGGAAGAAAGAAGTATAAGACTTAAGTATAAAAAAGCCCCTTTCGGGGCTTTAAAAGTGTAATTTTAACAAAATTAAAGATATTAACGCTTACTTATTGTACAAATTAAAGCCAATTTACGTAATTTAATTACATGAATTGGAGTGAACTATTCGTATTTACGCTCTCGCTTAGTCTCAATTGCATCAATGTAAGCATGCCACGATGCATAGCCGATAATCGGCATGAGCACGATGAAACCCACGAAACCGGTCACGTAACCAATTGCTACTGTAGTGAAAATGATAGCCCCCCAAATGAGCATGGGTACCTTATTTAACCATACCGCATTCACACTGGTAAGCACTGCAGTTGCAAGATCTACCTTACGTTCCATTAAAATCGGTTGGGTAAACGCCGTAATAAATAGCATTGCCAGGGTAAAACCCGCTCCAACGATAGTGCCTAATGCTAAAAACGGTAACAAGCTTTCCAAGTCGTTCTCTATATAAGGCGGATAAAGTGCATGAATCAGCGATGCCACACGCAACCAAAATATCATCATTACCATAAGCAGTATGGCAAAGCCCCACTCGTTAAATGCGTTTCTTCGCATTGCGCGCAGCGAATGACGAAGTGAAGGCTTATGACCTTTCTCCATCTCCCAGCTTACATCGTAAAGGCCCGCCGCTAAAAATGGCCCTACCAACATAAAGCAAACAATGGCGGGTAGAATGACCAAGTGCCAACCAGTCATTTCAACTAAATACATAATGAACCACGGGATAACCGCGAAAAGTACGCCATAAAATAAGGTGAGTCCCGGTGCGCGCATGGCGTCTCGTAATGCCAATGACAACCACTTTATTGGGTCGCCGACGTCTAATTCTTTACAGGGAATAACGCGTGCTATACCACTTTGCGTGATCGCATTCTCTGGTGTTTCTTTGAAATGGTGGGACATATTCTTATCACCTCTGCTTGTTAGCCTGTTTGTTGCTAACGCGTTTTTTATACACGCCTTACTACTACGATAGGCGCAGAATGAAAAATTCACAAGTCATTAACATAAATTTTATACTTAAGTGACAAGCGGATCATTTATCTCGTTATATGTTTAATAATTAGCCACTTGATGAAAAAAGTCGTGCTTAAAGCAGAAATACTGCAAAAAGGCCATCGCATATAACTTTGTATTGCGATAATCTCAGGGTATGTAAATCAACCAGATAGACCATGAAAACTGTATCTCGCTCACATAAATTAGATAACGTTTGTTACGACATTAGAGGCCCAATCGCTGCGCAAGCACGCAAAATGGAAGACGAAGGACACCGTATATTAAAGCTGAATATCGGTAACCCCGCCCCATTTGGATTTGAAGCCCCTGACGATATCGTAAAAGACGTTATTCATAACCTGCCTACGTCTCAAGGATATTCAGACTCGACAGGAATTTATGCTGCCCGCGTGGCCGTGATGCAGTATTACCAACAGCGTAATATTAAAGACATTCGTGTTGACGATGTTTATATAGGTAATGGTGTATCTGAGCTAATCATGATGGCAATGCAGGCGCTACTTAATCATGGTGATGAAGTGCTCATTCCAAGCCCTGACTACCCGCTTTGGACGGCCGCAGTAAGTTTGTCATCAGGCTCACCGGTACATTACCGCTGCGATGAACAAGCTGGCTGGTTCCCCGATATTGACGACATAAAAAGTAAAATCACCAGCAAAACACGCGCAATTGTACTTATCAACCCCAATAACCCTACTGGTGCAGTTTACGACAAAGCCCTATTGCAAGAGGTAGTAGAAGTCGCCCGCGAGCACGGCTTAGTGGTGTTTAGCGACGAGATTTACGACAAAATTTTATACGATGAAGCCCAACATACAAGTATTGCGTCACTCGCCGATGACGTGTTTTTTGTTACTTTTGGTGGTTTAAGCAAAAACTATCGCGTGGCAGGCTTTCGCTCTGGTTGGTTAGTTGTCAGCGGGAATAAACGTCTTGCTACCGATTATATCGATGGACTCAATATATTGTCTTCTATGCGTATGTGCGCAAACGTACCTTGTCAAAGTGCTATTCAAACTGCGCTTGGTGGCTATCAGAGTATTAACGACCTAGTCAATGAGAATGGCCGACTACGCATTCAGCGCGACGTCACCACAGATATGCTAAACGGCATTGACGGTATTTCTTGCGTTAAGCCTAAAGGTGCCATGTATTGTTTTGCCAAGGTGGATGAGAAGAAATTCAATATTCAAAACGATGAGCAGATGGTGCTGGACTTATTGAGCTCTGAAAAGATTTTATTGGTACATGGCCGCGCCTTTAACTTAACCGAAGGCACGTATTTTAGGTTAGTGTTTTTACCTCACAGCGATGTATTGGTACCTGCGCTCCATCGTATAGGCAACTTCTTTAGAACTTATAAACAAGGGGCCTAACGTGAGTGATAAGAGCCACTTTTTTGCCCATCTAGCCCGTTTAAAGCTTATTAATCGTTGGCCGCTAATGCACAATGTGCGTACAGAAAATGTGCAAGAGCACAGTTTGCAGGTGGCTATGGTCGCCCACGCGCTAGCCTTGATTAAAAATAAATTTTTTGGCGGTACACTAAATCCAGATCGCATTGCAACCATGGCGATTTTTCACGACGTGTCGGAGGTACTTACCGGCGACCTCCCTACCCCAGTAAAATACTTTAACCCTGCGATTAAAGAAGAATATAAAAAAATAGAAAAAATTGCAGAGAACAAGCTAATTGAAATGGCACCAGAGGCATTTCGAGAAGACTATGCGGCACTGATTGATCATCACTACCATAGTGAAGAAGAAGCCTTTATTGTGAAAGCAGCAGACGTACTTTGCGCTTACCTTAAAACCCTTGAAGAATTAGCTGCTGGTAACCAAGAGTTTAAGCTGGCTAAGAAACGATTAGATAAAACCCTTAAAGAGTATCATTCTGAAGAGGTGGACTACTTCTTAACGCGTTACGTACCAAGCTTTTCTTTAAGTCTTGATGAAATTACGCAAGACGATATGTAAGCAAGGCGATTAACAGCGCTTAAATCACTATACTGACGAATAGAAGTAGCATACATAGCAAGGCAGCGAGGTTTTTTTGGCAACAAGCGAATGGGAATTAGCATTACACGAGCGTCGTTTACCCCGAAGCGAAACACGAGACGGCGATCACCGTAATCCGTATCAACGTGATAAGGCACGCGTTCTTCACAGCGCTGCCTTTCGCAGGTTGCAGGCAAAGACCCAAGTGCTCGGTGTGGGGCTAAGCGATTTCTATCGCACGCGACTTACACACTCTTTAGAAGCCGCCCAAATTGGCACGGGGATAACGGCGCAGCTTTGGGTGAAATTTCCAGATATTGCCAATACGTTGGCTCTTGACCCAACGTTAATCGAAACCCTGTGTTTGGCTCACGATATTGGTCATCCACCTTTCGGCCATGGCGGTGAAATCGCGCTCAATTATATGATGCACCAATACGGCGGGTTTGAAGGAAATGGCCAAACATTTAGGATCATAACTCAGCTAGAGCCATACACGGCCGAACACGGCATGAATTTATGCAGAAGAAGCGTGTTAGGCTTGGTTAAATACCCAAACTTTATTGATGCCCTTCATAGTAAAGGGCCTACGCCCGAGCGCCCTGCTTCACTTCGTCAGGTTAAGGCCCACGACTGGCACCCGCCGAAGGGACTGTTTCGCTGTGACGAGCCTCTGTTCGACTGGCTACTTGCGCCATTTAGCAATGAAGATAAAGATGCGTTTATGCAGTTTACTGCAAAACCGAATGCCCACAGCAAAACGCAGTTTAAATCGTTCGACTGCTCAATTATGGAGCTTTCTGACGATATCGCCTATGGCATTCACGACTTGGAAGATGCCATAGTTATGGATATGGTCGACAAGCATCATTTTATCGACGATGTAACTGCTCCACTAAAAGCCCTTGATGTACCTTGGTTATCTGACAATATAGAAACATTAACCAACAAACTATTTAGCGCAGTACATCACGAAAGGAAAAATGCCATAGGTGCGCTGGTAAATAGTTTTATCACAGCTATTGAAATAAAAGGCGTGGAGGGATTTGCTCATCCGTTACTTGCGTTTAACGCCGTGATGCCTGAACAATTTGCACAAGCCCTAGAGCTTTTTAAACGCTTTGTGTTTAACAAAGTAATCCGCCGCCCCGATGTGCAGCTATTAGAATACAAGGGACAGCTGGTAGTTATGGAACTTTTTGAAGCTTTTGCATCGGATCCCGACCGCCTTCTACCTGAAAACACCCAAGAGCGCTGGCGTAAGGCCTGTGAGAACGACAATGGTATGCGCGTTCTCGCCGACTATATATCTGGCATGACCGACGAATTCGCCTCTCGCTTATACAGCAATATCTTTTCACCAAAACAAGGCGGCATTCAAGATAGTCTGCATATGTAAGATTGTTTAATTTGCCCAAAATTAATTGAAATGAAAAGACCGTACTCTCGGTCTTTTTTATTATGTTGAACTTACTCGTTACATTAACGTAGCTAAATGTATCGGTTGAAGTAACGGCCAGTTCTCGTAGTCTTACCATAACTTAGGTGACGTAATGCCAAAACCATTTAAACCCTCAGTAAAATTAACTGACAACGACGTAACTAATGAAAGCGTTTATATGAATCGTCGATCATTGCTCAAATCAATGGGCTTTGTGGGTGCGTCTACATTACTTGCAAAATCGGCAAGTGCTGCCGGTTGGTTTTGGGAAGATGAGGAAGAGAAGGCAGCGTTTAAGGGAAAAGCGCTGGAGTTTAGTCAGCCCCCTAAGTATCAAATAGCGGAAACCCGAACGCCTGAAGATAAAGTCACCAGCTACAACAATTTTTACGAGTTTGGCACCTCGAAAGATGCGCCAGCCAAAAATGCGACTGAATTTCAAACTAATCCATGGACGTTAAAAATTGACGGTATGGTAAAAAACCCCATTGAGCTTGATCACGATGCCTTAACCAAACGCTTTCCCTTAGAAGAGCGCATTTACCGTTTGCGCTGCGTTGAAGCATGGTCGATGGTGGTGCCTTGGATTGGGTTTGAGTTAGGGGCGTTGTTAAAACAAGCGGATCCGTTGATGTCAGCCAAATATGTAGCATTCGAAACCCTATACGACCCTGAGCAAATGCCTGGCCAACGAAGTCGCTTTACCGGTGGCGGTATTGATTACCCATATGTAGAAGGCTTGCGACTTGATGAAGCCATGCATCCGTTAACGCTTATGTCGGTTGGCCTTTACGGGAAAACCTTGCCACCTCAAAACGGCGCGCCTATCAGGCTTGTCGTACCGTGGAAATACGGCTTTAAGAGTATTAAGTCTATTGTACGAATTCGTCTTACCGATAAGAAGCCCCCTACCACATGGAATCGATTGGCCGCCAACGAGTATGGCTTTTACGCCAACGTGAATCCAAACGTGTCGCACCCAAGGTGGAGCCAGGCCAGCGAGCGTAGAATAACCACAGGTGGGCTACTCGCCAGAAATCGCATCGACACCCAAATGTTCAACGGTTACAGCGAAGTCGCGCCGCTATACAAAGATATGGATTTATCCCGTTACTACTAGCTGCTACTTTTTATAGGGCTACGAGCAAATAGCTAGCCCTTCTAACCAATATCTTATAACCGAAGCTATTAAACATTATTATTAAGTTGTTCATTTAATGCCGTTAAGAAAAAAACCATTTCGATTATCTATTTGGCAGCGTCGCAGTTTGAAGGGCCTTATTCACCTTTTCGCATTAGGCTACGTCGCTTGGTTGTTCTTTGCCGGGATCAACGACCAGCTTGGACCAGACCCCGTAAACACGCTCATTAATGAGACTGGAACTTGGGCAATTCACTTTCTTTTACTAACGCTTACTCTTAGCCCACTTGCTAAATGGCTACCAAGCCCGGAACCGATGCAATTCAGACGTATGATTGGCGTATACACCTTTGTGTACGCCTTTGCACACCTACTCACTTACATTGTGTTTGAACTCCAGCTTGATATGGCACTGGTGGCTAGCGAGATAGTAAGCAGGCCCTACATACTCGTTGGCATGGCTGCACTACTTCTTCTTTTTGCTCTTACTGCAACGTCGTTTAAGCGCATCCAGCGCAAGATGGGAAGAAAATGGCAAAAGCTTCATAACAGCATTTACTTGATACTGCCCCTTGCACTGCTGCATTTCAGCTGGTCACAGAAAACGTTTTGGCAAGAGCCGGTTTGGTATTGGATGATTGGACTGATATTAATGAGCCCAAGAATGAAGCAGTGGTATGTGACGCACCAAAAGACAAGCCAAAAAAAGTCGAGAGACAAAAACACAGTGGCGTGAGAAAACTAAGCCGAAAACCTTTTAAACAAGTACGTAAAGCAGCGCAGCATAACGCGCTGTTCTGCTAAGAGTTACCGCAAGAATAAAAAACCAAAGCGGACTTCTAAACACACCTGCCACTAGCGTAATAGGGTCGCCAATAATAGGTACCCAACATAAAAACAAGCTCCACTTACCCCACTTCGTAAATGTACTACTTGCGCGGGTGAACGCAGCTTCACTTACTCTTAATTTTTGCGTTGCTATTTCTCTTCCGAATTTGAAGCCCAATACATAATTAACCACAGAGCCCAGTACATTTCCTACTGAAGCAACAACAAGCAACGATATCCAGCTTAAGCCGCTACTGTATAAAGCACTAAGCACAATTTCAGAACTAAAGGGCAAAATAGTAGCAGCCAACAATGCGGATAAGAACATGCCCAAGTAGCCCAAGTGTATTAACGCGCTCAATAACCCTCCAGTTTTATACAGTAGTGTTCTACATAAGATTCGCGCGCATCTTACCTCAATCCGCAACTGAATACTTGCTTCAGAACACAACAGCATAAAAAACCATTATCTTTTAGATAGTTACTGAAAAACCCTCAAGCTGCGCAAAAAAAGCACAATTAAATGCTTGCCAACGACCTCTTTTTTAAATACTGTATATGCATACATGCTGTACATCTAGTCAGTATTTATAAATAATCGTTTTCCAGAAGTTTCTATTTGAACTTCAGAGCAAATACATAAAGGGTTTTACTATGAACACATCTTCAGTTTCACGATTCAATGCTTTGCGCGCTTCGGTTTCAAATGTTGTTCAACTACCTTTGCCTATAGAAGGGTTTCCTAGCGAAAAACAAGGTAATGGAAAAGGAAGTAACGACAAAGGTTGGAACTATCTGCTTTCAAATACAGTGTCATTTTCGAAAACCGTAGATCACGCTATCCGTATTCAAAAGCCTGAAAAAGAAAAAATGCCAGAATGGATCAGTAAGCTTATTACGGGTGGCCAGTGTAAAACGCTTTATGTAGAAAACATTGATTTGGATTTGCAGCCAACGGATAGTGAGATGATCAGAAAGCTATGTGAACTTTACTCGGTCAGTCTGGTGAATGTGCGCGTTAACAGCATTAATGACGAGCAAAACGTTGCATTAGGCCCTTGGTAAAGTGTCGCCTCTTTATGCCTAAATTCCGCTTTTGCCGAAATCTTGCTTTTGTCGAAATATAGACACATAAGTAAAGTATATACATTTATTGTCCTACTCGCTTTTGCATGAGCTCTTTGACATAGCTTTTTAGGCATAGCTTTTTGGGCATAGCTTTTTTGGTATAGACCGCCATGGAAACATCGAGCATCAACAACATTTACGTTTAAAAAAGTTGGGGCTCACGCCACTTATATTTATACTGTAGCGCTTTGTAATACTCTTAAATTGCGAGTTGTCTTATGCGCTGTTACTGTTGCTCTTCAAAGCCCTTCAACGAATGCTGCGAACCTTTTATTAAGGGCGTTAAATACCCTAATACTGCTGAACAACTTATGCGCTCACGATTTTCAGCCTACGCTACAGCGCATTATCAATACATTCTGGAAACCTACACCAAAGAAAAGCAGCAAGATCTTTCCGTAGAAGATTTGGCTCAAAGTGCGCAAGGTGCGACGTGGTTTGCGCTAAAAGTACACCCCACTCTAGCGGCTAACTCCAAGTCCAATACTGCCATCGTTGAATTCACTGCTTACTACTTTGAAAATAAAAGCATGTATCAGCTTCACGAAACGTCAAATTTCAATATTGAAGACGGTAAGTGGCGTTATCACGACGGTGTTTTACACGATGACTGCGGAAAAATTAAGTACGGAAGAAATCTCCCATGCGTTTGTGGTAGCAGCAAGAAATTCAAACAATGCTGCAGCCTTAAAACCCATTAATGTTTTAGTACATTGAAAAAGTTACTCTAGTAAGATAATTGCTCTACACTAAAACGAGATGATGAGCACGTTGAGGAAAATAGCTATAACATGATCAACACATTGTCGCTTCCGCTTTTTGTGACATCTAGCATCTGCTTGCTGATGAGCTTTTTCTTCGCTTTGCTTTATTATCGCTTAACTTTCCACCACCAAGAGCCCGTTAAGTACTATTTTCTATTTGCTCTTTCGGCTTTCATAAGCTCAATTTTCTTCGGGGCTTTTGGTGTACTGATCAATGCAGGTGAGAATCTTTTTGCTCTTAGTTTTTCAAATAGGCTTACTATTATTGGTGCTATGTTCACCCTAGTCACCAGCCTGCATTTTTATCTTGCTTTTTATAAGTACAAAGCCCCTTATTTATTGAAATGGTGTTATGTCGTTTGCGGAATATTTTCTCTTTTAACTGCTATACCTAGTCCCTACTTTTTAGACAACGCCTTTTATGCTACGTCTAAATACTATACTGGGCTAAAGTACGGGCTACTTTTCGAAATCTGGGGTCTTTGGATCTTAGTATTGGGGTCATACTGCATATATATACTCGTTCGAGTCTTCGTCCGGCAGCGCTCAAGACTTGAGGACAGTGGTCCTATACTACTGTTACTTCTAGCTAACACTCTATGGCTTATCACCGGTATTGGCGATACCTTAACCGGTATCGAAATTATCGACCTTCCACCGCTCACATGGCTTGGCTCCTTTGTAGTTACCAGCTCCATTGCATGGGTTCTAGTGCTTCACATTGATGGGCTTTATAAAGAAAGACGCACGCTCAACAATCAATTGATGCACGATCATTTAACTCAGGCACTTTCTCGTAGCTTTATGGAAGTAAAGCTCAATGAGGCTATTTTTCAGATTAAAAATAGCGCTAAAAATCGATTAGCCGTATGCATATTTGATGTTGATAATTTTAAGAATATCAATGATAGCTACGGTCATTCCAGTGGTGATGTATTGTTGAAGAACATCACTCAGATTGTGAAAAAACATCTGAGTCCGAGTGACTGTATCGCCCGTTTGGGCGGCGATGAATTTGTAATCTTGTTTACCAGTGAGCACGCTTCTCTTAATGCTGATAATATTGTAGAGAGAATTCGCCAAGAAATTTCGTCTACAAAATTTGTTTCAAAAGAGCAAACATTTAGTACAACTTGCTCATTTGGGATAGTAAACATCTTATCTGGCATCGAAGTAACTGAAGACCCAGCACATGATATATTATCCATCGCTGACGAAGCGCTATACGCCGCGAAATTTAACGGCAAAAATACTATGAAAACATCGACTATAACTAGTTTTACTCGTGTTTAAAATGTGAAGGCTTAATCGGCTTTCAATTTTATAATTCAACCACCAAGTAAAGCTAATAACCTTGACTTTAGTGGGTCCATACCTGATTCCACTTAGCTAAATATGTGATCTTTTACCTCTATTTTTAGGAAGGAACCTATGACTGTAACTAAATGGAGATTGAACATTATGGACTTACAAGGTAAGACAGCGCTTATTACAGGTGCAAACCGTGGGATTGGAGAAGCCACTGTACAAGCCCTTTTCGATAAAGGCGTAAGCAAGGTCTATCTGGCAGTACGCGATACTGAATCAACTACCCATCTTCATGACAAATACGCAGATAAAGTGGAAACCCTGCAAGTCGACGTTACTGACAAAGCGTCAGTAAAAAGCCTCGCTGACAAAGCAACTGATACTCACATTGTTATCAATAACGCGGGGATTATGAAGCATGAATCACCGTTAAGCGAGAATGCTGAAGACGCACTTCGTAGTGAGTTTGAAGTAAATGTGTTTGGCTTACTTCACGTTGCACAAGCATTTGAATCGACATTGGTTGCAAACAAAGGTGCCATTGTTCAACTTAATTCAATTGCATCAGTGAAAACGTTTGGCGACATATCAACGTACTGCGCATCTAAAGCAGCAACCTATTCGTTGACCCAAGGGTTACGTGAGAAGCTATCTGAAAAAGGGGTAGCAGTCATTAGTATCCACCCAGGTCCTATTGGCACTGACATGGGTAAAAATGCGGGCTTTGATGATGCTCCGGGACCTGAAGTCGTAGCGAACGCGATAGCAGAAGCGCTAGAAAGTGAAGATTTTCATACTTTCCCTGATGACACAGCCAAACAAATTGGCGATGCATACACAAATTTCGCGGAAAATATTATTTTAGGCGACATGTCTCTCTAATATCTAAAAATACGCCCCTTTCACGGGGCGTCGTTTTTGTGTGCTGCTATACCTTCCACATCTTAGGTCGTTTATATTCTTACTCCACCAAAGCTGTCTTAGAACTTTAGGTAAAAAACAACTCAGTACATAAATTGCATCTGCCAGGAAGAAGCGCCCGCATGTGGCTTGAGGAATAACGCAGCGTCGCAACGTTCCTGAGTGAAACTGTTTACTTTTACATCAATTACACTAATATAAATTTCAAAGCGGTTTTGTATTACGTGAAGTGCAAAGCCGCTTTTTTATTTCTAATTGTCACAACATTGCTGCGAAACATATTATCGTGGCTAATTATGAAAAATAAAAAACAAGGAAGGTTATGACTAATATTTTACGTATTGCTGCGATGATTTCTGCTACTACGCTTTTGTTAGGTTGTGGTGGTAGCGATTCAAACGATGCACTCGACGACCTCAACGCTAATCGCGCAAAGTGGGAAAACGCGAACATCGACACTTATCAGTTTGAATATCAAGTTTCATGTTTTTGCACCGAAGAAACCACGCTACCTCGCTTAGTCTTGGTAGAAGGTAGTCAGGTCACCTCTCAAACTATTATTGAAGGCAATATTGCCTTACCCTTAGATGATGAAACTACAGAAAGCATTGATAGCTTGTTTCAACTTATTGCATTAGAAGAAAGCCGCGCAGAATCGCTAACGGTAAAATACGACCCTGAACTCGGCTACCCGACCGAAATTAGCGTTGATATCAACGAGCAAACAGCTGACGACGAATATACCCTAACAATTAGTAACCTTGTTGCCGAGGGCGATGTGGCCTGTACAGCAACGGTAGAAGATGGCCTCTTGCTTTCGGTAACAGATCAAACAACGCAAATGCCGATTGCATGTGGCGTTACGGCTACTACAATGGAAGGCGCATATTCTGAAACTGTTATGGTTGATGATACGGATTGTGCAGATGACGGTTTGATTGCAATGCTTGACGAACGTCCTGGTTTTTACACCCTCACAGTACAAAAACAGGGTTATCAAGACTATCAGGTAGATAATTTAGGCATTGGTAAAGACTTGTGCCATGTGTTGACCAGAGAGTTCAACGTAGAGCTAGTTCCTGAATAACTATTGCTCAAAGATTCACGAAAAAAGCCTGAACCATAGGAGGGTCAGGCTTTTCTCGTTAAGTTGTCTTTTTATCAGACGTGTAGGATCAGGGCACAAGCACCATTTTGCCTTTCACCTCTCGGTTCATAACCTTCGCCATGGCTTTTGTGGCCTGTTCTAATGGCAACGCTTCATCAACTACTACTTTAACTTTGCCTTGCACGTACCAAGTAAGCAACTCTTGCATGTTCTCAGCAAAGCCTTTTGGATCGTGCTGAGTGAATGAGCCCCAAAATACGCCCATGACCGAATAACCTTTGACTAGGGCAAGATTGACTGGAAATTTAGGAATTTCACCGCCTGCAAAGCCAACCACAAGTAAACGCCCTTCCCACGCCATACTGCGACTACATGCGTGGAAGGTATCGCCACCAACGCATTCATAAACTACGTCAACACCTTTGCCGCCAGTCACTTCTTTCAGCGTCTCTTTTAGGTCTTTTTCTTTGTAGTTAATTAAAACATCAGCGCCATGCTCTTTGGCAAGCGCCAGCTTTTCTTCAGTTGAGCAAACCGCAATAACTTTAGCGCCCATTATTTTGCCTATCTGCACAGCTGCTAAGCCTGTACCACCAGCAGCACCCGTTACAACCAAAGTTTCACCAGGCTGCAGCTTTGCCCGTTGTTTCAAAGCGTGATGGGCTGTTGCATGGGCAGTTACAAGGGCTGCCCCTTCGTTTACGTGAATGGGATCGGGTAACGGCATGACATGCGTGGCTGGGATTAGCGCTTTTTCTGCATATCCACCTAAGTTAGAGAGCGCGATAACTCGCTGCCCTTCTTTTAAATGGCTTACTCCCTCACCTACTTCGCTTATAGTACCCGCCACTTCGTTACCTGGCACAAACGGGAAGTCTGGCTGCATTTGATACAGACCTTGCACCAACAACCCATCGGGAAAATTCACCCCAGCCGCTTCCACGTTTACGACTACATGCCCTTTTTTAACCTCCGGGTCTGCAACGTCCTTGAGTTGAAGTTCATCAAGTGGCCCGAAAGATTCGCATACAATTGCTTTCATACTGTCTCCAGTTAACTTGTTCGACGTGCCCGCAGTAAATAGCATGGCAAGTCATTAAATATGTTATGTGGCGTTTATTCGCTTTGGTGTATGGTTTGGTTTGCAATTTGAGCGAGCGGTCGCACCATTGCGCCTAACTGCATTGCCTTTTCACTTGATGCATTGCCATCGTGAGCGCGCTTCACTACACCTTGTAAGATAGCCGCTAGACGGAAAAAGCTAAACGCTAAATAGAATGTCCAATTATTGATCGCGCCAATTCCCCTGCGTTTGCAATAGGCATCGATATACTCTTTTTCTGAAGGTATTCCTAACTGCTCTCTATCAAGCCCACCTAGACCAGCGGCGTGTGCAATGTCAGAAGGCAAACGCAGTTGCATACACTGGTAAGCCAAATCGGCGTAAGGATGACCCAAGGTTGAAAGCTCCCAGTCTAATACTGCAACCACCTGCGGTTTATCTGTATTAGACATATCGAACATCATATTGTCTAAGCGAAAATCGCCGTGAACTAAGGACACCTGGCCATCGTCTTCAGGCAAATTAGTTTCAAGATACTGAATAAGACGCTCAATCTCTTCGATATGCTCAAGTTCAGATGCTCTGTACTGCTTTGTCCACCTACTCAATTGTCGCTCGAAGTAGCTGCCAGGCTTGCCATAATCGCTTAAGCCTGCATCTTCAATATCAACGCTGTGAAGCGCAGCAAGAACTCGATTCATTTCATCGTACATTGCACCGCGTGTTGCAGAAGACTCTACTTCCGGTAACGCGCTGTTCCAGAAAATATCCCCCTCCACAAACGCCATAATGTAAAACATACTGCCGATAATGCTAGCATCTTCACATAAATGGTACGCTTTAGGCACTGGCACTTCTGAGCCTTGTAAGGCGTTAATAACGCGGAACTCTCTGTCTACTGCATGCGCAGATTTCAGTAACTTACCCGGCGGTTGGCGACGTAATACATAAACGCCGTTATCCGTAGTTAGCTTAAACGTAGGATTCGATTGTCCGCCTGCAAATTTATCAGCGCTTTCAACGTGCCCTACGCTCGGGCACGCAGTAGATAAGTATTCGTTAAGCACCGTTAAGTCTATTGCATGTGGAGCATTAGCTTTGTCGTTTGGCACACTTACTCCTTACGCGTTTTTTTCAGCAATTAAATTGCGTCCAAGCTGCATCATATGAACTTCATCTGGGCCATCGGCCAGCTTAATGGTGCGTGCATACGCATACATCGCAGATAGAACAAAGTCTTGACTGGTTCCGGCAGCGCCATGCATTTGAATGGCTTGGTCGATAACTTTACATGCCATTGTGGGCGCTACAATCTTGATAGCTGCAATCAAGTCTCTTGATACCTTATTGCCGTAGCGATCCATTTTGTCTGCCGCCTTCAATGTAAGCAAACGAGCCTGTTCAATATCGCAGTGCATTTGCGCTATGTTTTCTCTTATCGACTGCTGTTTTGATAAGGGCTTACCAAAGGCGACACGCTGTTCAACACGCTCACATGCCATGTCTAAAGCACGCTGTGCACAGCCGATAAGACGCATGCAGTGGTGAATACGACCCGGCCCTAAGCGACCTTGGGCAATTTCAAAACCACGCCCCTCTCCTAGCAATAAGTTCTCAGCCGGTACGCGTACGTCTTCAAACAAGACCTCAGCGTGGCCTACTGGCTCATCGTAGTAGCCCATCGCTGCCATGGGGCGCACAATAGTTACGCCTTTTGTATCCATTGGTACCAAAATTTGAGACTGTTGCTGGTGACGGGGGGCATCAAAATCAGTTTTGCCCATTACCACCATTATCTTGCAGTTTTCGTTCATAGCGCCACTGGTATACCATTTACGACCATTTATTACGTACTCGTCACCATCGCGTTTAATAGATGTTTCAATGTTAGTCGCATCGCTAGACGCAACTGCAGGTTCAGTCATAGCAAAAGCTGAGCGTATTTCTCCGTTTAAAAGCGGCTCTAACCATTGCTTTTTATGCTCTTCGTTACCGTATTTGGCTAACACTTCCATATTGCCTGTATCTGGAGCGCTACAATTGAATATCTCCGCACTGAATAATACACGGCCCATTTCTTCGCAAAGCGGCGCGTACTCAGCATTTGTTAGACCTGCACCGTAAGGCTTGTATTCTTCAGGTAAAAACAAATTCCAAAGCCCCGCTTCTTTGGCACGTTGCTTTAGCGTGTGCATCATTTGCGGGGTTTTCCAACGACCTTCACCGTCATTGGCTGAGCCATTTTCTACGGCGTGAATGTACTCTTTCTCAATCGGATACACTTCTTCTTTCATAAACGCTTTTAGCTTTTCTAAAAGCGCTTGGGTCTTTTCATTATATTCAAAGTTCATAACTGCCCCATTTAGCTGTAGGTAATGGCGTGTAACCTGTCAATCACATCCAGGTGAGGTACGCTGTTGAAGTTATTTAGGTGAACACCTCGCGCATTGGCGAAGCATTGCGAAAAACTGGCATTGCGAATTTGTAAGTTCATATTCACAACGGTTTTAGAATCGTAGCCAAGGATGTGTTTGAGCATCATGGCAATAGCACCACCAGAACTAACGACCAGCACTCTTTTAGCATCTGTCGTTTTAAGATGAGCAAGCATAGAGTGAACTCGGTCTTCAAATTGCTTCCAAGTTTCATCTAGCAACTCGTGAGCAAGTTGATCTTCAGACCAGGCAATCATTGCTTTTTTAAGCAGGCGATAATATTCAGAGGGCGATGCCCCTTCTGGTACTTTTGCTTCAGGAAATCTTGTTAGATACGCTTTAGCTACCGCTTGAAAATTAAATTCATTAAGCGCGCTATGCACTGTTGCATCAGGCAATGAGTATTCGCTAGATGCTATACCTTTCGCAATGCCCTCTTTAGTTTCGTGATGGCGAACCATATCGCCAGAAAATACCGAATCGAACTGAATGTTTCGATGCTTAAAATAATCACCAAGCCAGATAGCTTGTTGCCCACCTAACTCACTAAGTTTGTCATAGTTCGCTTGCCCAAAAGATGCTTGGCCATGGCGTACTAAATAGATGTCTGTCATACCGCTGCCTGATGTTATGAATATGTTAACCAATTCAAATCACATACTAAGTAAAACAGCAGTATAAGTTTAATTAATATTTTGAATGAGTATGCATCATGTGAAACTATGAACCGGCCTTTTGTGATCATGAGGCAAACGTTTTGAACAAAACTTGACTTATTCGCCGCAATTGCGTGGAATATGCTCGATTAATTTGTCTACATAACAGGCAATCAAAACGTCTTATTGGAGTAAAGACGACAAAATGTAAAGGACTGCGCGCACATGGACGCGACTTTGTCGTGATAAGTTTGGCTGGAGGCGCTTAGCTTCTAAACGATAAAAAGAACTAAAATGAAGTCATTTACATACGCCTTGCCCTGCCATCCTGAAAATGTAAGAGCAACAGTAAACCCTATCACTTATTGCCTTTTAACTACGCTTATATTTTCTGCTAGCTCTGTTAGTGCCCACGCTAGCGCCGACGATGGCACAAAAATACAAATTGCGAACAAGAAACTTGAACACATAATAGTTCAGGCACAGAAGACATCACAAAATTTGCAGGACGTTCCCGTGGCTGTCACAGCCCTAAGTGGTCAAGATATGGTAGAAACCGTTAGTCGTGACATGTTCGACCTGCAAAACTACGTCCCCGCTTTTGGCGCGTTTCAAAACCAAAGTGTGACTAATTCAGGCTTTTCTATTCGCGGTATCGGTACTTCTTCTCAAAACTTTGGCTTCGAGTCATCGGTAGGTCTGTATGTAGACGGCGTCTACCGCTCCAGACAAAATGCACTAATTAGCGATCTAGTTGATATTGAATCTATCGAGGTATTACGCGGGCCCCAAGGTACCTTATTTGGTAAGAATACCGCCGCTGGCGCGGTGACGGTATCAACCGTAGCGCCTTCACACGGCGAACGTAATGGCTTTGCTGAGGCTATTATTGGCAATGACAATTTGGTTCGCTTGAGTGCAGGATCGTCGTTTTCACTTATCGACGATATTCTTGCCATGCGAGTATCTGGATTTAGTTCCCATGGCGATGGCTTTATTACCGATGAGGCCAGTGGGCAAACCCTAAACAACCGTAATCGGTCTGCGGTAAAAGCGCAGCTGCTTTATACACCGACAGAAAACATTAGCGTAAGATTGATAGCCGATTACGGCGAGCTAGACGAGCGGTGCTGCGGCGCACTGACGTTTCAAAATAACATTCAGGCCAATGACATAGCGGGTAAATTCGGCACTGATGCGCTGCTGCTTCAACCGCCATTCAACGCAACTATTTATGGGCGCGATAGCTTTTACGACTATAGAACATCGCTGTCGCAAACTCCCCTTTCAAAAATGGAAGACAAAGGGCTATCAGTTCAAGTAGATGTGGCTTTAAACAAAGCATGGAATTTAGTGAGCATAAGCGCGTACCGCGCGTTTGACAGCTTAGATACGGTAGATACCGACTTTTCTGATGCGGACCTTCTCACTGCCACTAACGACGCCAGGCAGCAGTCGTTTTCTCAAGAAGTTAGATTGCATTACACCAGCGAGAATGTGCGTGGATTAATAGGTGTTTACTATTACAGCCAAAACTTAGATCTAACCTTTGATACTACCACGCAAGATGATTTTAGTGCGTTCTTTAATGCCGCCGCGCCCGATCTGCTGCCTTTGGCTAACGCCATCAACGAGCTATCTGCAGTTACATCAGGCTTTATTGCGCCTGCTGCAGCCCCAGCGCCGTCCGGTACCGCTTTTGTACACTCGGCTAATCAAGAACAAGACAGCATTGCTGTATTTTCTCAGTTCGATTGGCTGCTAAACCGCAATTTTACGCTAACCACAGGCTTACGCTATACACGCGAAGAAAAGTCGATCGTCGGTGCGTATGACGAGCAAGGGCCTGGTATTGACGGACTAAGTCAAAATCCTGCGCAATGGCCTAATATCGGGCGTGCGGTACAAGGTTTACAAGACATCGCTGCAGCCTTGACTACTGGCCAAGCGCCCTCTGCTGAATCACTTAATGCCATTGCGCCTTTTCAGCAGGCAGGCTGGGGGTACTTTTTCTTAGGCTCGGCAGCGGTTATGCCTCGCCCTGATTTAAACGAACAGCTTGACGATTCCCAGCTGACAGGCACGGTAAAACTGGCTTACCACCCCAACGACAACACGTTAACCTACGCCAGTTTTGCCACAGGTTACAAAGCAGGCGGCACGAATACCGACAGAATTTTACCTTCGCTTAGCCCGCTTTTTGATGCTGAAAAATCAAGAAGTGCCGAAATAGGCATTAAACACGATTTTGAAGAATACGGCGTTCGCGTAAATGCCGCGGCGCACTACACACAAATTAGCGACTTTCAGGCGACGACCTTTACCGGAACAGGTTTCAACCTGCAAAATGCGGGCGATATCATAGTCAAAGGTGTAGAGCTTGAAGCAACGTGGTTGGTAACAGAGAGCACCGAATTACATGCCGTTGCATCGCGCACGCTAGCGAACTTTGATGAGTTTGAACGTGGCACCTGTTGGGTAGCGTACACGTGGCATACTGGCATCGACGACCCGGGCCGTGCGAACCCTAGCGATCCTTTCTGCGCAAGAGACGGAGACCGCGTGGGCTTCGAACCTCAGAATTCACTGTCACTTATGCTGAATCACTATTTCGAAGTTGGAGATTATCCTGCCTCCGCCAGTATTGACTACCAATACACGGGGGATGTATTCCTTGACGATGCCAACGACCCGTACAAATACGCTGACGACTTTTCGTTATTTAACGTTCGCGTAAGTTTCACTATTCCACAATGGGATAGTGAAGTTATTGCATGGTCGCGCAACGTATTCGACGAAGAGTACGTTGCACGAAGCGGGTTTGATGTGCCAGTACAAACCGGAAAAATTATGGCCTACCCGGGTGCACCTAGAAGCTTTGGCGTTACTTTTAGAAAGTCTTTCTAACGATTCAAATGCGTAGGTTTTGTATGAAACACAGCATGACACTGTGCAATAACAGAAAGTGCAATATGCTCAGGTAGTTCACCGCCTATATCAAAGCCAGCAGGGCTCGCGAAATACTGCGTAAAATCGGTATTACCAAGCCCTGCTAAATCCATAATTTCTTGCTTGCGGTGCAACGGCCCAAGCATTGCCGTATAGGTTAAAGACTGCTTACTTAGCACCTGCAGCGCCTTTGCATCAATTTCGCGATGATGGGACATAAGCACCGCCGCTTGAATATTATGTTCGCCCATGTGAAGACGTAAGCCTTCCGTAGACGGGTCTTCAATCAAGTAATTTACCTCGGGAAAGTGTTCAAGTCTTGCTTGTGCGGGCCTTGGATCCCAAAGGCTTACTAGATAACCCTGTAAACTAGCCAGTTTGGTCATAAAGGTAGCGTCGTACCCACCTCCAACAACAAGTAGGTGGATAGGTGGCAGCATCAAAACCGACAATGTGCGCTCGCCATTAACAGTATCTAGCACGGCTTTTCTAGGTGTAGCAGTATGGTCTTCCAATTCCGTACACTCACCCAAGGTACCGTCTACAGCGCAGCGCCACTCACACGCCTTTCCGCTTGATAAGGTTTTACTAACCACATCCAAAGATAGATAACTATTATTTTCATTAACTGGCACGAGTGCTAGGTGCACTACACCGCCGCATCCAACACCTAGCTTAAACGCAATATCTTCTTCATCTTCATCGTCATAAACTGCAGTACGGCTAACGCCGTCGGTCATTACGCGCTGGGCTTTTTTAACGATGTCACTTTCTAAGCAGCCGCCGCTTAATATACCTAGCTGATGCCCTGCATCACTAAACAGCATCATGGCGCCTGCTTTGCGGTAGCATGAGCCTTCGGTTTTAAAAATAAAACCTAACACCCACTTATGCTTGTTTTTGAGTGGAAGCCACTGGGCCAACAAATGGTTAACGTGATTACTCATAACTACCTCTAAATACGTTTAACCTGCTTATTGCTGCGATGCTGCTTGGGCAATAAATGCAGCCAATGTTGAAGGCTCCTGCGCACCAGCCACACCCTGATTACCAATGACAAAAGTAGGTACGCTTTGAATACCGCGCTGCATCCAAAGGGTTTCTTCCTCGCGAACTACTTGCGCGTATTTTTCACTTTTAATTACTGCTTCAGCTTCGGTTTTGTCGAGGCCCACAGACTCAGCTAATTCTACTAGTACGCCAAGATCGTTCACGTCTTTACCATCAGTGAAATAAGCGTTAAACAAGCTAAGCTTCATTTCTTCTTCAAGGTCGTTTTGTGCTGCAAAGTGAATAAGCTGATGGGCTTTAAAAGTATTCTGCATACGGGAGTCGTCAGTGAAATTAAATGCAAAACCTAACTCTTCACCAGCTTGTACAAGCCTCGCTCGGTTCTCCACACTTTGCTGCTCGCTAATGCCGTACTTTTCCATAATGTGTTCGCGAAGGTTTTGTCCTTCTGCAGGCATGTTTGGATTTAGCTCGAACGGGTGAAACTTGATATCTACTTCGATGTCATCAAGGGTTTTAATCGCTTCTTGCAACCGCTGATACCCAACAATACACCACGGGCATACCACATCAGATACCATATTAACCGTTACTTTATGTACACCTTGTGTACCTTTCTCACTAGCTGCCATAATAGGACTCGCTTTATTGAAGTCGTGAATTTATAGGGGCTTAGATAAGGTTACTAAAAGAAACTTCAACCCCATTTAGCAACTATTTTCATTATTACCCGTCAGTTTAAAAACGTCTTTTTTGAACCGTTTATATCGGCATGATGACTGGGCGTGAGTTTATCTAAAGCCAGGCGCGCCCAAATCTCGTAGCCCTTAGAAGACGGATGAAAGCCATCTTCAGCCATTAAGCCGCTTCGCCGAATATCGGCAACAGTACCACCTAGGTTGAGCGCGGTAACATACAATATTTCTGCGTTAGAACATGCTGTTACGGATTTAACCAAAGCTTGGTTTAAAAGTAATGCTCGCCAGCCTAACAGTGCGCGCAAAGGTTGCGGTAGCGCTGGAAAGCAATGAATAGGAGGAAGTGCAGTAAACACTATTCTTTTACAGCCAAATTTGTGCGTTAAAAGTGTACTGATAGCATCAATATTTTGCTGCCATCGCTTTAGTGACACAAATTTAGTGACATCGTTAACACCTATAGAAATAAGCGCAGACGAGAAGTTTTCGGCGGGGAGTTTGTGTAAAAGACTAAGCACATCTTCGCTTTTAAATCCCGTTTTGGCATGCAGCGATACACGGGCTGGGCCAATTTGACTGAGGCTAGAATACAATAAACCAGTTAGCGCGCCCTGTTGGGTTAAAGCGCCTACGCCAGCCGCTGCAGAATCACCCACCACTAGTAGATTAGTAAGTGGTAACAACGAACCTTCTACTGAAGGTAGTACACGATCTCCTTCAGGTTCTGGCAGCACAGCGGTCTTTTTTCGCACCCACAGCGCCTGCATCAATACAACAGGGGAAAGTAAAACAATAGCTAGGTTTAACGCCAAAACCTTGAAGTAGATCAAATCATATACCTTAGCAATCACATAAGCTTAAACCATGAAGCTCAATTCGCGCCTATTCATCTAAAGACAAGTGCAAACATATGACTAACATTACCAATTTACAACAAAAAGCCGCATCAACTATTACCAAGTATGCGCTTAATGCTCCTCGTTATACGTCTTATCCCACTGCACTTAAGTTTGAGCCATTGCAAATCGACCCGTTGCCGCAAGCATTAAACATTTCTAAAGCTCCTGCGGTGAGCCTGTACGTGCACATTCCGTTTTGCAAAACACTATGTTATTACTGCGGTTGCAACAAAATGGTAACCCGTCACAACGAAAAAGCAGACGAATATTTAGACTACATAGAAAAAGAAATTCTGTCTAAACGTTATTTAACAGAAGGTAGGCGCGTGGTTTCACTCCATTTAGGAGGCGGCTCCCCGAGTTTTCTAAGCAATACTCAACATACCTATTTAATGTATCTGCTTAAAAAACATTTCACGTTTGAGGCAGGGGCCGAGCTATCTATTGAATTAGACCCTAGAAACATAGATAAATGCTACCTTCAAAATTTAAAACGTTTAGGTTACACGCGTATCAGCTTTGGCTTGCAAGACACCGACTATAACGTACAGAAAACGATTAATCGCGTGCAAAGCACATCGCACATTGCCGACTTAGTGTTTGAAGCACGCTCGCTTGGTTTTGACTCAGTCAATTTGGATTTAATATACGGTCTACCAAACCAATCACTAGATACTTTTTCTTCAACCATTGCCGCTACGAAAGCTATGATGCCAGACCGCATCTCGCTTTTTAGCTACGCACACCTGCCTGAACGGTTTGCCGCGCAGCGCAAATTTGCTGAAGAAACACTGCCAAGCAGTGAAGAAAAAGCGTCGTTATACGACCTTGCCGTTAAAAACTTTACGAGCATAGGTTATGAAATGATTGGCCTTGACCATTTTGCCTTAAGCAAGGACTCTTTGGCCATTGCCAAGAATAAAGGTGAGCTTCACCGTAACTTTCAAGGATATACCTTACGTGGTGACGCAGACCTTATAGGGTTCGGCGTGTCAGCCATTAGCACAATAGGTAATGCATACGCTCAGAATGCTAAAGACCTAAAGGAATACTATAGTCGATTAAACAATTACCTACCCTGCTCAAAGGTTGGACTTTCACTTACCTTAGACGACCTTATACGCAGAGACGTAATTTCTAGCCTGATGTGCAATCTAGTGGTTGTTAAACAAGCTATTGAAAGCAAACACCACATCAAATTCGATGAATATTTTGCTTCAGCTTTGGATAATCTTGCAGAGATGAAGCAAGATGGGCTTATTGAAATTACATCCGAGTATATTCGAGTGCCAGAGTCGGCGCGAATTTATATACGTGCAATTTGTGCGCGATTCGACGCCTACTTGAATAGAAGCGAAACGCTGAGTAGCTACTCCAAGGCCATCTAAAATTAAGGTAATTTGAAACGCGCAATTACTTGCATCCCAACATCAAGCTTAAGACGCGATAAAGAGATACAGCTAATGCTGGCATAAAGGGTTTGGTTACTGTTTAGTACATCAAGTTTTAACAACATTTTCGCGCTGTTTACGGTCGCTAGCTTTTTAGGGGTTAGCTTTGTATCTGTGAGTTTTGTATCGGCGTTATTTTCTGGCTCGTTCAGGGGACTGAGTGGATTCACCACGGGTTCGATGCTAGATATAACACATGGCAACGCATTTAAAATACTGATTGTGCTGGTATTGCCAAAGTCAGCAGTATTGGTATCGATACTTACATCACAAGCTTTAACTGCAAAACGAACAGATACTTGGTCACCGCTTTGCTTAGGCAAATAGGAGACCGATTCTGCAGTGACGAATATCTCTTGCCCCGCTACCTTAACGCGCTCAATTCCGTTTTCCGACTGGCACTGCTCATTGTCTTGTAAGGGCAAAACACTTTGACTTTGTTGCGTTTCGCTACCGTGTTTATAGCTGACAACGGCGTTTTGTGACCGGTTGCTGTCGTGTGCTTCGCATTGCTCAGTAACTTTAACCCCTTCAAGTACGCTAGACGGCGTTCCCCCCCCTTCTTTTTCGAATACTTGAGTCAACACATCGCGCGTTTTTCCACAAAGCTCGGTGCGGCCTTTATCAATATAAATTAGTTCGTCACTGAACAAGGCAAGGTCGTCTAAATCGTGAGAAATAACAAAGCAGGTAAGCTGCCCTGTCATACATAGATTATTTAAAAATTGATAAATTTTACGGCGGGTAAAAATATCGATTGCACTTAATGATTCATCTAGCAATAACACATCAGGGCCATTTACCAAGGCTCTCGCGATCGCTACCCGCTGAGCTTCTCCACCAGAAAGCGCCTGAACTGGCTTATCGATTAAATGCTCGCAATAGCATCCGAGCATGCTCTTCTCAATAGACAGCGCAGTCGAGGTTGCGTGGCGCTGTGCTAAGGCCAAGTTGCCACGAACATCGGTATGGGGAAATAACATGGCCTGCTGAAATACGATACCGACTTTTTTATCAGCCCACGGTGTTTGAACTGTTGCGTTTTTTTCTACGCCAGCTAGGGCGCGAAACAAGCTGCTTTTTCCTGCACCTGATGGACCAGTAACCCCAATGAAGCGGCTTTGATGCTGCAATGAGATTTTTGCGTTAATGCGATTTGGTAGTAGCGCAGATATTTGCATATTAACGCGCCTCACTACTTTGCTTGATACCGTTAAAACGATAGAGCGCCGCGAGCATCACGAATGAGAATATCAGAAGGGCCAACGCAAGGTTGTGTGCGCTGTTATATTCGAGCGCTTCTACCTGTTCATATAGCGCAATAGACAGCACTTGAGTTTCCCCAGGAATATTGCCGCCTATCATTAATACTACGCCAAACTCGCCTATGGTATGGGCAAAGCTTAAGCCTAATGCCACCACGATGGGCGCTTTGCTTAAGGGCAGCACTATTTTTATAAAAGCTTCGGAGGCCGAAAACCCTAGTGTTTTTGCCACATCTAAATAACGGTTATCCAATTGCGAAAAGCCGCTATATAAAGGCTGTAGAGCAAATGGAAGGGAGTAGATGACAGAGCCCAATACTAAACCTTCGAAGCTAAATGCTAAATTGCTCCCGGTGAGGCTTTGCCATCCCTGCCCCAATGCACTTTGCGGCGAAAAAGCAATAAGGAGATAGAACCCCAGCACAGTTGGTGGTAACACTAAAGGCAATGCAAGCACAGACATAACCAAGGGCTTAGCTTTGCTCTGCCAGTTTGCTAAAAACCACGCCAGCGGAAGTGCGATTAACAACAGCAAACCACTCGTGATAAAGGCCAGCTTCAGGGTTAGTAGTATGGCCTCTAGTGACGATGCTCCGAAAAATTCTGTGAACATACTTATTTACCAACGCCCGATGCAATGATGGGTTCATAGCCCCATTCAATTAAGCTGTGCTGCACCCCTTGCGACATTAAATATTGTACGAAAAGGCTGGGTGATGACACTCCACTAGCGTCACTCAAACGAAACGCTCTGGTTGTCTCATTGGCGCCTTTGTAAACAGGCTCATCAACTGGCGCTGTCGCATTTTTAATTGGAAGCGGTTCGAACAGATTCGGTGATAGTGTAGCTACCGTTTTACTGTTAACCACCAACGACTGAACAATGGGTTGATACAAGGTTTCTGGTACTGGAACGATAACCGTGGTGGTATCAGCAACCTTGGTGTTACCGGTAGTTGGGAAATTTGAAGGTAAATCTAAAGCTAATGAGTAGGCAACGAACGTCCCTTTCACGCTGCGCGTGGTATAAAACTGCAGGGTTTGTAGCACGTTCTTACCCATCACTCTGTGAGGTAAAAACTGTTGCCATAAGGATAAGTTTTGCAACGTTTGCTGTGCTGCTTCACCATAGGGCGCCAATTTAGGGTTCGCGATAGCTATCTTGTTTTGTGGGCTTTCCATTAATTGAACAAGCTGCTTCGACAAGCAATCGGTAAGCTGAACGTTTATTTGTGCAGTTGTGTCTTTAGTAGATGAGCGCGCGATTTCCCTGCAATCTCTTTCACTAGATGTCTTACTAGATATTTCACTGAATGCCTCACTTGATAAGTCGCCAGCATAAACAAACGCAAGCTTGCCTTTAGCGTAATCCAGTAAATTACCGTGATGCACTAGGTTGTTATCAACTAAGGCTTGCGGCCTGGCGCGATCTGCAGATAGAAAAACGTCAAAGCTAGCACCATGTTGAATTTGCGCATATAAAGTACCGCTAGAAGATACGGTTACCGCGACTTCTATGCCGGTAAGCTCAGTAAACTGCTCGGCAATATCCTTTAGCGGTTTTGCAAAGTTTGCCGCTACGGCTACATTAATTTTTTCGTCGCGCTTGAAATTGATTGACTGGTTTTGTTTATCGGCACTAATAGTACTCCCTTCATTTACAGCATGATTCGCCGCTTCAAAACTGCTCGCCCGTGCCACAGAACTGGCAGAAGTCGTAATGCCTGTGGCTACACTTGGGCTTGCGCTTGCAATAACACTTACCAAAATAAGCATGGCCAAGCTAACCAAGCTTGAAAGTCGCATTGCAAAAGAGAAAAACATTACTTTTTTTGCATCCACTTAAGTGCCGCTTTATCGTCAGACGCTTTTGCGGCAACCCATTCAGATTTATCGCCCTTGAACTCTTTCTTCCAAAGGGGAACAGATTGCTTAAGCATGTCCATCAAATAGCTGGCCGCGTCAAATGCGGCTTGGCGATGGGGAGCAGCGGCACCCACCCATACAATTTGTTCGTTGTTGTATATGCGCCCTACTCTGTGCAGTGCGCCAGCGCTATTAAGTTCAAAACGCTCTACTGCTTGTTCAAGTAGCAGCATCAACGCTTTTTCGGTCATACCGGGATAATGCTCTAATTCGATGCCGTCTATGTCGCCAGAATTATTATAATCCCGCACTAACCCAGTAAAAGTAACAATCGCGCCTGTATTGCCGCACGCCTTTTCGTCTGCCGACTGTTTTAACCTAGCGTAAAGCTCGCCTTGGTCGAAATCTTCTACTTGAACTAGTGCAAACATACCTAGCCCCCTGTCACAGGTGGAAACAGCGCCAGCTCATCGCCGTCGCTAAGTACGGTTTGCAGGTCGCAGAGCTCTTGGTTGCAGGCAGTTAGTACACTGCCCTCTAGGGCTAATGCCCACTTGTCACTGCGCGTCTTAAGCTGAGATATTACGGCTTCAATCGTGCTGTTATCACTTAAATTAAGCGCGATATTGTCCTCTCCCGTAATCTCTCGGGTTTGTGCGAATGTTTTTACCGTTACCTGCATGCTTTGCCTGTTATTTACTTTGTTAACGTCGCTTTGTGCGCTCGCTGATTAATCTTTTTAAGCCTCGGAAATGCATTGAACCTAGAGTAGGTTACTCATTAGGCGGGCATGCACTTTATGTACGTTGCTTTAAAGATCGCTACTTTGTGTGAACTAGGTGTCGGACTGCCAATGGCCTGTCTTACCGCCTTTTTTCTCCAGTACCCGTACCCCTTCCATATGCATGCCAGGGTCGATGGCTTTGCACATATCAAACAAGGTTAACAGCGCCACATTTACACCAGTGAGCGCTTCCATTTCAACGCCGGTTTTACCGCTTAGCTTACAATAGCAGGTGGCTTTAATTCGGTTTTGGTCGGCCTGAATGTCGAAGTTTATATCAACCTTTGACAGTGCCAATGGGTGACAAAGAGGAATAAGATCGGCGCAGCGTTTCGCCCCTTGGATACCAGCTACTCGGGCAACGGCGAAGACATCCCCTTTTGCAATTTTTGCTTCAGAAATTTGGCGAATAACGTCTTCGCTTACGTACAAGAAGCCTTCTGCTGTGGCTTCTCGCTTGGTAACATCTTTGTCGCTAACATCTACCATATTGGCTTCGCCGCCAGCATTTAGATGGCTAAACGTACTCATGCTTCCACCAAATGCTTTACGAAGTTACACGGTCTGAAGTCTGCATCAAGCTGGCTAGAAATAATTTTTTCCCACGCAGTACGACACGCGCCTGTTGAGCCTGGTAAGCAGAAAATAACCGTATTATTAGCAAAACCCGCAACCGCGCGAGACTGAATGGTTGATGTACCAATCTCTTCATAGCTAATTTGACGGAATAACTCGCCAAAGCCGTCCACTTCTTTGTCGAACAATACACTGATGGCCTCTGGCGTTGAGTCACGGTGGGTAAAACCTGTACCACCGGTAATTAATACCGCGTGAATGTTCTTGTCGGCAATCCATTTCGACACCACGGCGCGCTGCTGATAAATATCGTCTTTCACCAAATCGCGATCGTAAAGGTTATGGCCAACCGAGGTAAGCGCCTCTTTCAAGTAGTCTCCCGACTTGTCGTTTTCGAGGGTGCGCGTATCTGAAATAGTGAGTACGGCAATATTAAGGGGTTGGCTGACAGCTGACATATGAAATCCTAATTTGATATGCGACATTTTGGCGGTTTTTGATAAAGTACCAGCCAAAATACTATTTGGTAATCACTTTATAAGGGTGCATGCCATGAATTCAACAACTAAGTTGCCATAAACTATGTCTAAAAGCCTAACTAATCAGCAGGCTATGCGCTATAACCGCCATATCGTGCTTCCCAAAGTGGACCTAGACGGTCAAGAAGCGCTGCTAAACGCCAATATTTGTATTATTGGTATTGGCGGGCTTGGCACCGCGGCCGCCACTAACCTTTGCGCCAGTGGCGTGGGCTCTCTTACGCTTATCGACCACGACACAGTCGAGGCCACCAACCTGCCAAGGCAAACCTTGTTTAGCGAACAAGATGTTGGCACAAGTAAAGTAGAGGCAGCTAAAGCGCGGCTTAGTGCAATCAACAGCGACTGCGACATTACCGTAATGGCAGAACCGTTTGCGGCGCCCGGCAGAACTAAGGGCACTACTCAGCTGTCACCAGCGTTAAAACAGGCCATAGAGCGTGCTGACGTTGTGCTAGATTGCACGGACAATACAGACTCGCGAGATTTAATAAACCTATTGTGTTTTAAACTAAATACTCCACTGGTGTCGGGCGCAGCCATTCGCTTTGAAGGCCAGCTTTTTGTAGCTATACCCGGTGAGAGCCGTTGCTATGCATGCTTGCGGACGCTTTTTGAATCGCCTGATTTAAGCTGTGTAGAGGCAGGTATATTCTCGCCTGTAGTAAATATTGTTGGTACCTACCAAGCCATGCTAGCTATGCAAGTATTGATGGATTTCGATAATATCCCAAAAAACACGTTAATGACCTTTGATGCGCTTTCGCATGAATGGCGAAATTGGAAGCTACCAAAAGGCGTGGACTGCGAGCTTTGTGCTTGCTGAATGCAATTAAACAAACCATAAAATTTAAGATGGCAGGTAACTATTAAACGTAATCGTTGCTAACCATTTCGGTATAGAGACCTGCCCTTTAACATTCGCAAAATCACTTTTTATCGTTTAAGACTTCTTGGCGTTCACGTTCGTACGTTTCATAATCTTTTTGATACCGTGCCTCGCACTCATCTCGTTGCGCTCCCTGCAATTCACTGCAGCTTTGTAACCGGTTTTGTTGCGCTGCGTTATACAACTGTTTTGACGTACACCCAGAAGCCATAACCAGCAGTAAAGTTAAGGGAATTATTTTTGTTAGTTTCATTACAGTTTCATTCTGAAAATAGATAGTTTTTGAGACGGCGCTATTTGGAAATAGTTTCACTGAACAATCATCAAAATGTTACGATTTATGTATTTTGAGCAATCGTCTGAAAACGCTTGGGCCCTTGCAAATACGCTTATCGATATGATTGCCGCGTTTTCGTTAGAAAAATAGACAGAAAATAGGTTGATTTAAATGACAACCCAAGTAGTAAAAAAACACATGGTAGTGGCGCAAAACGCGTCTGGCCGTAATATGAACGTGCCAATTTATCGAATGAAGGGCGCGCGCCCTGGCCCCACCGTTTATATTCAAAGCTCAATTCACGGTGCTGAAGTGCAAGGTAATGTAGTTATCTATCATCTTATTCAGCGCTTGAAAAACATGGATATTTGCGGCGAAATTATTTTAGTACCCAACTGTAATCCCATTGGTACTAACATTAAAGCCGGTGAGTACACATTAGGCCGGTTCGACCCTGTGAACGGCACAAACTGGAACCGCGGCTATTTCTTCGATAAAGAAGCAGTAGAGCATTTCGCCAAAACCGTTACACGCGAAGAGTCTATTGAAGGCATAAAACAACGTTTTCGTGCGCACCTTTCTAATGCTATCGACAACAAACTGGCCGAACCCTGGGGGTTAGGCTTGGCGCAACAGTTAAACCTGAAACTACAACAAATGGCGGTGAACGCCGACTTTGTACTAGACCTTCATAATGGCCCTGTGTCTACCCGTCACGTTTATATTCCCGAATATGCCAAAGACAGCGCCAAGCTATTTAACATCCCCCACTGTATTTTTATTCCAAACGTATTTGCAGGTGCACTCGATGAAGCGACGTTCTGCCCGTGGTGGACACTGCAAGAAAGCATAAAAACTAATTTAGCGCGTGAGGTAAGTTTTAACGTTGAAGCCTTTACCCTTGAAATGGGTAGCCAAGAAGTGATCGACTTTAACGAAGGTAATATAGATGCCACCAGCATTCTTAGCTACTTAAACGCCAAAGGCGTGCTGCACGAATGCGATATTAAACCGAAAGCAATGCAGCGTTTAGGCGTATATTTAAAAGACTATAAAACGTTATTCACAAACTGGGGCGGCATGGTGGAATACATGGCAAAACCAGGCCAAACGGTGAAAAAAGGCGAACCACTGGCACAAATTCTAAATATAGACGATCTGGATACCGACAACGGCAGCAGAACCTTGGAAGCGCCTTGCGATTTAATTCCTATTCTGCACTTTCCGTCAGCTTCGGTATTAAGCGGAACGCAGTTGTATAAGGTGTTTACGAATTATAAGGAGCTGTAGATTTTTGTACGCGGGTTGATGGATTAAAACTTTATTACAACATGGTTGATGAGGGTACGTAGATAGTCTCTCGCAAATTACGAACTTATTCTTCAAAGTGCGCCCTGCCGTTCAATTTATTGTATTGAACGGCGGCGTTGTACCTTAAGGTGCCCATGGACTCGTAGGACTTCTGTTTGCAAAGCAAAAGGACGAATTTTTATAAAGCGCAGTGTTTCGAGCGACGCCAAATAGGTCGTTTAGCGAAGTGCTTCGGGGACACCGGTTAAACCAAACCCTCACTGCCCCATTGGCAATCTTTGTCAATATTTGCCATAATTTCTGAATGGTGAACATTCGGAAATAGACAATGGCAACTTTAAACGTGTCACTTCCTGACGAAATGCGTACGTGGATTGATGAGCAAGTAAAAACTGGCAAATTTGCTAATGCTAGTGATTATATTCGCGATCTAGTACGTCGCAATCAGAGTGAGCGTGAGGCAATTAGCTTAGCCCTCATAGAAGGTGAGTTGAGTGGGAAAAGTGACAAGAATGTTTTGGATATTATTCAAGCTAAGAAAACTCGAGCCTCTGAATGAACGAATACATCCTCTCTAACAAAGCAGAGGAAGATATCTCCCGCATTTACGATTATTCAGCCAATGTTCACGGCGTAACTCAAGCTGAAGCCTATCTTGTTGCCCTACATGAAGCTCTAGTTGTTCTGGCGGAAACCCCGAATGTAGGTACTTCAGCGGAGGACATTAGAAAGAATTACTTACAATTCCCCGTTCATAGGCACATGGTCTTCTATAAAAAAGTCGATGACGGCATTTTCGTCATTAGGGTGCTTCATCAACAAATGAAATACGCTATGCATCTATCTGATTGAAACACACAGGAAGGACCAAGTATTGTGACGAAAGTGCCAAATCAAGTAGAGAAACAAACTACTCACTAAATCGTACCAGCTCAGACTTGATCTGACAGTTACCCTATTTTCAAGGTAACTAACCACACCCTACTTCACCCAAACTAACGCGATATTTAAACTCACCACGCTGATTAAATACGTCAAAACCATTATCAGAAGCTTTAAGCTCTAGCTCCCGTACCCAATTTGTTTTTTCAATAAACTTTAATTCATAGCGGTTTAAAGGTAGTGGGCATTTTAAATAGAAATAATGGTAGGCCGTACCCATTGCACCTGGATCTGCGGTAAACACGTAAATAGTGTTATTTTCTATTGCAAATTCTTTATGAAAGTAGTCTCGGTTAGCTCCTAGTGTTGCATCAATCAGAACACCTAATAGACCTATCGCAATCTGAATGAGTGCCACTATTGCTAAAACACTGCTCAAAGCAACAGTTAACCATTTACTTTTAACAAGATATCTCAATGTACCGTGCTGCGTAAAGAGCAGGTAAACACCTGCACAAAGCGCTATAAGTTTAACTAAGGCTAACGCGTCGCCGACCTGAGACATGAACCTGGGGGAATGGTAGTTCAAGTCCCACAGCACACCGCCATACAGACTTTCTACTAATGGAACTATTATTAGAAGTAGTACAGCAAGTAAAGGAGTGATCAAGGCCGCAAAGGTTCTTTGCGGCACTTGCTTATTACTCGGGCTATGGTTTTGCTCTAATTGCGTTGTCCCTAACATTAATTATCAGCTTCCTTAAATCGGCGAACCTGGCGGCAGTGGCTCTACCTCAAAGCTACTTGGCCATGCCTTACTCGCCCAATATGTATCAAACTGCTCTTTCAGTATTTCATACAGATTGTTGTCTGCTTCATCGTCTAACCATTCGCTAAATTCAAGCAAGGCGAGTTCAGCTTCCAATCTTACTTCGGGTGCTAGCTTGTCGTTAGTTACTGCTTTCATCACTGCATTTAAAGCCACTAACTGTAAGCGCTTGGCTAGCGGGCTTTGCGACTTGTTTTTATACCAATGTACGCTAAGTATTTGCTTCACTAGCATTGAAACGCCCACTTTTTTGCGTTTATCGTTAGTGCTTCTTGTTTGCCACTCTAGGCGGTTTAAGCGTTCCGGGTGTAATAACAACTCAAAAGCAAAGTTGGATGCCGAAGCAGCGGCAGAAACAGGGTCTAACATTAAGCCCATTTTGCCCTTAAAGTGCTCGCGAGTAATGTCGTCACCGTATGCTGTAGGTGGGATGAGCGCGAGGACCGACTCAGGGATAGTCAGATAATCAGCGGTGGTCGCAGTAATCAACTGCTGCATTGCGCGTTGCTGTACTGCGGGCGCTACAAACTGCTGGCCCTGCGCTTGGGTATAGTCACCTTTGCGCTCATATTCATACACTAAGCCGCCCACTTGCTTTGCTACAGCTTCTAGCTGATAGCGATGTAGCAAGTAAATAGGCACTAAAGCATTTTCAAGGGACGATAAACTGCTGTTCGGGCTTAAGGTGTCCAAACCTAAATTGGCTAGTGCCTGCTCGCGCACTTGTGAAATTTCATCAAAAGCATCTAGCGGGTTGCTGCCGTTTTCCCACATATGGCCGTTTGCTGACGCATGACGGCTGCTGCGGGTATCTGGGTCTGATTTAAAGCTTAAGCCCTCGTTGCGACCTTTTACAATAATTTTTGCTAAGGCTTCGGCTTCTTCTACATCGCTGGCAAAGTCTTGATAACCATATGCTACGGCGTGTATATCCCATGCGCCTATACCTTTGTCATAAGCACCTTCTAAGCTAATTTTGCCATTTTTAATACTAATTTTGGGATGAGGATAATCCATCACCGACGCACGGTTATTTTCACTTGCTGCAAAATTGTGTGCTATGCCTAACGTATGCCCTACCTCGTGAGCAGACAACTGCCTAATGCGATCCAAAGCCATTTCTTGCTGAGCAGTAGTGTCGGTGTTGCCTTCTTTAAACGGGCTGGTGAGGCCAAGGGCAATTAAATAATCCTGTCTTACACGCAGCGAGCCAAGTGTAACGTGACCTTTAATAATTTCACCTGTACGTGGGTCAACAACCGACGAACCGTAAGACCAACCGCGCGTTGCGCGGTGCACCCAGTTAATGACGTTGTAACGCACGTCCATTGGGTCGGCTCCTTCTGGCAATACTTTCACCTGAAACGCGTCTTTATAGCCTGCAGATTCATAGGCTTGGTTCCACCAGCTCGCACCTTCTTTAAGCGCTGTCATTACTGGCTCGGGAATACCAGGGTCAAGGTAGTACACAATAGGCTCAACTGCTTCGCTCTTCGCCGCATGAGGTGTTTTCTTGTGTAAACGGTGGCGGGTAATAAAACGCTGTTCAGTAGGTTCACTAATAGGCGTGGAATAGTCAAAATAACTGAATTTCCAGTAGCCCGAGTATGGGTGGTATTCTCTGGGTGTGTAGTTATCGTCAGGCAGTGCTACAAACGAGTGATGCAAGTGAACCGTCACACTTTCTGGGTCGGGCGTAACTTGCTGCACGTATTCGCCCGGCTTTTTACCAGCAAAAGTGACTAAAGCCTCTAATTCAGTGTTCTTTTCAAAGCCTTTGGTTTTTGGTAAGTACACGCCACTTCGCATTTTATCTACGCTGAAGCTACCTTGCTTGGTGCGTGCCATACGGTTGCCGATACCGTGAATATCACTTAACAGAAAAGGCGTATAGTCGATAAGGCTAGTGTTATCGCTTTTAGCTACCAACGTAAAACCAGCAATGACCGAATCTGCGAAAGCTTCATCAATACTCTGCTTTTCGGCGTCGCTGCCGTGGGTCGCGCGGTATTTGGTATTGTGCTGCTTTAATAAAACCTTGTTACCAAATTTTTCAAAGCTGACCAAACGCGTATCGCCAAGTTGTCCGCGATCAAGGCCAATATCGTTTGAACCTACACCATACGGCAAGCTGCTTTGGAACAAATATTCGGCATCGCTTGTAGGCACGGCCAAGTAAACTTTGTCGCTTTCATCGTCATAGTAAACAGGAATTAAACCATCTTTTTTGGTCATGTCGCTGGTGAATTCACCAATGCTTGGTAACGCTGCCCAAGCTGAAGAGGCAGACACGACAAACAATACCGAAAACGCAATAGTTGATTTACCTAATGCATTAACCTGTCGCGCGGCTTTGTGAAAAATGTTCAATTGCAGCATGCAGTTAGTCCTTATTATTGTGAATTTCTAGCCTACCCTATGTGGTGGGCTTTGCCCATGGTAATTCGTCGTTTTAACGCTACTCCTCGCCCGACTCTAACATTGACCGCCATTATCAATAATTTTTTGAAACTGATTGCTGTACTCGGAGCATTATATCTTGATAAAAGTATTGATAATCTAACCTCGCTGGCATGAAACAAGACAATCAGGAGAACTATTATGTTAGGTGAAAAGCACTCACTACTAAGCGACTTTCCAGAACACGAGGATACGATTAACCGTTTAAATGCGACTTGCACTGACTTTGCCGAAAAAGCAAAACGCTATCACAGTTTAGATGATGAAATTAGAAACCTTGAAGAGCTTGGCTCACCCGCAAGCGATGAAACATTACACCAGTTGAAACACGACCGCGCCGAGTTGAAAGATGAGCTTTATCAGGTGTTGATAAACGTTAAGTAGACATCCATATAGTATGCGAAGCTGCTGGTTTAATGGGTGATTCGTTTAGTCGAGCATTTTAGAACCAATCTCTAAAAACCATCGATAAGTAAATCAATGCCAGCTTTAATTTCGTTTCTCATATTTTTAAGAGGCTGTTCGGCTAGGTGCTTCAAGCCGCGCTTCGAAACAGTAGCAATATCAAGTAAGTCGATGTAGTAAAGGACGCCATTCACCTCACAGGGTATTTGTAAGTCTTTCACGTATGGTTGTCCATCCAGTATCTTTAATGGCGCTACTAACAAGCTTTCCACTTCGTTAAAAACTGTGTTAGTCAAGACGATAACTATAGAGGATGAATATCTACATACTGAAAACTGACTTATCACGATAGCTGACCGATTGACTCCGAAAACGTTCCATTCTTAATTACTTTGTCATTATGAGCTTTAAGGGCGCCATCATTCTGCTTGAACCATTCTGCTTTTTTTTTCTCGTTTACTGCCCTAATTAAAGCGGCTTCAAAAACCTCAGAAAGCTTTATATCGAGAGACTTTGCCTCATTGAGAAGGTCACTATTTATCGATGTATTACAAGAAACTTTTTGACGCATAACTACCTCAAGCTAATCTACTAAAAATATTATGCGCAAAAGTTGTGCGCATAGCAAACGCAGCCCCTTTCCTTTTTCAAAGATTTACTTGAATCACAGTCAAGAGTAAGCCCTAATTGCGTTATCGATTCAACCAGCTCAAACTATGAAGGGTTTTATTTTGAAGTTTGCCTCTCGCGCTACCGCTATTTCTCCGTTTCTTGCCATGGCCTATGGCGAAAAAGCCACCGCACTGGAACTGCAAGGTAAAGATGTTATTAGGCTTAATCTAGGCGAGCCTGATTTCGGCGCCCCCGCGCCCGTACTTGCGGCAATGAAAGAAAGCTTGGACACCCCAGATTTTCCCTATACCTCCGCATTGGGTATTCCAGAACTACGTCAATCAATCGCTAGTTTTTATGATACTAAACATGATGTAAAAGTAAGCCCATCACGAGTCGTAGTTACCGCTGGTGCTTCAGGCGCGCTACTTTTAGCAAGCGCCGCTTTAGTAGAGCCTGGCGACAACGTGATATTGGGCGACCCATCTTACCCGTGCAATCGACGATTTTTAAACGCGTTTGGTGCAGAAGTAACGCTAGTACCAACACGTAGTGAGGATAACTTTCAGCTAACCGCCGAAAGTGTTGCCGATAATTGGAAACACAATACGAAAGGCGTGCTTATCGCCACACCTGCCAACCCTACAGGCACGGCAATAGATACAGACGAGCTGATTAAGATTGGACAATACTGCAAAGCCAAGGGTGGCTTTTTAATAGTTGATGAAATTTATTTAGACCTAGCGCTTTCATTGGATGTTCAAGTGGATGCTGGCGCGTTTCAATCAAATGAGAACAAAGGCGCAACACTCCAAACTGTGCTTGCCAACGCAGAACTGCAGGACACTGTGGTAGTTATAAACAGCTTTTCAAAATATTTCGGTATGACGGGTTGGCGTCTCGGCTGGTGCGTAGTGCCTGAGACTATGACCCCAATAGTCGAAAAGCTCGCGCAGAATTTGTTTATTTGCCCCTCTACCCTTTCTCAAAAAGCCGCACTTTCTTGTTTTACCCCTGAAACGTTGGCGCAGTGCGAGCAAAACCGCAATACGCTAATAGAGCGTGCATCGCTTGTTTTTAACGCACTTCAAAATATGGGGCTTAACTTGGATGCTCAACCCGACGGCGCGTTTTACGCTTACATCAACATTAAGCATACAGGCTTAAGTGCTATCGAGTTCTGTGATGCCCTGCTTTCTCAGTATCATGTGGCGCTGACACCAGGCAATGATTTTGGCGAGCACAATGCTGATCATTATGTAAGGCTTTCTTTCGCTACCAGTATAGAGCGCTTGAATGAGGGACTGGCTCGACTAGCTACTTTTGTTAAATCATTGCGCTAGTTGTTTTTTATCCTCTGTTTAATTTCGTGAATAGACAAATATTACCTAAAAAAATGATAGATATGGGCGCTTGTGCGTATATTGGGAAGTGCATATTGATGACACGTGTCGAAACGGAATAAAACAGGACAAAACAATGAGTAACGAACGCGAATTTGATGTAGTTATCTTCGGTGCTACAGGTTTTACGGGCAAACTAGTGGCTGAGTATTTTCAGGCGCAGTATGGCAGTGACAGCAATGTTAAATGGGCAGTGGCTGGTCGTAACGAAGCTAAACTTAATGACGTAAAACAAGAACTAGGCATTAGCGATAGCGTTGCTAGTATTGTAGCCGACGGCGATGATGCCGACGCACTTGATGCCATGACAAAGCGCACAGCCGTTGTACTGACTACCGTAGGGCCTTATCAAATTTACGGCGAAAAGTTACTTTCTGCGTGTGTTGATAATGGTACAGGCTGTACAGATTTATGTGGTGAACCAGCGTGGATGCACCAAATGATCAACAAGTACGAAGCAAAAGCTAAGGAAACCGGTGCAAACATTGTGTTCTCTTGTGGCTTCGATTCTGTGCCCTTCGATTTAGGTGTTCACTATTTACAAGAACATGCGAAGAAACAGACCGGAGAAGTAATCGAATATGTAAAAGGTCGCGTTCGCAAAATGCAGGGCACGTTCTCTGGTGGTACAGCTGCTAGCCTAAAAGCAACCATGGCTGCAGCGCATAAAGACAAGTCAGTAATGGCAGCGCTTATCAACCCTCTTTCGCTAACCGATGGTTCGACTAACCAACAACAGCCAGATGGCAACAAACCTTATTTTGACGAACAGTTAGGTACGTGGGTAGCGCCATTTATTATGGCGGCAATTAATACTAAGAACGTTCACCGCTCTAACTACCTAGCAGGCTATGCTTACGGTAAGAACTTTCAGTACGATGAAATGATGATGACCGGCCCTGGCGAGAAAGGTGAAGCCATGGCAAACCACGTCGCTAAAGATAAGTCGCTAGCTAGCGATGATGGCCCTAAACCTGGAGAAGGCCCAAGTAAAGAAGAGCGTGAGAACGGTTTTTACGATGTAATGTTTGTAGGTACCGCCACCAATGGCGACATGCTAGCCGTTTCGGTTAAAGGTGATAAAGATCCTGGCTATGGTTCTACTAGCAAGATGATTTCAGAATCGGCGCTTTGCCTGTGTAAAGACGTAAACCTATCTGGCGGCTTTTTCACACCAGCAGCAGCTCTTGGTGATAAGCTAATAAGCCGCCTAGAAGAAAAAGCAGGCTTAACGTTTGCTATCGAAAAATAAAGGCTGAAATAAGGGCTGAAATAAGGCCTAAAATAAAGGCTTAAGTAAAAGCTTAAGCAAGAACTAAAGTAAAGTTTAAACTTAGTCTAACCTTTAGAAAACTAGCGTGCATTTTCGCACAACTACCATGAAAAAGGCTGAACACAAATAGTGTTCAGCCTTTTCTCTCTTCGCTAGGTGTTATTATTGTTTTTTTCTAAGCAAGTACTGCTTTTAGTGCTTTAACGCAGGCATCGGTTTCTGCTGGCGTACCAACACTAATACGTGACCATGAGTCGTAACCGGGCCAGGTACGCCCTACTACCTTAATACCCTGTGCTCTCATCTTCTGCGCAAACTTGTCGTGCGGCATACCCGTATCCATGTAAATGAAATTCCCTTGTGGATTCGGTGCATAGGGCTGTTTTAATTCTTTCGCGACTTTTACTAACTTGTCACGTTCAGTCTTAATCCGTGAGCGCATGGTGTTTAGGTTCGCGTGGTCATCCATGCTAGCCATACCCGCAACAAGTGCCAAGTAGTTTACGCCACCCATGCGCAACATTCCGCCCAGGGTTTTAGCTTGCTCAGCTGGCATAATGGCGTAACCTAAACGCTGGCCTGCCATGGCGTGAATTTTAGAAAATGTCCGGCAAATTACTACATTGTGCCCTTCTGAAATAAGCTTCGACTGAACGTTGGCCGGGTAAGCGTCAGACATTTCAATGTAAGCTTCATCAATAAATACCTGTGCTTTTTTCGACACACGTTTCGCAAAAGCGGTCAGTTTAGCGGCATCTACCATGCTACCCGTTGGGTTATTTGGGTTACACACATAAACGGCAGTAGTGTCTTCAGTCACAGCTGCTTCAATGGCATCTAGGTCGAAAGTCATGTCTGCAGCAAGTGGAACATAAGTGACATCTGCCCCCATAAACTCAGCGCCTCTCGGCACACCTTCATAGGTTGCCATAGAGGTAACTAGCTTATTACCATTTTTCGTGATCCAGTCGGCATAGCCAAAAAGAATAGGTGAAGAACCGTTTGTGATAACAATTTGGTCAGCAGATACGCCTTCTTGCTCAGCAATTTTTTGCGCTAAAACTTCAACCGTAGCATCGGTATAGCGTGCTAGGTTTAAAAGCTCGCTTTGCATCGCTTTTGCCGCTTTTTTCGAAGGTCCAAAGGCGTTTTCATTTGACGATAAGCGAATAAGACCATCGTTCACGTTAGGTGTAGCCGACGGAAAATGTTCAGTGGGCATTCCCGCCGCATGCAGGTCGCCCATTATACTGTCGACACTCGTGGTTAGTGCCACGGCACCAGCCCCTAAACCTACCGATTTTAACCAATTACGACGTGAAGAATTTATCGTGGTTTGTTTTACGTTTTTATTCATATTTCGCTCAGCCTTCCATCTACAATGTCTTTAGACTAAAGGCTCGGTTTTAAACGCGCAATAGCCTAAAAGCGCTAAACCATTGACACAAATGCACTTTTCCCGTGCACAAAACGCACTAAAATTGACAATGTAAGTAGTTTTAATGTGTTAAGGGGTTACATTGCGGTGCAGCGCCCTTTTACCCATTTAGACGTTTGCGATGAATGACATTTTTTCTCGTATTAGCAGCAAAACTATTACTGACTAAACCCATTGTTCTCTGGATTGAATCACCAAGTCGCTCACCTAACCTAAACCATCTAGGCGAATACCAAGTATGAAATACTATAAACATCTCAGCTTCTCTCACCATTCACAACAGGAGTTTTAAAATGGCTAAGGACCACGGTAACCAAATTAAGAACGACGATACCTATGAGGCCCTTCGCGAGGAAGGCTATAGCAAGGAGAAGTCAGCGCGCATTGCCAATGCACAAGCCAATAGTAAACAAACTCCGTCAAAAGACGGCGGCAAAGCAAATAAGTACGAAGATCGCACTAAAGATGAGCTCTATCAAAAAGCCAAAGAAGTGGGCATTGATGGGCGTTCAAACATGAGTAAAAACGAGTTAATTGATGCGCTGCGTAATCACTGAGGGGGCTTTGGCCGTTACAACGCAGCGTTAAAGGAACGCATATACGGCCATTATTAAGTGTCAGCGCACAGTTATTATTGAACCCTAATTAAAAGTCCGAGGGATTGGCCGAACTTTCAGGGCACAGCGAAAGTATCTGTGGCACAAAATCCAGCAGATACAATTAAAAGAACGATACAATTGCGCAACTATTGCGACTTCCACTCTTCGTATTCAAGTTGGGCTTTGCGCATATTTATTAATAACTTAGTTAGTTCAGGATCTTTCTTAATGACTGTTTCCATATAGGCAAAAGACTCTTCTCTGTCGCTAACTGTTAAGTCTTCGATATCTTTCATCGTCGGTCTAGGCATGTTTTGCCTAAGTGCCTGCTGAGTTTCCTTGTACATCCGATCAAGCGCATACTGGGGATAGCAGACAGTCTTTTTAATTCGGCTGTTTACGGATGATTCTTTTCTACATCTTACTTTGAACTTTTTGTTGTCCGCTAATGCGTTAAATCGTCTGTAAAAATCCAGCTCCGTTCGCTGAATTTTACGTAGGAAAAAACCACTATTTTTATTAACTTTACCTTTTACTTCAATGACTTCTATATCTTTGGGTTCAACGAACTCTTCTTTGTCGCTAGTTTGTGGTGTTGCATTAGCCATACAGCTAATAAATAACCCAGAAGCTAAAAGTAATGAAAAGCGCGAGGGCGAAACAAAATTAATACGTTTGATGAGATTCACTGGGTGCCTCCTTGCGGTCCTATCAGACAAAAATAAAAAAACTAGACTTAATAACTTCTAGTATTAAATGACTGGTTTCAAGTATTAAGTTGTAAATTAAGTAAGTCAAGGCATCTAATTTATTCAATGTAAGTATTTGTTAACCCAATGCGTTTTTGTTTGCATTAAAGTCGTTATTGATACCAGCGAAATGGTTTAAGTTGCTACCTTTTTCTTCTTGAATGAAAAACGCGCCGAGTTTGTTAATTAACGCAGAAAGGTTGCACTATGAAACGCCAAGAGCGAGATAAAGTTGAAATTGTCCCCTATTAAAAAGTGTGGCTTGAGCAGTTTGGAATCGCTAAGCGCTGCTTATTAACGGCGCTGGGCGATATTTGCGTTTGTATTGACCATATTGGCTCTACTTCTATTCATAACATGCCAGCGAAAGATCGTATCGATATTCAAATTGGGGTTAGTGAAATATCTCCTGCTATTTGCGACACGATAAACCAGCGAATAAGTCAATTAAACTTGCCTAACGCTCACATGAGTCAAGATCATTTACCGCCTAACGAATCATGTCTTGCGGACTGGCGTAAAATTTACCTGCAAGGGGTCACAGACCAATGGTCGTTTAAAGCGAATATTCATATACTAAAGGTAGGCGCAAAAAACTTTAAGTATGCTCTTTTATTCAGAGATTATCTTAGAATTGATGACGATACCGCAAAGTCTTACGCGTTCTTCAAGCAAACCCTCGCCTCTCGAATTCCTAACGATAGAGACTTATATTCACAACTGAAAGATCCGGTCTGTGACCTAATCATGATTAGTGCTAGGCGTTGGGAGGACAGACAGCATTCAATATCTGACTAATAATGGTTGGTCTTCCTAATTTATGGCATGAGCGATTTATCACGACGTTTCCATTAATTATGTTTTGAAAATGAACTCATTCTTTCTCTTTAATCATATTTTTTTCAGAAACGTGAAAAAGTCGCGAACCAAATTAGGCCCAGCTTCGTCTTTCTATTGTTTTTATTAGGAAACTAACAAAAATGCTTATAGAAATACTTTATTTGGTGATGAAATTCCTATTAGCACTTATTGAATTAATGCTAGGCGTATGAAAGAAGCAGAGATTGAAATATTAGTATTAAAGCTACAAGCCGGACAAACAGAGGCTTTAGGTGAACTATACACACTATTACATGCAAGCATGCGTAAGTACGCAGCGATAAGAATAGGTGACGCTATGGTCGCAGAAGATTTAGTTCAAAACGTTTGGCTGCAAGTCTCAAAACGTGTAATGCGACTTAAAGATGTATCACTATTTAGAAGTTGGCTATTTAAAGCACTGCGTTGGGAAATTACCGACTGGCACAGAAAAACCGCAAAAGAAGTCTCGTCGTCGACGATTCCAGAAAAATCTAACAGTATTAGTAAAAACGACGACACCTTTGTGCTTCCTTTGCTAGAAAAGCTCGTAGATGAGGAGCGCGAGGTAATAGCACTGTATTATTTAAACGATATTTCCGTGCGAGAAATAGCACTTATTATCGACTCTCCGCTTGGTACGGTGAAATCTAGATTGCATAGAGCGCGCGAGAAACTCAAGCAATTATTAGAACAAACAGAAGAAAGGTAACTGAAATGAAAAACGATTTTGATAAAGAAATTTCGCAAACCCTTAAAAACCAAGCACAGGAGTTAGACGCTATGCTCGACGGCGGTATGTTTAACTATTTGAAATATGGTTTTGACAAAAATTTTTCTTGCATCATGAAGCTAGGCTATGCCATTGCAATAGTATTATCGATTGTAATGTTTTGGGCAGGTTTTAAGTTTTTTACCGTTATGCCAGAAGAACAATTGTTTTGGGGAGTATTGCTAATCCTTTCTTTCAATGCGCAGGTCGCAACTAAGTTGTGGATTTTTATGCAGACAAACCGAAATATCCTGTCTCGTGAGTTACGCATGATGGAACTGCGTCTATCTACACAAAAAAATAACTAGTGAGGCAAATCAAAGGTGCCAATTACTTAGCACCACCAAATAATGAGATTAATTCATAAAAAAATGAAATTAAGTCATTTTTATTCATAGTTAAACCTAGGTATAACGTACTCATAGCTTTTACAGCATTTACATTACTCGGTTTAATTTTAGGAATAGAAGCGCATTCTCATGAACAATATCGTGGATACAAATTTCTCTTTTACTATTAACAGCGTTCAGTTTAATGAAGATTATCGCCCTTCAGACAACACGCGCATTACCACTAACTTTGCTAATTTAGCGCGAGGTGAGCGCCGAAAAGAAAACTTACGCGATGCGTTGAGCATGATTAACAATCGGTTTAACGCGTTGGCTAGTTGGGACAATGAGCGTGGCGATCGCTATGCTGTTGAATTAGAAATAGTATCGGTAGATATTGATGTAGAGGGTAACGGCAAAACCTTCCCTACGATTGAGATTTTGCAAACTAACATTATCGATAAAAAAACGGGGAAGCGCACCCAAGGTATTGTGGGCAACAACTTCTCGTCTTATGTTCGAGATTATGATTTTAGCGTTCGTCTTTCTAATCATAATCGTGGCCAATCGTCATTCAGCGTTCCTAACGATTTTGGCGATTTACACGGTAAACTGTTTCAGTATTTCGTTAACTCTGAAGCCTATAAAGCGCACTTTTCAAAACTCCCTGTTATTTGCTTAAGTGTTTCTGACAACAAAATCTATCGCAGAACGGAAAACCAGCACCCTGTCTTAGGCGTTGAATATCAACCTAACGAATCCTCGTTGACCGAGCAGTATTTCAAAAAGATGGGCTTAAACGTTCGCTATTTTATGCCGCCTAACAGTGCCGCCCCCTTCGCCTTTTACTTCTTTGGCGACTTACTAAACGACTACACAAACTTAGAGCTTATAAGCACTATCGCGACAATGGAAACGTTTCAGAAAATCTATCGTCCTGAAATTTATAACGCTAACGCGCAAGCAGGTTTAAGCTACAAACCAAATTTGAAAAATAGCGATCACTCGTTAACACGCATTGTGTACGACCGCGACGAACGCAGTCACCTCGCCGTAGAGCAAGGCAAGTTCGTGGAAGAGAACTTTATTAAGCCTTATCAACATAAGCTACAGCAATTTACAGCAAGTTACGCTAGATAAATCCTCTGGAACTGGCGGTTGGAAACTTGTGAATTGCAGTTTACCAGATGCAATCGACATCTCGATTAGGCGAGCCTCTAAACTTTAATGGGGCGCTGCAGCCTGCCCCACAGGCATTCACAATAAATACTGACTTAAAGAATACGAATCACATGAAAAAATTACTCCCCACCTCTATTGCTGGCAGTCTTCCAAAACCTTCATGGCTTGCTGAGCCTGAAACGTTATGGTCGCCATGGAAACTAAAAGATAATGCCTTAGAAGAAGGTAAAAAAGATGCGCTTCGCGTTACGCTTCAAGAGCAAGCTGCATCTGGCATCGATATTGTTTGTGACGGTGAGCAAACCCGACAACACTTTGTAACCACGTTTATTGAACACCTCGACGGTGTTGATTTTGAGAATCGTAAAACTGTACGAATTCGCAATCGTTACGACGCGAGCGTACCTGTTGTAACGCAAGCAGTTAAACGACCAAAATCGGTATTCGTTGAAGATGCCACGTTTTTACGAAGCCAAACTGATCAACCTATTAAGTGGGCGTTACCAGGTCCAATGACTATGGTTGATACCCTGTATGATGATCACTATAAAAGCCGCGAAAAGCTCGCGTGGGAATTCGCCAAGATTCTAAACCAAGAAGCGAAAGAACTAGAGGCTGCTGGCGTTGATATTATTCAGTTCGACGAACCCTCGTTTAACGTATTCTTTGATGAAGTGAACGAATGGGGAATTGCTGCGCTAGAGCGCGCTATTGAAGGGCTAAAATGTGAAACTGCGGTACATATTTGCTACGGTTACGGCATTAAAGCAAATACCGACTGGAAGAAAACGCTAGGCTCAGAATGGCGTCAATATGAAGAAAGCTTCCCTAAGCTAGCGAAGTCGAACATCGATATGGTGTCATTGGAATGCCACAACTCCCACGTACCCATTGAACTCATTTCCTTGCTAAAAGGAAAGAAAGTGATGGTAGGTGCCATTGATGTTGCCACTGATACCATAGAAACGCCAGAAGAAGTCGCCGCTACTTTGCGCGAAGCATTGAAGTACGTAGACGCAGATAAGCTCTACCCTTGTACTAATTGTGGCATGGCTCCCCTTTCACGAGATGTTGCCAGAGGGAAACTTGAAGCCCTTAGCGCTGGTGCTGCGATAGTAAGACGAGAATTAACCCTTAAGCGCTCTGCTTAACGCTAGTTTTATTAACTTCCTTCATATCTTTAAAGCAAGTTTGGAATAAGGCAAACTTGCTCCCCTTTACTTTCATAAGCTAACTAAACACTGCTCCCCCGTTTTTTTGCAGACCAACGTCTAATCGGTTAACGTTTATATAATTTTTATTAGGCATCAGAAGCATTTATTCATTTTTTGTCTAAACTAAAACAATAGCCTCGCTCCCGATATCAGAAGACGCATTTATGTAACGTCAATTTTGACAGAAAGGGAGTTGCAGATTACATGTTGTAGCTAACTCCACTGTTCAAAGCGATAATGACGTTAAAACTATTAATAAAAAGCCAAGTTAAATTAGTAACCTTTAGCATCTTAACAGTACTTTTTTCAATTTCCTCTTCTCTTTCATTTGCAGCTGAGAGTGGTAATAGCATTTTAGAAGAAGCCTATGAGATACGAAGTTCAAACCCTCAGAAATCGAAAGAGCTGTTTCAAAGCTTAGATAAATCAAGCTTAAGCGAAGATGATAAGGAGCTTTATGATTTTACTGCAGCTTATATGGAGCTTGTAGCTGGAGACCTATTGGGTGCCTCAGAAGCGTATCAACACATTGCAAACGGTGATTATTCGTTTCGCTATCAGTTTCAATCATACGCAGCGCTTGCTGCGCTCAATGCTGCAACCCAAAATTGGGCTGAGGCATTCTCTGCTATGGATTTTTTAACTGAGAATTTAGACAAGGTCACTGATCCCTTAGTTAAGGAACAAGCCCACAATGCGATAATTAACTTTTACAACTCTATTGACGAGAAAGAAACGGTGATTAGTTATGGAAACTCGTTGATTAACGGGCAACACTCTCCCCGATTCACATGCTTTTTACACATGCAGCTTATCGTTGCTTTAGTCTCTACACAGAATGATTCACTCTCTGAAGACAGTTTTACTAAGGCGCTAAACTACTGTGAAAATGCAGAAGAAAAGATAGCGCTTATTGCTATTTACACACACTACGCTACTTATCTGTACAACAAAAACGAAATTGAAGCTTCATTAGCGGTGTTAAATTCGCATCTAAACGAAGTTGAAAGTACTAAATATCCACCATTGTTAGAAGAGTATTACGCATTATTAAGCAAAATCTATTTTTTACGCGAAGAGTATGAGAAAGCACAAGAATACGCTTACAAAGTACTAGGCGAGGAAGAAGATACGGGTTATGCAGTCATCTCTGACATAGATGCTTATGAAGTCTTATATCAAATCGCAGAAAAACAGCAAAATTATGAAAAGGCGCTGCAGTTACATAAAGACTATGCAAAAGCGCGATCGCTTAATTTATCTAGTATGAGCAATAAAATGTTAAGCATTCATAAAGCACAACAAGATAGTTTAATAAAATCGAACAAAATTACTCTACTCGATGCGGAAAACTCCCTGTTAAAAGCCAAGGCACAGCTAGCGCAGGAGGAAAGCAATATACGCAGGCTTATTTATCTTGTGCTATTTATGGCGTTTTTAGTAATAGCTTTTTGGCTGTACAAAAAACGAAGCCATTACATTGCACTAAAAAAAATCTCGCAGAGAGATGGACTTACGGGTATAGCCAACCGCACATACTTTACGAAAATATCAGCTGAGCTTATAAATTATGCTGATCAGCATGCAAGGCCTGTTAGTCTAATTATTTTTGACTTAGATGATTTTAAAAAAATAAACGACACCTATGGACACCAGGTAGGCGATCAAGCGCTTCTGAGTGCGGTTAATGCTGCATTAAAAGGTTGCAGGCCAGATGACTACATCGGGCGCTTGGGTGGTGAAGAATTTGGCATTATTTTACCTAACTGTGATTTAGAACAAGCTATGACAGTTGCCCAGCGCTGCCGGAAACAAATAGAACTCACGAACCAATCAAGTTCACAACACTTCAAACTTACAGCAAGCTTTGGCGTAGCGAGCGCTCCTAAGGTCGCTTACGACTTTGAAGCTTTGTTTGAAAACGCAGATAAAGCACTTTACCAATCGAAAAACTCGGGCAAAAACCGAGTTAATATTTAGTCTGATTGTTTATCCTCAATTAATAGCACGACGGTGAGCAACACATTTCCCTCGCGTGTAATTAGGGTGGTAGTGAGTGGTCAAAATTAAGAAGAAGCCGCCCATAATTAACCTATTCGCAACAATTTAATTAACACTCTCAGCGCGTCGATAAAAGCACAAATTATTACGCTGAAATGCAAAACTAATTTTCATATGACCAATAGTTGACCTGCCAAACCAGATCCCCAAAATTTCGGTTGCAATATCTGTATTTTTATTGGAGTGAGCTCAAGGTGAAATTAGGTTAATAAGCGCTCATTCACACCACAATTTGAACAATTGGTTATGAAAGAAACTAGATCTGCTCACGTTTAAAACAATACCCGCAATACATAGCAAAACCCTACTATTTAATCAGAAATTAATTAAATGTTAACCACCTAAAGGGAGTGCGTTGTTTCATCGAAAAAAATTGATTTCGCTTGTTCCTGCTCATTAGAATGCGCGCCCTCTTAGACGTAAGTATAAATCCGAATACAAATCGACATGGTAAGGCTTGCCTACAATTTTGGGCCTTATTTAACAACAAGCATATACATTCTAATTCATTAGGAACAATCCATGAAAAACATTGCAACTGCTGTTCGGTTAGCATTGGCTGGTAGTGTCGCTCTGACATCTGGCAACGTAATAGCGCAAGATTCAACGACAGCTAGCGCTGATGTTGAAAAAATTCAAGTTACAGGTTCACGTATTTCTCGTCAGGGCGCAATCGCACCTTCGCCTGTTACCGCTATTTCTGGCGAGTCACTACTTAACTCTGGCGCGATGAACATTGGAGAGGTGCTTAACGAACTGCCTTCATTGGCGAATACGTTCTCGCTAGGTAACTCAAGTCAATTCATCGGTACTGCGGGTTTAAACATTTTAGACCTTCGCGGTATGGGCACCGACCGCACGCTTGTTTTGGTTGACGGTAAGCGCCACGTGTCTTCATCAGCGGGTACTGCTGCTGTCGATACCAACACTATTCCAACGTCATGGATTGAGCGCGTAGAAATCGTAACCGGCGGTGCATCTGCCGTATACGGTGCCGACGCTGTGACCGGTGTAGTTAACTTCATTCTTAAAAAGAATATTGAAGGGTTTGATATCAGCGCAACACAAGGCTTTGCGCAGGAAAACGGTTATAAAAATGATAAGTACCAAGCGTCTTATGGTTTTAACTTTGACAACGATCGCGGCAATATTGCTTTTGCCGCTGAATACAGCTCTCAAGAGTCACTAGATGCTTTAGACAACCCTTGGACTGCTACACCCTATCGCAACATGAGCTTTGAAAGCATCATGGGTTACGAGCGCAGTGAAGATCAGCTAGATTCAACGGCCTACCCAGATGATATTTACACTGCTAACGCGGGTTACTACGTAATAAACAATGCAGGTGTATTCGGCGATGGCACGAAAACCTTCAACGCCGACGGTTCAATTAAAGACATCTATATTGGTGACCAAGTAGATGGTGTTTTCTGCGCAAACTGTGACTCTTTCAACCTTCGCCAGTTCACACAGCTACAGCCAGAATTTGACCGTACTAACCTAAACGTTAAAGGTAACTACGAACTTAATGACGACACTACGGTATATGCGCAAGCTAAATACGCACGCACACGTGCTATTTCTATGGCGCAACCAGCGTTCTTTTTCTACAGCGACGAAACAACTATAACGCGCAACAATGCATTCTTGGATGACAGTGTTGCTGAGTACATGGACGCAAACGGTCTTGATAGCATTGTACTAAACCGCATGATGACCGATTTAGGTGTTCGTACGGAAGCTGATGAGCGTGAAACCTATCGCTACGTGTTAGGTGTAGAAGGCTATATCAATGATGAATGGAACTACGAAGCGTTTGTAAACTACGGTAAAACAGAGCTGGAGCGTGAAAACCGCAATAACCTGATTTTGCAAAACTTCTACAACGCAATAGATGCCGTCGAAGATGACAATGGTAACATTGTTTGTGCATCAGGTAGCGAAGATGGCTGTGTACCTCTAAATATTATGGGATACGGTCAAGCCTCACAAGCAGCTATCGACTATGTAAATACCACGTCTGTAGGTACTAGCAAAATTGAGCAGTACAACGCAGGTGCAACAATCGCAAATTCAGGTATCTACGAGCTGCCAGCAGGCTATGTAGGTTTCGCAGCAGGTGTTGAATACCGCAAAGAAAAAAGTGAAATTGATGAGCCAGACAACGCTGCAGGCACCTTCTTCAATGCGCTAGGCGAAGACAAGGGCGAATACGACGTCTCTGAGGTATTTACTGAAGTTACTATCCCGCTTCTTGAAGGTTTACCAGGCGTAGATATGCTTACGTTCGACACAGCGGCGCGCATTGCTAATTACTCATCTATTGGCAACGCGAAAAGCTGGAAGCTTGGTTTAGATTGGCAGGTTTTTGAAGACTTACGTGTTAGAGCAACTAAGTCATCTGCCCTTCGCGCACCGAACATTAGCGAGCTCTACGGTGAAGCCAGCCAGACGTTCTTCAATGTTGACGATCCATGCCGTACAGATAACCTAGAAAACCTAGCTAATGCCGACCAACGTATTGCTAACTGCGCAGCACTTGGCGTTCCGGCAGACTTCAACTCTGACTATGATGCGGCAACGTTGGAAGGCGTAAACGGTGGTAACATCGACCTTCAAGCAGAACAGTCTATCTCTAAAACCCTAGGTTTAGTTTATACCCCAGCTTGGTTTGAAGGCTTTACGGCGACAGTCGATTACTGGGAAATTGAACTTACTGACGCGATCACCAACATTGATGGTCAAACTATTCTGGACCGTTGCGTTGACTCTGAAACAGGCATCGATAATCCGTACTGTGGTCTTATCGACCGTGATTCAGAATCAGGCGAAATTACCCAAATTCGCAGCTACGCGCTAAACATTGCGGGTCAAGAAGCAAAAGGTGTAGATTTCGAATTAGGCTATGACTTTGATGCACTTGAAGGTGCGTTCCGTACAAGCCTAATTGCAACTTACCTTAAAGATCGTAAAGAGTTTCCATTCCAAGACAACCCAGAGCTATTTTATCAAAACGCTGGCACTGCTGGTGAGTCTGACTGGCAAGGTGTATTCACGGTTAACTACAGCCGTGGCGATTGGGAAGCAAGCTGGAAAACGCGCTATATTGAGCGCGCAAGCATTTACGACAATCAAGAGCTAGCACGTAACCCTAACCCAAGTAACCGTATGGAACTGCCTTCATACGCAGTAACTGATGTAACTGCGGGTTACAACTTTAAGAATGGTGTAAGCCTAACCGTGGGTATTGATAACCTGTTTAACCGTGCACTACCTACGGGTACAACCGGTACTGGCTCAACCGATGCTGCCTATGACAACATCGGTCGCTTTGGCTATGTAACCGTAGCGTACAAAATGTAATTTACGATTTAGTACGTAAACCAAAAACCGGCGTTTTTACGCCGGTTTTTTTATTTGAGCTTTTCTTACCTGAGATAAGTAGCAAAGTTTGGGCTCTTTTAAAACTTGTTATAGTGGTAGTTTCGGTGCCTACCTTTGCCCTTTAACCTACCCACTAAGACCTGTCGTTCTGTAAGGTCTTGATGTCTTTTATCAAGTACTGAACAGAGGCGGCATTTAAGCCATTGTATATTCCCCGAATATGTTTGTTTTTATCGATAAGTAACAGGCTTTCTGTATGCAAAAAATCTTTGTTCTTTTGAACATTACCTAAATCTTCACTGGCAAAATAAGCTTGTTTGGCAATAGTATTAATTTCGCCTTTATCACCGGTTAGCAAATACCACTGCTCGTTATTTATTTTGTTTTTACTAGCATAGGCTTGCAGTACTTCGATAGTATCTGTTGAAGGTCTTATCGAATGCTGAACTATTTTTACGTCATCATTTCCTTTAAACGTTTCTTGTACTCGTATAAGTTTCGAACGCACTGTAGGGCAAATACCTGGGCACGTGCTGAAGAAAAAACCCGCGACGTAAATTTTGTTATCGAGATCCTCGTTACTAATCATGTTACCGCTTTGGTCGGTAAAGCTAAAGGCTGGAATACTGTGAAAAGAGGTTAAGTCTACTTCACCCTCTGATAACCAATAAGGCGAAAACGAGGCATCTTGGTAGTATGGCAACTCTTCAACATTGGCGCTGTTGTTTTTTTCGGTCAATCCTTCGGGCTTTTCAGCATGGGAAAAACCGCTACAGACCAGCAGATTGCAGGCGATAGTAATCAATAGAAATTTCTTCATCTTCTAATCCAACACAGTTATTTGCTTTTCTTAAGCCGAATATTCGGCCATTTTTGTACTCAAAATTACTAAACAGCTTGCCGTTTTTTAGCCACGCTTGCTGTAGCCAGTTTGGCTGCCCTGACTTGAAATTAAAGAGTTTGAATATTTCGCCACTGCGATACCATTCCATAGCAACACCTTGAATTTTTCCTTTTTCAAAGTAACGCTTTGAACGTATATTGCCGTTAGCCCACCAGCTAGTTGCTTCCCCTTCCCGTTTCGCGTCGTTAAAAGTGGCGCTAAACGCAAGTGTGCCGTTTTTAAACCATTTCTTCGTTTCACCGTGACGTCGGCCGCTTTTAAACTGCTCACGAGCTGCAATAGCCCCGTTCGGGTATCGTGTGACAGCTTCTCCAGTAAAAGGCTTACCTTGAAATATACGAAGACCTTCGCGACTTATCGAAATGTCGCTATTAGACACAGGCTGCTTTTCGTTCCCATGAAAAAGGGGCTTTAAATACACAACCGCGCTTAATGCAAACATCCCTATGATTAAAGCGATTAAATACTTCATAAAACGCGCAGCTTAATTCACTGAGTTTGGCGTACCCTGAAAATCGCCTGGAAAAATAAGGTAATAATCGCCGTTTAGGTATTGTTCAGTTGAGACATGGTAATGGTACTCGCCTTCTTCATTTGACGGGTCGGTGAATTGAGTGATACCCACATGGCCGTTTGATGCATCGAGATCGGTGGGATAGTCGGAGCTTGAATAACAACGTCTACCGTAAATAAAGAAGCCGTCTGACATAATACCTACCAAGCTATCGTCGTCATAAGTAATGGCTTTAGGTTCAAGGTGATAATGATAGGTTTGTGGGCCGGTATGTGCACCGTTTCTATCAAAACCTTGAATTACGCCCAGTGAGACATCGCCGTTACCTTCAGAGTCATTAAAAATAGGCGCACCACTGGTAGCAATGCCTATTGCACCTAACGGAGTCGCAGAAGAAGAGTCAGCCAACTCAGGGTTTACCGGTACCGTAAGTTGAAACAAATTAACATAATCCTCGATATCTCCGGGTGAGCGCTGTTGATCGAATAAATCTGCGTCTTCAGGCGCTACGTAAAGGCCGCTTTCATTTCCTGAATCCCAATAGGAAGAAGTGTGGTTAGGCTTGCCATTCGCTTCAACGGTTACAGTACAGCCGTCTGAGGAAAGTACAGCAGTCACGTTTGGTGAGGCGTTAAATTCTAAGAAAATGGCGGGTAAGGTTGCTGCCGGATTATTGCAGGTACCGGCAGTGCTATCGGTGCCACTATTACCAGTGCTGCCTGAATCTACGCCGCTGTCTGTAGATGAGTCGGCATCGGCGGTTAAACTATTATCGTCTGTGCCCCCGCAAGCGGCGAGCGCTCCAACCATCGCCATTGTGATTAATGGACGCGCCAAAGAAATAGACTTTTTCATAACTGACTACCTCAGTAACCGTAATTTTTATTAATTTGTAACTGAACGATACTGAAAGTTTGTGCAGAGAATGTGCAGAAAGTGCACAAATAGTAATGAAAATAGCGCCAATAAAACTGCAATGGCACTACTTATCATTATTTGTAGCGCAGCGTTGATAACTATAAAGGTAAACACATTGTCAGAGTCACAAAGTGGTCGGCGTTGATCCATATTGTTCTCAATGAAATAGTAAAGAGATTGAATTACTTTAATGAAGTATTAAAGTCACTAAGTAGCCCTAATAAAGCAGGAACACTTGCCCATGAACGTATCTAATCGATTCAAAGTCTCTACCAGTATTCTTGCTATCGCCCTCGCGTTATCACCTTTTGCATTTTCTCAAGGTCACCCAAAAGGCCCGCATCCGGATGGTCCACCGCCTCCGCGCCCCGACACGCCTGAGACCTTAGCCATAAAAGCTCGAATGGGCGATACAGGTACGCTTATGGGTGATATTAGTGTTCCTGTTTCAACAGACGAATGCGAGAATGATGATCATATTACGTCGCTGATATGTCTCACCTCACTGCTAAAATCAACCTTATCTGAAGACGCGTTATCACACATACAAACCGAATATTCTGTGGAAGAGGCGAAAAACTGGAGTAATTTACCAGCCGGTGCTTTCCCCGAGCGCCCCGGTATCTTTCTGGGTGAACTTTCCATTGAGCAAAGGGGCATTGTTAAAGCGATTTTGAAAGAGGCCGCTAGTGAAACCATGGATGAAGGTTTTGACGAGATGGTGCAAACACTTAATGCCGATGACTACATTGGCACCATTAGCACCGACTATAAGGCGGCGTATTCGTCCTACAACGGTAAACTCGCTTTTTTAGGTGAGCCCACATTAGACGGACTTTGGGAACTATATTACGGCGGTCACCATTTCGCCTTTTCAAATACTTATAACAACGGAAAGCTTATCGGCGCTACGCCTTCCTTTCGGGGAATTGAGCCCTTCCCTTCTTTCGAAATGAACGGGCGTGAAAATAAACCGCTTTTGCAAGAACGCGATGCGTTTGCAAAATTGCTCACCTCACTCACCAGCAAACAGCAAGAACAAGCGACCTTAAAAGGGACTTACAGAGACATTATTGCAGGCCCGCAGTTCGATGATGCCATACCCAGTATCCAAGAAGGCTTAGCGGTGTCCTCTTTATCTAAGGAACAAGTCTCTTTGCTAAAAGAAGCCATTTATACCTATGTCGGTGATATCAATGAAACCGAAGCTATTAAGTACATGGAGAAATATGCAAATGAGTTTGATAGTACGGTTATTGGATTCTCTGGTACGACAGCGCTGAACTCTGAGGATGATTATGTGCGCGTTCACGGTCCTTCTCTTTGGATAGAATTCTCAATGCAATCTAATAAGTCTACAAATAAACCAGGTAACCACCCTCACTCGGTTTGGCGTGACAGACAAACCGATTATGGTGGGCAAGACCAGTGATAACCTCAAAAACATCGAAGGGCTTTCACTTATTTTTGCGCGCTTTATTATGCTGTTTAACCGCGCTCACATGCTCCGTAAATGCCCATTCATTACCGGGCAGTGAATTGGTATTCAAGGATGTAGATCCGAAAGCGGCATTATCTTTAAGCTTTCCTTTAGAAGAGTTTATAATTGCAGCGCCAGAACTAGACTTCATAGAGCGTGCTTCCAATCTCGGCGATTTAACAAGTGTAGAGAAGTCACAATTAAATCAGTATTTCAGCCAGCATATTCAACTTAAACCCGTCAATGATCAGTCAAAACACGCATTCTTATCGCCCTCATTGTACTCCCTTACAGTTACTGAAGCATTTAATGAGCATGTAGGAAACTATAAACGGGTTAAAGTGCAATTTTCATTAGATACCGGAAGACTACAGCGTGATTTGTTCCCGCTAGCCCTGCGCTATGACGCGATTATGCATGAGATAAGAAGCCACAGGGTAGCGGTATTTTTTGAGAGTGCGCAAAGCGGTAAAACGAAACTTACAGACTTTGTTTACAGCGAAGTTAATGGTAATCCTACCGTGCATGTCCTCTCCCCGGCTAGTTGAACGAAAGCACTTAGTGGTTACTTATTTGACTGTAGCATATCAGACAACGGCATCAGCTTTACCTCTGCACAGAACAGCGGAGATTCACTACTCACCCACCCTGCGCAGGTAAGATGGCAGGGATCTGTATCAACAGGCGTAACCAATATATTTAGACAGTCGTTGCTTTTAAGTTGTGCTAACTGCTGGTTGTCGATGCACATGTTTTGCGAAACATAGATCATAGGGTTTTGTATTAAGTCGTAATCAAGGGCCTGCGCCCTTTCTAACATCGCCGATGACATCAAAGAAAGCGGGTAAAATTTGGGGAAATGGACCTTATTCGCAAACTCATCTACATACTGTGCTTGGTCAGCGAAAGCGCTTAATAAATAATTTTTAACGTTGCCAACAATCATCCACTTTCGTTTTAAAAAAACGCCTTCATCTAACAGCGTTCGGTCAGCCTTCTTTGAAACTTGGTCTTTGCTATATTTCAATAACGAGGAAGTAATCGACTGGTAGTCGGACTGACGATAAAAGCCCATTAAACAAGTTTTGCCCGAGGCTTTTAAAATTAAACGCTGCGATTCTTGATCACCCTTTTCCGTTTGAGCAACACGGGCGCGTTTTAATACTAGATTGAGGTCGTCTCCCACTTTCGCTGGGTTAACGAAAGTAAACTCGTAAACTGAATATTGTCTTTGCTCGATGGCAGGGGCACTTTGATTAATTTGAGTTTCTACATAAAGGCCAAGTTGAAACCCCAGCGCTATGGTGCCTTGAAAGGGGTTACCCGAAATGCACTGCCAACGCATAGGGTCGTGAAATAAATTGAAATCGTCCGTGGCATTTCGAGCGATGTCTATGTGTAATTGGGTAAGCTTATGCAATTGCTTTCCTTAAAAGAGGAACATCAACTGATTCTTTAGTAATTAGACACAAACCTCGTGTATTTAAAATCATTGAAATTAAGTGGATATCGACGACTTCACGCCGTAATCTACATTCCAGTATAAAGCACGCTAGCGATAGCAACTAGTTTTCTACTTCCAATTTCATGCGGATTATTACAAGTCCGCTAAAAAGCATTACTTTATCGCTATATATACATCAATGTGATTGCCGTTTACATAGTGCTCGAAATCTACCGTGAACGTCCTTTCATACTTCGCGTTTTCTTGGGTAAAGTATTTCCAAACATCGGTCCATGCATCAATAGCGATTTGCGGCATTTCTCCTTGCTTCGTGAAAACAAAATACTTCCCCGGTGGAATAGTGATGTTTTCGACTTCTATATTTTCTGGCTCTTTCTCACCATCATAGCCTGCTAACACTGAAAAATTGCCAGCATGATCACTTTCATAGTTAAAGTACACCCCATACACGCGCTCACCGCCCACATAATCCACAGGTATGGTGTTGTCAAAGCGTTGCCATAGTGCGGGAATTTTTCCGTCTTGAGAAAACTCAGCTTCGTTATTCGTTACCACCGAAAAACCGCTTATGTATAATGGAGCAGAAAGGTGTCTTATTTCCATATCAATATTCCTTCATAATTTGCTTAGGTAATACAATGATGTTACTTGCATAATAAACGTATATTACGCCACTACTTTGCATTGTCGAAAATAAACAACTCGTTCATCACGCGGAAAGTGAAATAAGTTGTTTTTCAAGAAGATATAAACGCCTTGGTAAAACTGTAGTTTAAGCTGTTATAAAACCTAGTTTTTCGAATTTTCCCGCTTATCAACGAGCATTTCGCCTTCAGAACAAATATAATCCTGTTTTAACTCTTTGAAACTGCAATACATTGTGAATCGACGTTTTTTACTTGCCATACTCGCAGTGCTTTTGGCCATGATAACGATCCAATCGGGAGCATCATTTGCCAAACAACTCTTTCCTATCGTGGGGCCTGAAGGTACAAGCGCCCTGCGCGCATTCTTCGCAGCCTTGGTGTTAACAGTAATTTTCAAACCTTGGAAAGCAAACTTAAGTGCAAGAGGATGGCGAAACGTCATTATTTATGGCGCCTGTTTGGGGGCAATGAATATCATCTTCTACCTTGCCATTGCGCGTATTCCTTTAGGTATAGGCGTTGCGCTTGAATTCACAGGACCATTGGCGGTGGCCTTTTTTAGCGCAAGAAAAAAACGTGATTTTGCGTGGGCCATTTTGGCCGTTGTTGGCGTTTGTTTACTGCTACCGGATATTTTCGGTGCATCAGCAGAAAGCCTAGATCCTATCGGCGTAATGCTAGCGCTAACCGCAGGAGCTTTTTGGGCCGGCTACATTGTGTTTGGTAATAAAACAGGCAATGAAGGTTCAGGCGGCGTTACGGTTACCTTAGGTATGCTAGTAGCCGCCATTTGTGTGGTACCCATTGGTATAGCGAGTCAAGGTAGTGCTTTGCTATCTTCAGAGGCGGTCCTCATAGGCTGCGCCGTAGGAATTTTTTCATCCGCTATTCCCTACACCTTAGAAATGAGTGCAATGCGCAATATGCCCAAGCAAACTTTCAGCATAATGATGAGTGTAGAGCCTGCTGTTGCAGCGGTAGCAGCGTTTGTCATTATTGATGAAACCCTTACACTGACTCAGTGGCTTGCAGTAGCTTTAGTGGTCATAGCTACCGCTGGAAGTTCTGCTACTCAAAAACAAGTGCCCAAACAAAAGCAGCTTGAAACGCTTTCTTAGGGTTTCAAGCTTTGTTTATTAGCTCTTTTTACCATAGTTACCTGTACCTTACCTGGCTTTGTTTTTACCTTTCGCCTTTCCGCTGTATTGCTTTATGAACTAAGCGGCTATTTTCACCGTTTAACACTGTGTAAGTAGTAAAACTAACGCAACAGGGAATGATGATGAAGCACTACGCGGTAAATACAGAAGTTGAATGGGAATGGGGTAATGGCAGTGCCACAGGCAATATAAGAGAGAAATTCACTAGCGATGTTGAACGCACTATTAAAGGTTCATCGGTAAAGCGTGAAGCGAGCGATAGTGACCCAGCCTATCTTATTGAACAAGACGACGGCAGTAAGGTTTTAAAATCTCACAGCGAAATCAAAAAGTCGTCTTAACTTACTTTTCAATCTACTTTGAAAAAGATACAGCTTTCTTTTTTCACTGACAGTGATGTGGTCAACATTGCTAGGTCACTTGTTGGCAATTTTCTTTTTAGTCGTGTCGGTGATTCACTTACCGGAGGAATGATTACAGAAACTGAAGCTTATTGCGGTGAACGGGATCTCGCCATGCAAAAGCACTTATTGCGCCGGCCTTCATCTATAGCAACGCTAGAACAAAGGGGCGGCATCGCTTACATCTACACGGTTTACGGTTACCACAGCATGTTCAATATTGTCACTAACGAGGTGGGCTATACTGATTCTGTGCTTATCCGAGCAATCAGTCCTACCGTGGGCTTAGATATAATGCAGGAAAGACGAGGGCCAAACGTTGCCGTGCGTAGCTTATGTTCTGGCCCAGCGAAGCTTTCACAAGCTTTAGCGTTAACACCAGCGCTAAATGGCGAACCCGTGGTAAACAACAATACTATCTGGTTTGAGAGCAACGCCGAATTTAACGCCGCCAAAAGTATTACCAGCGCACCCCGCATAGGCATAGATTACGCCAGAGAAGATAAAAACGAAGATAGAAAAGACGATAAAAGCGAAGCGCATGCCACACGGGATGATACAAGCCTACCTTGGCGCTTCACACTGAAATCGGGTGTATGAACAGGCTTAATACCGCACTTCGCACTATCTTTACTCAAGCCTAGTTAGTTAGGGCATATGTAAGCTTACAGTCTATATACTTCAACAGTTTGTTTACTACTCTTGGTACGGCGATATCCCCATTAGCATTTTTCGCTTCTACAAAAATATCACAGTCATCGTACTGAATTTGCTGGCGTATAACATAGTCGTTGAGTTCGTCGAACAGCGTTTCTTTTAAAGGTACCATACCGACAAAAACATCAATCTCTTGATCATCAACATTTCCTTCGCGCTTGATAAAATAAGCGCCATTAATTTCTCTTTTTAGCGTATAGGCCTGCATGGCATCTAACTTTGTTAAGCGAAAGTACACGCTTATTTGGTTTTTTGTCACTGGTTATCTCGGGTTTTTAATTTTAACGGTTACCGCTTAATGTCTACTTTCCAAGGCGGGTTTACTCTGTTCTCCCCCGCCCAATAAAGCTTTATTTTATTGCCAGATGGGTCGTTTAAAATAGCTTCCTTCCACAGATAGCGTTGTTCGGTTGGCGCCTGCTCAAAATGAATACCCTTTTCTACAAGCGATGCATATAGCTCGTCTATCGCTTCATGCTCAAAATAAATCACGCTGTGATTTTGTACGCTTTCGCTTTCTAAAGAGAGTGAAAACGTAGAGCTGCCTTCAGGGCAAGTAAACCTTGCGTAATGTGGTGTATCAACGATTTGGGTGAACCCAAGTGTAAGATAAAACTCAACCGCTTCAGTCATATTGGTAACAGGCAGTGTAACTTGATTCAATTCCATGAGCACTTGCTCCTTATGTAAGATATCTAAACTGCGTTAGCATAGTCGCGATTACCTCAAGCTACCGCTAGGTCGTCACAAGCCAAAGCTAATAATACCTTAGAAAACTTCATTGAGTCTGCTGTCTTATGAACAATCACTTGTTCATACCTCTATATTGGCGCAGTTGTAAACGCTTTAGACTAGCATTGCTTCCGCTTGATCCACATCAACGCAGGAAAAACGTAACTCCTCCACAATAAAGTCATCAGAATTACCTCGTGAAACTTTGTATGCTAACGCTAGTGAATAATACAGATGCAAATGATGATATTGTGCCGGAGTCACATGGGCTATATCGGCTGCATATAAAGCCGAATACGCAGATGGCGATAGAAAACAAACCTGTTTTCGGTGCGAACATTACATTACACAGCAGCTTTTTAAAGCACGACCATTTTGTTGCGACACCCAATAATATATTGGGTTGGCTAGATCACTTCGGCTTGTCGCACTTCTCCATAAAAGCCGAAACTAACCGCCTAGAAAATGACGACATTTCTGTGCTTTTTCCTTCACAGTTTTTAAACGCTGAAGGCGGCATTTTGCGCGTAACCGCCCCAACCCGCATTTACCTAATTAGCAAGACCCCTATCGAAATCAACAAACACGGCCTATGTCTTTTTACGCCTGTGAAATAACAATGCAGAAATGTACTCTGACCCCCAAATTTTGGGGTCAGAGTACATTTTCATCTACTCGATTACTGCGGTGGCGTTTGATGTGCTCTTTAAGTGCAGGCTGATTGCTTCTGACAACCCTGAATAGCGCTTATCTACTCGCTGAACCATGTGGCTAAATGTCGTATTGTCTGAAATGATCAAACAACCATCTTTGGCTCGGGTTAAGCCGGTATACACTAGCCCCCGATGAAATAGGTTGGCGGCTTTCTCACTATCGGGCTTAGGCAGTATAAGTACAACGTGGTTAAATTCAGAGCCCTGGGACTTGTGAATGGTCATGGCATATACGGTTTCAAACTGCGGCACTCTAGATAACGATATGCTGCGTAGCGCTTGTTTTTGCATTTGGTTTTGTACGCCAGTAGCATTCTCGACCGTACCTGACGAGGTTTGTTGGTCTGCACCTTTGGCGTCTTGGTAAAACCATGCATACAGTTTACCCGTGCTATCAGGCCAGATTACGCCTACTTCACCGTTAGATAACCGCTGTGGATGATGATTCTTTACAATCATAATGGGCTGACCTTGATAGAAGTGCCCTTCTCGCTTTTTAATTTTGTGCTTGATGGCATCGAACACCAAGCTATTTAGGCCCTCTACTCCCATTGCACCCTTGCGAACCGGTGTGAGCCACCTAACATAGTTTAGGCGGTTAAGCGCTTCTTCAGCACTATCGGCATCAAATATGGGAAAGAAACTTTCTTTAGCCAATTCATGTAAATCACGACTATCAACTTCACCTTCTGACCATAAACGTACGCCTTCTTTTAAGCGTGACTTAGTGGTGGCAGCTAGGTTTGCGGTTTTACTACTTTCATCGCTTTCTTCGGTGATGGCAGCGATCGCTCCACCAGCATCCCCTTTCTGGATTGCCGTTGCTACTTTTGCTACTTGGCCTTTGAAACGCTGCGGTGCCTGTAATGTTGCCACGTAGCTTTTGGCTTGCTCATTAACAGGTAACATAGGAAGATGAGGGCACAGCGTAGCAATATGCTGGCGCATTAACGAGGGTACGCCCCCCAATGAAAGTGGGTCGCTATCAATGTGTAAGCTACTTTCGTCGCTCGGCGATGCATTCTCTTCTACGTCAAAGCGTGTTGTGTTACTAACTAGCTGCTCTAACACATTGCCAAGTTCAACGGCTGGAAGCTGGTCGGCATCACCGATAAAATACAGTCGTGCATGGTCTGGCAATGCGCGAACAATGCGCGTCATTAACGCTAGGTCGACCATACTTGCCTCATCGACGATGAGCACATCGGCGGCTAATTGGTTGTGCTGGTTGTACTTGGTCGATACACCGTATTCCCGCAAACCTAACAATCTATGCAGCGTTACAGCATCAGTAGGCACGTTATCAAGCGCAGCATCTTCCACCTTGCCACGAAGCCCTTCAATGCTGTTAACGATAGACTCGGTCATACGTTGCTGCGCTTTACCGGTGGGGGCAGCCAATACAATATTTAGGTCTTTGTCACACGCCTGTAGCGCCAGTAATAGACGTAACACGGTATAGGTTTTACCCGTTCCAGGCCCACCGTTTATGACACAAAACCCCTGCATCAAGCTTTTAGCAACAGCAATTTGCTGCCAATCTTGTTTATCTGTAGTTTCGGTAGGGAATATAGTGGGCCACAGCTGCTTTACTTTATCATTTGCGTCTTCTGTTAACGGCGTAAGCGCCGCTCGCTTCACTATGTCTCGCGCTACCTCTTGTTCAAACTCATAATAGCGACGGCTATACAGCCTGCCGTTTTCATAAACAAATAGCTGAGCAACTTGTTCGTTCTCCAAAGCGCTTTTTACAATTTTTAGTAAAGGCGTAAGTTGAGGTAGTACTAAACCTGTCTTAAGGGCTTGTTCTGGCTCTTGTTGATATATGACCGCTTGGGAATTGTGAATAGATGATGCACTTTCGCGTTCTTGCACTTCGGTCATCGAACCAACGGTTTGCCCGGTGTCGTCTTCCTTAAACAGGGTTGTTCCAGCTACTTCTTTAAGATAGATACAGCTATGCCCATTACGCTGCATATATGACAAATACGCCAGTACTCCTGCCCAGATAAACCTCTCTTCTTGTGCGAGTTCATCGATAAAGCCAAATTCTTTTGCGACAAATTTGTCGATAGCTTCGATGCCAAACAAGTTATCGAAAAACGACGATACAGAATGTTGATTGTTGTTCATTATTTTCCTAACTATATTGTCCTTGATGCCACTACTTGTCATCGAAACTAAACTACTGCTGTTCTGAAGGCTGTTGAGTAGTGCCTGCACTTTTTAAATTGTCGCTTTGCTCACTATTAGCACCACTTTCAAATATTAAATCTATTTGCATGAGCAAAGACGAAGGAATATCGGTATAAAACACCCCTTCCCCCCTTTCGTTCTCTGGGTGCATACCGCGTAAGTAAAGGTAATACACACCGCCGAAATGAACATCAGGGTCGTAATCAGGCAGGGTATTTTTTAAATAGCGATGTAACGCCAAGCAGTAAATTAAGTATTGAAGATCGTATAGGTGGTGCTGATTATTGTGAAACAGCGCAGCGGGTAAGTAACTATCTAAGGTATCTCCAAGCCAAGTTGATTTGTAATCCGCTACAAAAAACTGACCATCATGTTCAAAAATCAAGTCGATAAAACCGTGCATCATTCCCTGTAATTTCGTTGTAATTAGCTGAGGCGCGGCTTCAGCCTTACCACCAATGGCGTCAGCTACAGATTGGCGGTGGCGAGCAAGAACATCGCGAAGCTGAGCCCATTGCGTATCGTTCATGGGAAAGTAGAACTCTGCTTCGCGCAGGGTTTGTGCTAACGGTAAATCACTCATGCTTAGTTGCATTTTAGGATACAAGGGCGTCTGTAACGTTTCTTCAAGCCACTCGTAAAGTAGTGGCGTGCGCTTTTCATCTAGGCCAAAGCGCTTAACGAGTTCTTTGCCAGCTTCTTCCCATTCGGGCTCACTAAAATCACTATTCTCAAGAATATCGTGAAGCAAGTTACCTGCGCTTGCACCTTTTTCCAACGTAAAACGCAAGTCACTTTTACTGATTGTAGCTGTAGTGCTTAAAGAAGGATCTGTATTGCTTGAGCCTAACAGCTCTTCTCCCCCCACAAGTGAATCCGTCGCGTACACCTCTTCGTCACGAATGGTTTGAAGTACGGGCACACTTGGAAGTACTTGACCTGAAGCTTCTACTGGTGTTGTGTTTACGCTCGTACTCACCGTAGTTAAACGGCTCAGCGCTGAAAATGAATACAGCCGCCATTCTTCACTCGCTGTGCCGGTAAATTGCAACGCGCTAAGCTGTGGCAGCTCGTCTTCTTGCTCAAAGCCTGAATACACTTCTTCGAAATCGTCTCCATCGATGTGGCTTGCATGAGACGCATCTTCTGCGGCGACCCTGCTTAACACACTTGGCCAATCGTTGTCGCCGCTATCCCCACTTACGCCTAATGCTCGTGCCAAAGCGCTTTTTTCATTGTTGGCAAGAGGTACAACCCCCATGTAACAGCGGTGCGCTGCACGGGTTACTGCCACATAGGCCAAGCGCATATCTTCCGCTTCGCTTTCACGTTGAACCCGAGCTATTGCTTGTGGCGTTTGTCCCAGCTGCATCTGCAAGTCTTGCTTCTCTTCGTCGTAATAGGTAAAGATTTGCGATGTCGCCTTTCCATTTTTTGACGCGTCTTTATAGCCCGTGGCATAGGGTACAAAAACGATAGGATATTCAAGGCCTTTTGAGCCATGCTGAGTAATAAGACGGATAAGCTGACTATCACTCTCAAGGCGAAGCGTTAGCTCTTCGTCGCTTTCTGGCTTGTGGATTTGCTTATTCAACCAATCCAGTAGTTGCTCAGGGCGCTGATGTGTAGTGCTGGCTTTTTCCAGTACTTCCGCTAAATGCTGATAGTTAGTTAACGCCCGCTCCACACTGTCGGCATGGGGCTGATAGCTGTCTTGCATTAAGTGCAGCAGTACGCTCATACAGCCTTTTTGAAGCCACATCTCGCGCAGGGACAGTACTTTATCAATAGCAGCATCCCACTGAGCATCATCTTCGTGATAAAGCAGTTCGATAAGGGTATTTGCGCTATAGCCCCAAAGCGGAGATGCTAAACTAGACGCTACTTTATTGGTGTCATTTGCATGCCAAATGCCATTAAGCAGCCTAAGCACGTCTTTCGCCTCAGCACTGGCAAATAGATTACTGCGATCGCTTAAATAAACACAGGCCAGCCCTTTTTGCTGTAATACATTTTTGATAGCGCCTGCTTCGGTTCTGTCTTTGACCAGAATGGCGATATCTTGAGGTTTTACTGGCGTAGTTTGACCGTCCGCCGCTTTAAAATGCGCTTCATTCAACAAGCGATAAATTTCTTGCGCAATCCACTGCGCCATTTTACGCCGCATAATGTTAGTGTTTTCTTTCTCCTCTAAACACATGCTCACGTAATTCATTGCACTGCGTTTCGGTACACTATGCTCTTCAGCAGGGTCTACCAAGGGGGTCTTAGCCGCAGCTGCTTTAGGGGTAAATTCAACAGGGTTGTAGTTAATGCCAAAGCCAAATACATCAGTGGGCGCTCCTGATGCCACCGGCGCACCGTAGAATAGTCGATTGTAGGCCCTCACCATACCTTCCACTGAACGCCAGTTGGTGTTCATCACCCAGCGGTAATCCGCCTGCCTACCGGCTTTTAAATAGGTAAAAATGTCGCCTCCCCGAAAGCGATATATAGCCTGTTTCGGGTCGCCTATCATTAGCAGCGCACTTTCATCAGCTTCAGCTAAATTAGGATATACCGAGTCTAGAATAGCGTATTGCTTAGCATCAGTGTCCTGAAACTCATCGATGAGCGCGACTGGAAACTTCTTGCGAAGTTCTGGCACAAGGGTATTGTTTGGTTTTATAACCTCATCAGCTAACATGCGAATAAGGTCGTCGAAGTCGATAACACCCAGCTGCTTTTTCTGCTTTTCTACTCGCTCTTTAATAAAGGCAATAGCTTCGATAACCAGCTCGAAAACAGGTACTTTGCCGAGTGCTTTATCTTTCTCGGCAAATGCTTTTTTAAGCGCGCCAGCAAATTCCTTAATTGGCGTTAAAATTTCCTTTACGCCTGAAGAATTCCGAGCATATCGATTCCCCTTAACAAAAGCCTCTGCTTCTGGTGGTGCGAGATAATACTGCTGCTCACTTACGCAAGAGCCTAACCATGCTTTAAGCGCAGCCAATTCTTGGGGTCTTTCTTTTTTATGAGCCGGTGTTTTAATAAGCTGCTCTACGATTAACCCTTCGTTTTCTTCCACACTTTGCAGTAAAGATTTCGCATAGGTCAAAGACGTGTTTGGCGCGTCATCCAGCTGTTTGTTAAAAGCAGCTTCAATGTCGTCCTCAGTTAGCATTAATGGGGTCAGAGTACTTTTTATGCTGGCGTTAAATTCACGCAGCAGGTTTTCAGGTGTGTGCCAACCAGACTCTGCCAACAGCCTGAAATCGTCCTCGCTTTTACTTATTTTTCGAATGAAATCTTCGGCAGCTTGAAGATATAAGTCACTAGTATCGTTACCTAAGTTGAGCGACATAGCAAAGCCACTGTTGAACGCCAGCTGAGTAATAACGTGCTGACAAAAACCGTGGATAGTGAACACCGACGCCTCATCGAGCTCCAGCTGCGCTGCTTTTAATAGGGCTAAACTCTCATCAGGATCGCAGCTATTAAACAAGCTCTGATAAACCGGGTCGCAGCTAGCGTCTATTTCGTTGCCGTTGTCTTTGGCTTGCTGCCAAATAAGCAATGCCTCTCTTAGCGTGGCTGCAATCCGCCCCTTAATCTCTTCGGTAGCGGCTTTGGTGAAGGTCATCACCAATATTTCTTTAACGTTAAGCTTTTTTTCTAACAGCAAGCGTAAGTACAAACGCGTAATGTTAAAGGTTTTGCCTGTACCTGCGCTTGCTTCGATAAGGTGTCGCCCTTTTAGCGGCATAGCTACCACGTCAAGTAATTGCGCCTCGGCATGGGGTCGCTCGTTCTTGTAATTTTCAGAGGATACAGAATTCTGGCTCATAACTTCTCCTCCTGAGACGCATTATTGACCATGGAAAAAATTACAAAGGCACTCAAGTGCGGGACATCGTTCCAGCTTACACCTTGCGGGAATAGCCAGTTGAGGTAAGGATTGCTTGCCATATCCGCACTGTACTGACCGTTACTTTGCTGCCAATCGGTTAGCGCACGCTGTAGTTCAATGGTGTTAAAAAGTGCGGCAGATTGACCAACTATCTGTTTCGCTTTTTCGTTTCTGTCATTTACTATTTCGCTAGTAGTGTCGCTGTCTTTCTCAGCAAACGGGCAGACTTCGTCAATTACCTGTTGAATTTGCTCAAGAATGGCTTTGTCAGTTTCACAAGTAATGTCTGTACTATGCAGTAGTGCATACAGGATATGGTTAAACATATCCGGTTTTATGCTTTCAACTACGGGCTTAGTCTCTGAGTTTCTTGTGCCGGGCATAAAGGTGCCAAACAAGCTTAAATGCACTGGCGTTGGCGCCGTATAAACAGCCATGTAAAGCTGTTCTATAAACAAGAGTAACCTCACCGCAGTTTCTCGGCCATAAGAAGGGAAACGCTGCTTTTTCAATACCGTTTCGCCCTTTTCCCATGAACACGAATAGATATCCAATGGATAACTGCTGTATTTTGTTGCGTCATCACTGCATGAAAATATCAATTGAGAGATGAAAAAGCTCAGTGCGCGGTGGGCGTCTATTTTACCGGCACAAAGCTCTACTAACGCGTCGCTACCAACGAGGGCAGTTGTAGTAAAGGTAATGAATTTACCTTGGAACTGCGCCTTTACAGGTTCAGCATCATGGGGCCCCATAGCCTGACTTAATGCCAACGCCCCTTCTTTCCACATTTCAACTTCATCTCTGGCAACGGGGTTATTGGGAATATCGCCCCTAAGTGACGCAAAAGTGATCACCTGTTCACCGTATGACATTGAGTCGTGTTCTTGTGACATTTTGCGTTCAGGTGATGAGAAGATGGCATCAAGCACCTGGTAGCGCAGCAAGGCATTGGTTTCAAATGGCTCGCTGTTTTCCAGTAGCGTAAAAGACTGTGACAAGTTTACACCTAGCCTTTGTATAGAAAAGTGCTCAAGAGGGTCTTTAAAGGCCCTTGCAATTTGGCTATTTGATAGTCGAAGTACCTGTGTTGAAAGCGTATTAGATGACTCTTCAGGCATCGCTAGTTGGTCAGAACCGTCGCTATCTTCACCTGCCTTATCAGACTGTGACTTTGTATGCTGTAGCGCATCGGCCAGTCTAAGCCAACCGGTTTCGTAGCTTGGCAATTGGCCAGTAAATCCTTCTTCACTAAAGGGGTGAAGCGGCGCATGTACTCGATATCTAGACAAGGCCAGAGCGTAGCTATTTTCAAGCATGTCCATAAACTCAGCCAGTACTAGGCTAGGCTGGCGCTCACTGTTATTGGTAACATCGTTGCCTTGGTAGCTTAAGTACAGGCTTTCCCGCGTTGAAATAATGGCTTCAAGGAATAAATATCTATCTTCTAAACGCCTTGAACGATCACCAACCCTACGGTTCGCACCTGCCATTAAGTCTAGGCCTAACGGGCTTGATTTTCTTGGGAACTCACTGTCGTTTAGGCCAAGAATACATACCTTTTTAAACGGTATACTTCGCATTGGCAACATTGAACATACCGTGACCTGACCGGTCATGAAGTGGTTACCTGCGTCTGGTGATGAGAATCGATTCAGTAAAAGGTCGCGGACTTGGCGCAAGGATAATTCATGCTGGTAATCTGCTTCTTCGCATCGTGCTGCAAGATCGGCTGCAACGTTAGCAATAAGATCCCAGCTTTGCTGCTGCTCTTTTATAGGCATAAAGCACGCATCGCGAAGGTCGATTAACGCTTTAGCCCACTGCTCTGGTGTTCTTGGAGCAGTTAACTCTTGTGCGAATTCTCCAAGCATTGCCACTATATCAATAAGTTTACCCAGGGTTAGCGCACTTTGCCCTTCAACGTCTGGAATAGTAAGTAGGTCACTCACAACCACTTCGGCGTCTTGCGCCAACATGCCCATTAGCAGCCTACGAATGCCCCACCACCAGCTGTACGTTTCATCTAGTTTAACGCCCTCTGATACGGCGGTTTTATGGGTACTATTAAGACCCCAATGGATATGGGCTTGTTTTAGCCACACCACCATTTGCTCTATGTCGTCTTGGGACACTAAAAATCTTTTTTGTACAGAATCCAGCTGCAGGTAATCCATAATATCCGATACGCCAAAGCGGCTATCAGGTAGCTGCAAAAGCGCCATAAACGCCGCGATAAGAGGCTCCGCGTCCATAGGGCTTCTATCTGCAATGGTACAGGGGAGTCTAACTTGCCCGGTGCCAGCTAAGGTTTTAGTACCAACCCTGTGAAATACGGCATCAACAAATGGCGCATAGTTTTCAATCGCCGGGCACATCACAAGAATATCTGAAGGGGTACGCGTTTTATCTTGGGATAACCAATGGAGCAGGTGGTCGTGCAACACTTGCACCTCGCGAAGCGCGGAATGGGTGCACATGATAGTAACGCTATCATCATTTTGTTTTAGTTCGCTAGTGAATGGCGCAGGTTGAGCGGCTTGTAAAATATCTCTGTGGATATAGTCCAGCAGACCGCGGGTAGGCTCTATCTCACCGTTTCCAACCTCTTCGTCAAATTCTGGCGAATCAAAAGCGCTTATCTCAAACGTGTCTAGTTCGGTAAGAAGATTAAATAGCTCTCTGCCCTGCTTACCTAGATTGCCAAGTAATGGGTTGGACTGGTCTTCTTCCATCCATTTTTTAAGCCCTTCCAGGCGTAATAGCTTGGCTTGTTCGCTACTACTTTTCGCTTCCCCCCAATAATTTACGCTGGGGTTTAGGTGGAATATATGAATATCAATATGCTGTGCGAGGGCGTCAAAGAATGCTATTAGTTGCGGCGCCATGGTGTTAATGGCAAAAACAATAACGCGCTTAGGTAAATGACTGACGGGATCATTTGGTATGTCACCTGCCCCTAACGCTTCTATAGTCATTTGATGCAAACGGGCAGGATGCAACGGTTCCTCTTTGGCAAGAATACGCCAAATTTCGCCTTGCCATAATTCCATATCATCGAATACAGCCCGTTCATTCGCTTCCCACTTAAACAGCCAGTCGGGGCGGTATAAGAGGTATTGTTCGTACACGTCAGCTAAAGCAGTAGCGAGCTGGAGACGCTGAAGGCCCTGCTCTTGCTCACTACCAGCATTTTTCCAATATCTATTTACTTGCTCAAAAGCTTCACCGTTCATCAGTGAGTCATCTTGGAGAATATTGTCAATGCGCCAAGTCAGCACTTCACGACGATAAGGAGACTGCTTAGGTACTTTATCTTGTCCTAGTACCGAGCGTGCTGTATTCCACATAAAGCGTACAGGCAGCGGGTAGTCAATATTCATCGCCACGCCATGTTCGGTGGCTAATTGCATACTAACCCAATGCTGCATACCCGGGCTTTCAACCAGAATAGTTTCTGGCGTAAATACCCCCAAGGGTTGCTGACGTAAAAGCGTGGTAAGAAGAAAACTCAAGTGTTCTAATTTGTTAGAGGGATATAACGCAAGCAATCGAAAAATCCTTTGTAAAACGTGCAATTAGGTTCTGTATAAAGACTATGCACGCATCGTCGAACTTATCAATTAAGTGTATCGCATTAGGCCAAGTAGTTAAGTTATTTCTCAAAAAAAATAGATAAGCAAATGTATTATGAAGATAAAAATAAGGACTAAAGCATTGGTATAAACAACCGTATCCAAACAACTCAGTGACAAGTAATGGAGAAAGCTAGGTATCGGATGTACGAGAAAACTAAGAGTATCGTTTTTTAGACAAAAAAAACCCATACAGACCTCAGGACACGAAAAATCTGTATGGGTAAGGTTTACGGTCTACTCAGTAACAACGTGAATAAGCGTTGCCTGGCACTCATTCACGTTAGCGCTACTGGGCAGCACTGTTAACTCTTTAGGTTTTGCAGGTAGAATGCCAACTTTATAATGCATACAATTCAATAAGTTAGAGTTATTTCGAAAATATGACTAATCAGTCATGGTTTTACTCTGGTGCAAGTGCACCACAAGCAAGCACTTAGTAAAGAAGATGCTTCACTATTATTGGCTAAAATTTAGCAGTTTCTCCTTCATCGTCATTCAAGTACAATTTCGCCTTTAAAAGATGCATTACACATTCACGGTCAGGAGCAACAATGTTAACCGCCCAACAACTCGCCACCATGCTTTCTCTTCAAGATAAAATGAACGCCAAAGTAAACCCAGACTGGCTAAATGCAGGATATGGATACTTGCGTGCAGCTATGGTTGAGTCAGTTGAAGCCATTGAGCATCACGGCTGGAAATGGTGGAAAGCACAGAAGAAAGACTTGCCGCAGCTTCAAATGGAGCTGGTTGATATTTGGCATTTTGCGCTGAGTGCCTGCATTATTGAATATAGAGGTGATATCACTGAGTCTGCCAAAAGCATTGCGTCTGAGCTGGCAAGTGGCAATACCCAAGTAACCTTCGATGGCAAAGACTACGACGCATCTAACCAGTCCCTTCTTGATAATTTAGAATTAATGACAGGTCTGTGCGCTGCTAAACGATTCAGCGTTCCACTATTTATGTTTATCGTAAGCCAATGCGAAATGACCGCTGACGAGTTGTATCGGCAATATGTTGGCAAAAATGTTCTTAATTTCTTCCGTCAAGATAACGGTTACAAAGAAGGAACATACGTTAAAGTATGGGAAGGCCGCGAAGACAATGAGCACCTAGTAGAAGTTATGGATGCCCTTGACTTAACGAAACCTGATTTTAGCGACTTAGTCTACGAAGGTTTACGCGCTCGCTACCCTTCTTAAACTTCCTATAGCCCGATAATGCTTAACCCCAGTAGTGTATTAGGCATTGGCGTGTGGCGCTTACAATAGAGAGTGCTGTGTCGAGGCTAGAGGTGCGAAAGGAATAGCCTGTTTAACGCCTGACTGTTTTTATAAGGCTACTACAAAAAAGCTCTGTCTAAGGACAGAGCTTTTTTTAATCTAGTCAGAAAAATATAGCTAAACGGGCGATTTACGCGTCAACCCACACCAATTTATCGCTGTAGTTACCTTGTATAATGTCAACGAAGCGGTCTTCCAGCACATGACGCTTAACCTTAAGTGTAGGCGTTAACAAATCGTTCTCAATACTCCATTCGTTTTTCATTACTACAACGCGATCCATTACCTGATGGCTCTCTAATTTAGCGTTAATAGCTTCAAAGGTTTTCTTAAGGCTCGCTTCAATACTTGCTTTATCTTTCTTCTGCGCTTCTTCGCTTAATACCAAAAGCGCAACCGGTTGAGGTAAGTTAGTCCCCGTTACACACACCTGTTCAACGACAGGGTTTTCCATAAATTTAGCTTCAATGGGTGCTGGCGTTACGTATTTACCCTTCGCCGTTTTAAAGATGTCCTTCAAACGTCCGGTAATTTTGACGTAGCCATCGTTATCTATGACACCCTTGTCGCCAGTACGCAAGTAACCGTCTTCGGTGAAAACTTCAGCGGTTTTATCAGGCTCTAGATAATATTCCAGCATGTTGCACGGCGACTTGACCTGAATTTCGCCCTCCTCTGATGTGCGAATATCAACACCGTCATAAGGCTTACCGATACAACCAATTTTGTCGTGCCTGAAAGGTACACTACCAGTACCGTAGGCACTGTTTTCAGTCATCCCCCACCCTTCAGAAATATAGATACCGATTTTCGCAAACCACTCAATAACAGCTGGCGCTAATGGTGCAGAACCGCTCGCCCATAGGCGCGCATTATTGATGCCCAATCCATTTCGAATCTTCTTGGCAACGATTTTGTTTAAAATAGGTATTTTAAGTAAGGTATCTAGCTTTTTCTGCGGCATTTTCGCTAATACGCCCATTTGGAACTTCGTCCATAGGCGAGGCACAGAAATAAACAGCGTTGGCTGGCAATGACCTACATCTCGTTGGAAGGTCGCTAAGTCTTCCACAAAATGAATTTTTCCACCGCTATAGTAGCTTGAAAGTTCTACAAGCACGCGCTCTGTAATATGTGCAAGGGGCAGATAACTCATAGTGCGATCGTTTTCGTTGATGCCTAACTGATCCAGTGAACGTCGCGCTGCCCAACAAGCCGTATTATAGCTATGGACTACCCCTTTAGGCTGCCCCGTACTACCTGATGTGTAGATAATTGTCATCATGTCGTTCATGTCAGGTACAGGCAAATCAGAAATTGGCGCTATATCCATGAACTCTTTCCACTGCTGTTTGGTAGCAATGTTTGGATAAGGGAAGGCAACAGTAAGATACTCTGAAGGAATTGAAGCTACCTGTTCAGCAGTATTATCAAGCTTTCCTACAAACAGCAACTCTACATCAGCGTGTTTCAGCACATACTGAACCGTATCAGGGCCGGCTGTAGAGAAAATAGGTACCGACACGTGACCTGCCATCATTATGCCCAGGTCGACAATAAACCACTCTGCACAGTTTTTAGAAAAGATACCAATACGGCTGCCTTGTGGGAAATCTAGCTCACGTAAACGTGCCGCCACCTTTCGGGCTTGCTCCGCAACTTGTTTCCAAGTGTAGTCGTGATATTCACCGTTAATTGGCTGCGTAAGAAATACGTCGTTGCCACGTTCTTTTTCCCAGTGGTACAACATACTTAATGGCGATGTTATTACTTCCGTGGTATTTGCGTTTACTGTCATGTCTAGCGGCATAAGTCACTCATATGTTGTTATAATGTAGCTCATTTTTACAATGATTTCACAGACTTCTAATAAGCCTTATTTTTTATTGAAAAACAAGCTTTTTAAACAAGCGTTTACATTATTTGCGATGAATAACAACAATTTGAGCGCTAAATTTAGTTTTTTTATACATTCGGCTTTTCACTCTTTATGATTGTTTAACGCTAAAAGCCGAAACTAGATACGGTCACTCAGCCCATTTTTTAAACAGAATGGGCACTATTTCATCTGCCGTGCATGGCCTTGCGTAAAAATAGCCTTGATGGAAGTAACAGGCCTTTCCAATAAGCTCGTCAACCTGTGCCTGCGTCTCAACGCCTTCTGCAACACAACTCATCTTTAAGCTCGTTGCAAGCGCTATGGTCGTTGTTACTAGGGCTTCGTTGGCATTACCCGGTGCCATTTCATTAACGAAGCTTTTATCAATTTTTAGTACCGATAACGGGTAGCGTTTTAAATAGCTTAGCGATGAGTATCCAGTTCCGAAGTCGTCTAACGCTAAAACAAAGCCTTCTTTTACGAACCGCTCAATCTGCCGCAAAGCATTATCGCTATCGTCCATCAATACGCCTTCCGTTATCTCAAATCTAAATGCCTCTTTTGGTAAACCAAACTCGCTTAACAGGCTTAGTACCCCGCTTAAGTCGAACTCAGTTTTAAAGTGCAGGGCAGATAGGTTTATTGACACATAACCGTCAAAGCCTTTTTCATACCACAAAGACAAATCTTCAGCTGCGCGGCGCATGGCTTGCCGGGTCACTTCAATGATGTATTTAAGCTCTTCTAAAACAGGAATGAACTGGTCGGGGAATAGCGGCTCCTCGTCTAATCTTCCTCGAAGCAGTAGTTCTACCCCAATTGTTTTATTAGTTCTTGCATCTATGATGGGCTGGTAGTGATTAAAGAAGCAGTCATCTGAATAAGCGCGTTTTACTTTGTTTTCTATCTGCAAGCGTGTTTTTGCTCGCTCATTCATATCACTTGTAAAATAAGTAAAACCGCTCAACGCATCTTTTTTAGCGCTGTACATAGCAACATCAGCTTGCTTGATAAGCTCGGCAGGTTCAGACGCATCTTCTGGGTAAAAAGCAACACCAATACTACAAGATACACGAAGCACTTCTTCAGCCAATGAAATAGGTGTTTCTACCGATTCAATAATTTGCGCTACAAATGAACTTAAATCATCGTCGGCGCCCACCTCTTCAATAACAATCACGAACTCATCGCCACCAAGACGCGCAACCGTACCCGACTCTGCCACCAGGTTTCGCATTCTATTAGCAACAATGCGCAAAAGTTTGTCACCATAATCGTGACCAAGGCTATCATTAATGCCTTTAAATCTGTCTAGGTCGACAAACATCACAGCTACACGATGCCCATGATGACGCGCAAGCCCTATGGCGTGCTCAAGTCTATCGAGTAATAACGTCCTGTTGACCAAACCAGTAAGGCTGTCGTAGGTGGCAATTTTAAGCAGCTTGCGTTCTGCATTTTTTTGCTCGGTGATGTCAGATATAACAATCAGATAGTGTTCTGCGTCATTAGTTTCGCCACTTACCGCTGTTATATCTATCAAAACGTCGTAACGCTTACCGTCAGCACCATCAATAACGGTTTCATCTTTCCAAAAATCACCGCCTTGCATTTCCGGCAACTTGCCCGAAAGGTGACGATTAAGGTTGGGATAACGCAGGTATAGACGAGATAACTGTTTAGGTAGTGGCTCCCTGCTATTAAATCCAAACACTTGCTCGAAGGCGGGATTCGCGGCAACCAAACGCTTATTCTTATCAAAAATGAGTACCCAGTCCCGAGTTTGTCTAAACGCATCGCTAAATAGGGTAACCTGTTGCTGCGCCTTCTGAAGCCTAAACAAATGACGTTGTCTAGAGAGCAAATAAGCCACTAAAAGGCCAAAAACAAGCGTGGCATATAAGGAGTAAGCCAGTGGCGAACGAAGTGGAGCATAAGGCATGGAGAGCGTTATTTCTGCCGGCAATACGTTAAACTCGAAGCTACCTGGCGTCGGCGCCACGGTGAACACATAATCTCCAGGCTCAATATTAGTAAAGGTTACTTTCGCATCGTCGGTAACACCTTCTGTTACTACACGCTCACCATTAAGAAGCTTGTAGTAATATTTAACTTTACCTATTCCAGACATCGCGAGTGAAGAAAAGTGAATGGTTAAGCCATAGTCTTCATAATCTAGATTAAAATGGTGACCACTTAAGTTTTTTAAGGGCTGGCTAAGAACGCGATTGTCTACGGCAACTTCAGTTATAGCCGTTTGTTTGCTAAGTAAACTCCTCTCTGTATCTAAACTTTCAAGCTGGGAGGCCGAAAATACTACGGCACCACTTGTTGAGCCATAGGCGAGCCTTCCGTCATTAAGCTTCAATGAAGCACCTTGATTAAATTCAGAAACACTTAACTCACGACCGTATATGAAATTCTTGATTTGTGCAGTGGAAGGATCGTACCGGTGAAGGCCTTTATGCGAGCTAAACCAGATGTTCCCAAACTCATCTTTTTGAAGCCCGTAAACTATGTTTGATAACAGAATATTGGTGTCGTTTAAATTGTATAGGGGTTCGAATGTATCGGCATCGACGCCAATTAAACCGACCCCACTATAGGCAAGCCATAGTACGCCCATATCGTCAATGACCCAAGATGATATTGAGCGCTCGTTTCCGCGCTGCGACTCTGGGAAACGATAAACAAGTTCATGTTGCGAAGTCTCAGGATCTATTAACCACAAGCCTCCCTTGGTAGCCAAGAACAACCTATTATTGTGATAGGAAGACTGCCCTATAAAGCCGTAAGAGAAATTGATATCGAAAACTCGTGAGTCTAAATTAAGTGGAGAGATTGCTTTATTATTTACGTCATACTTAAAAAAGCCCTCATATCCAATAAAGTATAAAACATCGTTATTAGATAGAACCATGCCAGGGACATAAGTATCAAAAACAGCATTATCTCCTCCACTAAGTACTTCTGGGCGAGACAATTCCTCTGTTTTCGGGTTGAAGAGTCGGATGCCGTCATAAGTACTTACGAATAACTTTCCGTTTTGCAGCGGAATAAGTTTATCTACCACTCCCTTACCATAAACTTTGTTGTCAGAATAAAGAAATTTGTCAGATGTTTTTGTTGTGAAGTCATAATGATTTAGCCCATTGTCAGTACCTATCCATACTTTATTGGGCTCGGTTTCCGCGAAGGTCCACACTATATGACTGGTTAATGTGCTGTCTGCTCCCGCTCGCTCGTTCTGAATAGTAAACATGTCAGCACTTTTAACGCCAAAATATAACGCGCCTGCGTAGACGGAACTCATCCACAAGTTATCAGCTTCATCTTTCGCTATTGCTGAAATTTTTTTATTTGAGATTTCAGTGAACCCGTTGTTAGGCTCTAAAATGTGTTCGCTCTCCCAACCTTCTGAAGATTTGACTAGTTGATACAGGCCTTTATTAGTTCCCAGCCAGAACGCATTGTCTTTGTGCTGAACCATAGTCCACACATTCCTATCAGGAACTACCTGTTCAAATACATTCCTTTTAACGCCATTCACTTGCGCTAAAAAGTCTTCTTTCTGTGTGACGAATACGCCAAGCACCGTCGAAATCCATACTCTATTTTGCTTATCCAACAGCAGAAATTTTGCGTTAATATTGTCAATATTCTGTAGTGTTTCACCTAAGTAATCTAGGCTAACCAGCGGCTGTTCTGTATCGTGTATATTTTTTATATAAGCGCCTTTGGATGTTGCTATCAACAAAATGTCGTCGATAGTAATAGCAGCGCGAATGATATGGTTATTTTCTAAAAGCTCGGTAGGTAGCTTAGCAATACTCGTTAATTTATTTTTTTCAGTATCGAAAAGCTGAACTTCTTCTTGAAGCGCAATGACCAATTTATTTTTGGTGTACCAATGAAATGTCTGGGCGTGTTGAACCACACCTTCAATATCGTAGTAACTCGTAGGCTCTATTTGAACGATTTTTTGAGTAGCTAAATCTAGATAGTAATTGCCTTTTCCGAAAATGCTAAACCAAAGTCCTTCAGAGCCTTGCAGCGCTAATCTGTAAACTGACGAATCAAGTAGCGTGTTAGATGAATCTGTTATCCGTTTTGTTCTAACGCCGTCCCAGCGCACTAACCCACCTTCTGTGGCAATCCATACAAACCCATCATCACTTATTGCAATGTCGTTAACGACATCTTGTGGCAGACCATTTTTTGTCGAGAGCGATTGGAAAACTGGATTGGTAAGCCGTGGAGAAGCTTCTGCATAAGTACAAAAAGTAAAAACCAAAAGAATCAGGTAGGATAAAAACTTCATCACAAGTTGTTCGCATAATTTAAATTTTTATTATGCAATTAAGTGTACCAGAATGTTCGAAACATGGGCAATTTCAAAAGAAGGTTTTTACACTTCCTTAAGATACTGGTATCGCATTGATATTAATAAACTAATTACACTAGCGACAAGAAGTTTAATAACGCAAAAAGTAAGTCTTAAAAGGATTAAAGAATGATTAAATTATGCAAATACTTTTTCTTTCTACCCTACTTTTTTCGAAAAGTTTAGTCTTGTTGAACTGGCACCCGCCCCACTGGAACAACTTGGCGGCGAATGCTGGGCTGAGGAGATAACCGATATAAATCGCCATTTTGTCCCACGTAGTGTTTCTTAACCCCGCACGCCTTAGCAATATCTGCATGTGCCTGTAAATGCTCATGCTCACCATGCACCGGTATAGCAATTTTAGGTTTTACCCAGTGATACATAAGTTTTAACTCTTCTGCGCAAGGGTGGCCACTGGCATGAATAGGCAAGGAACTGTCCTCGCTATGAATCACCGCAACGCCTTTTGCCGACAACGCCTTACTCATACGACCTACACTCTCTTCGTTACCAGGGATAATTATGGATGAAAATATAACAGTATCGCCTTTGTCCAAACTTAAATGTGGATGGTTGTCGCGAGCCAGGCGGGCTAAGGCTGTATTTTTCTCGCCCTGACTTCCCGTTGCTACTGCTAAAACTTCATGAGGGGGCAAATAACCCAAGTGTTGAGGGTCGGTTATCGGTAAATCATCGGGCCAGATACCCTGCTGTTTTGCAATGCCGTACATGTTTAACAGTGAACGTCCATAAAGCGCCATGTAGCGCTTAGTTTTTTTAGCAACCCTAGCCAATGAAACAAGTCTTGCAATGTTACTGCCGAAGCACCCCACAACCACCCTGCCTTTAAGCGGGGAAATAGTACTGAGTAAGCCGTCATAACAATTTCGTTCAGAGATAGAAAACCCAGGCTTAGGTGCATTAGTAGAGTCGCCTACTAACGCAAGGATATTTTCATTACCTAACTGCTTGTAAAGGTCTACATCAAAGGGCAATCCAGTGATGGGGTTAGCGTCGATTTTCCAATCAGCAGTGTGTAAAACAGTGCCTGCGGGTGTCTCAATTTTAAGTGCGAAGGGCTCAGGTAAAGAATGTGTAATAGCCAACCAATTCACGCTGAAAGGGCCTATTTGCCGAGTGTCACCAGCGTCTACTTCAACGATGGGGATTCGATTCGCAAGCTTGCTCCTAGCTAGCTTGCGTCTTAGTACCTCAGCAGTAAATGGGGTAGTGAAAATCGGCGTTTGAAACCGTTCCCAGAGGTAAGGGATAGCGCCCACATGATCCTCATGAGCATGAGTGATCACAATGCCGGCCAATGAATCTTTCTGCTTCGCTATAAAAGTTGGGTCAGGCGCTACTACTCGATGCTTAGCACCCTTAGGCGAAGTGCTGCCACCAACCGAATCGTCGCTTTTGTACGCCGGGACGAGGGGTTCATCAAATGATACTCCACAATCTACCATCAGCCATTGACCATTGTGTCCGTATAAATTCAGATTCATACCAATTTCGCCTGTCCCCCCTAAGGGGACAAACCACAAATCATCAATGTTTGGGTGTAACAAAGCGTATACTGCCTTTTTTCAAAAAATTAGAAATAAGCCACGAATGCGGTAGATGCCTGCTAAATAGTATTATTCGTGTAGTTCTGCATTGAGCTGATCAATAACCTCAGCCCATGCTGCATCTTCTACGATAGCATCTTTGAGAAATGCGGACTGGCTTTCATTCCAGTACGGCGCCTCGTGTAAGTGCTGGCTTTTATTTAGCCCTCTATGAGTTTCGAAAAACTCTGCGATCTCTTCATCTGAACTTCCTAGACCGAGTTGACTAAATAAGCTGTTCATTGTGGGTTGTTCAGTAAACATAACACCTCCCTTGGGTTATCTAATAACAAGAGCTGTAGAGACAACGAGTGGCGTGTTGATTACACTACCGCTCAATTGTTTCTACCTAGTTACTAAATGACTACCCCAAGCTCTGTGCTTAAGATCACCCGGAACTTTTGAACTTGCAGCGCCCTGAATAATACATTAAAGGTACTCAGCAAACTCTTGTGGTGAAATTACCTCACCTTCTTCAGCTGGAACTGGACAAACAATAACCATGAGTTCGTCTTGCGTCATACCTGGAACCCACTTAGTTAAAAATTCTTCTGTAGTGAGTTCCATTGCTTCACAGTGTGCCCAATCTTCTGTGGCCCACAAAAGCGCAAGTTCAGCGTCTGGCCAAACCGGCACACCATCTTCTTCGTCAGTGGTTAGCATGACACAACCGTGTTCATCTTTAAGGATAAACAATTTTTTTTCGGATTTAATCGTCTCCAAGCTAGCTTCTAAGCGCTGAAATGCGTTTTTTTCTAGTAAAGGATGTATTTGGGACATAGTACTCTCTTTTTAATTCTGTCATTTATGTGCCATATATAGTGGCACTCGCGCAAAACCTATTGGTTGCATTTAACTTACTGTAGATACGCTGTCTATAATCTCGTCAAGGCCAACACGCCGTATTTGCTTCATACTGTGTATGTATAATTTCAATGATACGTTTTCAAGGGTCGCAATTTTAGTCACGTTAACATTGGCTGGTATCTGTTTTTCTATATTAGTGGGTAGCACGGCTACCCCACCTTCGCTAAGTAAGTTGTTAAGAGCAAGATTTAACGAATTGGTCCTTAATTTTGCATCGCGAAGCTGCGGGTAGGCGGTAAGAAGCCAGTCCCTAGCCTTAGTACCCCAGTCAATTGCTACAAAATCAGCGGCATTAACAGCATCCGAATTCTTTCCAACACGATAGAGTGCAATTTCATGTTCCATCAAAACTGTGCTATTTACTTCCTCAGATTTGAGTGGCTCTGTAGAAAAAGCGAGGTCTGTAACTCTTTCGTGCAGTTGGCGGGAAAGAGTATCTAGGGTCAAGACTTCTGCCTTTACAGACCAATCAGGAAATGAGTTGTGAAGATGGCTTAGCATTGTAGGCAATAGCAATTCACTGGCGAGCTGTGTCGCTCCACAAACTACATACTCAGATGACTGTATTTGCAGCTCTTGTTTGGCTTCGTTGAGTGTGGCGCATAATTGCTTAGCGTAGGGAAGCAACTTTTCTCCGGACTGCGTAAGTTGGATACTGTTGCGCTGCCTAATAAAAAGCGTCGTGTGAAAATACTCTTCAAGTAACTTTATCCTAGCACTAACGGCAGATTGAGTAAGGTAGAGATTTTCAGCGGCTTTACCGAAGTGACGTGTTTTTGTCACCTCTATAAAAGTGGTGAGAAAGCGTATATCCATGCTTAATTTACAACCGAATTGATATGACTCTAAACTGACATAGATAATACGGTAAGTAAATACAAATGCACAGAAGCGCACCACTATAACCGGTGCGCTTAATTAAAAATTCATCAACTCGCTTAATTAATACTCTTCTTGATGCAAACGTCGTTGCTTTTCACGACGTTGCAAGTCACGCTTCTGTTTTACTTTTACAGAGCTATGACGTTTAGAATTTGTTTTCTTTGCGTGAAGATCTTCCTCTTCTACCGAGTCCCATTCATCACGCTGGTAACGATAGTCTTTACTCATTGACTTCTCTGGGTTGTTAACACTTTTTAATTATCATCCTAAGCCGAAAAATAGAAAACGAATTTTAATCATCGTAGCGACAAGAATTTTTGATGATATCTTTGCTGCTTTCTCACATGCGTGTTTTGCTAATCCATATGTCATTTTTGTGACAATACGCCCACAACAGCAACCCTTTAAAAAAATTCGGATATACTCTTATTTTTCATGCATTTAAAGAATACAAATCTTTTGCGAACAGTTTCTAAAAAGGCCCATTTGCAAGAATATTCCTCTGAGTCTCCGTTACTTTTTAACCCGTTAAAAAATTTTTTATTGATAAGAGAAAAATCTTTTGTTTTATCTTCATTTTTATTTATTTTAAAAGTGCGCTGAACAAAACAATACGTTGGGTACAACATGAAAAGTTTAGCTATTCGACTATCTCCAAAACCATATATTGACCGTCAAAAGTTTCCCTATGGCTTTCGTAAATCAGGTGACTTCAGTATCACTGAAGCAGATCTTTTAACTAACTATGGCAAGACCTTATTAGGCCTTGAAAGCGGTGAACTTTCGCCAGAAAGTGAAGATGAGCAACATTTCGTTGCATTCATCAATGGCAAAGTTGAAGCAGTGAATAACCTTGAAAAAGCGTGGGCAAAATATGTCAGGCTGGCAAGAGGGAAAAAACACTTTTATACCCTCCACAGCAGCGCTAGCAATCAATCAGAATACGATGATGATTACTCTGAAGAAGAATTTGATGTAGCCTAAGTTAAAATCATACCAGTTCACATTATAAAGCTCGCTCAGGCGAGCTTTTTTTGTTTTAGATGATAAATGATCTCAATCAAGGCTATGCAAGAAGAAAATGAAGAAAGGTTAAGGACTGTCTACACTTAGAGTATTAAAGAGTGACATTAACTAATGGTAACTGTCACTCTATACAAAGAGCCCTAGCAAAGGAGGCGCAACGATGATCATTAGTTCAAAACAGCTTACTCACTTTTCTATTCACGCCGTTGATGACAAGGTAGGCGGTGTTCGCGATATTCTCTTTGACGATGAAACGTTTACCGTACGTTATTTGGTTGCAGATACAAATACGTGGCTTCCTCTTAGCAGAAAAGTTGTTATTTCTCCTATCGCTGTGACAGAGCTAGATAGCAGTGATGACACTGTTCACGTAAATATGACTGTTAAAAAGTTAAAGAATAGTCCGTCAATTGATGAACATAAGCCCGTTTCTAGAGAGTATGAAGAAAACCTCTTCAAGTACTTTGGTTACGGCTACTACTGGATTGGGCCAGGGGCATGGGGAGAATTTGCACATCCCAATGAGCTCGTTGAATTACAGCAAGCAGAAGAATCCGAAACACTTCACCCTGAAAAAACGAGTAATCATTTGAGGGCTGTTGGCGAAGTGGGAGGTTATGAGGTTGCTACGACTACCGACAACGTTGGACACATAAGCAATTTTATAATCGACACGCGAAGTTGGAAAATTGTGATGCTAGTGGTTGATACCAATAACTGGCTTCCAGGCGGTAAACATCTTGCGCTATTACCGAGAGACATTGAAAATATCGATTGGGCGGCACACTGTGTTGCGGTCAACCTGAGTCATGACGAATTGGTCAATAGACCAGAGGTTGATAGTGATAGGATTGCAGAAGAGGACTACATTGCCCTTTTGAGAAAGCAACTGGATAAATCGTCTAAGATTTGAATTTGAATAAATGTTAAACGATATAATGTCCGTGTTGGCACGGACATTGTCGTTGTAATAATGGATACGAAAAAGTTACTTGCAGAAGAATTCGTCCATAAGCGCAATAAGTCGTTTGACACGTTCATCCGCTAGTCGATAGTAAATTGTTTGCCCTTCCCTTCTCGTAGCTACCATTTTCGACTCTCGCAATAGCGCAAGGTGTTGAGAAATCACGGGCTGTGAAACATTGACTACTTCTAAAAGCTCGGTTACCGACTTTTCCTCTTTCAACAATGAACAAAGCACCATAAGACGTGTTTTATTCGCAAATTGCTTAAGGAAGATCTCAGCTTCCACCGCATGTTCCATTATATCCTCTGAACCTATTACCATATCTTCAGACATAAGCACTTCCTTTCTTTAACATTTCTGGCAATAATTTAGCTATTAATTATACTAAAGTATAAGACATTTTGCCGACTTGCCATTATATGCGACGAATTCCGGTAATTCATATTGTTTTATTGAGATTCGATCCTTACATTAGATTAACCTTATCTTAATTACATAAAGTTGTTATCAATTGAAAGTATTATGCTAATAGATATTAAAACTCGGATTGAGAACATCAGTTTCGATATTCGATGCGTCACTGCAGAAAAAGCTTCAGAAGAGCTAGTGCACAATAATGGCGCTCTCATCGATGTCAGGGAAAGCAATGAAGCAGCGAGCCAGCCAGTCCCCTCTGCCCACAACATTCCACGAGGCGTGCTCGAGATGAAAGCACTGGAGAAATTCAAAGATGCCTCTACACCGCTTTACATTCATTGTGCATCTGGCGTTCGTGCCAAATTAGCCGCTGAGCAATTAATGCTTATGGGATACGAGAACGTATCAGTAGTAACGTGTCCTGTATCATCTATTAACCTCGCTCTTGAAAAGTGACTTGTATAATCAGTCTATGCTATAAGTAGCCCATAAAGCGGGTTAAGGGCGTCGTATGCTTAAATCTACACTCGAACAATGGCGTATGTTTAAAGCCGTTGTTGATGCTGGTGGTTTCAATCAAGCAGCTGCAGAAGTACATAAAAGTCAATCTAGTGTTCATCACGCTGTTCAAAAACTTGAGAATGCCATTGGTGTAACACTATTTGAAAATATTGGCCGTAAAGTACAGCTTTCTCCGCAGGGTGAGCTCATGTATCGCCGCGCTTCGTTTTTGCTTAACGAAGCTCACAAGCTTGAAGCGGTAGCAAGTAGCTTAAAAGTAGGAACAGAAACAACACTACGTATAGCTGTGGATATTATTTTCCCTTCTGAGTTATTGTATAACGTGCTTGCCAAAGTCTCTGCAGAGTTTCCTCTCTTACGCATAGAAATAGAGGAAACCGTCCTTAGCGGAGCTAACGCGTTATTAAGTAGCGGAAAAGTAGATTTGGGCATTTCTCCCTTTGTCTTTCCGAATGGTTTTAGCGAAGACTTATGTGAAATCGAGTTCGCCGCGGTGGCTCATGCTAAACATCCTTTGCATCAATTAAATAGAACTCTTACCTTAGAGGATCTTAAAACTCATCGTCAGATTGTCGTTCGCGACTCATCTGCAGAGCGCAAGGCGGATGTGGGTTGGCTGGGTGCAGAACAGCGCTGGACAGTGAGTCACGTGAGAACATCTTTAGATATCATCGCTCAAGGATTAGGATTTGCATGGCTACCTATAGCCATTATCAAGGATGAATTAGAAAATGGTACGTTAGTACCGCTTCCTTTGGATAACAATGCGGCGTTGAGAAAAGCCCTTCTCTATCTTTCTTTCGAAGATGGAGACACGTTAGGCCCAGCGGCACGCGCATTTATGGGAGAACTGAGGTACCAAACAATGAACTTGCCTACCTCTGAGTTTATGCTTGATTGATGTATAAGTAGCTCGCGCATTAGCTCACCACTGCAGGCAAATGTTGAAAGCCTAACACAAATCCAAACAACGAGATTGTTACACCTATCAAGGCTACTGCACCATCGTCTGTAGCCATTCCAACCGCCATAATGAACACTGCCAATGCGGGAATAAGACCCATAAAGGGAATAAGCTCTAACGGAACCATTACCAAGCCGCAGCCCACACAATTCAATGCAATTAAAGAGCGGAACACGGGCTGTCTCATAAAAAAACAACGGGGAACGAGAAATCGGTCAACACTAGCCGCATAGGGTTTTATTTTTTCCACTATATGGCGTAGTTGATCAGCATCGCAATGTATATCCATAACTTTTTGAGGTAACCATGGATGTCTGCTACCGAGTAATATTTGCAATGCAATAAGTAAAATCGTCACACCGGTTAAAGAAGGTACACCGGGAATAGCGCCTATAGGGGTGCAGGCGATAAAGGAAGGAAGCGCTAGCATCGGGCCAAATCCCCGTTTTTCCATTACTTCCCAAAAGTCTGCAAAATAAAATAAATTTTGACTAGCCCGAGGCTGCATTTTTGTCAGCAGCTCGGTTAAGGTCATTGATCTCTCAGCTGTTTTTGCCCACATTTTCAATTCCTTTGACATAAATTTAGCTGTAATCCCCTAATTTCAGAGAGCAAATGCGGACCTACTATGCGCAAACCTTCGGTAAATTTTATCTACTCTTTCCACCAATTATAAAATTGCTCCCCCAACAAATTGTGCGAAAAATGTGCCATAGCTCTATGCACACACAATTCATAAGGTAATGGGAATACTTTTTGCAGTCGTTTGTAAATAGGTAACACTCAGACTGTATTTGATAGATCGAAACCCGGTTAGAGCAAATAGTGGAAACGAAGTATTAAACAGTCGTTCGCTGAATTAAGCTTACATGCTTGAGGTGAGTTACTTAAATGCTAATGTAGTGTTACATGACCTATACAACATAACGCTTGGAAATAAACGATCAAAACTAGGTATCTAGTTATTTTTCCTTGCTGTTTATGATAAAACTATAACATTGATTTTATTCCATATTTTAAATGGAAAGTAATAGAGAGGGACATCCACGTGCTAACCGTACTTTTAGTTGATGATGACGCCGAGTTTACAGAAGTAGCTTGTACTATTATTGAATTTTTAGGCCACGACGTTCTAACCGCTGCTACATTAGCTGAAGCCCGTGATTGGCTTGAGAAAGAAACATTCGATCACGTACTGTTAGATTTTATGCTGCCTGATGGTAGTGGCGCTCATCTATTTAATGAACTTGATGCGCTTCCTAAGCGTCCTCGCGTTACTCTAATTACTGGTCACCCTTCGGTTAAAAGCGTGATTAAAGGCTTATGTGGCCCTACCGTAGACTACCTTGTAAAGCCAATACAGCGCGAAGAAATTGAGGCTGTTCTAAGTAAAAAACAAAAAGACACAACACCTAAAGAAGAAACAATTGAAAAACACTTCGATTTGCTGATAGGCGAGTCTCCCGTGATGAAAGAGTTATACAAACTCATTTCAAGAGTCAGTAAAACAAGTGCTAACGTCATGCTGTTAGGCGAAAGTGGCGTTGGTAAAGAAGTGGTTGCTGCTGCAATTCACCGAGCTTCTGAAAGTGAAGGTCCTTATATCGCCACAAACTGTGGTGCCTTTTCTAAAGAATTGATTGGTAGTGAACTGTTTGGCCATGAAAAAGGTGCCTTCACTGGTGCGGTAGGTCGTAAAGAAGGTGTGTTTGAGCAGGCGGAAGGTGGCACCCTTTTCTTAGATGAAATCACAGAAATGCCCATCGATATGCAGCCCAACCTTTTGCGCGTACTTGAAAATAAAGTAGTGCTTCGCGTAGGTGGCACAAAATCTATACCTGTAAATTGTCGCGTAGTATCTGCAACAAACAGAACAATGGAAGAAATAGCGCAAAGCAAAGTGTTGCGCGAAGATATCTATTTTAGATTGGCCGTTTTCCCAATCACTATCCCACCATTACGTGAACGAAAAGAAGATATTCCGCTGCTAGCGAAAACTTTTATTGCAGAATTTAACAAAGATAACGGTTCTAATTTTAAATGGGAAGATAATCAACTTGAAACGCTTCAAGCCTATGATTGGCCAGGAAACGTTCGTGAGTTAAGACACTTCGTTCACCGTGCAGCAATTATGAGTGACCCTGAGAAGAGTGAGATTGAACTTCCTAAAACTATTGAATCTCCTTTTGCACAGAAGCAGAGTACGACACCTGCCCTTCAAGCTGGAAGAACGATTGAAGATGTAGAAAAAGAGCTTATCTACGCCACGTTAGAAAAAGTAAGTGGCAATAAAACCACGGCCGCAGAAATGTTAGGGATAAGTACTAAAACGCTGTACAACCGCCTTCATGCCTACGGCGATCTAAGCAAAGATGAATAATAAGGGGTGCTCGATATGACGAGCGAGGAATTCTCACGTCTAAGTGTTTTCGTACATGATGCTCGCAAGCCTTTAAATAGAATATCTATGCAGGCGGAGCTAGTAAAAATGGCACTAAATGGTGATGTTGCGCCCGAAAAAGCATTAGCGGCGTTAGATAAAATAATAAGCAGTGCAAAAGACTGCAGCGAGACCCTTTCTGAAATGACGTCAGAACTGGGTAAGAACGATGCGGAATAATTAAATGATCTCTAAAGTTCTGTCTTCCATTTACAGCTGGATAATTTTGGTTGTTGTCATCATTGTCGTTATGACTGCAAACTCTTTTTATGTAGTAAGTACTCTTAACGACCTCTCAGCACTTGAGGCGCGACTATTTACAACTAATCGTGTAATCAATGCAGTGAATAGGCTTCATGTAGCGGTGCTGCGAGTGGAATCTGGTCAACGCGGCTATATGCTCACAGACGATGAAGAGTATTTAACTGACTATACTGAAACACTTGGTGTCATCGGTGAGTTGATGGACGAGGTAGAAGTGAGTTCTTTTTCGTCTGATATTAATGAGCAATCTGCAAGAATTGAGGAATTGCTAAGGCTAACTAAAGCAAAGGTCAACGAGGTTATTCAAGTAGTAGAACTTGTTAAGGAAGGGAAAAAGCAAGAGGCTATTAGTCTAGTTAAAAGCGACAAAGGTATACTGCTATATAAACGTTTTGAAGGGCTTTTTCGCGAAATCGATGGGTCCGAACGCGGTATGCAAGGTACGCATTTAGCAAATTTGATGAGCTTGCGAAGAGACTCAGTAAACACATTAATCATCTCATCAGCTACTACCCTACTACTCGTTATTGCAGTTTTCCTATTATTGAAAATTAACTCGCGAGAGCACGAGAAGTATCAGGCCGATCTTGAATCTGTCAATGAGGACTTAGAAAATCGCATAGATGAACGGACACAAGAGCTCAGTATTTACTCCGATGAATTAGCACGAAGTAATCGAGAGTTGGAAGATTTTGCATTTGTCGCTTCACACGATTTACAAGAACCCCTTCGCAAAATTCGGGCATTCGGAAACCGACTAGAGTCAGGATACAAGGATGTTATTGATGAGAGAGGCAAGGATTATTTAGCGCGAATGCTAAACGCAGCAGAGCGCATGTCGATGCTCATATCTGATCTTCTTGCCTTTTCTCGTGTATCAACCCGGGGAAAAGACTTTGATGATGTAGACTTAAATAAAGTTATACAGAGCGTTCTAGGCGATTTAGAGATCGCCATTGATGAAAAATCAGCACAGATAGATGTAAGCGAAAATATGCCTTCCATTCGAGGGGATAAGACACAGCTTGAACAATTATTTCTAAATTTAATCTCTAACGCGCTCAAATTTCAAACTGAAGGTGTAACGCCGGTTGTCAAAGTCAATTTACAAGAAGCCAGCGAAGAAGATACTCAGGATATACTTATGTCCGAAGAGTATAACTGGATAAAAATTGCAATTACCGACAACGGCATTGGTTTTGACCAGTCATTCGCAGAGAAAATATTCGCTCCGTTCCAACGCCTGCATGGTAGAAGTGAATATAAAGGTACGGGTATAGGGCTTGCGGTATGCCGACGCATAGTAGAAAGGCATAATGGTCAAATTACTGCTATGAGCGCACCAGGACACGGGGCTACTTTTACAATAATAGTGCCGGTAGATAGCGAGCCGTTTGGTTCTAACAACAATAATGGAGAGACACACAATGACGCGTAAACAAACCCAGCCAATAAATATCTTGATGGCCGATGATGATGAGGATGATCGCCTATTAACCGTTGACGCGCTGCAAGAAAGTCGCGTCCTCAACAATCTGTTTTGCGTTGAAGACGGTGTGGAATTGTTAGAGTTTCTTCGTCACGAGGGAAAATATTCTGATCCAGCATCGGCGCCTCGCCCTAGCCTTATATTGCTTGACTTAAACATGCCAAGAAAAGATGGTCGCGAAGCACTTCAGGAACTTAAAAACGACCCCAAACTACGCAGTATTCCGGTTGTAATCCTAACAACGTCGAAAGAAGAAGAAGATATGCTCCGTGGTTACGACCTCGGTTGCGCTTCTTACATTACTAAACCCGTTAATTTTGAAGGATTAGTTGAATTAATGCGTGCTTTAGGTCGTTATTGGATCGAGTTTGTAGAGTTACCACACGAGTAAAAGAGGTACTAGATGTCAGAGGTTATTAAAATTCTATTGGTAGAAGACGATGAAGATGATTACTTCTTAACTTCTGACTATCTAGAACAGTGTGAGTCACCTAAGTTTGAGTTAACGTGGGTGACAAACAGTCTTGACGCCATAGAAGCGCTTAAGACGGAAGACTTTGATTTATGCTTGCTTGACTATTTGTTGGGCGCTGAGAATGCCATAGACGTTCTGGGTGTTCTTAAATCGAACCAATTTAGTCTGCCAGTGGTTATTTTAACGGGTCAGTCAGACGCTACTGTAGATGAAATGGTGATGCGCGCGGGAGCCGCAGATTATCTTCAAAAGTCCGAGATAGAATCGCCACGTTTTATGCGTACTATCCGTTATGCCATGGTTCGTCGCGATATAGAAAACGAGCGAATTGAGCGCAATAAGGTTGAACAAAAAAACAAAGCAAAAGACAAGTTCCTAGCCCACCTTGGCCACGAATTGCGCACGCCTCTCACCTCTATTTTGGGCTATACAGAACTTCTCATTGATGACGCAAGGAATAGCCCGTTTCAGCAGGAGCTATCGATAATTCATTCAAACGGCAAACACTTATTGAGCTTGCTCAATGATTTACTTGATATGTCACGCATAATGGCTGAGAAGCTAGAATTAAACATTAAAGATGTAAACTTATCTGCTTTTCTTACCGATATTCACTCCTTAATGCGCTTGAACGCCAAAGATAAAGGGCTAAGTTTGAATGTGGTGTCTAACACCAAAATCCCTGAATTTATTAAGACAGATCCCACCCGACTTCGCCAAGTGCTGCTTAACCTCATTTCTAATGCGGTTAAGTTCACCGATAAGGGCAGTATTACACTTACTATAACCCTTGATGAAAACCCAACAGATAGTGAAAAACCTCAGCTACTTAGATTTTCCGTAGACGATACTGGCATAGGTATGCCACCAGACAAGTTGATCAACATCTTCCAACCTTTCGAGCAAATTGAAGATGTAATGCGCGCTAATCACGGTGGTGCTGGTTTAGGTTTAGCTATTTGTAAAGAGCTTGTCACCAAGCTTGGCGGCGATATAGACGTGTCATCTCGACTTGGAGAAGGTAGTACGTTCACATTCGATATTGACCCTGGCGATATTTCCAAGCAACCTCTCGTCGACCTAGAACTCGGTCAGATACAAACCGTCGAATCTAGCAGTATCGATTTAAATGTTACCGGCAGAGTGCTGATTGTCGATGACTTAAGAGAAATTCGGCGCCTTACCGGCCATCTTGTAAGTCAGTCTCAGGCAGATATTAGTTACGCGGAAAACGGTGTAAAGGCACTAGAAGCTGTATTACAGGCCGATGAACACAATCAACCATTTGACCTCGTTCTCATGGATATTCACATGCCTGTGATGAATGGCATTGAAGCGTTACACGCTATTCGTCGCCATGGTAAAGATATTCCCGTTATTGCGGTCACCGCAGCCAGTCGTAAAGGATTAAGAGAGTCGCTAATACGCGAAGGTTTTAATGACGTTATAGGTAAACCAATAGACCGCTTTGCACTCGCTCAACTTCTCTCACAATACCTTCCTCCTGGCGATCACGTTACTTTTACCAATGTGGAAGCACAGGTTGCTGACATGCCGATACAGAAACCTTACGCACCAGAGGAAAACATGCCGTCAAGCAATGGATTTGAATCCAATACGAATTTAGACATTGCAGCTGAAGATACCCCTCAGAAAAAAGGTGACGGAAGCCCTTCTAGTAAACGTATTTTAGTAATTGAAGATGATGAAGATGCTGCAGAGCTATTGCAGTTGTTTTTAGTTCATTTAGGTCATGAAGTCACCACCGAGTACTGTGGTGTTGATGCGCTTAGCACCGCACAAGACAATGACTTTGATCACGTGTTAATGGATTTGACGTTACCCGATTACAATGGTTATGACTTGGCTGGCGAACTTAAAGAAAAATTGCCTAATGCATTGCTTACCATAGTTAGTGGACACGAAGCCGAAGAAGAAGCAATGGAATCGATAGGAATAGATAGCGCGCTGCTTAAGCCGGTTTCAAAAGATGACCTCGCATCTGTCGTAGGTGGAAGCTAAGCTTTCGTTTTAGCGACTAAGAAAATATTACAGGGGTTTGCAAGGATAACGCATTTCTCTTGCAAACCTTTCACCCTCCCAAATAACTCACCCCCCTATCTAATTGTAAATAAAGGATTTATTCGATTGGTACAGCCGTTGCAACAGTTATTGTGAACCCAAAATATTAAGGAGAGTATTATGGCTACACAAGCTTCAGCAAAACCACAAACCGTTAAAACTAATAGCACTAACGGTGTGGCTGAACCGAGTCACCCAGTAACGGATCAACTAAAAGATACCCTTCATGCGTCAGTAGACAAGCTTGCCGATAGTGCGGGCGTGGCGGAAGAAAATATTCGTCGCACAGCCTCATCATCTGCTGAAAACATGTCTGAAAGAAAGCGTTTAGCAGAGCAGAAATGGCAGGCATCAAAAGTACGCAAATTTGCAATTGAAAATCCTGTTCAAACTGCAGGTATCGCTTTTGCGGCAGGTATGCTAGTAACGTCACTTCTCCGTAAGAAGTAGATTCATGAAAGCGCTAGATTTTCACAAAGCACGGTTTCGCACGTGCAATGAAAATCCATTTCGTCTGACGCCGCCTTCGGCGCAGGCGAAGCTCCATGAAAACGCGACAGGAGAAAGTACACCCAAAGAAACGCCACCTGACGAGCAGTCAACACAGCAACAATACCCCGACCCGTCTTTCTCCGATGTATTCAACGCATTTAAAGAAGCATTCTCTCAGAGAAAAGAACAAGGCTTTGCATTTCTTGAGCTTACTAATAGTGAACTCATGCTTGTCAAAAAGAGTTTTTTCGTCACTGTTTTTGCATGCCTCGCAGCATTTGCGGTTGGTACAGTTTGTTGGCTTATTTTAAATATTGCTATAGGCGCTATACTTCACAATGTTGGCGTGCACTACGTTGTGGTACCACTTGTGTTATTAGCACTTAATAGTCTTGCGGCGTTCGGTTTCTTTAAGCTTGCTCAAAATGCGTTTAACTATCTAAGTTTGAGCAGATTAATTCAAACATGGCGTAGGGTCTTTGGGTAAGGCATAGATTTAAAGGCGCATTAGCCCTTTTGATTAAGTTCATTTGATCAAATCCATGGACAGTGCCCTGTCAACAATAATGAGGTGAGTACTATGAACATCTTTTTGAAAGCGAATATAAAAGATATTGCGCAAAAAGAACATGCCTATTTTTCTCAAAAACATCACGCAGATGTTGCACTTACACAAGCAAAAAGGCAATGTTCGTTAATGATGGGTAAGCCAGAGACCTTACTTGGCATAGCTTCTGTTGGCGCATATAAAGGTGCAGTAGATGCTAAGCCTAAAGCAAAGCGTAACCGAGCGTTAATGGTTTTAGGTAGAACCGCGCTGTTCTCTTTGTTTCAGTAATCACAGTATTAAGGAATTTGTGAGATGAACATCAAAAGTAAAATTAAAAGTGGCCGCGTACTTCTTGCCACCGCAGGTGCGGCACTAAGCTTTGCGATAGCAGGGTGTTCATCGACACCAGTAGCTGCCCCTACCCCATACAAATCAGCGAACTCTAAAGCCTCATATGGTTATTCGAGCGAAAAAGTATCTGCAAATCAGTATCAGGTTCTTTTTAAAGCGACTGATAAAACTCCGGCCGACAAAGTACAGCAGTACGCTCTATATCGCGCCGCTGAAGTCGCACAAGAGCAAGGCTTTACTTATCTAGAGGTGATTAATACAAATATTGATAAAAAGCCTGTTATTGCGCGGGAAGTAACGGCTGGCAAAAATGAGCCAGCAATATTTCAAACAGATAGGCAATGCACTATGTCAGGCTGTGAGGAAGTTGCTCAACCGATGGCCGCCCCGAGCTCAAACGATGTTGTAAATACTCAGATTAACGACATCTACTTTACTATTGATGTAAAAATGGCGAATGATAAAACTCGTTTAGGTAAAAACGCCTTTACTGTCTTAGAAGTGCTGTCACAGCCTCTAGAGCCAAAGAATACAAATTAGCTGAACGTCATTCTGTACATCTATACACTGCATCATCAGTGTTCTGACAAAATGCTTTTCGGTACGCAATCAGTGTTACTGAAAAGCATAGCTTAATTGCACGAGCAAGTCTGTGGAACGCCCTAAAACCCACTACCTTAAATTCATAGCTACCACCCATTCCCTGAAATGCATCCTATAAAGCAGACTAAGGGCCTGCAAAATCGAGTAAATCCGGTCCTTCGTTTATAAGTAGACGAATAAGCTTGCGTATAAATTACGTAATATCGATGAAGTAAAACGACATTAAAACACACTAATCAACATGATAGATGAGACATTCATTCGTTCAGAACCGATACATGTCTTAACATCTTTATTCTTAATGACCCATTAATCTTCTATTAATGTTGTACAAAAGTCTCCGTCACCCAATCTAGCTATCATTAAACCTATGAACTGCAGAGCAGATTTGTAGACCGCTTTTTACAACGTTATACAGCTTCTGCTCCCAGCAATTTAATTAGGTAATAACACGTATTTATTTTGCAAATGACTGAGGAGTCACGCGATGAAAAAGCTAAACTCGTTAATGACAAAAACAACGCTTCTTGCAGCTTCGATTATGCTAGTAACAGGCTGCAGTGCAGTGGCCAAACCGCAAATGAATGAGACCGCCACTTCGAACGTTGGTGTATTGAAGGCTAAGGCGCTAGATAATGCATTACTGTATTCGGATGAATGTATTACAGAGCGTGAAGTTGTAGCAGCACAAAAGATGTGGGGTGAAGGCATTGTACGTATTGGCGCAGTGTTTAGTAACGACGGTGACTACTCTGGCGAGGCGGCTGATTTTATCCAGGACATGTACGGATATGATTTAAGTAGTGTACTGTTTAAACCAACCCTTGCAGCAAATGATCAGTTCCGTTCAAGCTTTGATGCAGCGCTTTCTTACTTTGTCGGTGGAAATGACGCTTATCAGGAAGATAAGGGTTTTGCGATTAAGCCTTATACAAACGTGAAATTCGACAATGTAGGAATTATTAATAACAGTTGTCGGATGGCGGTGGCGATGGGTAACTACTTCTTTACTGACACTAAGGGCGGAGAAACAAAAGTAGAGTACACCTTTGCCTATGTGAAAGACAGTGATGGCGACCTGCGTATTGTCGCTCACCAATCTTCGTTACCTTACAACCCAAATGGTAACTAGGTAACGCTCAGCCCCCAATCTTCTCAGATTATGTGGGGCGTCACCACCTCCCTTTTATAGGCAAAGCGTTTTTCCCTTTCGCTTTGCCTCTTTTTTCATCTTGAATTAAATGATGAGAAAAGGGCTTCTGCTCTATCATGTAAAAAATGCATTCGCTTGTGTAATCGTGACTCCTGCCACTGAAAATTACGTTTCAAAATTGCAATCTGAAACAAACTTAATCTATATAATTCATGCACTTAAAAAATAGGCATAAAGATAGCATTAGTTATTGTGAAAGTAACGGAAGCAATACGAGGATCTAGTTATGTTAGGTTGGGCAATCACATTTTTTATCATCGCCATTATTGCAGCAGTTTTTGGTTTTGGAGGCATCGCAGGTGCAGCAACAGGTATCGCACAGTTTCTTTTCTTTGTGTTTATCGCGTTGTTGGTAATTTCACTTATCGCTAATGCGTTACGTGGAAAGGCACCAAAGGCCTAAGAATATCTAATAGGAAAAAGGAGTAAGGATATGTTTTCATTTAAAAATCTATCAAAGGTACTAGTAGCATCAGCATTTGCACTATCACTAGCAGCGTGCGGTGACGGTGAGGCAGAAGACGCAGGCGAAGAGCTAGACGAGATGGTTACCGATGCAGGTAACGCCGTTGAAGACGCTTGTGAAGATGTGAAAGAAGGCGCAAACGCTGAAGATAAAGACTGTTAATCACGTCTTTATAAAAGAAGGGCCAGACAATGTCTGGCCCTTTTTGTTTGTACTGATTTAATCTGCCCAGACTTACGTTCTCGTTAAGAAACTTCTTCACCACCTAACTCTCGAGCAAGGTCATCCAGTGTAGAAAGCGTAGAATCAAACTCCCCTACACCATAACGATACTGTACGCTTACGTGATGGTCGGTACGCCCAAACTTCACTCTTAACCCTTCAGCATCAACATGCTTTACGGTATTTAAAAAACGATACGCAGACATTTCTGTTTCAAATTGAAACTCTACACTGTTTTCCATTTATTTTCCCGATTAAGCCACAATTTCTGGGTGAGCGTGAATTACTGCCACAACACGTTGAAGCAGATTATTGTCCGCTTTATCTATAGAGTCGTAGGATAACCAGTCGGCAAGAATGTCGGGGGCGGTCGCCGCCTCTCCTTGTTCCAACTTAGACGTCATCATTTGTAGCTGTACACTAGAGCGTATAGATGCATCTGCATCCGGGCTTGGCATACCAGTTGCAACTTCTAATGCTACCGTTAACCATTGTCTGTCGTGCTGAGTTGTTTCATTTCCAGTAGACTGACACAATACGTTCGCCCAACGCTTCCCTAACGTTTCCGCTAGAGCCTGCTCGTCACCACTTCCCTCACCTACACTTAGCTGTAGTAAAGAAACCAGAGCCTGAGCCCGCGCCAATCGGGCTTGAGATTGTGCGTTTTTCGCTTGCGCAGCACGCTTACTTTCAAGTGTATCTATCTTTTTATCTACTTTCGTACGTTGCGCTTTAGGCAAGTCGGTTAACTGAGCGCGAACGTCGCTCATTGATTGACTAAACGTGACATCATCGCTGTTGATATCAACCGCTTCCACTTGCTTGAGTAGCGAATCTACTAACGCGTTAAATGCATTATTCTGTACTTTCCGCTCGGCTTTTAAACGTTCAAATACGGTGTCATTGGCAGCTTTAAATTCTGCCCACAACTTACTCTCTTCACGTTTACCTGCATGGCCTACTTGCTTCCACTGGCTTTGCAATTGCTGAGCTTTGTCGGCAGCGCCAGCGACATCTTCTTCCGTGGCAAGTTGACAAGCTTGAGTGACTAACGCACGCTTTTGAGCTTGATTATCGCTTTGCCACTGAGTCACTTTAGCCTGGATGGGCGATGATACCGCCTTCCATTCTTGCTTCAGCTGTTCATAAATTTCACGTTCAACCTGACCTGCAGCATGCCACTGTTTAGACGCTCTATCAAAAACCTTCACTAACTCGGCTTCTGGCGTGTTAATGTCCATTGTCTTAACGGTAGCGATAATCGACATGCGCTGTTCACGGGCAGCTGCCCGCTGTGCATCTAACTTCGCGTAATGCGCTCTACAAGGCTCGAAGGCCTTTTCAAGTGCATCATCGAATTGCTGCTGTAATAACGCGTCTTCGCTGCTTTCTTCGTTACTAGACGATGAAGGCGTTAATGATAACCATTGCTTGCGCAGATACTTAATAGCTTCGCTTCTTTGCTTAATATTTTCTGCATCAGCACTGGCTAACGCTTTTGCTTCTTCTAAAAGAGCGGGTTTGCGCGGCGCCGCAAGATAATCCTGCCACCCTTCTAAGCGTGACACTTCGCCAGCCGTTTTTTCAAAACGCTTCTCTACATATTTCTTAGCTGAATCAGGAAGCGCAGCATAACTTTCTTGAAGCTTTGCAAACTTTGAAATAGCAACGCGAAACTTGCCCTGATCAATTAAGTTGTCGATAACGCTAATGTGCTTTCTAATGTGTTTTACTTGCTCATTTTCTTTGGATTTTTGAGCACGCTCTTTGGCATTTACACTGTTTGTGGCAGCGTTAAAACGTTTAGACAACGCCTTAGGAATGGCATCGATTTCGCGGCTAAGCGCTTTATACGCTTGACGTGCTTCGTCAAACTCCGCTTTGAGAGCCACTACACTACTGCTTTGTACTGCGTCGCCACCGTTTACTTGACTCAAATCTTCAGCTGATGCGCTAGCTTCTTCAGTGCTTACATCACGAGTATCTTTATCTGACAAGTTATCAGCCGCTGAAACGATCTTAGCGGCGATATCTTCGAGCGACTGAAGTTTTATCTGTAGCTTTTGGCCGTATTGCTGCTGCATAGAGAAGCGATCAAGTTGCTCGTTTAGTTCGTCGACAGAGTGCTTAATCTGTGTGCTACGCTTATCAGCGGCCGACTCATCATCGAGACGCGCTAGCTGTTCGAGCGTTGCTTCGACACCGCGTACACTTTCATTAACGGTTGCAACATCAGCAAGCGTAGCTTCATAAAGCCTGTTATTGTACAACCAAGCTACCTGCTCCTTGGCATAAGTAAGCTGCTGTTCGCACAATGCTTTGGTATTGGCACGTTGCGACGCTTGTTGCTTCTCTTCCCATGCTGGGCGGATACGGCTTAAATATCGCTCGAGCTGCTCACCTATACGCGCGCGCTTTTCTACATAATCAGCGCGTTCTTCTGAAGTGAGTAAGTCAATTTGAGCAAACAGCCCTGTCAATTCGCTCTCAAGCTCATTGCGCTTTTCATCAATGGTTTCTACATCTGATTTGTCGAGTAAAGCCTGATATTTTGAAAGCCCCAAAGTAAGCTGCTTTTTAAGCTCTACGGGGCGCTTTGCAGCCTCTTTAATAGCATCGATCCGCGCATTAATTTGCGTTACAAGCGCATCATCTGACACTTTCTTAGCAAGCTTTTGCAAATCTGACACGTCTGAATGTGCGTTGACTAGTTGAGTCTGCAGTTGGGGACTTGCCCCTTCTAGAAAGACAAACTGGGTGAAAGATGGCTTCGCTACTTTTTCGATTAGCGCGTTAGCTAGGGCATCATCTTGCAGAAGCGTAGGCTCTTTCTTCAACATTTGCGGAACTAACTGCACTACCAGATCAGCGTTGGCTGTTTCAGTTAAAAAAGAGAATATCTCTTGGCGGGAAAGTGGGACATCGCCCTCGCCTAGCAAAGCAGCGTTTACCTTTTTCTCGGCGGCTTTTTTAACGCGAGACTGCTTGGCAATTTGTGACATTTTAAGCCACAGCACAAAGCTATTAAGCTTTTCGAGTGCTGCTAAACTGACATTTGCATCTTCGTCATTAAATGCCAGTTCGTGAAGAATTGTTTTTTCCTGTGCCTTTTCGGGAGAAAGATTCTCTATTGCCTGCATCCGTTTCTCAGGCTTAGGGCTTTGGTGTGAAGGCGCAAATATACGACTAAATATCATCCTGTTTAAACCGCGCTATTGTATTATTATCATCCTGCTCATCGCGTAACGAGCGTTTAAAGTCGGCTTTACTTTTATGAACAATTTCGCCGCTTTCACCTACTGTCATATGCTCAGAGGACTTTTCTATTTTTGCTTGATACAGCATAACAGCCTGTATGCTGCTTGCTTTTTGCTCTTCATTTAAAGGCGTGCCATCAGGCCACTTGCCTGTCTCAACCGCCTGACGCAGACGCTCGTAAATCTCCGGCGTCATGCTGGCTAATAGTGCTTCTATATTCATTTAGGAAAAACGCTTTATGTAAACAATACGCGCGCGGTTTACTAAGTACCAAACAAAGCCAACCACAGCGCCCAAAATAGCTAAATTGTGTTGCAAATCACCTGGGCGTGTTCCGCCCCAATACATGAAGCCAAAACTCGCAACAAATATCAGCATAGCAAGAAGGGACTGGTTCTGGATACTGGCTAACTTTTTAAATCTTTGTAAGCTTTGCTTGCGTTCTATATCTTCAGAGGTCGCATCACCGATTTTAAAATCGCAGTGAGGACACGTCTTCGCTTTATCTGACGTTTTCTTATTACATGAAGGACAGTCAACTAATGCCATATGTTGCTCCTGTTTATTGAGTGCGAATTCGAAATGCACTGTACGCTTTTAAGCGAATGAGCATTTATACGCGGACGGGTATCATACTGAAGTTCAACACAACAATGAAGTCGATTCTGTTGAATACCCTCTTCGTTACAAAACAAAAATGCGCAGGGTGTTAACTTTTGTACAAAGTTCACCACTGCGCATTTTTACTGGCTAGCTTTCCGTACTCTCTTTCTTCTAAATACCCGAAGAAAAAGTACTAAAGGTAGCTTAAATACTATTTTTTATGTCGAGACCAGTAGTCGTTAACGGTTTCTTTCATCTCTTGACAAAGCAACATGATGCCGAACAGGTTTGGCAAGGTCATTACTACAATTGCTACGGCAGAAAGCGCCCAAACAAGTGTAGTATCAGAGAATGCCGCCCAAACAAACCCTGCTACGTAGATAACGCGATACGGCATTACAGAGCGTGGACCAAACAGGTAGGTCATAGCGCGGTCACCATAATAAGACCACGCGATAGCAGTTGAGAACGCAAATAACATTAAGCCAATGGATACAATATACTGCCCCGCATCGCCAAAGAAACCGCGAGTAAAGGCAATGGTTGTAAGCGCTGCCGAGTGAACCAGTGACTTACCGCTTACTTCAAGGTTCTCTTTAACCGGCTTTCCGTCGACAATCTTAAGCGTGCCAGTAAACAAGTCTTCACTACCTACTGCATACTTCACGTCTTCTGCTACAGACCTAGCGTTAAGCAGTGTAAAACCATCGCTTACAGCCGTGCCGTTAACAACGGTAATTGAGCCAGTATAAGGCTGTACATTGTTACCTTCAATTTCGTTCAAGTAACCATATAGTTTGTTTACGTCATCCTGATTCGAGTCGTCGTATTGACCTGCAACAAAGTACATGTCTGAACGATCGAAAACATTTTCGTGTTTTTCTTTCCACACGCCTGACGACAGAATAACTAAACCCGTTACGGTACAAATTAGAATAGTGTCGATGAAAGGTTCAAGCAGTGACACCATACCTTCTGACGCAGGCTCTTTTGTTTTTGCTGCGGCGTGAGCGATAGGTGCAGAACCCTGACCCGCTTCGTTTGAAAACAAGCCTCGGTTAACCCCACGGTTAAACGCATAAGCTAACGAAGCCCCCAAGAAACCGCCTGCGGCGGCTGAACCAGTAAACGCATCACCAATAACTGCGGCAAATGATGGACCGATATTTTCTAGATTTGCGAAAATAACAGCAAGAGCACCAATAAGGTAAATTACAGCCATAACGGGAACAACACGCGCCGTAAACGCGGCAATGCGTTGGATACCACCTAGAATGACCAAGGCTAGAAGAATACCCAGTACACTACCTACCATCCAAGGTTCGAAGCCAAATGTAGCTTCGATACTTTGCGCGATACCATTACTTTGAGGAAGGTTTCCGGTACCAAATGAGCTGACTACCGTTGCAACAGCAAATGCAACCGCTAACCACTTCATGTTTAGGCGACGGTCCATGTAATACATAGGGCCACCGGCCATGGTGCCGTCTTCTGTCTTTACGCGATATTTGTGCGACAGAGTAACTTCAACGAATTTTGTAGTCATACCTAGAAAGGCGGTTACCCACATCCAAAATAGTGCAGCGGGGCCACCAAGGAAAATAGCGAATGCAACACCTGAGATGTTACCTGTACCTACGGTACCAGACAGTGCAGTAGTTAGTGCACGAAAGTGCGTGGTGTCACCTGGATCGCTTTCTTTATCAAACTTACCGGTAACAACCTGCCAAGCGTGTTTGAAGAAACGAATTTGCGGAAACTTAAGATAAACCGTAAAGAAAAGACCTACGCCTAACAGTACATAAGGAAACCAGAACGCGCCCCCTAAGAAACCATCGAGCATAGTTAGAAAACCATATAACCCTTCCAACGTTATTCCCCTTTTTTATTATGTTTAACTGTTGTTTTATTTTAATAATTAAAAGGCCTCTTTTTGTCGAGGCCTTTTTTGCGGAAGCTTTTGCTTCCTTATTTTTATATTATTGCTCTGATGCTTTTAGCTTTTTAACAACTGCATTCACACCAATAAGCAAATCTTCACCTAATTGACGGCTGCGCTGTACCGACCAACCATAGATGTCGTCTGGTACATCTGCGTTGTCTTTAAATGGCATTTCTACCGTGTACGCCATACATTTGAATTTCTCGCCCACTGCATTTGACGCGACGGTTAAATTAGCCTTGCCTGGCTCATCTTTATCGTAGCCAAACTCGTCTTGAAATTCTGGCGTTGCATTTAACAACGCATCTTTAAAGGTGTTTTCTAGCATTTTTATAGTGTCATTGTAGCTAGGGTTACCTTCACTTCCTGCAACAAAGTTGTACGGCAATGCCTCATCACCGTGCAAATCAAGATACATATCTACACCAATTTCGCTCATTGCATTCAGTACGTAAAGCACTTCTGGGCTTTTTTCTTGCGAAGGTGTCGCCCACTCGCGATTAAGATTGGTACCTACAGCGTTGGTACGCAGATGACCGCGTGCGCTGCCGTCTGGATTCATGTTTGGCACAATGTAGAACACAGCGTTATCAAGCAACTGTCGAGCCAAACCATCTTGTTCGTCGAGCAAACGGTAAATAATACCTTCTGCACACCACTCGGCCATGGTTTCACCGGGGTGTTGACGTGCGGTGATCCAGACTTTTTTCTTTTCTGGCGTTTCTTCACCGATAACCAGCATAGACATATCTCGGCCATCAAGGGTAAGGCCTAAGAATTTATGCTCGCAAAGTAATGACATTTGCGCGTCGTGCACAAGATCGAGATGACGTTCGTAGCTATACGGAATGAAATACGCAAAGTAAACACTAGGCTGTTCTAGTGTTAGTGAGAACGTAAGGTTGTCACCATCAAATTCACTAGGGATTCTAAACCAAGTTTGACGGTCGTAAGACGCTAAAACGTTGTATCCCTTCCAACCTTCTGGATATGCTGACTTTGCTAGATTACCAATGGTCATTGTGTGCGTAACGAAAGTTTCGCCTACTAAACGGAAATGAAACCACTGTGCAAATTCAGATTGGTTGTCGTTGGGAATGGTTAGACGAATGTCGTCTGGTGATTGTGCGCTAACAACTTCAATGTTACCGCTGTCGAATTGACTGGAAATATGCATAGACTGTCGTTTTCCTCATTATTTGAGCGCTAATTTAGCATAGACATAAACACAAATTCCACGCACTCAGCGGGTTTTGTACTGTCGAAAGTATACAAAATGTTTACACCATCAAAAAACCGACCACTTAGGTCGGTTTTTTGTACAGTTTCTTGTAATGCGTGTTACTTACAGCGGCAACGTAGGAAAACTTAGTCCTGCCATGTCACGAACTACGCGCAGTACCTGACAGCTGTAACCAAATTCATTGTCGTACCATACATATAGCGTCAGGCGGTTATCGGCGGCGATAGTTGCCTGAGAGTCAACCACAGATGCAGCGCGAGAGCCGACTAAATCTGTAGATACAATCTCTTTACTTGCCGTGTAATCAATTTGGTGTTGAAGCTTTGAGAACAACGCGGTATCGCGCAGGAACTCATTAACTGCAATGCGATCCACCGGCGTTTTGAGGTTTAGGTTCAAAATCGCTAGCGATACGTTTGGCGTAGGTACACGGATAGCGTTACCGGTAAGTTTGCCTGCCAGTTTCGGATAGGCTTTGGCAACTGCTTTCGCTGCGCCCGTTTCGGTAATAACCATATTAAGCGGCGCACTACGTCCGCGACGGTCGCCCTTGTGGTAATTGTCGATAAGGTTTTGATCGTTAGTGTAAGAGTGAACCGTTTCAACGTGACCGTTTTCAATACCGTACTCTTCGTCAAGCGCCTTAAGTACTGGCGTAATAGCGTTAGTCGTACAGCTAGCAGCAGAAACAATAGTGTCTTCTGGCGTCACCTCTTCATCGTTCACACCGTGTACAATATTCTTAATGTCACCTTTACCTGGTGCGGTAAGAACAGCCTTCGCCGCGCCTTTCGCTTTAAGGTGAAGGCCAAGACCATCGCGGTCGCGCCAAATACCTGTGTTATCTACGATGATAGCGTTATCGATACCATATTGGGTGTAATCCACTTCATCAGGGCTATTGGCATAAATCACTTGAATGTACGAACCATTTGCTTTTAATGCATTGCGTTCATGGTCAACTGTGATGCTGCCGTTGAACGGCCCATGCACTGAATCGCGGCGCAGTAAGCTTGCGCGTTTTTCTAGGTCGCCATCGCGCCCGCCACGAACTACAATGGCGCGTAAGCGAAGCTTATTGTTTTTACCTTGGCGTTCAATAAGCAAGCGAGCAAGTAAACGACCTATTCGGCCAAAACCATATAGTACAACGTCCTGAGGTTTCTGATCGTCCTCTTTGTCGGCAACGTCGTTTAGTTTTTCGTTAAGGTAGGCCGTAAGGTCGTTGTTGTCGACCGCAGAACCGTAGTGAAAATCAAAAGCCAATTTACCAATATCAATTTGTGCAGGAGCAAGCTTCATGTTGCTCAAGGCTTCTAAGATTGGATAGCTTTCGCGTAGGCGTAGCTTAATACCTTCGTGCAGACGCACTTTGCGGTGCGCTTTAATAACATCAATAGCACTGGCGTTCAGTAGCGAGCGTCCATAAACCGAAATTTCAACTGCCTTATTGCGATACAATTTACCAATAAGGGGCAACATCATTTCTGCGTATTCCTGACGCTCTTGCCAGCTGCTTTGTAATTCCTGCTCAAACTGTTGATTCATGCTTCTGCCTTCATCGATATTAAATTAACGGTGTTGTCATTGTTGTCTGCGCAACCAATTTATTATTGGCCCAAACGCTTCTAACTAATCCTAATTACGCGTCAGCTTTTTATTATTTTTAGGGTACACTAGGTGAGTTTTCGCCTGACGGTGACGAGCAGTATCTTAAATAAACAAGCAAGGAAGACCAAATTGTTGATAAGTTTCAAAACCTCTATGAAAACTCGTACAACAACGAATTTATTTAGTAAGTTTCCAACAAAAAAGCATCTAGCGACAGTGTGGCTGGCAGCAGCGACAACACTCACCGGTTGCGGCGATCTTTTTGAACCTACTATTAGTGAAATTTGTGAATCTCACAGCGAGATTTGCTTAGATTTGAGTTTGGATGCCCGTTGTCGCGGCGAGCGAGCTGAGATTATTCGCTTACGTTACTACAATCAAGATTCAAAAGACGACGCTTACAAGTACCCGCTCCTTCTGAACTTCGAAGAGTATCTCACCTGCGTTGAAGAAGTGCAGCATATCGAACACGTTAAACGCAAAGGCAAGGAAGCGACACGGCTAAAAGGCGTTATTACTGCTCAGCGTGAAATTAAACGCCTAAGCCGCGAAACGAAAGATTCCCTTGATCCTTACCTTTCTTACTATCATTGGACACGATATAACGACAAAGAGGCTTTTCATCGCTTTGAGCGCTACGCTGCCAGCAACCGCGTAAGCGACCCAAAGCTACTGGTCGCACTGGCCTCTGTTCAGATTAAAACAGACCAAAAGCGTACTATTGAAACCTTATATCGCGCGCTAAGTTTATATACAGACAGCGACGACATTGACGTCAGCATTTTCTACTCGCTTGCTTCAATGGGAATGGATATGGACAACTATCGCCTTGCCTATGTTTGGTATGGTGTGGCTGAAGCCTTCGATGAGAGAATTAACGACACTCAGCGTGTTCAACTTGGACAACGCTATGCCCTTCCAGTAGGCATTCTAGATAACATTGTTGATGAAATAGTCAGTAATTTGAATAGCGCGACCTTCAACGCAGATTCATTGAAACTGGATAAGCTCTGATTTTTTGAAACTCAATTACACAATTTCATTGGTAAATAATTAAAAAAACCGCCGTTTATGGGCGGTTTTTTTTGATTGGATCTCTCGACTTCCCACATGAGGTCAAAATTTAATCAGATGTTTACCTTAATCAAGCGCTCACCTAGGGCTTTTTAACCTTTAATTTGTGTATCATCTTCGCCTTTAAAGGTCATAGATAGCGAATTTACGCAGTAGCGTTGACCCGTTGGCGCAGGACCATCTGGAAATACATGGCCTAAGTGGGAGCCACACTGCTTACAAAAAATCTCAACTCTACGCATACCGTGACTCAAGTCTTCTCTGTAATCTACATTACCGTCATCTAGCTGCTTATAGAAAGAAGGCCATCCACAACCAGCATCAAATTTAGTATCTGAGGGGAAAAGTGGCGCTTCGCAGCACTTACACACGTACAATCCATCTCGCTGCTCGTCTAGCAATACTCCAGTGAAAGGTCGCTCAGTACCCGCTTCGCGGCATACATAATATTCCTCGTCAGTGAGCTCAGTTTTCCAGTCTTTTTTAGCTATTGATGCGTTTGCTTTTTCATCTGTCGACATAACTTACCTCTTAAAACAAAAAAGGTGTATTTGAAAACAAATACACCTTTCGATAGTTTACGCTCAATTATGAGCGCGTGTAACACTATTTAGTTCATACTATTTTTTGATAGCGGTTTGCGGACGTGCAGGATCACTCCACTCAATGTGATACTTTTTACCTGCTGGCTTATCTACACGCTGATAAGTATGTGCGCCAAAATAATCGCGCTGGCCTTGCAGCAAATTAGCAGGTAACACAGCTGTGCGATATGAATCGTAATAGCTTAGCGCCGACATCATGGCAGGGCAAGGCACGCCAGCCAGTGTAGCTTGGGCGATAGACTCGCGCCAATCAGATTGGTACTGCGTAATTTGTTCCGCAAAGAATGGGTCCATAAGCAAGTTGGCTAAGTCTTCGTTATTCTCGTAGGCCTGAGAAATAGACTGAAGAAATACGGCGCGAATAATACAGCCTGCACGCCATATTTTAGCTATTTCACCAAACTCCAGTGTCCAGCCGTGTTCTTTGCCTGCCATTGCCATTAACTGGAAGCCCTGTGCGTATGCACAGATTTTAGAGCAATAAAGCGCTTGCTCTAGCTTGTTGATGATCGACATTTTCTCATCATCGCTGAATGATGGCGCATCAGGCCCTGCAAGAACCTTGCTCGCTGCTACACGCTCGTCTTTCAAACTAGAAATACTGCGCGCGAATACCGCAGAAGTGATGGTCTGTGCCGGACTACCTACCTGTAATGCGCTTACTGCAGTCCAAAGGCCTGTTCCTTTTTGACCTGCTCTGTCTAAGATCACGTCAACTAACGGCTGCTGTGTTTCTGGATCCATTTGTTCAAGAACTTCAGCACTAATTTCCATCAGGTAGCTATTCAGCTTGCCTTCGTTCCAGCGACGAAACACCTCTGCTATTTCAGCAGGCGCCATATTTAGCGCTTCGCGCATAACATGGTAAGTTTCGCAGATAAGCTGCATGTCGGCGTATTCGATACCGTTGTGCACCATTTTTACATAGTGCCCGGCTCCAACCGGACCGATGTAGGTCGCACATGGTTCGCCTTCTAACACTGGTTGACCGGGCGTATGGCTTTCTAATGGTTTACCTGTTTCTGGGTCAACCTTTGCAGCAATAGCTTTAAGAACAGGCTCAATGCGTGTCCATGCATAAGGGTTGCCTGAAGGCATAAGAGATGGCCCGAAACGAGCGCCTACTTCACCACCTGACACGGCGGTAGAGAAGAAGATAAATTTACCTTTGTACTGCTCTTCACGTGCTACAGAGTCTGTCCACAAACTGTTGCCAGTATCAACCACGATATCGTCAGCGTGAATTCCGGCGTCAATAAGATGATTGCAAACGTGGTCAACAGGATCGCCAGCAGGCACAGAGATAATAATAAGATGCGGGGCTTTTAACTTGCTTAAAAGCTCGGTGTAAGAACTGCAGCCTTCAACACGAGGCTCAGTATTTTCAGCTCTTTCGCTTGCGTCTTTGGCTAGAATAGACTCAACTTTATTTTGGTCTAAATCGAAACACGCTACACGATAGCCATGGTCCACTAGGTTCATGGTTAGGTTACTACCCATCACCCCTAAACCGATAAAACCAATATCACACGACTTGTCTTCGTGCGAATTACCACCTTTCTTTTGCATAGGAACACCCTCACATTTCAGATGGCTGCGAATGATACCACCTGAAAGAATAAAGAACAGTCTAAGCTAACAAATTAGTACGCGCTGGTGTAAATGTCACCAGCGGTAAACATTAGCAGGTTTTTAAGGCCAGTTTGAACGAGAAATTTGTTTTTATTTAATACCGAATAACACACGCATCACCACGACGAACAAAATTCGTACAACTGTAAAGACACGGCAGCATTCTCCTACTTAGCATGCTGTTAGACGGTGGCTGAGCGCTGCTTTTATCCAATTTGATTTATCTCGCTGGCTGTATTTCGCCTAGCGCTGAGCAATTAGGTTCGTGCCCGCTAGCGACCGCTGTGAGCTTTGGTAAAGCAAGTGGCAGGTAATTAACACCCTATATACCGCGTTGTCGTTTTAAACCTTTCTGAACATTCAACCACAACTTTTATCCCGAAAGTCGGCAATTTCTATTCGGAAAATTGGGAAAAACTAAACAGCGTGAGAGATTTACTGGCTTGTAAAAACACCTTTTGAATACAAATAGAAGGTTGCTCTTCTAGTGAACTATAGCGCGTGTCTAAATGCATGGTCCACCCGCCTTTCGGCATCACAGTTGGCAAGTGAAAACGCACGTCGCTATCGCTAGCGTTTACACACAAGAACCAGTGCTCGGGCTTTTGGTCGGGCTCTCTCTGGCTCATGGCACAACCCTTTATTTCAACACCAAACGCTTTGTTGTGGTGTGCATTCCAATCTTCAGACGCTTTGTCCGACCCATCCGGTTTGTACCAATTAATCTCTTTAACGTTTCTCGATAATGTAAAAGTGTCGTCATGCAACTTGAGTTCACTAAGCAGCGATGATGATTGACGTAAACGCACCACGTACTGACAGAAGCTTAAAAAGTCCTGTTTACGCTTGTTCAGCTCCCAATTCATCCAGCTAATCGGATTATCCTGGCAGTAGGCGTTATTGTTGCCATTTTGGGTACGACTTAACTCATCACCACCAAGTATATGGGGTGTCCCTTGGGAAAAAATCAAAGTAGCGAACAGATTACGCTTTTGACGCTCTCGCATAGCGAGTATCTGCTCGTCATTCGTTTCCCCTTCAATACCATAATTGGCAGACAGGTTGTGTCCGTGGCCATCTCGATTTTCTTCTAAGTTATCGAGATTGTGACGTTCGGCGTAGGTCACCATATCGTGCAGCGTAAAACCGTCGTGATAAGTCACATTATTGACTGACGTACTAATATGTCGCCGGCCTTTATGAAAAATATCTCGTGAGCCCATCAAGCGAGTAGCAAAGTCTGCTGTTACACCACCATCTCCCCGCCAAAACGCGCGCACTGTATCGCGGTATTTGTCGTTTACCTCTAACCATGGTGACGGGAAGTTGCCGACTTGGTAACCGTTTGGCCCAATATCCCAAGGCTCAGCGAGCAGCACCTTGTCTTTTAAAACTGGGTCGCTACTGATGGCTCTTAGTAACCCTGATTTCTTATTGTATTCCTGCGGCTCTCTTCCTAAACAAACTGCCAAATCGAAGCGAAAACCGTCAACGCCAATTGCGGATACCCAATGACGCATGGCATCCAAGATAAGTCCCATCATAAATGGCTGGGCAGTATTCACTGTGTTACCACAGCCAGAGTGGTTGGAATAAACTAACTCTCCGTTTTTCGTTTGTTCTAGCAAATAAGCTTGGTAAGGGCAAAAACCCTTATAGGATAGAATTGGACCGCCAACACCGGCCTCTGCTGTATGGTTAAATACAACATCAACTATCACTTCTAGGCCTGCACTGTGATAAGCGTCAACCATAGACTTAAGTTCAGCGAGCGCATCAGAAACACCATAGCGAGGTTCGGGCGCAAAGAAGTTAACTGGGTTATATCCCCAATAGTTTGTTAAACCCTTATCGGTGATAAAAGGCTCTGGCATAAATGAACACAAAGGCATAAATTGAACTGTCGTTACGCCTAATGCTTTAATGTGTTTAATGACGCTGGGGTGAGCTGCACCAATAAACTTCCCCCTGTGTTCTTTTGGTACATCAGGGTGAAGTTTTGTTAATCCTTTTACGTGAGCTTCATACACCACGCGCTTGTGTTTAGGTATATTGGGCGAACTAACATGATTAGTTGCATAGTCATTATGATCTATGACTATGCACTTTGGGATCATAAACTGAGAGTCGTGCTTGTATTGCCTTGCATCCCACTTTATTGCACGGCTGATTTTTCTAGCGTACGGGTCTATAAGCAATTTGTCAGTAGGGACAGAATGTAAACCACCTTCTCCACGCTCTACACGATACCCATAGTACTGGCCCGCACTTACGCCGCTAAAATGACCGTGCCAAACATCGCCAGTTTTTTCTGGCAGTGGATGTTCACTTATTGCTTCTTCAGTATCGCAATTGAAAAAGCACAATACGACCGCTTTAGCATCAGGGGCATAAACGGCAAAATTACATCCATCGTGAGTCAGTGTGGCGCCAAGTGGGTGTGCATTACCCACCCCACTTTCAACAATTTGCGCTATATCTGAAATTTCGTTCACTGCGTTCTCACTTTATTCATATACTAGGGCTTACGTGCCCTAGAAGTATTAATCTACATTGGCTACATAAAATACGGTGGCTAGCGGCGGTAAAGTAATCTCAGCAGAATGGGAGCGCTCATTCCAAGGCTGAGGTTGCGTATTTACAGTAGATACAACGTCATAGTTGCTCCCCCAGTACGCACTGTCATCGGTATTAAGTGCAAGCGATAACGTACATGCATCATCTACGCCTATTCTAAAGTTTTCACGTGGCACGGGCGTAAAATTAGACACCACATACACTTTCTGCTTTGCATCTTTCGACGTACGCACAAATGATACTATGCTTTGATCTGCGTTACTGTGATCTAGCCATGCGAAACCACTAGGTTCGTGATCTTGCTCGTATAGCGCTGGTGTTGATGTATAAAGGTTATTGAGCGCTTTATAAAGTGTTTGAACACCCTTGTGTTTATCATAATCGAGCAGATGCCAGTCTAGGCTGCTGTCATGGTTCCACTCACGGGCCTGTGCAAGTTCATTACCCATAAAGTTAAGTTTTTTACCGGGGTGGCCATACATAAAACCGGCATAGCAACGCAGATTAGCAGCTTGCTGCCATTCATCGCCTGGCATTTTGTGCAGCATACTGCCTTTGCCATGCACAACTTCATCATGTGAAATAGGCAGCACGAAGTTTTCATCGAATGCGTAGACCATGCTGAACGTGATATCACCATGATGATAGTTGCGATACGCTGGGTCTTTAGCGATGTAATGCAAAGAGTCATGCATCCACCCCATGTTCCACTTAAAGCCAAAGCCCAAACCACCGTCAAAAACAGGTCGAGAAACCTTTGGAAATGACGTTGACTCTTCCGCAATGGTCATAGCGTCGGGGAAGTGCTTGTACACTTCTTCATTCATCCATTTGAGTAAACTTATAGCTTCATAGTTTTCGTTGCCACCATCCACATTCGGGATCCACTCTCCGTCATTGCGTGAATAGTCGAGATAAAGCATGGATGCCACTGCATCAACCCTGAGTCCATCAACGTGAAATTTGTCTAGCCAAAACAATGCGTTTGCAACTAAAAATTGACGAACTGTGTCTTTGCCGAAATCGTAAATGCAAGAATTCCAATCCGGATGCCAACCTTTCCTCGGATCTTCATATTCATAAACACAAGAACCATCAAATCGCGCCAAGCCATGGCCGTCTTCAGGAAAGTGCGCTGGTACCCAGTCGATAATTACGCCAATGCCTGCTTGGTGCGCGCAATCAACGAAGTATTTAAATTCATCTGGGTTTCCGAATCTGCTGGTTGGTGCGAACATTCCTACGGGCTGATAGCCCCACGAACCGTCGAAAGGAAACTCGGAAATGGGCAGCAATTCAACGTGAGTGTAGCCCATATCGCTGACATAGCTTATTAAGTCATCGGCCAATGCTTTATAAGTCAGATAGCGCGCGTCCGTTTCAATGCCGGGGCGCTTCCAAGACCCTAGATGTACTTCGTAAATGCTCATCGGGCGGTTGTATTTATTGCCCTTTCGCTTTTCCATCCAAGCGCTATCATTCCACTTGTAGATGTTGTGGTCATAAATTTTCGACGCGTGCGATGGGTATTGCTCTGCGCTGAAACCTAGGGGGTCAGCTTTGTGCGGCAGGTCATGGCCGTACGCATCTTTAAGCTGATACTTGTAGCGCTCCCCATCGCTGAGTTCTGGAACGAACAGCACCCAGTAACCCATAGACGTTTTTTCCATAGGATGTAAACGGCCATCCCATTGATTGAAATCGCCAATAAGTGACACCGTACTGGCATTAGGGGCGAATACGCAGAACCTTACACCACTTACAGCTTCACCTTCTGGTGAAGCCAATGTAATCAGTTGCGCGCCAGCTTGCTCATATAAGTTCGCAGGCGAGCTGTCGATGTAATGTACAGCGTGATAAGCCTGGTCGGTAAATTGATAAGGATCGATATAAGCGCTTTCGCCTTTAGCGAGAACGCGATAAATTTCGCCTTGATACTTTTCTGGCAGTGGTGTCTCGAACAAACCATTACTGGAAGTAACGGTTGTTTCCTTTAGCGCAGGATTGCCCCATTTAATCGTTATCTCACTTGCGTTTGGGTTCCAAACACGAAGTATAGAACTTTGCTCATTTGACACTATACCTAAGTGGGAAAACGGTTGAGAACATAATACCTGTTCAAACTGCTGCGCTAATTGCATTCGCTACTCCTAGTAAAAACCCGCATTACAGCGGGTTGAATTGTGAGCTTAAATGCGTTTTAACATTTAAGCTCTATCCAGTACCGTCATGGTACTTTATCTTACTCGTTTAAGTTGCCTAGGCAACTGTCTGTTATCAATTCTTTGATAATGACAATTAACCTTGGCTTGCTTGTTTTCTAGCATGAGTAAGTTTAGACGCTAACTCATTTATATCATGTCTATCAAACATCGACTCAATATTCTCAGTTAGCTTTCTGCGCCAATTGGGGTATTCATCGAATGTACCAGGAATGTTCACCGGCTTATCCATTTCTAACCAGTCTTCTAACTGAAGGCTTAATAGCGCACTTGACCCCCCTGCCATATGCACCTGCATACCGTTATTTAAATCGCGATTCATTCCCGTGTGATTTACATCGCGACCTACATTGTCGCCAATTGAACCGTGTCCATGCAGCGTATCAAGTATCGCTTGTTTATTTTCATGGCGATCTGCATAAAGCGTTTGAAGAATTTTTTCTGTCGGATACAGCCCTATTTCTTTACCCAACTCTAAATCTAAACAGTGCCAGTAACCAATCAACGTCGGCATATCGTGAGTAGTCAAGGTTGACATCGACTGAACTGGATAATGACTAGGCGAGAAGAAACCACCGTCTTCTGCTTGTTCGAAGAAAAATACGCGGTATGAGTACACACCGTTGTCGGCGAGTTTGCTGCGAATTTCTTCGGGTACGGTGCCTAAGTCTTCACCTATAACCAAACTTTCATTACGGTGACTTTCTAGCGCTAGAATACCGAGCAAGTCATCGACAGGATAATAAACATAGCCACCGTCTTTTGCGTGGTCGCCTTTTACTACCCACCACAAGCGAAGTAACGCCATAACGTGGTCGATTCGCAACGACCCAGAAGATGCCATGTTCGAAGAAAACAAGTCAATAATTGGCTGATAGGCTTGTTCATAAAGTTTGCGAGGGTCCATTGGAGGTAAGCCCCAGTTCTGACCAAGCGGCCCCAAGATATCCGGTGGAGCACCTACACTTGCACCTGTGCAGTAAAGGTCCTTATTACCCCAAATCTCGGCACTGCCTTCGCTCACACCTACAGCAAGATCGCGATAAAGACCTATAGTCATGCCTGCACCTGTTGCTTTATCACTTGCTACTTCAAGTTGCTGGGCAGCAATCCATTGAAGGAACAGATAGAACTTAACTTCATGCTGATTAGCGCTCTTAAACTTAGCCACTGCTGGGTTGTGGTAGTCTTTGTATTCCTGTGGAAAAACTGGCCAACCCCAGCTTTCCTTACCATCGGCTTTTAGGTGTGACTGCAGCGCATCGTACACCGCTAACATATCTAAACTCTCGCCGCCTGCTTCAACAAAAGCATTAAACGCCTTATTTTGTTTGGTGCTTTTACGAAGGTATTTAGCATCGTAAACATCAAACACCGCTTTAAGCGCTGCTAACTTCACATGGGCTACTGCTTCGTAGTCTACATGCTCAACATTACGGGCATGTTCTAGCGTAGCTCTAAACTCATCACTGTTAACTACCTTTTGCACTGATGCATCGTCGTAACCGTCAATAGCAGTTACATCGATATATAAATAGTTTAACCAGCGACGTGAGCTCGGCCCATAAGGAGAACACGCGTTAGGGTTAGCTGGGTAAAGCGCGTGAATTGGGTTAAGCCCGATAAAATCTGCGCCGACGCCCGCGGCTTTTTCGATAAGTAGTGCAAGGTCTGAGAAGTCACCAATGCCCCAGTTCTTTTCGCTGCGAACGCAGTAAAGCTGAACACTTAGGCCCCAGATTTTTTTGCCTTCTTTAATCTCTTTCGGTGTATAGCATGCCTCTGGAGCCACAATTAAGCGAGAGCGTGCGAATTCATCATCATCTGCACTTAATGCTACATCGTGATATCCAAGTGGTAAATCCAAAGGTAGGGTTACTACGTATTCATGGAATTCAACATCATCAATGTGCGCCATTGTCGTCATTTCTTGATCAACAGGCGTAAATTGATGGGTCTGTACGTCACCATTTTCACACGTAACAGTAAGTGTATGGTCGTCGTTGACCAACTCGATGGGTAAGCGAACGGCTAAATTTATTTCTTGGGTGTTTCGTACAACTTGAACAGGATTTAAAGGCGACAACCATACCGATTTAATATCTTGTGTAATTTGTGACTGAATTTTTTCATCACTGCTGGTGTCATAGCCAAGCGTGTTTAGCAATTTCGCTTTGCTTGATTCTGCGATGGTTGCTGGTTTTCCCCATGCGTCGACGTATTGGGTTTCAATTCCCCGCATTTCAACCAGTTGTTGCAGAAGTTGTTGTGTCATGGTGTGTCATTCCTATTATTCGGTGAAAGACGCATAGGCCAAAGGTGCAAAGTGCGTCTGCAAACAAATTTTTAACATTATTCTAGAAACAAAGGCTTCGCGATATGTGAATACGATTGCAATAGCACTTATTCGTAATTTTGCAACACTTTAGCTTTTTATTTTGCTAATTATGGCATTTTGATCCATACTTTACGTAATTTATTTTCATTTTATTTGAACAATCGGGGTACGTTATGACAATCCGCATCGGTATCAATGGTTTTGGCCGTATTGGTCGCCTAGTAATGCGTGCAGCAGCTGAGCGCAACGACATTGAAGTTGTAGCTATTAACGACTTGCTAGACACAGACTACATTGCTTATCTTTTGAAATACGACTCGACGCACGGTTTATTTGACGGTGAAGTATCAGTTGATAACAACAGTCTAGTTGTAAACGGCAAAACTATCCGTATTACTTCTGAAAGAGACCCAGCAGCGCTTAAGTGGGATGAAGTAAACGTAGATGTTGTTGTTGAATCAACAGGTCTATTCCTAACTAAAGAAACTGCAGCGAAGCACATTGAAGCTGGCGCGAAGAAAGTGGTTATGTCTGCGCCGTCTAAAGACGACACGCCAATGTTCGTAATGGGCGTTAACCAAGAAAGCTATGCTGGCGAAACTATCGTTTCAAATGCATCTTGTACCACTAACTGTCTTGCTCCACTTGCAAAAGTGCTTAACGACAAGTTTGGTATTGTAGACGGTCTAATGACAACCGTTCACGCTACAACTGCTACACAGAAAACTGTAGATGGTCCTTCAATGAAAGACTGGCGTGGCGGCCGCGGCGCGGGTCAAAACATCATTCCATCATCAACGGGTGCTGCCAAAGCAGTAGGTAAAGTAATCCCTGAGCTTAACGGTAAACTAACAGGTATGGCTTTCCGTGTACCTACTCCTAACGTTTCAGTTGTTGACCTTACGGTTAACCTAGCGAAGGCTGCTAGCTACGACGAAATCTGTGCTGCAATGAAAGAAGCTTCAGAAGGCGAGCTAAAAGGTATCATGGGTTACACTGAAGATGCAGTTGTATCAAACGATTTCTTAGGCGATGCACGCACTTCAGTCTTTGACGCTACTGCAGGTATCGCACTTACTGACACATTCGTTAAGCTTGTATCTTGGTACGACAACGAATGGGGTTACTCAAACAAGGTTCTTGACTTAGTAGCTCATATTTCTAAGTAATAAAAAAATATAGAACAAATAGTTAAACTATTTGTTCTAAAGTTGAGTTAATCTAAAGGTGCAAACATTATGTTTGCACCTTTTTTGTTGTCTCAAAAATAAAGACGGTTTTTCAGCGACACACATTTTCCCGTCGCCTATTTGTAAGTTTAGTATTCAGTCCAAGGGGGACGTATGCCATCTGTGAATTCAGTTACCGTTAGCGAGTCTAATGGTCTTACCTTTTTAGACGTGGATAACGCTTTCGCCACAGCGCGCATAAGCTTATTTGGCGGCCATATTTTATCATTTGTTCCTAAAAGTGATAACAAAGAGCGACTATGGGTGAGTCCACACGCATACTTAAGTGGCGAGCGTCCAATTCGCGGGGGTATTCCAGTATGCTGGCCGTGGTTTAGTGATGACCATGGTCGCGAAAAAGGAGCCCTTCCCTCTCACGGCTTTTTAAGAACACAGGTGTGGAAGCTGGTTAACTCTGAAGAATCAGCAAACTGCACCACTATAACCCTTTCACCAAGCTTTACTCGGGCTGAGGGGTTTGAAAATGACTGCACTGTAACCATGGTTGTCGCTATCGGTGAAACTATGGAGGTATCTTTGGTCACTGAAAACACAGGGGTGGTAGCATTCGACTTTAACTGTGCTCTGCACACTTATTTTCATGTTGATGATATTCAGCATGCAGTTATAAAAGGAATTAAGGGCGAATATAAAGACAAGCTTGACGATTGGGCGATAAAGCCTACGCCAACGCCTTACACCATTACCGGAGAAACCGACCGAATCCATCTTGCGCCCATTAAAAACGTTAATATTGAAGTAGGCGGCAATTCATTTACGGAAGTTGTCTCACAGGGCAATGATTCACTTGTTGTGTGGAACCCGTGGCAAGGTGCCGCGTCCATTTCAGATATGGACCCATTTGGCTATAAGCACATGCTATGCGTGGAGACGTCGTTAACACAAGGCAGAACATTAGCACCTGGTGAAAGTCACACTCTTAGACAGACTATTGTTCCATGTTAGGTATCAGTTATTTATGTTTTGGTAGTGGAGCTAATAAAGCCCCACTACTGCTATCAATCTAACCAAAATCAACATTAATCGTTGGTATAGTTATATGCTTTTCAATGGAATGAAGCCCAAGGGTAAGAAATTCAAGTTAGTTAGATTTTTGTTTCTCCTTTTTTTGGCGATATCTCTATCGGGCTGCGCCCGCCTTATTGCTTATCAAATAGCCTCCCAGCATACCCCCTCGGTAAGTGGAAATTTGTCTGAGACATTTAAAACATCACGTCTATGTTCAACTAGTAGTGAATGCATTAAAGTTCAACGTTCGCCAGATATCGCAGTAAGCCAATTAGAATTTTCTCTCACCATCAACAATAAAACCAAGGTATGGACTTTTAAAGATAATGGAAGAGCCAGCACAAGTGATGGACGTCATTTGATATTTATTTTCCCGGGGTTCGGCACCGCGAAGGCTATTGTGGCTATGCATCAACAATGGCTTACGTTAATGACGGGCGCCGATGTGATAGTCGTTGAAAGCGCAGATAGCGCTGAACATTTTGCTTTTGGCCTGAACGCCGTGACTCCAATAGTTTCAGCAATCGAAGAACAAAAGCCAGCTAAAGTAGATTTAATCGGTATTTCTATGGGAAGCGTCGCCGCGTTTCACATTGCTTCCAAGATTGAAGGGGCGCGACTACACTTGATTGCGCCAATGACAGACTTCCATCACTCTACATTGGCACTATGGAATATTTTGCACAAAGGTAAAGTGTATTCATCATTTATATCTGAACAGAACATTGAAGAGGCTGTAGCTATTGTTTATAGCAACGCAAAGGCTGAGGAAAGTGACATAGACATTATAGGGAAATTAAAACAATTTGTTCTTACGACCTATGTTTACACTTCACCCACCGATAGAGTCGCTTTAGAGCGAGATTGGGAAGCTGTTAATAGCTCAGGTATAACACAACACTCTTTTCCAAACCTGAATCACTTAGAAATGTCTTCATTAATGGATGAAGAACTATTAGCACGCTTTATCTCTAATATATTAAGTACGGACGTAGAGAGAAGTCTGCACACAACTGGTGTGATATGTGAGTCAAATCAAAAAACATGCGGGAAAGGTTCATAAAGGGTCATTAAATGACGCTTAACATCGCTTATGCCCATTATGAAACCACAGACTCTATCTTCGTAAAAACATAGTTCTTTTACGATAAATAAAAAAAGAGACGTTATAAGCGTCTCTTTTTTTCATTCGCTACAGCTTTAAAATGGCAACTTATTCCATTAAAAGAAATAAGGTTGTCGCATCCTACTGCTTAGCACCTGCAACGGCTTCTTTAGCCAGCTGCGTGATGCGCGCCCAATCACCTGACTCAATTGCATCATCTGGCGCTAACCACGAACCACCTACGCACTTAACATTCTTAAGTGCTAAGTAATCGTTGTAGTTATTTGGACCAATGCCGCCTGTTGGGCAGAAGGTTACATCAGGGAAAGGACCGCTGATAGACTTGATAGCTTTAACGCCACCTGACGCTTCTGCGGGGAAGAATTTCATGTGGGTGTAACCCGCATCTTTACCCTTCATAAGATCTGACGTTGAAGAAATACCTGGGATAAGTGGAATATCAGCATCCATACCCGCTTTAAGCAAGTCAGCCGTCATGCCTGGGCTAATAGCAAACTTAGCGCCGGCTTCAACAACCGCCTTTAGCTGTTGTGCGTTGGTTACCGTTCCTGCCCCGATCAAAGAATCAGGTACTTCTTCTGCAATTCGCTTAATTACGTCAATTGCTGCAGGTGTACGTAAAGTAACTTCTAAAACTTTAATTCCACCTTCCATTAGCGCTTTTGCCAGAGGTACCGCTTTTTCTACGTCGTTGATAACCAACACAGGTACAACTGGGCCCGCCGCAAAAATTTCCTCTGGAGAGGTTTTCCATTTTGATGTCATAATTTAGCTCGCTGTATTTTGATTCAGATATGCAGCCGCACCCAATAAACCGTGATCAGGTTCTGCAATAAGATAGGTGGGAATGTCTTTAACGTAATGCTTCATTTGCCCTTTCGCTTCAAAACGCGCTCTGAAGTCGCTGTTTTGAATAAACTCAGGGAAACGATTTGCAATACCTCCACCAATAAAGATACCGCCAGTAGTCGCCATATTCAGCGCTATATTACCCGCGAAGCTTCCCATGATTCGACAAAACTGAGTCAGTGTTGCTTCAGCTAACTCACAAGTTCCGTTTAACGCCGCTTCTGTAATTTGCGCTGGCTCAGTAAAGGCTACAGGGGCAGACGCATCGTTAGCTAACGCAGTGTAGATATTGTGCAAGCCACGTCCAGACATCACTTCTTCAGCAGAAGCACGCCCCAATGTTGATTGCAAATGACGCCAAACCACAACATCGGTTTCATCAACAGGAGCGAAGTCAACATGACCACCCTCACCGTCTAATGTTTGCCAACCCGTTGAGGTCATCGTGATGTGCTCAACGCCAAGGCCAGTGCCTGGGCCAAACACCGCAATATTGCCGTTTTCTTTTGCCGTACCTTCACCAATTTGAACAACTTGGTCTTCACTTAGCACAGGCAATGAATGGGCAACCGCTGTGAAGTCGTTAATAACGAACAGCGCGTCTAGCTTAAGCTGCGAACGCAAAGCGTTTTGAGAAAAAGCCCAGCTGTGGTTAGTCATTACAACTTGGTCACCTAGCACTGGGCAGGCAATTGCAATACAACCTTGGGTAAAGTTGTGCTCTGGCGTGTCTTCAAAATACTGTGAAATAGCTAAATCGATGCTAGCAAAGTCATTACACATGTATTTTTTAATGTCAGTGACGCCCGACTCGGTTACTCTCGCAACGCGAATATTGGTACCGCCAACATCAGCCACAAACTTTTGGCTCATTATGCTTGCTCCTGCGTATAAAACAGTGAACACGCTCCTTCCTCTGCACCAGTAAGGATGGCACGCATACCCGCAAACATTTCACGTCCCATTCCCACATGATGCTTCGCCAAGCTTGCCGGCGCAGCATCACGAGTAGCAAGGGTTTCGTCATCAACGTGCAAAGTTAGGGAACCGGTTTCGGTGTTGAGCTCAATAATGTCGCCTTCCTGTACCTTAGCAAGTAGGCCACCTTTATAAGCTTCTGGAGTCACGTGGATAGCAGCAGGTACTTTACCTGATGCACCCGACATACGACCGTCAGTAACAAGGGCTACTTTAAAGCCACGGTCTTGAATTACACCAAGCGGCGGCGTTAGGCGGTGAAGCTCTGGCATACCAATGGCCGATGGCCCTTGGAAGCGAACAACCACGATACAGTCTTTATCTAGCTTGCCAGATTTAAACGCGTCATCTAGTTCAAACTGATCTTCAAATACAACCGCTGGCGCTTTAATAGTGCAATGCGGAGTACGAAGCGCAGACGTTTTGATTACGCCGCGGCCTAAGTTCCCGTCAAGCACGCTCAAACCACCATCAGGTTTAAATGGTGCGTCAACTGTTGCTAGTACCTCTTTATCCAGAGATTCTGTTGGGCCGTCGCGCCACTCTAGCTCGCCGTCTTTTAGCACAGGCTCTTTGGTGTATAGCTCTAAGCCATCGCCAACGATAGTTTTCACATCGTTGTGCAGTAATCCTGCGTCAAGCAGTTGCTTGATAAGCAAAGACATACCGCCAGCGGCAACAAAGTGGTTAATGTCTGCTGAACCGTTAGGGTAAATACGGGTAAGTAGTGGAACCGCATTTGAAATATCTGAGAAATCGTCCCAGTTAACAATGTAGCCAGCAGCGCGCGCAACAGCGATAAGGTGCATGGTGTGGTTAGTAGAACCACCCGTTGCAAGTAGACCTACAAGACCATTTACAATGGCTTTAGCATCTACAATGTGTCCAATTGGCGTGTAGTTGTCACCAAGGTCCGTTAGGCGAGTCGCTTGAACCGCAGCGGCTTTTGTTAGCGCATCACGCAGTGGCGTACCTGGGTTAACAAACGAAGAGCCCGGTAAGTGTAAACCCATCATCTCAACCACAAGCTGGTTTGAGTTTGCTGTACCGTAGAAAGTACAAGTACCCGCAGAATGATAAGACTGAGACTCAGCTTCAAGAAGTGCGTCGCGACCAACCTTACCTTCAGCAAATTCTTGGCGAACGCGCGCTTTTTCTTTGTTCGGTAAGCCTGATGGCATAGGACCGGCTGGGACAAACACCGTTGGCAAGTGGCCAAACGTAAGTGCGCCCATCAGAAGTCCAGGTACGATTTTATCGCAGATACCCAGCATCAAGGTGCTATCAAACATATTATGTGAAAGCGCAATAGCTGCGCCCTGAGCAATGTTGTCACGGCTCATAAGGCTTAAGTCCATACCAGACTGGCCTTGCGTCACACCATCACACATTGCAGGTACACCACCGGCAAACTGCGCTACACTGCCCACTTCTTTTACCGCTTCGCGGATAAGCGCAGGATAAGTCTCATAAGGCTGGTGAGCAGAAAGCATGTCATTGTATGCTGACACAATAGCCACATTGGCTTTGGTCATGGAACGAAGGTCTGCCTTTTCACTTGAACCACATGCGGCAAAGCCGTGGGCCAAGTTACCGCATGATAGTACACCGCGGTGTGGGCCTTGACGGCGCGCGTCTTCAATTTTTTCTAGATACGCTTTACGCGTTTCTTTACTACGCTCGATAATTCGTTGCGTAACTTCAGCAATTTTTGGATTCATTCTTGTCTCCTATGGCGCCCACATCAGAGTCACCGGTGCTCTATTTACAACGGCAGTGATGGGCTTTTGCGCTTCGGTAGCATTTTCAATAGCGTCTAAAAGCACTTGCTTTTTCTTTTCACCCGTTAGGTGTAAAAAGATGTTTCGACTATTGAGTAACGCAGGTAGCGTTAATGAAATACGTTGATGAGGTGCTGTTGTAGGTTGAACAGCAATGCAGGTTCTGCCGCTGCTCATATCTAAGCCGTCAAGTACTTGCTCAGAACAAGGGAAAAGCGATGCAGTGTGCCCGTCTTCCCCCATACCAAGAATTAATGCGTCAAAAGGCTGTGACATGCTAGCCAAATTAGACTCGGCTGCATTTACACCTTCGTTTGCATCGTCAACATCGCTTTTCAGTTCGATAAAACGAGCTGCTGCGGCTTTATTTTGAATTAGATTGTTTTTAACTAGGCTAGTATTGCTGGCTTCATGGCCCTCTTCAACCCAGCGTTCGTCAGCAAGGGTAATATCAACCTTATCCCACTCAAGGTCGGTCTCGCTTAACTGCTTGAAAAGCGCTAGCGGTGTACGTCCACCACTAACTACAAGAGATGCGCGGCCACGAGTTTTAATACCTGTTTTAAGAATGCTTACCAAATCTTGTGCAAATGCATCGGTTAGCGCGTCAGGTGTTTCAAATGATAGAGTTGTTAACGCCATATTACTTTTTCTTCCCTGTTTTGCTTTCGTACCAGCTGCGATTCTCGCGGGCTAAAAGACCAATAGAATCTACCGGGCCCCACGTTCCTGCCTGATACGGCTCAGGTGGCTCACTTGATTGCTTCCACGCTTCAAGAATTGAATCTACCCATGTCCAGGCCTGTTCAATTTCATCTCGGCGAACAAATAGCGCTTGGTTACCAAGCATCACTTCAAGCAGTAGTTTTTCGTAAGCATCAGGAATACGCTCGTCAGCAAACGCTTCCGAGAAGCTTAGGTTAAGCTTAGATTTCTGTAGATCCATCGAGCCTGAGCTAGTTAGACCTGGAACTTTATTCATTACAGTGATTTCTACACCTTCATCAGGCTGTAGACGTATTACAAGCTTGTTAGGCGGAAGATTTTTGAAGCTATCGCCGAATAAATTGTGCGGCTGGCGCTTGAAGTAAATAACAACTTCACTCACCTTAGTTGGCATACGTTTACCTGTGCGCAGGTAAAATGGCACGCCGGCCCAACGCCAGTTATCAATTTCCGCTTTAATAGCAATAAAGGTTTCGGTTTTGCTCTGCGTGTTTGCACCTTCTTCTTCAAGGTACCCAGGTACTTCCTCGCCTTTAACAAAACCAGACGTGTACTGACCACGTACCGTGCTTTCGTTGATATTAAACGAGTTGATAGGGCGAAGCGCTTTAAGCACTTTAAGCTTTTCATCACGAATGCTATCGGCATCTAACGTTGTTGGCGGTTCCATCGCGACCAAGCTTAAAATTTGTAACAGGTGGTTTTGTACCATGTCACGCATTTGTCCCGCATCGTCGAAATAACCCCAACGCCCCTCAATACCTACTGACTCAGCAACTGAAATTTGAACATGGTCAATACAGTTGTGATCCCAGTTTGTAGCAAAAATAGAGTTGGCAAAACGAAGCGACACTAAGTTAAGAACGGTTTCTTTACCTAGGTAATGGTCAATACGATATATTTGTTTTTCGTCGAAGTATTCAGCAACTTGTTCGTTGATAACTTTTGACGATTCCAAATCATGACCAATTGGCTTTTCAAGCACTACGCGAACGCTTGAATCGATAATTTTGCAGCTATGCAGGCCGCGACAAATGTCGCCATAAATAGCAGGAGGTGTAGCTAAGTAACACACCATGGTGCGAGTTGGGTCAACGTGGTCGTCTAAAACGCAGTAACTTTCCACATCTTTCATGTCTACGCATGCGTAATGCAAACGTGCTTTCATGCGCTCCCAAGTTTCTTCACATAAGTTCTTTTCACCAAACTTAATAAGGTTAGCGTGAACTTCTTCGATATACGCTTCAAGCTCCATTTCCTGACGCGCCACACCAACAATGGTAGTGTCTGGGTGCATCAAGTTAGCTTTTTCTAACTGATATAAAGAAGGCAATAACTTGCGTCGTGAAAGATCTCCCAGCGTACCAAAAAGTACAAAATCACAGGGCTCGTAGGAATTATCCAATACCATATTCGTCGACCTTTTAAATGTATGTGTGCGCGGCGTATTGTACAGTTATTTACAACACTAACGACTATTTTTACCGTATAGTTAACACCAAATGTAGTAAAATTACAACTTGAACCAACTATAGGATCTGAATCTTTACTATTTCCCTCAGTTTACCCTGATTTAACCTGTTTGAAACAACAAATTTTGTCAAAAAATTACATTTTTCTTGTCACAGACGTCACATTGGGTACTATTACAGATGTACCTTACAATAATTTGTGCTAACCAATTGCTATATCTGTATGAACATTTTAGAAAAAATCACACAAAACCAAGCGGCATTCAGTAAATCTGAAAAAAAGGTAGCTGAAGTTATTTTAGCTAACCCACAAACAGCCATTCATTCGAGTATAGCAACCCTCGCTAAAATGTCGGATGTTAGTGAGCCCACTGTTAACCGATTCTGTCGAAGACTGGATACAAAAGGCTTTCCAGATTTTAAACTTCATTTGGCGCAAAGCTTAGCTAACGGCACGCCATATGTTAATCGTCACGTCGATGAAAATGACAGCCCTGACGAATATACGAACAAGATATTTGAGTCTACTATGGCATCGCTTGAAGTTGCCCGTCAGTCAGTGAACGTCAATGTGGTTAATCGCGTAGTTGATCTACTCACCCAGGCTCAGAAAATTTCATTTTTCGGTTTAGGTGCGTCGGCTTCTGTGGCTCACGATGCACTTAACAAGTTCTTCCGATTCAACGTGCCTGTTGTGTACTTTGAAGATATCCTAATGCAGCGTATGAGCTGTATGAATTGTTCGGCCGGTGATGTCGTGGTTTTGATAAGCCATACTGGTCGTACTAAAAGCTTAGTTGAAATCGCTCAAATCGCTCGAATGAACGATGCAACAGTTGTTGGTATTACATCGGCAGAAAGCCCTCTCGCTCAAGAGTGTACCTATGTGTTGTCATTGGAAGTGCCAGAAGATACCGACATGTATATGCCGATGGCTTCACGTATAGCGCAATTGACCCTTATTGACGTGTTGGCAACAGGGTTTACATTGCGCCGCGGTAATAAGTTCAGAGAAAACCTTAAGCGCGTAAAAGACACATTGCGTGGTTCACGATACGAAAAACGTGGCGATTAAATCACCACTACTCTGATCATAGTCGCCTTTATTGCCGTAGCAATTAGCGACTGATGAATCCAGAAGAGCGCCTAACTGGTCGAGCCAGTTGGGCGTTTTTGTTTATTTCATTCACATTATTGTCAAATTCAACTATTATTCTGTAATAAAATTACGTAAAGCGATTACAGGCGTTCATTTAATAGCCAACGCCTATCACTCTTTGTCTTTTCTAACTTAGAAACAGCGACGGAATCACATGACCAGAAGAACTAAAATTCTTGCCACCCTAGGACCTTCAACAGACTCACTTGAGAAAATTCAGGCGCTAATAGCCGCTGGCGCGAATACAGTGCGAATGAACTTTTCACACGGGCAGGCTGAAGACCACATCGAGCGAGCTAAACGCGTTCGTCAGGCTGCAAAGAACTTAGGTAAATACGTAGCCATTTTGGGGGACCTTCAAGGCCCTAAAATTCGTGTTGCCCGTTTTGCCGAGGGTGCTGTTCATTTAGATATCGGTGCTAAGTTCATCCTAGACGCTGAGTTAGGTCGTGACGAAGGCGATATCAACCAAGTAGGTATTGATTACAAGGCGCTTCCTGACGACGTATCTGCTGGCGATATCCTTCTTCTGGACGATGGTCGTATTCAGCTTCGTGTGACAGGTGTTGAAGGACGCAAAGTTGTTACTGAAGTCACCGTTGGTGGTAAACTTTCAAACAACAAAGGCATTAATCGTCAAGGCGGTGGCCTTTCAGCAGATGCACTTACTGACAAAGACAAAGAAGACATTAAAACTGCAGCAAAAATCGGTGTCGATTACCTTGCAGTGTCATTCCCACGAAGCGGCGCAGATTTAAACTACGCGAGAGAACTTGCTGAAGCAGCAGGCTGCTACGCCAAAATTTGTGCAAAGGTTGAACGTGCTGAAACTGTAGCTTCTGATGAAGCCATGGACGATATTATCGTAGCCTCTGATGCTGTAATGGTAGCTCGTGGTGATTTGGGTGTAGAAATTGGCGACGCAGAACTTGTTGGCGTTCAGAAGAAGTTAATTGCCCGCTCTCGTCAACTGAACAAGGTTGTTATTACAGCGACTCAAATGATGGAGTCGATGATTGATAGCCCAATGCCGACACGTGCTGAAGTTATGGACGTAGCAAACGCTGTACTAGACGGCACGGACGCGGTTATGCTTTCAGCTGAAACCGCTGCGGGTAACTTCCCTATCGAGACGGTTGCAGCAATGGCCCGTGTTTGTGAAGGTGCAGAAACTCATCCAAGCGTTAAAATTTCTAAGCACCGCATGGATCAGAAGTTTTCATCAACGAGCGAATCAATTGCACTTTCAGCTGTGTATGCAGCGAACCACCTGCCAAGCGTTAAGGCGATTGTCGGTTTGACAGAAAGTGGAACTACGCCAACCTTGATGTCTCGTATTACTACGTCACTACCAATAATTGCCATGTCTCGTCACGAATCTACGCTTAACACTATGGCATTGTGTCGTGGTGTGAAGCCAGTTTACTTTGACTCATCTAACAGCGAACCAGGCAAATTAAAGTACGATGTTATTGCTTCGCTAAAAGACAAAGGCTTAGTGAAAAGCGGTGACAGCATCATCCTTACTTATGGCGATGAAATGGAAAAAGTAGGCGCAACTAACACTTTGAAAATTGTAGAAGTTGAATAGCCTGAAACGAATATTGAAAGCGAAGCTTAAGCTTCGCTTTTTTTTGCCTGAAATTTTAATGGGTTTGGAAACTAAAAACGCCCCTTACACCTTTATGATTTAAGGGGCGTTTTTGTTAATACTGTTTAGGCTAGATTGCCTGTGCAGTGTAGGTCTCTGTCTCTTGAGTTATATCGTTCGCATATTGTGTAAGATGGTGGCTAATGATGTTTTCAGCCCGTTCAACGAACTCATCACGTTTAAACTTCCAACCTCTTAAATCGGCTTGTTTTGCCTGCTTAACATAAAAATCTAAGCGTGTTTTTCTAAGCAAATGCGCCTTTTTGGATAAATCAAACTCTACCAGTGATAAGGTCTGTTCAACCTTAACAATATCGGCGTGAACAGTGCGTTCTGCGTCATCGGCCGTTGCTTGGCTAACTGAAAGCTTACCCTGCCCAAACATGCCGATTAGTGCTATGACAACTGAAACAACAATAGCTGAATAAACCCACTTTAAAATGTTCATGCCTCACTCCTTGACTAACTGTGAACTGCTCATAATTTGGATAACAATTATTTGGTTAACGACTTCTATTTGGTTAACTTCTTCGGCGATGAAAAGTTATCGTATGCCAAACAGCGCGCTAATATTAATTGCTAAATGTAATTTATAATTTGAGATTGCAGCTTCTATACCACAATATATTTCTTTTAATATCAGGAAGATATGAAACAAGACTGCTACTGCAAAATGTATATAGAGAACTTTCTACACACTTTAAGAGAAATTTTCCGTGTCTTTCCTTCAGGTTTAATTTAAGCGTTTCTAAACTTAAGTTAGTGAAATAGGCTCAAACAAACAGTAGATAAAGAATATAGTGTCTAATGCATATTTGGTATTACCAAAAAGTTTATTTCTCGCGCTAAATATCGCGAAGCGCATAGACATAAGTATAAAAAAAAATCGAAATCAACAATAAAAATGAAGGTTATATAATCACTCTTCCCTTCAGACCTCTTTAACGTTAACGACTTGATAACATTTTGCAATTGGTTTACAGGAGTGATAAATTGGCATTACAAAGTAAAACTTCAACCCAAAACTGGACTTACCAATAATATTAACTTAAGTATGAGTTGTATTGGTAAGCGATTGTCTACTAAGAGGTTTAAATGTCTAAAATAAAAACAATGCCTACTGCCTTTTCGTTATTTATCGTCTCTGTTTCCCCATGGACAAAGCCCCTGTTGACGTGCCTTCCACTACTCTTCGCTTCAGGTCTTACTAATGCTGAGGCACTTCCAGCTGAGAAGTTTGATTTAAGCGAATGGAAAATTACAATCCCTACAGATAAAGACAACAATGGGAAAGTTGACGAAATATCCGTAAAGGATATTCAGAGCTTTGAGCACAAAGATTTTTTCTATGTTGACGATGACGGCAATATGGTATTTGCTGCGCCTAATAAAGCGCTAACCACTCAAAATTCATCTAATACTCGTAGCGAACTTCGACATATGCTTCGCGGCTCTAACACACGCATAAAAACTCACTCCCCAAAGAATAACTTTACTGTTGCCAGCAACCCTATTTCAGATCGCTTTGCGCAAGTCGGCGGAAAATTAAATGCCACGCTTAAAGTGCAGCACGTCGCTACCAGAGCTAAATATCCCGACAAAGCGCCGGCTTTTTCAGTGGTAGTAGGCCAAATACACGCCAGTAAATGGAAGAAAAAGGTCAAAGGATTTGGTTGGGGTAATGAACCACTCAAGATTTATTATAAAAAGTGGCCACAGCATGAAACTGGTTCTGTATTCTGGACTTACGAGCGCAACTTGCCCAAGAATGATAAAAACCGTACTGATATTGCTTATCCAGTTTGGGGAAATTTATGGACCGACCCAGAAAACCCGGGTAGCGAAGGTATTAAACTTAACGAGAGCTTTAGTTATGAAGTGAACGTTCACGGTGACGTGATGTACCTAAGCTTTAAATCAGACGAACACAAAACCGTTAATTATGCTATTAATCTTGCCAATGGGGTAAATGCTTATGGAGAGTTGGACCAACACGATCACCCCTACGGCTATACGCTAGATTGGAATTATTTTAAAGCTGGCGCTTATAACCAGTGCAGTACTAAAGATGATGACGGCTTTTGGTACGCTGCATGTATGGGTACAGGAAACTGGGAAGAAGATAAGAAAAATGGTGACTATGTACAGGTTGCGTTTTCCAACTTAACGGTAGGTGAAAGCAGCGAACCTACTGAAACCTTCAAAGCGAACCTAATTACGCAAAAACCTGGGGCGCAAAGACCTGTGGCGAAAAGCGACAATGTTAAGATTGGCGCTACGCTAAACAAAAAAGAAGCGATATCCATAGATGCTATTCCTACTTCCGCGTTAACGGCAATAAAAAGCGTTGCGCCTAATTTTGCGATACAAGAAGTTGAGAAAGAATACAAACACGATCATGTATATCTTGATGTTGAAGGTGAAGACGCTAATGGAAATGAAATAGAATTCGATATGCTGCAAGATGGAGAGCAGTGGAAAATTGTTGAAGTACAGCGGGATTTAACTATGGAAGATTTACCTTCCGCTGTAAAAACACTTATCAATAAGCAGGAAAACTCTGACCAAGTTAGGCGTATCATTGAAAGTAAACAATACGGAACTGATATTACGATTTATGAATTTTATCTTGTGAAAGAAAATGGCACTGAATCCCGAAAAGAAATTAAATCTGAAAACGGTGAAGTTGTCCTATTGGATGAAGAGTGGAAACATTAGTTATGTCGATTTGCTAACCATTTTACCTTACTTTCGTTAGGCAAGAAAAAAGGGGCGCATGCCCCTTTTTCATAATGTCGGATGAAGAAACTTTAGTTCATTGCAGTTTCAGTAACAACACGTAGGTCACTCTCTACGTCTTTAACATCAGAAGCATTTTTAGCAATTTCTACTGCTAGGTCACGCTCAGCGTCAGAATCGACTTCGCCAGTCAGTGTTACCACGCCATTTTCTACGTCAACGTCAATGTCAAAGCCTGAAATATCTGTGTCCATGAGAAGGCGAGTCTTAATTACTGTAGCAATTTTGGCGTCAGTTAATTCACTTGTGCCTTCATCTACAGTGTCTTCCATGTCGTCAGACATCTCTTTATGCATATCGTTGTCGTTAACAACAGTAAGCTTGTTATCTACAGAGGATACACCGTCGATGTTAGCTACCAACTCTTCAGCTAATTTTTTATCGACAGAGTTTTCAACTTTGCCTGTAAGAACGACATTGCCATCTTTCACATCGGTGTTGATGTCGAATGAATCTAGATTGCCATTGAACAACAGCGTAGCTTCTGCTTTACCGTCAATCCATGCGTCTTTAGCACCTTTTTCCCACTTATTGTCTGTGTCCATATCACCAGCATAAGCAGCTGTAGTTAATGTTGTAGCAACAATCACAGAAATAATTGAACGTTTCATAACATTTCTCCTTTGTCGAAACTCACAACTACAGGTGCTAAAACCTTGCCAACATAATATCCTGTTGTTTTATATACATTAATTATTGATTTTCGATTATAACGGACTTCTGGAATTTGCAAACTTTGCCTTATTTCGAGAATTTTTTACTTAACACAAGCAAACAGCGTATGCCCTATGGAAAGTGCTCTATTTATAATTTGCCACTTAATGTCCCTGTGGAAATAACACGGTGGAATTAACATTGAAAAGATCCATAGAACCATGCACAGATACTGACGCTCAATAGAAAGGTAAGGTTAAACTTATTTTAGAAAACCGCCGTAATTATAACCATTGTTTTCACATCATCTACATCGCCTTTGACATGCCAACTAACTTTCTTGGTTTAGGTAAGATGTGTTTTGTCAGTTTTACTCAAGGACCATCTAGACATGGATACTGCACTCACTGCTGCTTCAGTCTTTTTTATCGCTGTAAGCTGGGCTCCCCTTTTACCCTCTTCACACTGGTTGGTAAGAGTATGGGAGTTTCCACGACTTCAAATAGCAGCTATTATTTCTTTATTACTTATTGGGTTCGCTTTTAAAGCATCGTACTACGCCCCATTAAATAGCCTTTCGCTAATTTTGGTGGTAGGCTTAATTGTTAGCTTGATTTACCAGATTGTTTGGATAATCCCCTACACTCCCCTGTACAAGCGTGAAGTACAACGCGTGGGTAATGAGGACACGAGCCGTAAACTTAGCGTGCTTTCCAGTAACGTATATATGCCAAACAACGATTTTCGCAAACTCATTGAGCACGTGCGCAATAAACACCCCGACTTTCTGGTTACTCTTGAATCTAATGAAAAGTGGCAGAAGGGCATTAGCGAAATAGAGTCAGAATATCCTTACCGCAAATTCTGCCCTCTAGAAAATCTTTACGGCATGCATCTATACAGCAAGATCCCATTTGAAGAGGCTACACTTCGTTTTATGATAGAAGACGATGTGCCATCTATGAGGGTAAAAATCAATCATCATGGTCAAGATGTGCTGCTGTATTTTCTTCATCCAAAACCGCCAAGCCCTACGGAAAATACCTATGCTAAACCTAGGGATGTCGAGTTGACCGTAGTAGGCGAGGAAATTGCTAAAACAGAAGGTCCAATCATAGTCGCTGGCGATCTAAATGACGTCGCGTGGTCACCTACTACCAGGAACTTTAAGAAAATAAGCGGCCTATTAGACCCTAGGGAAGGCCGAGGCTTTTTTAATACGTTCCACGCAAAGTACCCATTAGTGAAGTGGCCGCTAGATCACGTTTTTCACTCTAAACACTTTGGTTTAGTAAACATTGAGAAGTTAGAGGGTGTGGGATCTGATCACTACCCTCTTTATACCGAACTTGCGTTAATGACCGACAAAGGATAAAGCGGTTCAATGATGTTTAACGCGCCCCACGATGTTTTACACACCACATGAGGCTGTCGCAAGCCTCTTCACGCTTTTTGAAGTGCGCCAAACCAATTAAACTATGCTCTCTTGGCCAAACAGCTTGGTTAAGAAGCTCTTTATCCTTTGCAAGAAGTTGCTCGCTATCTAGCATAATCTCAATGGCTTTTTTATTGGGTTTTATCAGCGTAGGCTTAGCGTCTTTAACCAAAGCTGAGCGTACACAAATATACTCTCGCTTTACAGGGTCGCGTACCACACCGATATAGTCATTGTCACAAATGATAGCAGGCCAGCCTTCCGTTATTCTACTTTGCCCGAACATGATAAGTGTAAAAGCAACAAGCACGAAAAGTGTTAAACCAATAAACTGCGCGCTTAAATCAGGGGCCACACTTACAATAACCCCAACAACAGCCGCAAAAAATATCCAACCACCGAAGACTCTACGCATAGCGTTTGGTGAGATACCTGAAATAACATCAACCAATTTTAGAGATTGCTTGTCATAGTTTCGAATAATTACAGACGATTGTGATTCCACAGCCTTTGTCCACCAAAGAAAAATACGAAATACAGAAATTAATACGTTACAAGTAAGGCTGAAGATTTACCTACACTCTGAATGAGTAAACACCAATTTTAAAAGACGAATTTTACTCGAAAGGAAACGTGTTAAGTAATAATTGTAGGAATATGCAAACTATTGAAATGTAATGCTTAACCTACTAGGTGAGCATATCAAAATTTATATCGGGGGCAAAGCTATTACGCACTAAATACGCGGTGAAAAACGACATAACAAACATCGTACAACACCGCGCTATATGAAGAATTTAAAATTACCTTTGCGGGCGACGCTCTGGCATCGCAACAAGGGTTTCATCTTTTAGCGTACAAGTACCTTCAACGGTTTCACCTCTTGGCGTTTCAAAAGACACGGTTTCGCCTTCAGCTTTTCCTTCACAAGCTTCTATAGCCTCTGGAGGAGGTTGCCTTGGATGTTCTCTATCGCCTTTCGCGAAGCAACCGGCGGTACTCAAACTAAGTAGACCAATTAACATTGCCGTCTTATTCATATTGCTACTACTCCTTACTTCTGTATCCAAAATATATACAAAATCTACTGTAATCGGTGCCAAATGCAGTGACCGCAAATGGCGCCGGCTCTATCGTTCCAATCATAGAATTCAAATGTGCAGAAATAGTGCAGAACATGAGTATTAACCCATGATTTGCGGGTTAATCAGGCTGTGGATATTGTAGAGATGGCCCCTAGGTCGCTATACTCGAAATATGAAGTTATCTCATAAACTTACTATCATTTTGCTCGCGTTCTCTTGCATGTCTTTAATGCTTGCGCTCGCTACTGCCCGTTGGAGTTTTGAACAAGGTTTCAACAAATTTATTATAGCTCAGGAAAAAGAGCGGCTCAGTCAGCTTGGAGAAATGCTCGCGTTAGAGTACGCACTGAATGAGCGAAGCTGGGAAGGTATATCGCCCTATGCATTTTCTAGCCAAAGTAATCGCCCCCCTCCGCCTGGGCGCAAGTTTGGAGCCCAAGAACATAGAGGTATCAATCAGCATCCTCCACAAAGGCGCGCCAATCAGCTACCTGGTCGGGACCAACAGCACATAGGCCCTCCTACTACATTACTTGACTCACAAAGTAACGTCATCGCTGGCAGTATGCCTAGCGGCGCTGCGACTAACCAAGATATTAAAGTATCTGTCTCTATTGTTAGCGAAGGTCGCAAGATTGGCGCATTGGAAAGCTATCTCCCCCCTTCACCAAGCTCTACAATGGCGCAAGAGTTTATGCGACAGCAGCGCACATCATTTATCGCTGTAGGTGCATTAGCATTGCTGGTTTCATTGATTACTGCGGTGATCATTGTGCCTAAACTTTTATCGCCCTTTAAAAAGATAGTAAAAGCTGTCGAACAACTAGCTAGACGCGAGTACGATGTAAAATTTAGGCAGCCGCCCAGCGATGAGTTTGGCGTGTTGATGAAAGACATTAACTCCCTTGCCGAGGCTTTACAAAAACATGAGGCTACGCAAAAACAATGGTTGGCAGATATTTCTCACGAATTGCGCACGCCGCTATCAATACTTGCTGGTGAAATGGAGTTAGTTGAAGCCGGTGTCAGGCAGTTCGATAAAGTACAACTCGCTTCATTCCAAGACGAGGTTAGCCGTTTGACGCGCTTGGTTAATGATTTATATCAGTTGTCCTTATCAGATATAGGAGGCATGCATTTCGATTTCAAGGTGGTTGATATCGGCGACTTATTAAATGATAGTTTGGCACAGTTTAATCTAGCTCTAGAGGCCAAAAGCATTACCGTTAGTACTTATATTCCTAGCAATATAAAAGTTCATGCGGACGCTCAACGGCTGCGCCAAGTGTTTTCGAATATTTTGAGCAACAGTGTTGAATACACAGATCCTCCAGGCCAAGTTCGGGTCACATTAGTTGAAACCGGAAATAAAGCCACCATCGACATAGAAGACAGTGCACCTGGCATAACCACCGGCAATGAAAAGCAAGTATTTGACCCTCTCTATAGAGAGGATTCATCTCGAAAACGGAGAACTGAAGGCGCTGGCTTAGGTTTATCGATAAGTCAGTCAATTATTAAAGCGCACAAAGGTACGATAAACGCTGCGAGTTCTGAGCTTGGAGGCGTTAAAATATCAATCGAGCTACCGATTAGGGGAAATGTTATCTAATGTCTACTCAACATCCTGTCCTAATTGTTGAAGACGAAGAGAAAATTGCCCAAATACTTGTAGATTTCTTTACTCTTGAGGGTTTCAACACAAAAGTACTGCACAGCGGTGAAAAGGTTATTTCTGAAATGAGAGAAAACACCTTTAGCGCAGTCATTCTCGATCGCATGTTGCCTGCGGTAGATGGACTAACCTTATGCAAACAAATTAGGCAGTTTTCAAATGTGCCTCTTTTGATGCTAACCGCTCGAATTGATGAAATAGACAGGCTTATTGGGTTAGATGCAGGAGCCGACGATTACATATGCAAGCCCTTTTCTCCACGCGAGGTTGTAGCTCGGGTACAAGTTATTTTAAGAAGAACGCAAACCACTAATAACATAAGTGGTGAAGGCTCGAGACAACTAGTATTCAAAGATATTTCGTTAGATTTAGACGCTTATGTCTGTGAACGAAGAAACCAAACCATAGAGCTCACTCCAGTTGAGTTTAGATTGCTTAAAGCATTTATAGAAAAGCCAGGACATGTATTTTCCAGAGAACAGCTTATGGACAAAGGCTATGTGGACGGTCGCATCGTTAGCAATCGCACTATTGATAGCCACATGAAAAACTTGCGCCACAAGCTAATGCAGGATGACGAAATCTCGCCGCTTCAGGCTGTATACGGTATAGGTTATAAACTGAGTTAGCTTTTCTTTATCTTTTATCTGACTCAGCTTTGCACATAGCGGGCACGGACACTAGGCACCCACTTCAAGAATGGTGAAAATAACCTGTTTTCAAAGTTACTTCACTAAAAAACCTGCCCACTTTTTTGGTTTGTAAATTTTTCTCTTTCTTTGCAGCTCTTGCTCGCTTTTAAAGCCTTGCCACTGCTGAACTGGAAAATAAAAACAAAAAAACCACGTATCTTCAACAACTTGCAACTTTGGAGCACTCTTTGCTTTATACGAAAGTATAACGTACAAGGTACACCGTTTAAGCCTATGGCTTTAGAAAGGTTAGCAAAGGAGGTTGAGTATGCGTTCACCAGTAAGTGCAGTAACTATTGTTAAAAATAGAACCGAGAAGCTTTGCAATTTGATTTCGCAGTTGGAGCAATGCTCACCAACGCCAGATGAACTTGTTATTGTGTGGATGGCACCTCCTTCTGACTTGTCCCTCATTCAAAGCGAAAAATTCGATATTGTGCACAAGTTCACTACCCAAGAAGAACTACCAATTGCGAAAGCGCGAAATAAGGGAATGCTGGCGGCTAAGCATGAAAACCTTGTTTACTTAAATGTTGATGCGGTTATATCACCTACCCTTTGTAAAGATGGACTTTTGGCGTTGAAAGACAACACGGTGGTGTTTACTTCGGTCGTCTTTTTACCCAACGAACGCTGTAACAAGCCGTATTCAGACAATTCAAAAAATGAACAGCAAATAGGTTATCTAGCAAGTAACGACGAAACGTTACCAAAAGAGGATAACAACGAAATACCTTCAAGAGATCAGGAAAATAATCATGGAAAGTTTAGTGACGATAGTATTTGTTCTACAGTGTTTTTTATTCGTAAGACAGACTTTCAGAAAACCGGCGGCTTCGATGAAGGCTACGCGGGTTTCGGACTAAACGACGAAGACTTTTTCACCAACTGCCGGGCACTTGGCTACTCATTAGAACAGTTGCCCACCCGCACTTTCGCTCCACAGCGCCCTAATTATCAATGCCCAGTCAATCACTTATTAGACTTTGTACATAATGCACAGCGCTTTCACGCTAAATGGGGCTTCTACCCTTGCACTGAAGTACTCAAAGCTTACGCGGATAAAGGCTTCATCGAGTCAAACTATGAAGAAAAGGGATTGAAGATTATTCAGTTGCCCGAGCAGGAAGATGACTCAATCAAAATAGATACGAGCGGTTCAAGCGCTGCCCCGGCTTCTACGGGATACGAATTCACTTCGTTTCATTCGCCAGCTAAAAATCAAGAGCGTTTAAGCAACACGGCTTAATTTCTTTAAAAGGAATGAGCGGCACTGTTTGAATAGGGAGATATGGAATGTCTTTACTTAAACCCGATCTAACACACCGTTTTTTATCATTTGTAGGGGAAGGTGACTTCCCCTGTGTAGGCGCTAAATCGGCGCTAACTAAGAAGCAAATACACGTTCTGCAATTTGACGATATCTACTGCGAAAGTAATGAACCTGATATCTTGGCTTCAATTCACAAATTCGTGGAAGCATTCAAGCTGAACCGTGATATGTACTCCTCACTTGTGGTTACCTTCGAACAGCCCGATACCATTACCGAAACTGAGTTTGATAAGATTTTATGGGAAAAACTTCAACGTCTTCATGAAGTAGACGCATGCTTAAAAAGTTGGGATAGCAAAGTATCAAGCGATCCGCATAGTGCGCAATTCAGTTTAAGCCTTGGTGGGAAAGGCTTTTTCGTAATTGGATTGCACCCAAATGCCTCTAGAAAGAGCCGCCGTTTTTCTCACCCCGCAATTGTATTTAATTTACACGAACAGTTTGAACTGCTTCGTAAACAACAGAAGTTTGAAGCATTTAGAGATCATATCAGGAAGCGTGATGCCGCCTACTGCGGCAGTAAAAACCCATTGCTTGCTAACCATGGTGAAAGTTCTGAAGTTTATCAATACAGTGGTAAAAAGCACTCAGAAAGCTGGGAGTGCCCCTTTAAACAAGTAGAAAATTAACTCTTAAAATATAAAAGGCACAGTATGAGACAAACAATACAGCCGAGAAGCGGTACTGCATTTACTATCAAGAAAGGTGAACGCCTTAAAGTCATTGACCCTGAAGGGGAACAAGTGGCCGACCTTTATGCCTTTAACGAGCATAATAAGAACGAGTTCATCTCCTCGGGTAGAAGTCTGGATTACAACGAAAGCCTTAAATTTAAAAAAGGCAGTTTGCTTTACTCAAATCAAAGCAACATCATGTTCGAAATTATCGAAGATAAGGTAGAGGATCATGATTTTTTACTAACGCCTTGTAGCGTAGATACCTTCAAACACTTCTACCCCAATGAAGAGCCAGTTCCTGGTTGTCACGGTAACTTAGTTGCCGCTTTTGCTGAATTTGATATTCCAGAGCATCATGTATGCACGACCTTCAATACATTTATGAATGTTGAGGTAGACAGTACGGGTAAAATCGCTGTTTTGCCGCCGAAGTCAAAAGCCGGCGATTACACGATATTTGAAGCTAAAATGGATATGATTGTAGGGTTAACGGCTTGCTCTGCTGGTGAATCTAACAACTTTCGATATAAACCAATACAATTTGAAATAATGCCCGCGAACCCGTTGTAATTCGCGAGCATTATTTTAGCAAATGGAGCGAGCATTATTGTGCTTCTGCGATAGCGCTCGGCTTGCCTTGTTGCCAGTTAAGCCGCATATCCCACTTAAACCGGTGTTCAGGCTTTAATGGTGGTTGCGCTGCATCAATATTACTTAAGACATTGGTTGCCTCGGTAAGCGTAGCATCGCGACCAAACAAATAACTTTGCTCTTTCACTATGGTTAAGTAGGCCTTATTTAACGCGTAAGCGCGTTCTGGCGAAGGCGTGATGATTTCGTACACTGATTTGGCGCGCTGCACTTCTTCCGCTTTAACCATACCTTTTTCGTCAAACCACTTTGCTAGCATTTCGCCGTTTTGACGAAACTCGTCGCCACCGCCTACACGCTCCATGTAGGTAAGGAATTCGCCTTTTTCTTCATTGATATTTGGCACATCTTCGATGGCACGCAAATCAATATACCCCCACCCTGCCTCGCCAGGAACTTTACGGGCAAATGAAAATGTCTGGTCAAAGGTTGACCCTACTGTTTTATGACAGCCGTTACAAAACGCTAGCTCTTGATCGTGTTGCGCACGCAGTTCACCCTGCTCATCTTCAATGAAGCCATTGATTGTCCAACCAAAGCCGTTGTCTATCCCCTTTTCGCCTAGGTAGCGAGTTTGAGGCAGCTTTTCAAAATGTTTATCTTTTGCCTCAGCATAATAGGCAGAAGCTAGGCTTTCTCGGCTTCTAAACATATGCTTTTTCATATAACGCACTTCTTTCATGCGCGGCGCATTATAAATATTCCCGTTATCATCCACGCCAATGTAGCGTACGGTATGCAAAAACTCGGTGCCTTCAGGGTAAAGCATATGAGCCAGAGGTACAGCACTCGCATCACCCACATAATGTGAGGTGCGAACAATTTCAGTTACAGATGGCGACAACTCACCGTCTTGGTTAACGTCTACTTTAATGGCAGTCTCATCTACTGGCGCTACGCTTAGTTTATTAAGCTCCTTTAGCGTCATTTCAACTAGGCTTAGGTTCAATGTGTAAATAGCTTTGTTGTAGTCGCCATTTAGCGTTTGAAAGTTTTCTGGAAGGCGAATCATAGCATCGCCCGTCGACCCGTTGGTCGGCCAGAAAGTACTTGGGAAAGGTTTGTAGTTATATGACACCCATCCGCTGCCATCTTTAGCAAAACCGTCGCCATCAAAGGCTTTGTCAGCGGCGCTCAAGTTTTCAATACGCATGTACTCTGGCATTGCGTGTTTTTTAAGTGAAGCGGTGTAGTTATCTTGCTCTACGTATTTTTTTATTGTGGCATCGTCAATACCCGCTATAAGTGATGTGCGGTCAATAAACAGATTCTTCCAGCTGTTTGTTAGCCCCACATCGGAAAATTCATAGTTGCCTTGCAAGGTACCATCACCCATTTGGTTAGGGCGCTTTTCTATCGAATCGTAACTTTGGTGACATGCGTAACAAGGGTTATTTACGCCTTCTGTTTTGGTATAGCACTGGGGTGGGATAACCGACTCAGGGTTATACACTTCATTATGCTCAATATAGGCAAGAGCGGGAATATCGTCCCCTTCTCGGTATGGGTAGGAATGCGCGCTATCGGCGTCTGTATGTGCAGATGAAGACCCTTTCCCATTAGCAGGGTAAGTACTCGCGCTTACGCCGGCATTTGATTGATTGCTTAAATCAGCACTTGTGCTTTCAGTGCACCCTGCACTGATAAGTAGCGAAAGCAGAATGCCTGCACTTGAGGTTATTTTTAGTATTTTCATAATCATCACAACGGCAAAAGCCGGGTGTGTAAACACCCGGCATATTTTAAATTAAAGAGAAACCTTACTTATCTGCTGGCTCATACATCCACAGCGTGTTGTTCTCTTGGAAACCGTCTTCACCGATAAGAATACGGCCGTCGTTCATAACTACAACGTTGTCTGGTTGAGAAAGCTGCTCAACATCACAACGCTCAGCACCTGTGAGGCTTGAACGGTACGTACCGCCCATCACTACAGGTTCGATACGTGAAATGTTGTAGCCTTCTTCGAGCTTGGCGCGATAAACACCACCGCAATCTTTAACACGGGCAGAAAGCTGCATATCGCCTTCACCATCGATCATCGTGTTATCGATATCTGCAATGCCAATGTAAAGGTATGCATTTTCGACAACTTCACCTTCAATGGTATCAACACCCTCAACAGCTTCTTGCGCACGCTTCTGGTTAATAGAGATACCTTCTAGCTTTCTCCACTCTGCCGTTGCGCCTTTAAGACGAGCAGCCGCACGACTTTCTAGGAATGCAACGCGGTCATCCATTGGCTCACCGGCTGTAACGCTTGAACCGCCCTCTTCAACCGTTGGGTAAGTTGCATCACCATCTGCCCACGCTTGAACGTCTGCCATTGTGATGTAAGAACTTTGGCCATCTACGTAATCGTCGGTACCAATACCGTTGTACTCGTCAATCCATGCGCGAATAGTCATATTGTCACCACTGGCTAGCTCAACCCACTCAACAGCAAACCCTGTAGTTGCTGGGTCATTTTGCCCTGCATCTTGAGTTAGTTTAGCGCCGTAAAGCGTACCTGCAGATAAGTCTTCTGCCGTGTCTGCAACAAACTTAAATAGCACGCCGCCGGTGTCATCTTGAGAAAGATAAACCGTTTTTCCATCAGGCATTACTGTTGAATTTTCGTGCTCGTAACGACCCATAGTGAAGTGCTTAACAATTACCGGCTCATCAGCCAATGGCTCTGTTACTTCTGCAATGTAGCCATAGTTATAAGGGTTTGGCGCATCTGGCGCAGTCATCTGCCACATACGACCTAAGCGTGCATCTGTAGATACTGCTTCTGGGTTATTCCAGTTAGGCGACGTCGTGGTATCTACTTCCGAATCAACTACCCATTCTTCAGAGGTAAGCGGCGTGCCCCAAGGTGACATCGAGCCGAAACAGTTTGCTGCCGTGCCCCATACTGGTGAGAAATCCAGCATCATGGCTTCTGTGACTTCCCACATACCGAATTCATCTTTTTCTACTTTCATGCGGCTCATACCGCCAGGTAGTTCTTCCCAGTTTGAGAACAGGTACCCTTCGCCTTCGGCAGTTGAAATAAAGCCGTTAAAGTCAGGCATATCGTTTTCAAGAACTAGCTCTTCGCCATCGAGTGTGTAGATGTGGCCTAAACCTTCTGGTAGGTCAGAACCAAAGGTATCACCGGTTTGACCTAGCACTTGATACTGACCGATAGCAGAAACAACCAGCTCTTTCTCTTCGTCAGAGCTAGGTACTGGAGAATTTGGTAAAGTAACAGGCAAGTTATTAAAGTTAGCGCCTGCTAGCACACCCACAGTACCTGTATTGATAGGCATGTCGTTAACACTTGTCGTTGCTGCATTCGTACCAGATGGATGCTGTACATTGAAAAACAGGTCGCCTTCATCAGTGAGGAAAATACCCGTTACTTCTGCGCCAAGAGGAACAGTCGCAATACGAGTAAGCGTGCCTGCTGTAGTACCTTCTGGGCCCTGCTCACCCACAGGTCCCTGTTCGCCTGTTGGGCCTTGTTCACCCACTGGACCCTGAACGCCGTCTTCACCATCATCACCCTCTAGTGAGCAGGCAGACATGCCAAGTGTTACTGCTAGTGCAATCGCTGAATACTTAATTCCACGAAGAGTGTCGCTTTTCATTACGGTTCCTTGCTTATACTTGTTTTATAATTAGAGATGAGGAGAGCAGATGGCTTACCTCGTTAAATGGTCTTAGCGGACAAAGAGTGTGGATAAGATTTATGACACTTGGGTGACAAGTTATTGACTCCAACATGAAAGATTTTTGACACAACAACCTGAAAGTAAAAGGGAAAGGAGAGTAAACGTACACGAAGGCGGCGCAGTGCTTAGGGTTATTGAATGTTCAATTAAGAAAGAGTGGTCCACTTAGTCAGTTTATGAATTATTTGTTTCATGGGGCTATCTAAGAGGTTTAACTCGACTCAATACTTGAAAAGTCAATGTCGAGATAGTTAAAGAACGTTACGGAAGATATTAAAAAGAAATGTACGAAGAAGGCAAAGACACAAAAATACACCATAACGATTAAACGGACCTAGAGCCTGTTGATCTTTGCCCTGCATCAAAGATCATCAGGCCACAGCATAAAACAATATTCTACTCGCCAAATTGAGCAATGCCGCTCAATTTAAAATGGTAAGCGGATGACTATACATTTTTAATTTATTAACCAAATAATCTTCGAATTGCTTGGCAGTTTGTATATCGGTGCTTCGCTTGGGCCAAACCGCAAGAATTTTATAGTCAAAAGCGGTTGAAGGTTTAAACAACACAAGGTGGTCATGTTCACCCTCAAATACCTTTTCGGCCTGATCTAGCCGGTAAACAAGGGCCAATCCTAAGTCGTCATTATCTGCCAAGATACTTTGAGCCCCCCAAGTAGCTATCACGCCCCAATCGCCGTGCTCGGCTTTAATCACCTGCATTCCATCATGCGCCACTAAACCTGCGACAATATTATCCGAAGGCTCTGATACAGAAACACTGATATGGGTCGTTGGGTCGAACGCATCAATTCGATAGTGCGTGGTAACGTCGATGCTGTCCGCTTTCGCATCAGACGATGTCCACCCTTCGTAGCCAACCTCGAACTCAGCCCGCAACTGAGAATTCGATACCAATTGGTATTGTGTATTCTCTACATGCTGAAAATGCATGACTGTCTGCGTTGAGGAGTCTTGGGTTTCTTGTTCTATTAATCGACCTAGTGCACCCACTCCCAACGATTTGCCAACTTTAAGCGCGTCTCCGCCCCACGAAGATAAAGTGTGATAGCTATCATAGCCGTCTTGCCCAACTTCGGGTAACACTACACTGTCATCAGTTTTCACAAAGACATCTATTGCGTTGCGCCAATCTAGATAAAGGCGATAGCCCATTTGATCAGACTCCCAACCAGGCCCTTCGTAACGCAAAAAGTAAGAATGATCGGTTAACTGAGGTGGTGACGTAAACGAAGTGACTTCTTTAAACGAAAAGCCTTCAGCGCTATAAGCTGTATCTTGCCACTCTCCTCCCGTTCTTACTGAAAGTTCCGCGTGCGCTCTGTCTTGAACATTATTATTTGAATTTTGCTTGGGTGGTAAAAGTTCCAACGATATGCTCTTGCCTGGCACTATAGATGCCGCACCTAAAAGCACCGCTTTCCCTTCATCATTTTCTATCCATTCTGAAGGGTGTTGCTTTAACTTCCAGCCTGCATATTGCGGAGGCAGTGAAATTTCGAAAACTTGCTTCCCGTCACCACCGTTTGCTGGATTTTTGACCTTAACAGACACAGCAGAATTTAAATCCCCTTGTGAGCAACTTGCCAATAATGGCACCAAAATTAGACCTATCTTACTCAATTTAATCACTTTTATGCTCTCCATTGGTTGTTAACGCGCTGAACTAATTTACGATATTTGTAAACAATATATTGACAATTGCCACCGGTGGCAATTATTTTAAATTTTGTTAACGAGATATTTCAACTTAGTATATCGATGAAAGTCAGGCATTTGATAACGCAGATGGTAGAGGTGAATTACATGGTCAATTTCAGCCTAGAAGGTAAGACAGCATTAGTGACAGGCGCAAGCAGAGGTATAGGTCAAGCGCTTGCCTTAGCACTCGCCACTTCAGGTGCGTTTGTCATCTGCGCGAGCTCTCGACCAGGTGGCTGTGATGAGACATTACGTAAAATTCAAAGTAAAGGCGGGCAAGCAATGGCACTAGATGGTGACCTCGCCGATGCCAACGCTGTGGTTAAACTTGCCGAAGATGCGTTGAGCGTTAAAGGTCATATCGACATCCTGCTCAATAACGGTGGCACTATTTTCAGAGCGCCCGCCACCGACTTTCCTTTTGACGAATGGAGAAACGTACTTGCGGTCAACATCGATTCAGCTTTCCTACTTTGCCAAGCTATTGGCAAGAAGATGGTAGAGCGCGAGCAAGGCAAGATCATCAACATTGCCTCAATGTTGAGTTATACGGGCGGTATTACTGTTCCTGCCTACACTGCGAGCAAACATGCGATTGCCGGATTAACAAAAGCGCTGGCGAATGAATGGGGACAGCACAATGTCCAGGTAAACGCTATTGCCCCAGGTTATATCAAAACCGATAACACCCAAGCGCTGCAAGATGATGAAAAACGCAGTGCTGAAATTTGTGCACGCATTCCAGCTAACCGCTGGGGAGAAAGCGACGATTTAGCAGGGGCAGCAGTATTTCTTGCGAGCGCAGCAAGCAACTATGTTAACGGCCATATCCTTGCGGTCGACGGCGGCTTTTTAGCACGCTAGTGACTAACAAGGGTCACAGCCCTGAGCGATGAAGAAGCCTTGAGCAAACAAATAGCCCTGAGCGATAAGATAGCCCTGAGCAAACAAATTGACTTGAGCAGCAAAACAACGATGAATGGGAAAAAAGTCATGAATGAAAAAATAGACACACGATACGCCATAGGCCGTAAAGAGGCCAACGCTTACAATACGCAAGAACTGCGCGACGCTTTTTTGGTCGACACCCTAATGACAGAGGGCAAAGTCGTATGGATATACACCCATTACGAACGCTTTATGCTTGGAAGCGCCGTACCTACAACGAGTCCATTGACGCTAGAAACCATTGAAGATCAGTTAAAAATGCCCTTCTTTACCGCTCGTCGCGAAGTAGGTGTAATAAACATCGGCGGTCCGGGCACCATTACTGTTTCAGGCACGACTTACCATTTAGATAACGAAGAAGCCCTATATATCGGCCAGGGCATTGAAGAAGTAATATTTGAGTCAGACAGCGCCTCTAATCCCGCCAAATACTATTTGAATTCAGCGCCGGCTCATCACGCCTATCCATGCAAAAAAATAGGTAGTGCAGACGCGAATGTTCTCCATTTAGGTAGCCAAGAAACGTCAAATCAGCGCGATATTAAACAATTGCTTATCAATACTGTTGTTGATACCTGTCAGCTTCAGATGGGACTGACGCGACTGCATACCGGTTCTGTCTGGAACACTATGCCAGCTCATCAACACGACAGACGCAATGAAGTGTACTTTTACTTCGATATGGACAGCGAAAGCAGAGTATGTCACTTCATGGGTGAACCACAGGAGACCCGCCACATTTTCATTGCGAATGAAGAAGCTGTGGTATCGCCACCTTGGTCAATTCACTGTGGTGTGGGTACAGGAAGCTATGCGTTTATCTGGGGAATGGCAGGTGAAAACCTAGATTACGATGATATGGATAAGTTTCCGCCTTCACAGTTGCGTTAAGCAGCCCTGCTCTAAATTAGGTGTAATAATTATGTTGCGGTATATAAAACTCACACTGTCTGCTACTGCGCTGTTGCTAACAGGGGCGTGTTCGCAAAATGAATTGCAAGGCGAGGTCACCGTATTGCGTTTGGGGCATACGTTGGACACGCAACACTCTGTGCATAAGGCTATGGAATACCTTGGAGAGCGACTCGATTACTATTCTGACGGTACAATGAGTGTGGTTATTTATCCGAGCAGCCAGCTGGGCACCGAGCGAGAAATGGTAGAACTGTTGCAAATTGGCTCACTTGCCATGACGAAGGTGTCTGCAAGCCCCCTAGAAGGGTTTGCTCCTGAAATGAAGATATTCAGTATTCCCTACATTTTTCGCGATAATGATCATTTTTGGCGAGTGTTGAACAGCGACTTAGGCGACCAATTGCTATCTGGTATTGAAGATTTTCGACTAAAAGGTCTCGGCTATTACGATGCGGGAAGCCGTAGCTTTTATACCAACGACAAACCTATAGAGACACCAAGCGATCTGAACGGGCTAAAAATTCGCGTGCTAAATAGCCCCACTGCAGTAGCAACAGTTCGCGCACTGGGTGGAGCAGCAACGCCCGTCTCTTGGGGAGAGCTGTACACAGCGCTTCAGCAAGGTGTTGTGGATGGTGCTGAGAATAACCCACCTAGCTACTACCTCTCTCGTCATTATGAAATTGCTCGGTATTACAGCCTTGATGAGCATACGAGCGTGCCAGATGTCATGCTGGCATCGCTGCCGGTATGGGAAAGTTTGAATGAACAGCAGCAAACGTGGCTAACCAAAGCAATGGAAGACTCTGTTGAATACCAACGCGAACTTTGGAAAACATCTACGCAAAAATCTTTAGAAAAGGTAAAAGCCGAAGGCGTCACAGTTATTACGCCTGACAAAGCGCCTTTCGTTGAAGCGGTAAAGCCTTTTCATAAGAGCTTTGAAGACACGCCTATTGGCGACTTAATTACGCAAATAAAAGCGATGTAACAATGACAATAATACGCCTTATCGATAAAGCCTTAGCCGGCACACTTATAGTTGCCATGGTAAGTATTTTACTTACCGTGATTTGGCAAGTGGTCTCACGTTACGTACTTAAAGACCCCGCATCAATCACCGAAGAATTATCTAGGTTCATACTTATTTGGATTGGTATTTTAGGTGCGGCTTATGCGTATCGTCAAAACGCGCATTTAGGTTTCAACCTAATTGTTGAGCGTCAATCGCGTAAAGTGAAACGCCTTTTACTTACCTGCGTTGAAATTATCGTCATTATTTTTTGTGTTTTAGTGATGGTATACGGCGGCTCCGAGCTTGTATCTCTCACCTTAGAATTGGAACAAATCTCGGCGGCACTTGGCATTAAAATGGGCCTTATTTATAGCGTGCTTCCCCTGTCTGGTGGCCTCATTATTGCCTACGCACTGGTCAACATTACAACGCTTTGGCGAAACAACAATAAGGGAACAGCGTAATGGAACTGACCGGTATTATCTTAGTCGTCGCTTTTTTCGTACTTCTTCTTTTAAATGTGCCAATTTCAATCAGTATTGGTGTCGCCACGCTGCTTGCTATGGTAATGAGCATGGATATCGCCCCTGCTACTATCACCATTGCGCAGCGTATGGCAGGTGGTCTTAATAGCTTTGCACTATTGGCAATCCCATTTTTTGTTTTATCTGGCCTTATCATGGGACGCGGCGGGATAGCCAAGCGATTAATTGAATGTGCAATGGCGCTTATTGGTGCGCTTCCCGGTGGTTTAGCCTTGGTGAATGTTGTTTCTTGCATGCTTTTTGGTGCAATTTCAGGGTCTGCGGTAGCGACTACGTCTGCTATTGGCAGCTTCATGTTGCCCGAAATGAAAAAAGCGGGCTACGAGCCGAATTTTAGTGCCGCAGTCACTGCAGCTGCATCAACCACAGGCATGTTAATTCCACCAAGTAATATCTTAATTGTATACGCAATCGCTAGCGGTGGCGTATCCATCGCCGCCCTTTTTATGGCTGGCTATATCCCAGGCATTATGGTGGGTTTAGCGCTAATGCTAGTGTGCTTTGTCTATGCAAAAATGAAGGGATACCCGCTGTCGCCACGACTTCCTTTTAAACTAGTTGTCGAAAAAACTATCGCAGCACTCCCTTCCCTGTTCCTCATATTCTTAGTGATTGGCGGCATTGTAGGCGGCGTTTTTACCGCTACTGAAGCGGGAGCCATTGCGGTAGTTTACTCATTGCTGTTAGCTGTGGTGTTTTATAAAGAAGTAGAAGCGAAAGCCTTACCCGATATATTCTTAAAAGCAGCGGAAACAACAGCAATTGTAATGCTGCTTATCGCGGCTTCAACCGCGATGTCATGGCTTTTATCGTTTGAAAATATCCCGCAAACTTTAAGTAATGCACTGTTATCGATAAGCGATAACCCATTACTCATTCTTCTTCTTATCAACTTGTTACTCATTGTGGTTGGTGCATTCTTGGATATGACACCTGCCGTACTTATTTTTACGCCCATATTTTTACCAGTGGCGCTAGAGCTTGGTATGAGCGAGTTGCAGTTTGGCATCATGCTAGTACTCAACCTATCTATTGGATTATGCTCACCGCCCGTAGGCGCGGTACTTTTTATTACCTGTGCTATTGCTAAAACCAAACTTGAGAACATCATAAGACCGCTCATTCCTTTGTATGTGGCTATGTTCGTGGTTCTCATGTTAGTTACCTATGTTTCTTGGTTTAGCGAAGCATTGCCACGAGCGTTAGGGTTCTAGTAACGTTAAATTATAAAACTGGGTAGATGTGGTTGCATTTATTGTGACCGCACTACCCTTCAAGAATAAATAACAAGAACATGTTGCTACAAATTGTGTGGTAATATTGAAAATAACAACGACTTAGCGCAGAAAGAATAGAGAACTATGAACAAGCGCCCGACTATCAATGATGTTGCAGCCCTTGCAGGGGTATCAAAGCGTACCGTGTCGCGTGTGATTAACGGCGCAACCAATGTAGGTAAAACAACACGTGAGCGCATTGAAGCTGTCATTCAAGAAACGGGCTTTGCCCCCGACAAGCAAGCGCGAGGTTTAAGTACTAGCCGCTCTTATTTGATAGGCTTGATTTATGACAACCCCGATGCCTTGTATATCGACCAAGTACAAAGAGGTGTGTTGAGCATATGTTCTCAAAAGGGCTACGAATTAGTCGTTCACCCTTGCCGCTACAACGCAGATGGTTTTGTAGAAAACTGCGTCAATTTTGTACGTCGTTCGAACATTGATGGCGTCATCATACTGCCACCGGTATCCGAGTCTAAGCTTTTAGCAGACGCACTGCAGCAAAAGAGCATAAACTATGTTCGAATGGCGTCAGTAGATTTAGATGACCATCAAAATATCGTAGTCAGTGACGACAGAGCTGCGCTTTGCGACCTAGCCCGTTATATGGTATCACTGGGCCATAAAGATATTGGTATTATCAGCGGTCCACAACAATACTATTCCTCAAAAGAGCGTTTGGAAGGCTTTGTTGAGACGCTTAACGGTTTAGGAGTCGATGTACCTAAAAACAGAGTAATTGAAGGTAAAAACAGCTTCGAAAGCGGTATAGAATGCGCGCGTCAATTGCTTATTCAGTCGCCACGAGTTAAAGCTATTTTTGCAAACAACGATGAAATGGCAGCAGGCGTATTGAAAGTGGCTCATGAAATGGGCATTACCGTGCCAGACGAGCTCTCCGTCGCAGGGTTTGACGACAACTTGCTCGCCGCTCGCGTGATCCCTGCCCTTACTACGGTTCAACGTCCTGTTGGTGATATGGCAGCTATCGCAGCGCGTAAAATCATTGCTCATATCGAAGGCAATGAAGTCAGTGAATCTGAAACCTATTTAGTTAAGCCCCACTTAATTATTCGCGATTCCATCAAAAAAGTGTGATTTTTTATAAAGAAGTGTTGCTTACACTTCCATTTCATCCTAATATGCCACCGGTGGCACAACAATGGACGAGAATGTTAAAAACAAAAAATTTGTAAGCAGAGCGTAAAAAACATTTCTAATTTTTCGCTCTTTCAAATACCCGGTGCTCATTTAACAACGTTTGGCAGTTAAGTAAGCCGTTAAGATAAAGCAGGACTTGGAATGAACGTTAAAACACAACTAGTAAAAGTGCATAATAACGATAACGTTGCGGTCGCAACCTGCCCTGTCGAGGCTGGTACCTACATCACTGAATATGACATTACAGTTCGCCAAGACATTCCCGCCGGCCATAAGGTTGCTTTAACCACCATTTCAGATGGTGACAACATTGTAAAATATGGTTTCAGCATTGGTGCAGCAACAAGCCAAATAAACGCCGGTGAACATGTTCACAGCCACAACGCAAAGACTAAGTTAAAAGGCACAGAACAATACGTTTACGCCCCGTCAAACTCCGCATCGAAGCAAACACATTCTACTTCTGGGTTACAGTTCATGGGCTACAGAAGAGAAAATGGAAAAGTGGGTATTCGCAATGAAGTGTGGATCATAAATACCGTGGGTTGTGTAAACCGTACTGCGGACCGAATTGCTGATGAATGTAACCGTCGTTTCGCCAGCGAATGCGAAGGTTTCCGCGCATTCACCCACCCTTTTGGCTGCTCTCAGCTTGGCGATGATTTAGATGACACGCGCACTATCTTAGCCTCTCTCGCATCTCACCCGAACGCTGGTGCGGTGTTAGTTGTGGGACTTGGATGTGAAAACAACCAGCTAAAAAACCTACTACCTCACGTAGATAAACCTGAAAATCGCATTCGCTTTTATAACGCACAAGAAGTGGTAGACGAGTTAGAAGAAGGGGTAAACGCGGTTTACGACTTGCTAAAAGTAATGGCTAATGACAAACGTGAGCCCATTGACGCAAGTGAACTCACGTTAGGTATGAAATGCGGTGGTAGTGACGCTTTTAGCGGTATCACTGCCAACCCAACAGTAGGGCGTGTTACCGATTTAATGTGTAATCTAGGCGGCTCGGTCATTTTAACAGAAACGCCAGAAATGTTTGGTGCCGAACAGCTCTTAATGAATCGCGCTAAAAACAAAGACGTATTTGAAGCATTTAACTCGCTGATTGATGAGTTTAAGAACTACTTTATCGCCCACAACCAACCTATTTACGAAAACCCGTCTCCAGGTAATAAAGCAGGCGGTTTGACCACGCTAGAGGAAAAGTCACTCGGCGCGGTTCAAAAAGGTGGAACGTCTACTATTCAGTCTATCTTGCAATATGGCGAGCCCAAGCAAGATAAAGGCTTAAGTTTATTACAAGCACCTGGTAACGATGCCGTTAGCTCAACGGCGCTGGCAGCATCAGGGGCACATATCGTTTTATTCACCACAGGCCGAGGCACGCCCCTTGGTTTTCCTGTACCCACAGTTAAGATATCGTCAAATACAGATATCGCTAATAAGAAGCCACATTGGATAGATTTTAACGCTGGACAAGTTCTAGAAGGCGTATCTATCGATAAGTGTGCCGAAGCGCTACTCCAACACTGCTTGGCAGTGGCATCTGGTCAACAAACCTGCAACGAGAAAAATGGCAGCCATGAGATTGCTATTTGGAAACGTGGCGTCACCCTCTAAAAGAGAGCGTTATGGAATCGATTTTATTACATGAAGATAGACTTTTTCCTGCCGATGAAGCAACTCGTACTGTTGCAAAGGCTTTGTATAAGGAAATTCGGGATCTCCCTATCATAAGTCCGCATGGCCATACTGACCCACGTTGGTTTGCACAAAACAATAATTTCACCAATGCAACCGAGCTATTTATCACGCCTGATCACTATGTGTTCAGAATGCTGTATAGCCAAGGCATTAAATTAACCGATATCGGTGTACCACGTTGGGATGGCGGCGAGACGGAAAAGGATCCACGTAAAATCTGGAAGCTTCTGGCAGATAACTATCACCTGTTTGCTGCCACACCGTCCCGTTTGTGGTTAGACACTGTATTTCATGATGTGTTTGGTTTGCGAGAGATGCTATGTAGCGACAACGCAACGCATTATTACGACCATATTACCGCGCAGCTTCAAGGGGATGACTTTAAGCCTCGCGCCTTGATGGACCGCTTCAATATTGAAGTGATTGCTACCACCGAAGGTGCGCTTGATGCCCTTCCCCATCACGCAGCGATTAAAGATACACCGTGGGCAAAGCGGGTTATTACCACCTTTAGACCTGATGATGTAGTCGATGCTTCACGCGAAGATATTGTTTCAAACATTGAGAAACTGGGTGAGCTCACCGGTGAAGACACTGCAACCTGGCAGGGCTACCTGAATGCAATTCGTGCACGACGTGCCGTCTTTAGAGAGCACGGGGCGACAGCAACCGATCACGGACACCCAACGGCGAACACAGCTGATTTAAGTGAAGCTGAGTGTATTGCTTTATTCGATAAAGTAAGAAGTGGAAACAGTAACGCTGAAGAGCAAGAGCTATTTAGAGCGCAAATGCTTACCGAATTAGCGGGAATGAGTGTAGAAGACGGCATGGTGATGCAAATTCACCCTGGTTCGTTTAGAAACCACAATAGTCAGCTGTTTACACAGTTTGGTCGCGATAAAGGCCACGACATTCCAATGCAAACAGATTTTGTTAAAGCGCTTCGCCCGTTACTCGGTAAATACGGTAACGAGCCTAACCTCGACATTATTCTATTTACATTAGATGAAACCACGTACAGCCGTGAATTAGCGCCACTTGCAGGCCACTACCCTTGCCTGAAACTCGGTCCTTCTTGGTGGTTCCATGATAGCCCTGAAGGCATGTTGCGCTTTAGACAGCAAGTGACAGAAACCGCAGGTTTCTTCAATACGGTTGGTTTTAACGACGATACGCGCGCGTTCTTGTCTATACCTGCACGTCATGATGTTGCCAGACGCATTGATTGTCGCTTCCTTGCACAGCTAGTTGTGGAGCACCGCATCAGCGAAACAGAAGCGGCCAGCATTGCAAGAAAACTCACTTATGATTTTGCTAAACAAGCGTACAAACTGGGGTGATCATGACAAAGCCGTTATCAATTTCAACGCTACCTCTTTTAAGTGACAGCGTAAGTAAACCAAATTACGATCTGGAAGCAACTGGTTGTGGCATTGTGCATATTGGTCCAGGCGCCTTTCACCGTGCACACCAAGCGTATTATACCGAAAAGGCGCTGGCTTATGGCGGTGACTGGCGCATTCACGGTGTGTCAATGCGCAGCGCATCACTTAAAGAAGCGTTAGCTACGCAAGACAACCTGTATGCTTTGTGTATTGTTGACAACGAGCCTGAAACTCACATTATTGGCGCAATTAAGACCCTTTCTACATTAGCACATGATCGTGAAGACATTGTTGCTGCGCTGGTAAACAAGCAAACTAAAATTGTGACGCTTACCGTGACAGAAAAGGGCTATTGCCTTAATGCGCAAGGCCATCTAGATACTGATCATCCGGATATTAAAGCTGATTTGGTCACGCCAGAAACACCGGTAAGTGCAGTTGGCCTAATTGTGCAAGCGCTAGCACAACGTAAGCAGGCAGGCTATGCAGATATTACCATTATCAGCTGTGACAACGTGTCAGACAACGGTAAAAAGCTGCAAAAAGCGGTGACCGAGTTCGCCAACAAAACGGATGAATCACTCGGTCAATGGATCAGCGAGAACATCGCCTTCCCCTGTACTATGGTCGACAGCATCACGCCTGCAACTGAAGACAGCTTTAAAGCTAATGTTGCCAATGAACTGGGTCTAACCGATAACTGGCCTATTCAGCGTGAGACATATACTCAATGGGTGGTTGAAGATAATTTTTCTGGCCCACGACCTGCTTGGGATAAAGTTGGCGTTACTTTTACTCATGATGTGAGCTTCTTTGAAAAAGCTAAGCTTCGCATTCTAAACGGCACACATTCTACACTGGCCTACATAGGGTTATTGCTTGGCAAGGAAACCGTATTCGACGCAATGCGTACCCCAGCCATAAAGCAACTGATTCAAACCATGTTGAAAGAAGAAATTGTGCCGTCTCTATCCAGTGATAACGAGAATGCCGATAGCGGAACTCAAGACTTCGATCTGAACGCTTACGCACAAGACATTGTTAAGCGCTATGATAATAAGCATATTCGCCACCTGTTATCGCAAATTGCTTGGGACGGGTCACAGAAAATCCCATTTCGAATTCTCGACACAGTACGCGATAACCTAAAAGCAAAACGAAACATTGATTTGCTCTGCAGTGCCGTTGCGGCATGGTGCCTATTTGTAAACAACAAGGCACGTTTAAACGAAACTATCACCGACCCGCTAGATAGTATGTTAAGGGCTACAGCAAAATCAGTAGACTTTCAGGCAATAGAACTTGCAAAAAAATTGCTATCTCTTGAAATCATGTTCGCCGAACTGTCGGTAAACACTACGTTCAAAGATAAAGTGCTCGAAAAAGTTGATCAGCTGCTTAACATTTTATCGCACGAAAACAGCAACGAAAGTCAGCAAGGTTCTGCTCCCACTACGTTAACAGAAAGTTCGCTAGATTCACTAAAAGGAACCGCGTGATGAAAAGTACCTTTTCCATGCTTAAAGGCGCCCCATTGCTCCCTATTATTCAGCCTAAATCTGTTGACGAGGGGCTTCACCTAGCAGAAGCAATTGCAAATAGCGGCCTGTGCAACATAGAAGTAGTGAAACGCAGCGACGCAGCATTCGAAGCCCTGTCAGCGATTAGAAAACAGTTTCCTGAACTCGTTGTGGGTATGGGCACATTGTTAAATCGCAACCACGTATTTGAAGCGTTGAATGCAGGCGCGCAATTTTTGATAACGCCCACAAGCTCAGAAGCGTTGCTCGATACTCTGATTGCTTCTAATGCACCCTTTTTGCCTGGCGTCGCTACGCCTGCCGATATTCTTTTGGCGCACCAAAAAGGCATTCGCGAGATGAAGTTCTTTCCTGCGAGTCTTAGCGGCGGAACCCCTTTTCTTAAAGCGATTTCAAGTGTATTTAGCGATGTTTGCTTCTGCCCTACCGGCGGCATTAATGGCGACAACGCGAATGAGTATCTCTCGCTTGGCAATGTTCGAGCAGTAGGCGGTACATGGATGATGCCGAAGGCAGCCATTGACGCAAAAAATTGGCAAGCTATAACTTTGGCATGTCAACAAAGCCTCACATTGTTTGATGAGGCTGCGGCATGAGCATAGTTGATACCAACCAAAGAATGGTTATTTTTGGCGAGTGCATGGTAGAGCTTCGAAGCACTCAGCGTGAGTCATCAGTTAGTACGCGCGATGAAAACGCAGATAATAATATGATGGCGAAAAGCTTTGCTGGCGACACGTACAACACTGCGGTTTATTTAAAACGCTGCTTGCCTTCATCTTCCATTAGTTACTTAACGGCGATCGGCGCAGACTTTTTAAGCGATGGGCTGCTGTTTAAAATGGGTGAGCACGAAATAAACACTGATTTAGTATTTCGCTCGTCGTCGCGTAATCTCGGTTTGTATATGATCCGCAACGACAATGAAGGTGAAAGAACCTTTGCCTATTGGCGTAACCAGTCTGCTGCAACTCAAACGCTTAATATAATGAACGGCGCTGAATTTACGTGTGACTGGTTTTACTTGAGCGGTATCTCTATTGCTATTTTAGATGACGAACAGCGCACTACGCTTTTCGAACTAATTTCATCCCTCAAGGCCAAAGGCAGTAAGATCGCCTTTGATCCTAATTATCGAGCTCGCCTTTGGTCATCTCAAGAAGATGCCAAGTACTGGACGGGTAAGGCTTATGACGAAGCAGATTTAGCGTTCCCAGGTGCTGACGACCATTTAATGCTGTTTGGCCACACTAATGCTGATGAAATATTTAGCTATTTAGCCAACAAACAGATTGAAGAAATCGTTATGAAAAACGGGGCAGTTGGCGTTCATATACTCCGTCAACATGAACAATGTATTGTGCCTGTTGAGCGTGTTGAACAGGTGGTTGATACAACGGCTGCTGGCGATGCATTTAATGGCGGTTATATGGCAGCTCGACTTGCAGGTAGAAAGCCTGTTGAAAGCGCGAGCTATGGAGCAAAAGTGGCAGCCACCGTAATAACCTACCCAGGTGCCATTATATCAAGTGATGCCTTTACAAATCACATACCGTCGCTATAGTCGGTATGTGACCTTCCCTTTTCTCTTTTGTCTTCCCTCCTCCTCACTAATCACTCGCCACATATAAAATTGATGACGATGCCTCAGCAAGTTAGCTAAGATAGGTTGCAGTGCGTTAGTTTAAATGGGCGAGGCACACCACATGTTGGCGCACCGCTTTGTTTAGTTTGATTTATAGAGTGTCTCGATAAACGTATTTTGCTAATGGATGTGCTGTTGCTTTTAGCTCTCGCACAAATATTTGCGCCATTTTTGCAGCACCAACTACGTTCAAGTGAGTGTCGTCATTCTTACCTTCAGGATAGCGCGCATATAGGTCGGCGGGCACCTTAATGAAGTAATGGTTGCTGTTAGGCTCGCCTACCTGAGCAAGAAAATCGCAAGTTAAAGCGTTCATAGGGATAAATGGCACGTTATTTTGTGCTGCCACTTTCTTCGCTGCATCGGCATACGCCAGCAACGTCCGTTTTAATACACCTTCCTCAGTGAAATGACGCCTGCAAATGCTACTTGCGATAATCACTGATGCCCCTTTTGCTTCAACATCTTGAACAAACTGATTCAAGTAAGCTGGATAAGCATTTTCCGGGTCGGCATAGCGAGCAGGATCCGACTGTTTTTGATCGTTATGACCAAACTGAATTACCACAAAGTCACCTTCAGAAAGATCAGATAACAGCACTTGCCAACGCCCTTCGTCAACAAATCGCTTCGTGCTCCTGCCGTTAGCCGCGTGGTTTTTGATATTTAGATTTGGCAGCATGAATTCAGGAAGTAATTGCCCCCACCCACGTTCTGGATATGACAACATAGGCTTGTCTGACATGGTTGAATCGCCAACCAAATGTAGGGTAACCGGCTTTTTGTAAGGCGGAGCTTTTGCACTTCCTTCGTTCTCTACAATTCCGGCACTTTGTTCCTTAGCAATGTGGGCATTTGAGCTAGCGAGAACCAAAGTGCTCGAATGAGGCACGTAGCTGTTTTGAAGAGCCGTCGTACTTTCTTGGCCTGCCAATGCAAAACTACTGGCTACAGCAATAACGCTTGCAAAACTGTAGCGAAGCGCGTTGAATATTTTTCCTGTGGTGGAGTTACTTGAATTTCTCACACCTTTTCTCCTTCTCAATATTAGTAGAGTTGCGCTCCAATTAAGTGATAAAGCAGATAGACGCATTCAAAAACAATCCGCAATGTCGCCTTGTCACAAATAAAAAAGGCCATCATTACGATGGCCAAACACACCCGTCTTCACGGAACACAACATTTAATTATTATCTTAGGCTCACCAATATGCTTGGTCAGTCTGTTATTTTACATAGTATAACGCGCGCCCAAGAAGAACTGACGGCCCGTATGGTTGTATTCACGTACCAAATCCAATGAGCCATCACCCGTGGTAAACAAACGCTCGTACTCGTCAGTTAGGTTAATTACTTCAAAGGTTAACGTGAGTTCGTCGTTTACGTTATAAAATGACGAGAAATCTACCTGCGTTGGCCCTGTCGTGCCGTGTGCAACGTTACCATTGCTACCAGTAAAGTCTGTCAGGTAATCGTCACGTTTGTTAACTGACACACGCGCGCCGTATTGGTCTGTTTCGTAATACACCGTAAAGTTGTACGATGTTTCACTCATACCTTCGATGTCGTCTGCGTTAACGTGAGTGTAGTTCGACACAATACCCATGTTTTCGAACAGGCCTGGTAAGAAACTTAACGGCTGCTGATAAATAAGCTCATAACCGCTTACACTTCTGTCCTCAGCGTTGATTGGGCTACTATGCTCGTATGGAATAGTACGAGGGTCTAGCGCAATTACAGGGTCAAACTGTGCATCGTTATCGATAAAGTCGTAGTAGGCACTATCAACTAGACGCTCTTCAGATGCGCGAACAATCCAGTTATCAATGTCTTTGTAGAACACGGTTGCTGCCAGTAGCGCTTCGTCGTCGAAGTACCATTCAACACCAAAATCTACGTTGTCTGAAGTGAACGGGTCAAGGAACGGGTTACCCACGCTTACCGAGCCGTTAATATAATCAAAGCTAGGGTTACCAGGGTTTAATGAGTTCAGGCTTGGGCGCGTCATTGACTGGGTTAGACCAAGGCGTACAACAACGTCATCAGTGGCCTCAAGTGCTAAGTTAACTGCCGGCAAAAAGTTATTGTAGTCATTTTCAATTTGTACCGTTTCGCCTTGAATAAAGCCTTCAGAGGTGGTGGTTGTTTTCACATAGCGTACACCGTAGTTAGCGCGAAGCAGCATATCGCCAATCTCATAACTCGTGTCCATCTCAATATAAGCAGCAGAAGTTTCTTCGCCTACTTGCCAGCTTTGTGCAGAGCGCGGTGTCCAAACTACGTCTAGAAGCTGACTATTTATTGCGTCAAAGTCAGCAACAAGAAATGGGTCTAGAGGACCATCAAAGCCACTACCGAAATCGTCTACCGGCATCATTTCAGCAAAGCCGACCGCCGAATCTTGATCTGGAAAGCCATTAATTTGCTCTTCACTGTAGGTTACTACGCGGTCGTTGTAGGCGAAGCCCGCCTTGATAGTTACTTCGTCGCCAAGGTAAGTGGCATCAAACTTAACCGTATCGTTTTCGCGCAATACATCAGTAGCGCGTAAACGACCATCTGAAAGATTATAGTTACTTGCATCGTTAACGTCATAACCGTAAGTGAGCTGCGGAGCGTTAATGTTATTACTAAAATCAAAACCGTAGCTGGTTTCTTCTAACAGCGTCATGTTGTAACGATACTGCTCTGAACGAGCATCAGATTCTGCAGTGCCGGCCATCATATCTAATTTAATATTTTCACCAATAAACCACTCGCCTGAGATAACAAATTGGCTAAAGTCAGTGGTTGATTCCTGCAAACGACTCTCTATACGTGACTTGATACCGTCGTAACTTCCGGCTAGAACCTGTTTGCCATTAGGATGTACTGTAATAGAAGTGGGTGTAATCTCTGAAAACGTACTTCTAAACATATGGAAGAAATTGTACATAGTACGGGTGTTATCTAGTTTAGATACCAAACCGTCTAAGGTTAAAGTGAAATTATCAGTGGCAGCCCACTGGATAGAACCCGTAAAACCGGTACGCTCTTGGTCATTACCAAAGTAATCAGGTCGTGGAAGGCGTGGCGTCCACAAGCAGTTGATGGGATCAACAGATTCGCCTTGAAACTCGCAATTACCCACGTCTGGCGTGCCGTTCACCACAGTATCAGACGTGTCTGCAAAAATACCGCCGCCATCACGAACCGGTGTTGTCCAACGAACGGTACCGAAGCCTTCTTGCCTTACTGTGCGCTCTGAGAAAGCGGCCGAGAAAAGCACGCCCACCTTGTCGTCAGCGAAACGGTTACTGATCATGAAAGCTGCGCGAGGATCGGTCTCTTCAGTAATGCTGTTATAGCCACCTTGAAGGGACGATACGAATTTAAAGCCGTCATAATCGAACGGTTTTGCGGAGTACAAATCAACGGTACCTGCAATACCGCCTTCTTCCATTGAAGCTGTAGGCGACTTCTGAATATCTACACGATTAAACAGTTCAGAAGCGAAAATATTAAAATCAAAGCCACGTCCACCGTTTACGCCACCGCCTGAATCTGTTCCATCTGTACTTGCTGGTACTTCCATGCCATTAAGTGTTGTACGGGTAAATGATGGGCTTAAACCGCGCAAGGTAATTTGACGGCCTTCTCCACCCTCACGAGAAATCGCTACGCCTGGAACGCGCTGAATAGACTCTGCAATATTTAAGTCCGGGAATTTACCAATGTCTTGCGCAACAATTGATTCTTTACTGTTAACTGATGTTCGCTTTTCCATCAGTGATTTATTAAGTGATCCACGAAAGCCAGATACCTCTATGACCTCCATATTTTGCGCTTCGGTTTCACTGGCTTGTTCGTCTGTGGCTTCTTGCGCATGAATATGTGCGCCTGACAACGCTAGCGTAACAAGAACAGCGAGTTGCTTTTTCTTTGGTAACATTGTTGTTTCTCCGGTTTTTATATTTATAAGCGACGCACATACTAAGAAAAAGTGAAAATGCTTCTGAAACGCGTGTGGACCTTTCAAATTAACACAAATTCAACATTTACCGTATTTAACCATTTCACTTCCCTTTATGCCACCGGATAACATTTTGGAGGTCATTGCCGCCAATAATCTATATTAACCAATAGCACGCTTTGGCTGTTAAGGAAGCGAAAACGCGTCAATTCTAATTAATTCTCTACAGTGGTTTTGTAACCACCAAAACCATGAATAAGAAGCATTGCAGGGTACAGCTCTATTTTTTATCAACGCAAAAACTTCCCTTCGGCAATAATGTAAACCCCGAAAAAACCCTCAAGCTTTACATTTGATTTACATCCTAATTAGTTATGCTACCGGTGGCAACTATTTTATTGAAAAAATTTATTATATGTATAAGTTCAGAAGATAATATTGATCGCAAAAGGCAATCTAGACCTAAGCCAAATGAAGAGAAAAAATTAAATTTAATCTCCTGTATACATATACTTAGTTAAAACTTACAGCTTTTACTTGACGTAAAATAAAAGTTAAAAAATATAAATAATTTCGTTGACATGCAGGCAAATAAAAATCATTATGCTACCGGTAGCACAGAGTGTATTTACAATGTTATAAAAATAAGGGTTTGTTATGCTAAAAGGTATTCTACGCGCCGCTTCCGTTATAGCTTGCACGGCGTTTGTTTCTTCGGCTGCTGATGCAAATGATTGGGTGAAAATGCCTCTTGATAACACGCAATCGTGGTCTATGAGAATGATAGAGTCTGAAATGGTGCGCTTTCCTGAAGCTTGGCAAATCGATTGGGACGAGACGCCACAATGGGACTACGTTCATGGTCTCAACCTTCTCGCGATAACAGAAGTGTATCAAGATACTAAAGATCCTCGCCTTCTGTCTTATGTAAAAGGCTACTACGACATGCTGGTTCAAGATGACGGAAGTATTAAGACATACGATATCAACAAGTTCAATATTGATATGGTTAACCCGGGTAAGGTGTTATTTTTTCTTTATGAAGAAACTGGCAACCCTAAATACAAAAAGGCAGCCGATCTTTTAAGAATTCAACTCACTGACCACCCGCGTACAGAGCAAGGCGGTTTTTGGCACAAGAAACGCTATCCAGACCAAATGTGGCTTGATGGCCTATACATGGGGGCTCCCTTCTACGCTGAATACATTATTAAGTACGGCGATATGAAAGAGCTAGACGACGTATTTTTGCAATTTGAACTCATTGAAGAGCACCTTTACGACGAAAAAACAGGCCTCCCCTTGCATGGCTGGGACGCATCTAAAAAGCAAAAGTGGGCTGATAAAGAAACAGGTCTTTCTCAACATCACTGGTCACGTTCGCTAGGTTGGTATGCTATGGCAATGGTGGATGTGCTAGAAGTTGTTCCTGCCGAACACCCAAAAACACCGTGGCTAAAAGCGCGCTTTAAAGCGTTTATCGACGCTACGCTTACCTATCAACATAATTCAGGCACCTGGTATCAGGTTACTGACTTGGGAAGCCGTGAAGGAAACTACCTTGAAGCATCAGGTACAGCAATGTTGACCTACGCTATGGCTAAAGGTGCAAGCCTTAAGTTTCTTTCTAAGGAATACAAAGCTCATGCAGAAAAAGGGTTTGCAGGACTCCTTGATCAAATGATTTCGGTTAATCCAGAAACTAACGTTATCAGCCTTGAACAAGTTTGCGCTGTTGCTGGTCTTGGTGGAAATCCATATAGAGATGGTTCATTCGACTACTACATGAGTGAGCCAATCAGAGCAAACGACGCGAAAGGTGTAGGCCCATTCATTCTGGCTGCACATTATTTGAATAAGTAAAAAGCGCTAAATCGTAAAAAAAGGGGTATATGATGGTCCGACCTAACTCACCGAATGCCAGACGTCACTTCTTAAAGTCTGGTCTCGCCACCACTGTCGCAGTTTCTGGGATGGCTGTAGGTGTTCCTACATTCCTATCCGGATGTGCAAATGTGACCGAAACGGGAAGGACTCAACGCCAGTGGGACGCTGAAGCAAACCTTATTAAAGGGATGATAAAGCGCCCCGCCTTTGCAAAGCGCGAAGCTAATGTTACCGACTTTTCAAATGAAAATGGCAGTGACTTTAAGCAAGCGTTACATGCAGCTATCGACCAAGTCGCACGCCAAGGTGGTGGCAAAGTGGTTGTGCCAAAAGGCGACTGGCTATGCAAAGGCCCTATTCACCTACAGTCGAATATAAACTTGCATATTGAGTCAGGCGCAACAATTCGATTTTCTACCAATCCTGATGACTACAAACCTTACGTTTTTACTCGCTGGGAGGGTATGGAGTTGATGGGTTACTCCCCTCTTATTTATGCGTTTGAGCAAAGCAATATCGCAATTACTGGCAAAGGTACGCTTGACGGTAGTGCAGCAAAAGACAACTGGTGGCCGTGGAAAGGAAAGTGGAAGGCTTCAACATGGGGTGATAATCCGGTAGAAAACCAAAAATACACCAGAGATACGCTTCAGCAAATGGTAGAAAATGGGACACCCGTTAGTGATCGCGTTTTTGAAAATAACTACCTGCGCCCTCCGTTTATACAACCTTACCGCTGTGAAAATGTACTTATTGAGGGCGTTACCATTCTGCGTTCTCCATTTTGGCTGGTTAACCCTGTGCTTTGCAAAAACGTCACCGTAAACGATGTGTACTGTAAAAGTTTCGGCCCAAATTCGGACGGGTGCGACCCTGAAAGCTGCACAAACGTCCTTATCTCTAACTGTACATTTGATACAGGGGACGATTGTATTGCCATTAAATCTGGACGTAATGCAGACGGCAGAAGGGTCAATGTTCCCTGCAGTAATATTGTCATAGAACATTGCGAGATGAAGGCGGGGCATGGCGGTGTTGTAATAGGCAGTGAGATATCCGGCGGTGTAGAGAATCTCTATGCGCAGTATTGCACCATGAGTAGCCCTGATTTAGACCGCGGCATTAGAATTAAAACCAACAGTATTCGGGGTGGGCACCTAAAAAATCTAAACTATCGCAATATCGATATTGGGACGGTGAAAGACGCCGTTGTCGTGAATTTCTTTTACGAAGAAGGTGATGCAGGCAACTTCCCTCCTCTGTTAGAAGATATCACCATAGAGAACTTGAACGTTGCTTCTGCTAACCGAGCCTTTGTACTTCGCGGGTATGACCATACGCCCATTTCCGGCTTAACGTTAAATAACATAACGATAAAACGTGCGCTCAAAGATGCTGTTATCGAAAATGTGGCGCACCTTTCTATAAATAATGTGTTTATTAATAATCAACCGTTTAACGAGCGTGGGTTGTAGAATAAATACTATGGAATTTGATAAAGCACGAGTCACTCTCAGTTTAGCCTTTGTGTTACTGGCGGGTATATTTTTCAGTGGATTAAGCGCGGCAATGCCAGTAACAACGGATGTAGTGGTAGCTAAATCACATGACAGTAACTTGACTAATGAATCGTTACCTCATTTTAACTCTGTGTCCGAAGCTGTTGCTTATATCGAATCTCACGAGCCACAAAAAGACAAAGTGTGGACCGTTTTTATAAGCGAAGGCATCTATCGAGAACGTGTCGTCATTAACGCTGATAATGTCCACTTGGTAGGCCAGTCGCAAGAAACAACGACTGTCGTTTTCAATCGATATGCAGGTCAAAAGGTCGCAGAGAACTCTGAAGAAAAATGGGGAACCCGCCGTACTGCCACGGTAGAGATTTTAGGTGATAACATCACTATCGAAAATATTACAATCGCCAATGACTTTGATTATCCCGGTAACGAGGTCAAAGCAAAAGATGACCCTACTCGGTTATCAGGTACGCAGGCAGTAGCGCTTAAAACCGATGTGAACTCAGATCGCACTTACCTTAAAAATGTGGCACTCTGGGGTTATCAAGACACCCTCTATTTAAAAGGTGACCGCGCTTTGATTGAAGGCGGAACAATAGCAGGACATATTGACTTCATTTTTGGTGAGGGCACAGCATTTTTTGAGAGCGTTTCAATTGTCTCACGAGCACGTCATTCAGGTGGTGACAGCGAAGGACTTACGGGCTACATAACCGCCCCAAGCACCCATTTACAGCGCCCATATGGACTTACTTTCAATAACTGTAGGCTTGAAAGAGAAAACGATGTTCCAGATGAAAGCGTGGCACTAGGAAGGCCTTGGCACCCAACAACCACCTTTTCAGATGGCCGTTATGCAAACCCTTTCGCTGTAGGCAAAGCGACCTTTATTAATACCTATATGGACACTCATATTACTCCAACTCGATGGACTACTATGGGAGGGACTACACCAAAAGGTACAAAGAGACCATTTAGTCCCCACACAGAAGCACGGTTTTCCGAATACCAATCTTTTGGAGATGGTGCACCTAAAGAAGCCGCATCACCTGCAATTGATTCCCATTTTCTAAACGATAAAGAAGCAGAGTTTTACACTAAGGACGCGGTATTGCGTGGCTGGGAGCCAAACGTTTTTCCAAGCGATGATGAATAGGGTCACTTAAAAAAGTAATTTGCTCAGCACATTGCGTAACCACTTGGCATCTATTATCTTTTAGTTACCACTGTGCATTTCTTTACCTTATGTCCATACGTTTTCGATATATTGTTGCTTTAGCGCTAACAGCATCGCTGATTACCTTGTCTTTTTTAATTCTTTCAGGGTTAATTAAAGAACAAAAGCAAGATGGTGAAATTATCAATATTGCAGGCCAGCAGCGTATGCTGTCGCAACGCATAGCGATGCTGGCAACTTCATCGACATTGTGTGGAAACAGCCAAGAATTAGGCTATTTAAAGCAAGACCTTGCTAAATTTGAACAAAATCATAAGTATCTTACCTCTTTAGAACATCTGCCAATTCAAATCTTTAATACTTATTTTCAGCAAGGACAGCTAGATGCAAAAGTTAAAAACTTCGTCGATAGAGCTGAGACCTTGTTAACAAATGCACGTTGCGAAACGACTTCCCTTATGCCGGTTGAAGAGCTTACGTCGCTTCTACAGCAGCTAGACAGTGTTGTGAACCAATTCGAACAGGACGCAACATCACGTGTAGATACCGTCCTTACTATTGAAATGTACCTGTGGCTTGCAGCACTTGCTCTACTGGTTATAGAAGCCGCGCTTATTTTCTTTCCTATGGAGCGTCAGGTTAAACGCTCTATTAACGCGCTAGAGCACTCGAAAGAATTAGCACAAAATGCCGCAGAAAAAGCCGAGAAAGCCAGTAAAGCAAAATCAGAATTCCTTTCAAGCATGAGCCATGAGTTACGTACGCCTATGAATGGTTTATTTGGCATGATAGAGCTGGCGATCGATAATCCGGAAAAAAGTAACTTGTACTTAAAAAAGGCTAAAACAGCCGGCCGGCAGCTATTAGTTTTGATTAATGACATTCTCGACATATCTAAGATAGAGGCTGGCAAAATCAAGATAGAACAAGCCCCTGTTGATTTATTACAAATACTAGACGATGTGGTGTCGTTACAACGGGTTTATTGCCAGCGTAAAGGGCTCGAATTTCACTATTTAAAAGACGCTAATCTTCCCCATGTTATTCAAGGTGATATAACGCGAATAGCGCAAATCTTACACAACCTGCTAAGCAACGCGATTAAGTTTACGGCCGAAGGCTCGGTAACGCTAAAAGTGACACACGCTAAACATGAAAATGGCAATCGCCTTATCTTTGATGTTATCGATACAGGCATTGGCATTCCCTCTTCTAAGCTAGAGAACATTTTTAAAAAATTTGAACAAGCTGACCAATCTACAACACGAGAATTTGGTGGCACAGGGCTAGGGCTAAGTATCGCAAAACAGCTAGCTAACTTAATGGGTGGCGACATAAATGTGGTCTCATTCTCAAGTCAAGGCAGTACATTTACCTTCACAATGCTGACAAGAGAAGCACAGCTCCCAGAAATCGAAATTGTGCCTAGCGTTAACTTGCGTTGTGCAATCATTGACGACCTACAAACCAGTCGCGAATACTTTGAGCACATCGTTGCGTCTATGTCGATTAAGCCCTGTAGCTATGAAAGTGCGAAAGCATTTTTAGATGACAAACCGTTTAATTTTGATGTCATAATTCTTGACCTTTCTATGCCAGGAATGAGCGGCGTAGATTTACTTCATCATCTTAAAGATTTAAAACCGCCCAAATTTCCTAAAGTAATATTAATTTCGGCTGAGCTAGAAAGATTGGAAGACGAACACGAAATACTCGAAAGTATTTGGAAGACTCATGCAAAACCAATCAACCGACGTGAACTGGAAAATGATTTAAGTAAGTTGATTGAAACAAAGCCTGTTAGCCGCCAAGAGATTCAAGAACTCAATAAAAAGAAACGGATACTATTGGCTGAAGATAACGAAATTAACGCTGAGATTGTCAAAGCTATATTGCAGACTGAAGGGTACAAATATCTGCATGTTAAGAACGGCCAAGATGCCGTTGAAATATGTAAACGACACAACTTCGACCTGATACTTATGGATTGTAACATGCCGATTATGGGCGGTATTGAAGCCTCAATTATTTTGAGAAAAACCTTAGAGTCCAACACCCCCATCATAGCACTAACCGCTAACGCATTTGCCGAGGACAAAGAAGAATGCTTGGCCGCAGGCATGGATGACTTCCTAGCGAAACCATTGGATAAAGACACCCTACTCACCACGATTAAAAGATACATCAGTTAATAAAGACGCTTGTACTTATGGGCTAGATTTACCAAACATCAATATTAAAGCATGTAAACGGTCTCTAAGCTGTATAAGCTTCTTGCTCGCCTACATAGCCTGGGGCAATAGCAAGGTTGTCAGTGTCTGCCAAACTCTGCTGATTTCTAAGCCAAAGCTGGTATTCACCGGTGCGTAAACTGGCATGCTTTGTACAGTCAACATTCCAACGCCTTAACAAATACCCTGCCATGGCTGCGCGCACTTCTAACGTCAACACGCCTCCTTCCATAGCGTAGTCGAGCTCTATCGCAGTAGAATATTTAATATTCTTCGGGTGGGGCACAATTTCAAGTGAGATAAGCCTTCCCCACTCTTCATCCTGCTCAATGCATTCATGAGTTTCAGGTTCGGTTTTAACCGTTACCTTACTAATTCTTGTAAGCACAAAATCGCGAAAGCTTTGAGATTTTCTGTCGAACGCTCGCACATGCCAGCGCTGGCCATTATCAACAATACTATGCGGAACCAGTTCTCGTGCGCCACTGCCACTAGACAGCGATGTGTAAATAACGCTCATCGCCTTTTTGTTTACTATGGCTTGTACTACTTTCGCTACCACAAAAATATCCGGTACATTCAAAGAAGACGCACTTTCTACGGGGAAATGTACATCGCCAATAGCATCGAAACCGTCCGATATATCGTTGGCAAGCTTTACCAAGGTACGTTTTGCATCGTGTTCAAAAACCGGAACGAAGCTTTCTGTTTGAAAATAACGCTTTTCCCTTGGATCGTAGATTAAGTTATCGGGCGCTAATTCTTTGTATAGCGTAAAGTCTCGAGAGCCTGCCGATAGCCCTACCTCAAAACGATTTATTAAATCCTGGCGATGAATAGCCCCTTTAAACAAAAGGCAGAAATCGATATACGCCAGTCGTTGGCGTTGAGAAAAAGAAATGGTTTCTAACATGGTGCGCACTTATTGTATTTTTATTCAGTGTGGTTCATTTAAAGCCGCATGTAAATAGCAAAAGACATAAAAAAGCCCAGCACTTGGCTGGGCTTAAATTTTTAGCATTTATGGTTTATGACTTCGCACGCTTACGAGCGAAAAACATACCACCTATAGCCAGAAGCGATAGCGCAAAGGTACCTGGCGCAGGTACTTGAGCGATGGTGAAGCTTGTGCTTTCAGTAGTATTCCCACTCTGAGGTCTTCCTCCCTGCCCCAATACAATGCTAGTAGGAGTTAACTCAACGAGACCAGCGTTCAGCGCTAGCATGCTAAACGAAAAGAGTTCCACGACATCTTTACCTTGTTGTGCAAATATAGCGCCCTGAAATGTGGGGTCGAACAGTGCAAATAAGTTTTCACCTGCATCTATACTTAGCGTATTTCCATCGCTATCAGAAGTTTTCACTTCTGGCCGAACACCTAATGCACCTAAATCCATGATAGACGAAACATCTAGGCTCAAAAATAAGCTATCGAAGTTGAAAAGTGCAATATAGCCATTGAAGTAAGTCTGCACGCCACCTACAGACAGCTTTGAAGCACTTACTGTTGCCGTAATTGTCTCGCCAACGTTATAAGTATCTTTATCTGTTGTAATCGAAATTAGAGCTGCATTTGCATTGAAAGTAGCGGCAGCCATTAATAGTAAAAAGAATTTTTTCATTGTTATTTTCCTAAAATTAAATTGCACAGTTAGCGCGTGTACACATCGCCATCAATGCCTGAATATCGAAGAAGCTAATCTGGCCGTCGCCGTTAAAATCGTAGTTTTCACCCGTCGCTTGCCCTTGTAAAAACAGTTGATAGAAAGCAATGATATCGTTGTAATCCACATCGTTATCACCATCAAAATCTCCAACTGTTACTTCTTCTGGAAAGTTAAGCACTACCACTACTGGGTCGTGATCTGACGAGCGATACGCATCAGCGCCGTAGTAACTAGAAAGCTGGGTTTCAGTCTTATATTCAACGTTATAGTCGAACACGCGAGGTTCATCGGCATTAATGTGCCATACCGTTGCATCTACCACATATTCAGTTAATGAAGGGCTTGATAAGGCATGATCGAGATAACCTACTTCTCCGCCGAAGCTATACGAATATGCACTATCGCCATCAAAGAAGTTAACCAAGTTACTGTAGCCAGCCTCTTCAAGCGCAAGGATAGGTTCCTCTTTCGCATAGGCATTCAAATCACCCATTACGACAACGCGGTCAGACAAGACATCACTGTTTTGCTCAACAAGAGAAATTAGGCCTTGTGCTGCTTGGGTACGAAGTTCGTTCCAACAGCCTTGACCGTCACCTAAATCAGCATTATTGCCTGTAGCACTGCCACAGCTTCCTTTTGACTTAAAGTGGTTTATCGCTAAGGTAAAGTCTTCGCCGTTACTGTTTACATTAAAGCTTTGTAGTAAAGGTTGACGGTTGCCATAGTCAAATGGCGCGTCAGATGAAGTCACAGGGTTGCCCTGTAGCGAAACTACTGCTGGTTTATAGATAATACCTACAGCAATTTCATCACCGCCTAGTTGAGACTCTAATGCAACATAGCTGTACTCATCGCTGCCGAGTTCAGCGTTAACGCTGTCAACCAATGTCGCAATCGCCGATTCACTGCTGTAACCATCGTTTTCAATTTCAACAAGGCCAAGTACGTCAGCATTCATAGCTACAATAGCTGCAATGGTTTTCGCTTTCTGACGCTCGAATTCAGCAACTGAATCTGCGCCACGAGATGTGGGGAATTCCGGGCCATTGAAGTAGTTAAGCACATTAAAGCTAGCCACTTTTACATCACCGATAGCATTGAGCTGTGGTGCAGCAATTCGTGGGTTAGTGCCTACGGTTTGAATATCACCAGCAGGAATAAGGTTGTAAGCACCAAAGGCGTAATGTAAAACACCTTCCAAAGCTTCGATACTGTTGCCCAAACGTAGAGGGTTGTTGTGCGATAAACCACCTACAGGGAAAGGAATATCATCCAAATTTTGTGATGTTTCTCCGTCATCAACCAATAAGGTATTTCGTGCATTGATTTCGGCTAGTGCCAACGCTTCTTGTGAACCCGCTACAAACTGATTAGTAGGAATGAATAAGCGTTCTGAAGACACGTTGAACTGACCATAACGTCCAAGATTGTAGATATCAGAAACTTTAAGGGTTTGCTCAAAACTAATATGCATGCCCTCTAGTGCTTCTAAATCAGTATCAAGGCTAAATGGCATAGCAACAGGTGTGTAAAGCACATTACTACCTACACCCGTAACCTCGAGTTCTGCAGACAGGGTTAATTGGGTTACACCAAAGCGTTCGCCTACTGTACCTTGCAAACGCACCGCATCCCCTGCTTCTGGCAGGTTAAATGAGCCTGCGTAAACGAACACACCTTCAGAAGTTGCCGGGTTATCGTCTGAATCACTTGCTTCTTCCTGAACAAAGAAACCGCTCATGGCAGGTACAACTTTGGTGACTACTGCTTCAACAATCACATCCGTGCCGACAAGCGCTGATTCTTCACCGTCGCCTTGAATTGCGCTGATAAGTACTACTTCAGCAATTGGATCTGTTGGGTCCGTCGGGTCGGTTGGGTCTGTTGGCTCACTTACTGAACCGTTGTGAGAACCAAAATTACTTAGCGTATCTTTTGCAAAGCTATCCCATTCATCAGTGGTAAAAGCAGGGTTTCGGTTTGGGTTTCCGCCAGTCACTGTACTCTTACGTACTAATGTGACGTCTTTGCCCCAATTAGTCTTAACGCCAAAAGTACCCAATGCATCTACTACTTGCCCGTCGTAAACAAGCTCAACGTAATCATCGCCGTTGAAGTTCATTACGAAACTGCTGATTGTAGAACCAGTTGTAAGTAAAGCATCGGCTTGGGCGTGAGCGAATGTTGCTACGCCACCTGCAGGAATTTCGCCCTCAAGCGCCAGTACTTTACGGTCGGCGTCGGCAGTATCACCGTTTGAAAGTAAAACTAACTCGTAGCCAGACAAACTCACAGGTTGAGTCGAGCTATTGAAAAGCTCTATCGCTTTATTAAAGCTACCACCCTCAATATACTCTGAAATGTAAACACTATTGGTTGACGGCCCAGTTTCACCACCTGTGTCACCACCTGTATCGCCGCCTGTGTCACCACCGGTATCACCACCTGTGTCACCGCCTGTGTCACCGCCGGTATCACCACCTGTACCGTCGCAGCTGTCGTTAAAAATAAGTGAAGCAAGTTCAGGCTTATCAATAAACGGGTTACGGTTCCCTTGGAATTCAAACACACGCTCGTTACGGCGGCGCTCAAATTCATCGACTGGATCGCTCTCGTGCCACTGAAGCAGCACACAAAGCTTACCAAATGCAGCTTCGTCGGTAGACGTTAAGCGGTTTAACAATACTAAATCTTCTTCGGTATCACCTGCGGTGTTACCGTCGTAACGCACATCCATATAAAGCATAGAGCGAGCTACGTCACCCTTCACTGCATCGCGCGGCTCGAAAGAATCGCTATCAACACGGTTTTCAGGCGCTTCGGCAAGTGCGCTATCGCTGAAGTCAAAATCTAAATTGCCACGAGAGCTATTAACCGAAATATCTGTGGGACGCAGATGAAGAATATCGCTGTATGCAGTTAAGCTTGTACTTGAAAAACCGTGGCTTTTTGCCCAAACATGTTCGCGGTTCCAATTTTCTTGGTTAGAGCTTTGGCTACCGCTTCCGTTGGTAAACTTACCTTGTGATATCCCTTTATAAAACAGGATAACATTGTCAGTATTTGAAGGGTCTTCATCAGTATAGGTAAGCGCCGTCCACACCTCAGAGTATGATAATGTGCGATGACCGTTTTCAATGATGTTGTGCGCTGTTTCTTTCAGTGTTTGTGCACTATCGCCGTTAGCAATAGCGGCATCTAAAGCGGCATAGTAGTCCGATGCTACAAAATCACTCGCTAAATTAATTGCTTCTAAATCTGGGCAGTTAAAGCAAGTACCGCTTAAGAAAAGAAGTTCGTTCGAAGGTTCACCACCGTTATCGGGGTTATCGCCGCCATCGCCGTTGTCACCACCATCGGTGGCATCTGAGCCGCTCACTGAAATACTGTCTAAATTCAGGTATTCAGTACCGGCATTATTAGCCATAGCTACTTTTAATACTAACGAGCTTCCGCTGCCAATTGTCTCATTTACCGTAGCACTATCAAAGTCATCTTCTACGGTATTCGATGCCCCTTCGGTAAGTGTTATAAGCTCAAACGCGCCGCCATCCAGTGAGTAAAATATATCGATGTAGTCTGACGCTTCAAACGTTCCACTTTGAGAAAGTGCTGCATTAATTGTGACTTCACCGGCACTAGCGATATCGATTGATTCACTCAACCAAACCACTTCGCCATCCACATCGCGGGCTTGCATAGCGCCATTTTCTACACGAAACCAATCTGAAGTTGCAGTTAATGCGCCTTTGGAAACGTCAATTGACCAACGCTCTACGCCTTCAAGGCTTAGAACGGCCCCACCGGGATTAGAACCAGTTGCGCCCTTTCCTTGCAATTCACTGGATTCAAAATCTTCCTGCCAAACCGTGTCGGCCGATGCATTAAGTGATACTACGCCCAGTGACAATGCCCCTGCCAACAACGCGTTGACAACTTTAGCTGATTTACTCAGCTTATACTTTTGTGTGTTACCCTCATTAACCATTTTGCTTTCCGCTTTATTTGTATAAGGAAGGTATAAATTCTTATACATACGTATGCGCAGCAAGCACTTAATGAAAATAATAATATAAACGTCACACGCTATATATATCAACAAGTTACAGCTTTAAAATAAGTTTACTTATTCATTAACTCGACTGAACTTTGGTACAGGAAAAGCTGATTTGTAACATTACTAAGTTGTTTCAGTTTTGAAACATTTCCATGCTGTAATCTTGCGCATGTTACAATTTAAATGCACAAAAAAAGAGCACCTATAAAGCACTCTTTAGTTCTGTGATGGACATTAGACGCACTGACTTACTTTGATTAATGATGCCTCTTTGTCGCTTACGGATTTGCAGGAAAACAGTTTTTACAGCTTTTTCACTGAATAATGGTTTTTCCCTCGAATGGGAATTTAGAACCGATAGCGGCGCAATTGCATTTGCATGGTCTTTATTTGCTGCACTAGTGCTTCACAATTATCAACGACCTCTTTAGCGTAGTCTGTATTGGCTTGGCCTACCTGCTGGATACTGCTCACCCCTCTGTTTACATCGGCAGCAACTGAAGTTTGTCCTTCTGCCAAATTAGCGGCATCCTCGTTCAGCGCAGTGATTCTAGCGACAGCCTCTAGCGCTTGGTTTAACGACTCACCTGCGTGCTTTGTGGTTTCCACAGTCTTAAACGCGGTTTCTTTGTTTAGTTGCATTTTTTCAGAAGCAATACGGCTTCCTTGCTGTAGCCTTTCTATCATAATGCGGATCTCTTCCGTTGAAGCCTGCGTACGACTAGCTAGTGAACGCACTTCATCTGCAACCACAGCGAAGCCCCGCCCCTGTTCACCTGCTCTGGCCGCTTCAATTGCCGCGTTGAGTGCAAGCAGATTGGTTTGCTCTGCAATGTTTCTAATGACTTCCATAACGCCACTGATTTCCTCGCTGGCCTGTGCTAGTTCATTGATTACTTGCACTGATGCGTCGACGTCATTCGCTTGCGATTGGATATCTTTGATAGTTTCAGACAAAACGGTCACGCTGTTTCTTGTATCCGTATCAGCAGCACTAGCTGCGTTACTCGAACTTCTTATAGTAGTAGAAACACTTTGTGCGTTTTGCTGCATCAACGTGATCGCGTTGTCGATGGAATCGGTTTCTTGACTAAGCTTCGAAACGGTCTCCTTAGAACTCATTGCAGTAGTATTTAGCGCTTCTGATTTTGCCAACATATTATCAGTGGCTTCATCCACGCTTTGAAGTGTTTGTTGTAGTTGAGTAAGTAAACCATTGAAGGCTTTAGCCATGGTACCAAACTCGTCACTGCGGCTTGCCTCAAAGCGAAAGGTAAGATCTCCTTCACCGGTAGAAAGGTTATTAACCACACCAATAAACTCATCGAGTGGTTTTCCAACGATATATTTCACCAATAACCAAACAGTGAGTAAAATCCCCGCGCTGGCCAGCACAATTTTAAGCACTACAGTTATCACCGAACTGCTAACCATCGCTGCTTTCTCGGAAGCTGACGCAGCTAATATGATGTCATAGCCCCATTTAGAAAAAGGCACCACTTCTACAATCCAATTTTCATTCTGATTCAAGGCTTGGGTTACGTTTGCATCGGTAACATGCGATGAATGCATGCGAATGTTACCCTTTGCATCTCGTAGCGCTACGAATCCATCCTCTAAAACATGACTTTGCTTTATCGCTTGCTCTAAAACATGAAGGTCTGCAGAATATCCCACATACCATATACCTACCACTTGTCCGCTGGCGTCAAACATGGGTTCGTAACCTGTCAGATAGGGGCTACCTAGAATATCCACTGCACCATAGTAAGCTTGCTGCTGATTTATTTTCTGAATCGCTTTGCCCGACGGTGCTAATTTAGTGCCTATTGCTCGCTCACCATTTTTGATGACGTTTGTGCTCACTCGTATATAGTCATCACCGGTTTTACTGAAAAGCGTTGCTGTACCTCCCATTACGCTGGTCAACCCATCAACTAACTCAAAATCGTTTGCTTGCGGAACATTCCCTAGCCTTAGCTCTAGTGCCTGCGTTGCTTTTACATTGATGTAGTCACCCTGATTGGGAGCGCCTAAGGCTTCTCCTCGCTGCTTCAGTAGCGCCATACTGCTTTTCACTCGCTCAAGCATAATGGCGTCGGTCACAGTTAGAATGTTGACTAAGCGGTCGGCAGTGTTTTTCTTCTGCTCTTTAACAAGCTCAGAAATAGACGACGAGGTGGTGACCACAGTGATAATTGCTACAATCAGTGCGAACAAGGCAATGACTGCAGAAACCGAGAACAGAAATTTTCTTTGAATGGACATGCAACATCTCAGGTTAACAGTTAGGTAATAACTCACTCCTTTGACTTTTAATCCATACCATACACGCTTGCCTTTTCGTTTTAGCGGGCTCACGAGTTATTTTATAAATCTAGGCAATTTTTGTGTCAGTGCAAATTGCCCAAATGATTAATTTTTCAAAATTTCCGCAAAAACAAAAATAATGACTTTATTTGTGCGTTACGACACCTTTCTTGAAACCTTGTCACAATCTCAAAATGTCACTTCATATGCACTTTACCGCCCACTATTTTAAGCGCGGGAGTTCCCCGAATCATTGTATTTCTGGCAAACTGAACATTACATGATGGGCAGATCCCCTCTTCATTAGTGTAGTCTTCAACAATCCGCTCTTTAAAGCATTTCACCAAAGCTCCCTTGCCACCTTTTCGGTATTTAAGTAGTTGGAATCTACATTTGGCGCAAAAGATCTGAACGGTTTTCACCGGCCCTTTTGCATTGGGTTTTGCCATAGCGTTTTTTTCTCTCCTTAAATTGGAAATTTCACCTTTTGTTGAAGTGCGACAAATTACAAATCTTGGTTATACTTCTCAAAGGGTGATGTGCCCTTTCACAATAATGTCTCTGCAGTTTATCAACGTAGCAATTTAGCTGACAGAGAAAGGACTAAAGGTAATACCAATGAAGATAATTGCAGCCCTGTTTTTAATTTTATCGGCACCACTTTATGCGGGCACTGCTGTAATTGTAAATGCCAACAACAATTCAGGTATAGATATCGACACAGTGAAAAAGATTTACCTGGGAAAGGTGAAAGCATTTCCAGATGGCAACCGCGCCATTCCACTCACGTTCGAGCAAGGCAATGCAGCGAGAGATGCTTTTAATAACAGTGTGTTAGGAAAATCGGAATCACAATATTCTGCATTTTGGTCGAAGCTAGTTTTTACTGGTCGCGGTACACCACCTGAGATGATTGCATCGGAAGATGAAATGTTGAAATTAGTTGCGACAAATCCAAATACAATTGGATTTATCGATGAGAGCAAAGTTGACGACCAAGTAAAGGTTGTTGGCACGTTTTAAACTGCCCCCTATAAAAAGCTTATTTTAGTCACAGTGCAACACACATTTCTGCGTGTCGCACTGTGTATCTCCAAGTTAGTCTGGGTAACTGGCTAGATAATTAATATTGGCAAATGCCATTATCACGTCTTTCGCAAAGTCTACTCTAGGATGTCGCAGCGCACCTTTCTTCCATACCAAGTAAATCTCGTTTTCAGGCCCACTCTTTCCAAGTGGAATAAGTTCACCTTTGGCGATGGCTTCTTTACAAAGGTAATCCGGCAACACGGAATAGCCTATACCAGCCTTTATAATACTACTTATGGCGCGAATATCTGGGCATATTGCGGCTACAGGTGACTCGCATGGTGCATTAAACACTTCTGAAAAATATCGGCGAATAAGCGGTAGTTGCTCGTCATAGCTTACTACCTTGTGTTGATTCAATAATGACGCCGTAATCTCTTTATCGCCAATTAATTTACCTTGAACCCGGTTCATCACTAAAATTAAACGCTCTTTGTCCAACATCTGATATTCATACGTGGCGTCTGTAGGCTCAGATGCGGTGATGGCAAGTTCAGCGACGTCGTCTTCTAACAGTTGATAAGTGTTATTTTTATTACCTGTATGGATTACTAAATTTACTTTATCTGCTTGAAGTAAATTGGCCAACGCAGGGCCCGCAACAAAGCTTAAATACTCTGCTGGGCCGGCTAAGTGCAAGGTACCGTGGTCGGTAGATGCGCGACTTCGAATAGATGCTACTTTTTGTTCTAGTGTATCTATGTGACTGGCTACTTGTAGCGCTAAATCATCGGCAATTGCGGTAGGCTCAACGCCCCGAGCTTTGCGTACAAACAACTCTTTACCGACAATATGCTCCATTGCCTGAATATGTGAAGTCACTGCAGGCTGCGACATATGAAGCCGCGATGCTGCACGTGTGATGTTGCCGCTTCGATAAACTTCTACAAAGGTTTTTAACTGTGTTAGGTAAGACATGATTTTCCACCCATCAGATTTTTGATGACTCATCATAATTTATCTGACTTCTGCTTTTAAACCAATAACTCTAAGATGCACGCACTTTCAAATGCGACAGGAAATGCACATGAAAACATCATCATCAATTCTATCACTTGCCATCATCGCAGGGTTATCACAGTCAGCGTACGCTGCAGACGCTGAGTCAGCAAAAGCCAGTAAAGGCGAAGTGCTTGTTCTACTTTCAAGTGAAAATGTAATGCAGCTTGCTGAAGGAAAAACCGAACCTACCGGTTACTACCTCAACGAGTTTGGCGTGCCAGCTAAAGCGTTGGTAGATGCGGGTTACAAGCTGGTATTGGCAACACCTAAAGGTAATGCGCCAGCGGTAGATAAAAAGTCTGTTATTCCACAGTACTTTGATGGCGGCGAATCACAAATGCGAGATATTCAAACATTTGTTGCATCAATAGATGGAATTAATGACACATTGTCATTAAATGAAGTTATTGCACAAGGGCTCGATGAGTTTGAGGGTGTATTTATCCCCGGTGGGCATGCTCCGCTTATCGACTTAGCAAACAACCCTCAAGTGGGCGAGATTTTGTCTCACTTTCACAATGAAGGAAAACCCACTGCCGCAATTTGCCATGGCCCAATCGCCTTACTTTCTGGGCAATCTAACCCAAAGGCATTTGAGCTGGCATTGAAAACAGACGAGCAAGCCACATCTGACAATTGGATTTATGAAGGCTACAAAATGACAATCTTCTCTACACCAGAAGAAGAGTATTTTGAAAGCACTTTAGATGATGCAAAGCTATTATACTACCCAGCAGATGCCATGACGCAAGCGGGTGGAAATATGGAATACAAAGAAATGTGGGCGCCAAATGTAGTAGTAGACCGTGAACTTATTACTGGCCAAAACCCATTCTCTGACGAACTGCTAGCTGAGAAGCTATTACAACAGCTAAATTCACAAACTAATTAAGGGCAGGCAACACGATGCTTAATTTTACATTTAAAAATCAAACCGAAATTTTGTTCGGCAAAGGTCAACTAAGTGAAGTGTCTTCACGTTTGCCGGAACAAGCAAAAGTCCTCTTCCTGTATGGTGGCGGCTCAATTAAGAAAAATGGTATTTACGATAAAGTAAATGCCGCGCTGGAAGGCGCTGACGTTATTGAATTTCAAGGCGTCGAACCCAACCCAGAATTCGAAACATTGATGAAAGCGGTGAATGTGGCCCGTGAAAATGACGTTAACTTCATTCTTGCTGTAGGCGGCGGAAGTGTTATCGACGGCGCAAAATTTGTGGCAGCGGCAGTAAACTTTGAAGGAGACCCATGGGATATATTAATCAAAGGTGCATCTTTCGAAAATCCACTACCTATTGGCGCAGTGCTTACACTGCCTGCAACAGGCTCTGAGAGTAACGGCAACTCGGTAGTAAACAGAAAGGAAACTTCACAGAAGCGCGCGTTTTCATCGGAAACGGTACAGCCAGTATTTGCTGTACTTGACCCGGAATTCACCTATTCACTACCGCCTCGCCAAGTTTCTAACGGTGTAGTTGATGCATTTGTTCACGTAATCGAGCAGTACCTAACTTACCCAGTGAATGCGCCGCTTCAAGACCGTTTTGCAGAAGGTATTTTACAAACCTTAATCCAAGAAGGTCCAAAGGCCCTAGCAACACCTGAAGACTACGACGTACGTGCAAATGTGATGTGGTCAGCAACTATGGCACTTAATGGCCTTATTGGAAAAGGCGTACCACAAGACTGGGGTACTCACATGATTGGCCACGAACTAACGGCCTTACACGGTTTAGATCACGCCGCAACGTTAGCTATTGTGTTGCCTTCGCTTATGTTCGTGCAGCGCGACAAGAAGCAGGAAAAAATACTGCAGCTAGGCGAGCGCGTCTTCGGTATTCAAGAAGATGACAAAGAAAAAGCCATCGACTTGACCATTAAGGCTGTACAAGACTTTTTCGAAACCATGCAGGTAAAAACCCGCCTATCAGACTACGACATTGAAAAGTCTGCAATTGATGGGCTTATCGACAACTTAGAGCGCAACGGATTAACAGCGCTTGGTGAGCATGGCGATATCGACCTGGCAAAAGCCCGCGAAATTTTAACCCTCGCAGCATAAGCCTGGTTGCATATGACGCAACGCGCATATGCTTTTTCAACATTTAAGTACCCAGCATAGTCTGGGTACTTTTTATTCTTATCCTAATTAGAGAGAAATATGACTGCACTATTTGAACAGTTTTCGTTAAAAGACGTCACGCTTCGCAATCGTATTGCTGTACCTCCTATGTGCCAATATTCGGCAGAAGACGGCTTTACCAACCAGTGGCATGAAGCAAACTATCAGTCGTTCGCCCGTGGTGGCGCAGGGCTTGTAATCGTTGAAGCTACAGCGGTTTCTCCGGAAGGTCGTATTACGCCAAATTGCTTAGGCATTTGGAAAGACGATCACGTTAGTGGCCTTAAAAACATCGCAGAGCGCATCAAAAGCCAAGGCGCGGTTGCAGGTATTCAAATTGCTCATGCAGGACGAAAAGCTAGCGCTAACCGTCCTTGGGAAGGCGACGATCACATACAGCCAAGTAAAGAAAACGGTTGGCAACCTATTGGCCCATCTGCAGAAGCGTTTGGCGCGCACCTTCCGGTAACACCTACCGAAATGACTAAAGCCGATATCGAACGCGTTAAGGGTGACTTTATTAAAGGCGCCGAGCGTGCACTTGAAGCTGGGTATGAGTGGCTTGAACTTCACTTTGCTCACGGTTATCTAGCCCAAAGCTTTTTCTCGAAACACGCGAACAAGCGTACAGATGAATACGGCGGTGACGCACAAGGTCGCGGACGCTTCTTGCTTGAAACACTAAGCGCAGTGCGTGAAGCTTGGCCAGAAAACCTACCGCTAACAGTGCGTTTTGGCGTTATCGAATACGATGGTGAAGACGAGCAAACACTTAGCGAATCTATTGAGCTTATAAAACAGTTTAAAGAAATTGGTGCTGATTTTGTAAGTGTTAGCGTGGGCTTCAATACGCCCGAAGCGAACATCCCATGGGGCCCAGCGTTCCTAGCGCCTATCGCTAAACGCGTGCGCGATGAAGCTTGTATACCGGTTGCGACGGCCTGGGGGGTAGACACGCCAGAACTTGCTAACGACACTGTTGAAAAACAGCAACTTGACGTTGTGATGGTAGGCAGAATGCACCTTACTAATCCGCATTGGACGTACTATGCAGCTAAACAGTTAGGCGTTGAAAAACCATCATGGGTTATGCCTGCGCCTTACGCACATTGGTTGGAGCGTTACGCGCCATCAGATGAAAGGTAGCAAGTAGAAATAAAGGCAGCAGAGGCTTTAAGCTATGCTGCCTTTTTTGTTTGCGCTTAATTTGCTCTTATTTTGCTATTATGTAATGTTCCTTTGAGTTGGCGATGCTTTAAAAGCTTTTGAGGTTTCAAACGGATCTTTTTCCTGGCGGTGATTTGACGTAGCTTCAGCCCACCAGAGCATTTGGCTAAGCGCCCTTCCAAAATAAGCTTTCCAGCTTTCTTCTTTTTCACTGCTTGCACAACCTTCCTCATCAAACGCATCTTGTGCATGCGGCACGTGGATCATCGCAGAAACAGGCAGACACCCAAGCTCAGACAGAAAGGTTCGCATCCCAACGGCCGCGCGCATTCCGCCCCACTGCCCTGCTGAATAAGTGGCAATAACGCTGGGCTTGAAAGAATATAAAGAACTACCAAAGTGATTAAGCAAATCCGCCAACGCGGGGCTCATTGAGTGGTTATATTCAGGGCTTACCATTACATACCCATCGGCAGATTCTATTTTTTCAGCCAGCGTTGATAACGCTTCGGGCGCTTTTCCTTGCGCGTACGCAAAATGAGGCTTGAACACTTCGCCGGTTTTGTAATCTAGAGGGTCAATCAGCTCAAACTTGTGTTCAGCCATATTATCTTTGGCCCAATTCAATATGGCTTTGGCGACTCGAAGTCCAAGTCTTGCTGGTTTTGGAGGCGTGCTGTCACGTACGGTGCCGAGAAAAACTAAGAATTTCACCTCGCTTGCTCCTTTATTAGTGCATTGTGTAGCCCAGCCTAGTGTTTCTTAAAGGAGGGCACAACCATTACGCAATCAAAAAACAAAGCATAAGCTTAACAGGCTAAAACCCGTGATAAGTCACAAACTCTTCGTTGTCAGCGCGAGTTGAGCGAACGTCGTTTGCTGGAAAGTCCGGGTCTGGGTAACCGAGCGCGATACAAATCATAATGGCTTCGTCATCAGGGATATTAGCGTACTTATGTACTACTTCAGACTGCATAATACCTTGACCATTGATAACGCAACCAAGCCCTAAATCCCATGCCGCCAGTACTATACCATACGCTAAAGATCCTAAGCCAAACTGCGTTATACCAGCAGGCTCTAAAGATTTATCATACGTCAGCACCAATGAAACCGGTGCATCAAACTGCCTAAAGCCACGCATCATCCAATCCATGCGCTTTTCTTTATCCTCTCGGGATATACCCATTACATCGAACAATTGTATCGCCACATCTATTTGGCGTTGGCGATGTGTACCCTCATAGTCTTCTTTATAGGGAAAGTCTCGAACGTGAGGTTTGCCTTCTAATGTATTCTTGGTATTACCCTCGCGAATTTTATCTAAAACATCACCAGTCACCGCATGGATTTTCCACGTTTGCGTATTGTATGACGACGGCGCCCATTTCGCGGCGTTAATAATAGCGTCCACCGTTTCCTTAGTTACCGGCTGTTTAGTAAACCCTCGAACACTTTTTCTTGATGCTGCAAACTCTGCAAAATTCATACACTTCCTTAAACGCGGTTATTAGAACTATTGATTTAGAGTAAACACGAGAAGATATGTCTTCAATAGGCAGGAAAGCTTATTCAGATTGATTGTTTTTATAGATATATATAGAAGTTTGTAAACCCTTTTATAAAGCAACCCGTAGCAAAAGCATATCATGAGTCAATCACACATGATGTTTATGGACGTTTGGCTTTAAAAAAAAGCATATGAAAGGAGTTTTATAATGGCTAAGAAACCGCAATTAACTACGTCGGCAGGCGCCCCTGTAGTAAGTAACGAAACCACTAAAACGGCCGGAGAGCGTGGCCCCGCCCTTTTACAAGATTATCAGCTCATTGAAAAGTTAGCCCACCAGAACCGTGAACGCATTCCAGAGCGCGTGGTACACGCAAAAGGCTGGGGGGCACAAGGCACATTCACTGTCACACATGACATTACCGACTATACATGTGCCGACTTGTTCTCAAAGGTAGGTAAACAAACAGAAGTCCTAAGTCGCTGGTCTACAGTAGCTGGTGAATCTGGTGCCGCTGATACCGAGCGCGACGTGCGTGGCTTTAGTTTGAAATTTTACACAGAGCAAGGTAACTGGGACATGGTAGGTAATAACACCCCTATCTTCTTCATCCGCGACGGATACAAATTCCCAGATTTCATTCGCACGCAGAAACGTCATCCTAAAACTAACCTGCGTTCTCCAGAAGCCATGTTTGATTTTTGGGCTGGCCAACCAGAAAGTGTACACCAAGTCACTATTTTAATGTCAGACCGTGGTATTCCTGTATCGCCAATGCACATGAATGGTTATGGCAGCCACACCTTTAGCATGTGGAATAAAGACGGCAAACGTCACTGGGTGAAATTCCACTTCAAAACCCAACAGGGCATCAAAAACTACACTAATGAAACATCTGAAAAAATCATCGGTAGCACGCGCGAAAAATACCAAGAAGAGTTGTACAACGCTATAGACGAAGGTAACTTCCCAAAATGGACCATGTATATTCAGGCTATGCCTGAAGAAGAAGCTGGCCAGCAAAGCTATAACCCATTTGACCTAACTAAAGTTTGGCCACACGATGATTACCCGCTTATTGAAGTAGGCGAACTGGAGATGAACAGAAACCCAGAGAACTACTTCCAGTTGGTTGAAAACGCAGCTTTTAGCCCGTCGAATGTCGTGCCTGGTATTGGTTTCAGCCCAGACAAAATGCTTCAAGCCCGTATTTTTTCATATGCTGATGCACACAGGTACCGCTTAGGCACGCACTACGAGGCTCTACCGGCTAATGCGCCAAAAAACAGTAAAGTGAATCACTATCACAAAGACGGCGCCATGCGATTCTTTACCAACGACTTTGGCAATCCAGACGCTTACTATGAGCCCAATCAATATGAAGGGCCAGTGGCAGATTTTTCAGTGAAAGAGCCGCCGCTTCGTATTGATGGCGATGCCGACAGATATCATCAAGATGATGTTGATGTCGATTACGTGCAGCCGCGCAAGCTGTACGAAATGTTCTCTGACGATCAAAAAGAACGGTTATACAAAAACTACGCTGCTGCGATGGGCCCATGCTCTGATAGCGTAAAAGAACGCTGGTACGCCGTGTTAGAAAAGGTTCATCCAGACTACGCCGCAGGTGTTCGCAATGCGGTTGAAAGCCTAGATACTGACGTAAACACTGTACCCATTACAGAGAACACCCCTATCGAAGATAGTTAAACGAGCTTGTTATTGTTTAACACTCTTACCTGGTTGGTATCTATTGCAGGTACCAACTGGGTAATTTAGTTATTAAAGATGACGAATTTTTAACTTATCTCCCCTCTTGCTTACATATGCAGCATTCGACTTTTCTTAACAAATCAACGGCATTCAACTTTAGAACAAAAGTTTATTCACAGATTTGCGAGAATAAAAATTGTGGCTTACGTTTAGGGTATCTAATCGTTCACTGCACTGTGTATGTCGTTATTCAAAAAGTCTAAAACTGAACAAAATACCCCGCGTTTGGCGCCGTGGAAAATTGCCATTATTGATGATGAAGAAGGCGTTCATGAGGTTACCAAACTCACACTACGCAAATTCCATTTTGAGAAGCGTGGCGTAGAGTTTCTATCTGCTCATAGTGGCGAAGAAGGTTTAGCGCTATTCAAAGCTAACCCTGATATTGCGCTTTCGTTTGTTGACGTAGTGATGGAAACCGACGACGCTGGATTGAAACTGGTAGATGCTATTCGCAACGAACTACAAAACCACGTTACTCGACTAATACTGCGAACAGGCCAGCCCGGGCAAGCGCCTGAAGAGGATGTTATTAGACGGTATGACATCAATGACTATAAAGCCAAGACGGAGCTTTCTTCATTAAAGTTAAAGTCATGCGTTTATACCGCTATTCGCTCTTATCGTGATATACAAACCATAGAGCAAGGTAAGCGTGGTATGGAAGATGTATTAAAATCATCTTCCTCTGTACTGGCAAGCCAGTCGCTAGCTCAATTCGGTACTGCGGTACTCAAACAAACGCTTACCCTCCTCAATTTAAACAACTCTGTGTTATACCTGTCTACCCAGCATACCGATCTGTATGGCGATACGAGCATGACAGTACTGGGAGCGAGCGGAGACCTCGTTGGTTTATGTGAACCAGGTATCTCAACACGTATACCAGAAGACATTGAAGAAGAGGTTAAACAGGTACTGGCGAATAAATCGCACTACCAAAGCGATACCGTATTTATCGGCTATTACCCCACAGGTGAAGACAGCCACAATATTTTGTACGTAAAGTTAGACCAACCTTTAGATGCAATGCAAAGAAAAACACTGGAAATGTTTGCATCCAATGTAGCGGTTATTTTCCAGAATCTCACGCAAAAAGAAGATATACAAAAAACACAGAAAGAACTCATCATGGTGCTAAGCGACGCTATCGAGATGCGTAGCAAGGAAACCGGTGGCCACGTTAGACGCGTTATATTAATGACAGAGTTTCTAGCAGAAAAGCTGCACATGAGCAGAGAGTTCATAGATACCATTCGCTACTCTGCAGCCCTTCACGATGTGGGCAAAATCAGCATACCAGAATCTATCTTACACAAACCTGGAAAGCTTGACCCCGATGAATGGGAAATCATGAAAACCCACGCGCAAAAGGGCTATGAACTGCTTGCCGACTCTGATCGCATTGTTGCCAAAATGGGCGCTATTATTGCCAAAACACACCATGAAAGGTGGGACGGTAAAGGCTACCCTGACGGGCTTGCAGGAGACAACATCCCCGTTGAAGGCCGTATTATGGCTATTGTTGACGTAGTCGATGCCCTGCTTTCTAAACGGTGTTACAAACCTGCATGGAGCGTTGATGAGGTAAAAGCTTACCTTCAAGAAAATGCGGGTAAACAATTCGACCCGCTAATCACCCATATAATGCTAGAGCACTTCGATAGAATACTTGAGATCCGTGCCACAGAACCGGACGAAGATGAATGAAAGAAAACCTAGAGTTAATTTTACTACGCGTTAGTCAAAGCCCAGACATTGATAAAGGTGAACTAGACGTTGCGTCTAGGCTAATTATCAACTCTGTGTGTGAAGGCTTGGAAATTACTCGAGCAGGTATTTGGTTATATGATGAAAACCAAACTCTAGTGCAGTGCACATTGCTTATAGACAAAGGCAATGATCTTGATAACGAGAGTTTAGTGCTAACTCGAAGGGATTTTCCGCATTACTTTGAAGCGCTTGATTCAGGTAGGACAATCGCCGCTCACGACGCGCTCACCGATGTTGCGACATTTGAATTTGCCGAAGTATATCTTACGCCTCTGGGCATAAGCTCTATGCTGGATGTCCCTATTCGCCACCGCGGTAAGATGATAGGAATAATTTGCTGTGAACACCAAGGTAAGGCTCGTGAATGGCTTGACGATGAAATGGTATTTGCGGCTTCGCTTGCCGATCTTTACGGGCGAGCGGTAAGCGCTAACGAACGAGCTGACTATGAGCAACAGCTTATAGAAGCTAACCAAAATCTTGAGCAAAAAGTCATAGATCGCACTGCCGAACTTGAGGCTGCGCAAGAAAAACTTGTTGAATCAGAAAAAATGGCTGCCCTGGGTAACCTTGTCGCCGGTATTGCACACGAAGTTAATACACCGTTAGGTATTGCGCTTACCTCGGTAAGTAACTGCAAAGAAGAACTCAAAGAGATTTATCGAGATTTCGAAAATGGTGAACTAACAGAAGAAGGTTTTAAAGATTTTGAAGCGATTTGCACTGAGGGGTTAACGTTAGCTGAAACAAGCCTGATGCGGGCCGCGAACCTAGTTCAAGACTTTAAGCGAACCTCTGCCGACCAAACATCGCTGGAAATTGAAGAAATCGCGCTGGATGAATACATACCGCGGGTTTGTAATCCATTAAAGCCCATGCTACGCAAGGAGCAAATAGAGCTTAGTATAGATGTTACACCTGATTTAGTTATCACTACCTGCCCTGGCATTATCGCCCAGTTGCTTACGAATTTGATATCGAACGCGCAACGTCATGCTTTTGGCCCATCAGTAAATAATGGGGTGAATAAAGTTGCCGTAAGCTGTAGCCAAAACGACAAGGGCGTTGTGGTAAGCGTTCAAGATAACGGAAAAGGCATTCCTGAAGAATTTCATAAAAAGGTGTTTGAGCCCTTTTATACAACCGCTCGCGATAAAGGCGGCACGGGTTTGGGCCTAAATATATTGTACAATCTTGTTCGCCAAAAATTTAATGGCGAAATTGATTTAGTATCGTCGCCTGGTGAAGGAACCACGGTAGCAGTTTGTATACCTGTCGAGAGTTAGTGCAGTTACCGCCCTATCGCTCATTTTTTTTGTTTAAATTGACGCAACAAGCGCGACATAGGTGAAATGTCGCGCTTACGACAGACCTAAAGCCTCGCAATAGGCAAGCTGAGCATAAAAACATAATAAGGCTTTTCGTAATGCAACTTTCACAATGGCGTAGCTCAGGCCAATTCGTAAACGTTGATGATCAGCAAATTTTCTACACTACCCAAGGCGAAGGCCCCGTGCTGTTGTTAATTCATGGATATCCTACCGCAAGCTTTGACTGGGTTAAATTATGGCCTGCACTTACTCAGAAATTTCACTGTGTAACACTCGATATGCTGGGGTTTGGTTTTAGCACCAAAGCGCCCAAAAAATACAAAATAAAAGAACAAGCCGCGGTCATAGAAGCCTTAATGGAGCATCTTCAAATTATGCATGCTCACGTGCTGTCTCACGATTACGGTGATACTGTTGCGCAGGAGTTAATAGCCCGACAGTTAGACGGCAACCTTGCGTTTCGTATGCAGTCGCTGCATTTGCTAAATGGCGGCCTTTTTCCTGAAACCCATCAAGCATTACCGATTCAAAAGCTTCTACTTTCCCCTATTGGCGGGCTGCTTATTCCTTTTTTAAGCAAAAACGCAATTAGAAAAAGCACGCACAATATTTTTGGCCCAAATACGCCTCCTGCAGACCAAGACATTGATGATTTTTGGGCGCTTATAACTGAAAACAATGGCCACAAATACATGCACTTGCTTTTGGACTATATGAAACAGCGCAAGCAATACAGAGAGCGTTGGGTAGGTGCCCTTCAAAATGCTGACGTGCCGGTTCGACTAACCGCAGGCATGGCAGACCCAATTTCTGGTGCGCATATGGTAGAAAGATATAGAGAACTTATACCCAATGCTGACGTAGTTGAACTTGCTGATATAGGGCATTATCCGCAGATCGAACGTGCAGAATTGGTTTCAGAGTCGATTATTGGGTTTATTAGCAGCCCTCCACTTTGAAAAACAAATGAACGGATTAATAAAGTATATCCTTATTGGCTGATAATTCGCTATCGCGAATAAATATATTACTTTTCTTAAATTCATCGATACGCCCTTCAATAACAGATGCATCTTCAGTAAGGCGCTCTTTGACTCTGTACAAGCGCCCCTTGTAAAGAGCTTCTGCAAGGTGGTACTTTTTTTTCGGAATTTCCCTCTAGAATGAAAAGTAGCCTGGTACTTTTTCTGTCAACGTATAGTGAAATGCACAATAGAAATCAGTACCAGCATTTCTCCTAAAAGCCTGATAATTTGAAAATGCTTCTTCTTTAAGACCAGAAGGTGAATAATACAAATTAAACTGCCACTCATTTGGTTTCGAATAGACAGAAAACTGAAGGTCCGCTCCTTGTTTTAAGAGGACTAGCCAAAATGTAATACCCAATGCCCCCCTCACGCCATAGCTGCCACTAAAATTACAATTATCTAATGACAGCTTTACGAACATTTCAGCCCCGCAGAGCCACTGCCTCAAAATGACAAGGCGTAGCCCTCAGGGGTTAGACTTTTGTGCCATCAGTGTATTTTAGCTTTAACGATTTCGATGTAATTGGCTGCACTGACTCAACCGTTATTTAATCTCAAAAGCTTGGTTAATGGTGTCTAGCGGCAAAGCATAACTCGGCTTCTTGCCCCCAAAGTCAATTAACATTGAATCTAACATTACACCGGCATCAATAAAATAAACAGTCAATGTGTGTTTACCTGGTTTATCGACAAGCTGCTTTATGGACGCACTGGCTTGGTTTCTTAATACATTTTGCTTCCATGTATCACTCCGACCTTGCGTACGGAAATCCAATATCTCAGGTTTGTTATCGTCGATAGCAATAGCAACGCGAACGCCACGCCCTTCATACATCGGATGGGTGGGTACAACATAGACGCTAATTTCTGCTAAACCGTGATTAAAGGTAAAGAAATCGTATTCCAGTGCGGGCCCTTTGAGGGACAAAGGTTTTACAGACGCCGAGTCAGCAGTAACGGGAACGGCTTGCATAACACTTCCACTGTAACCCAGACCGTTAATTTTCTGCCAACGACGGTTTGAAACGTTTGTTTGACGCTGAAATGTAGCTGCATTTAACACCACATACCCCAAGTCTTCGACAAAACCATCAAAGGTCTTCAACGCGGGTAAATCAGGATTAAACACATTTAAACTAATATCAGTCTGAAAACCTTCAGTCGCAAAAACTAGCTTGCCTGGCACTTTAAATGAAGGAGGGATGAGTTGGTGATCATGCCCTAGCGGCGGCTCTTTCAAGGCTTCGCCAGTAGGCACTTTATCCCACTCGATATCAACCCAAACACGCTCATGAGGATTAGCTTTACTTAATGTCCCCTTGGTCTTAGACAGTGAAATCCAAGGCTGTTGAGGCGAAATAGTCCACTCACTCGCTTTATCGCCATTCAAATAAATATCAATAAAACGTGGCTTGCGACTAAAAGCGTTAAACACAGGTAAGGTGCGGGCATGGCTATTGGTGATATGCGAATTAGCCGGCATATCAAAGCCTTCTAACACAAAACCTACAGACTGCTTCTGCTCGCGATGAGGCTGCGCTGAAGAAGGCATATCAAACACAGGCAAGTAGCGCGGAGACGCCGACATGATATGCTTCCACTTACCATTTGCTACCTCGGTATTGTAGTAACGGGTAATGTCTTGGATGGTTTGATAACTTGATGCCATTTGTTCCGCATACCAGTTAGTATCACCTCGACCTTGGGCTGCGGCAAAGGCATTTTTATAGTGATAAAGCCATTTCAGGCTCATATTCCCAGCAGCAACAATGGGGTAATAAGCCAACTGGTAAAACGCATCTTGGCGGGTTTTATCGATTTGCGGTTGTAAGGTTTCCACTTCCTTGATCAAAGCCTGCCACTGGGTGATAAGTGTGCTCACTTCATCACCGTAATGAGTTTGTGTTAGTTCGCTGGGCTGAGGCAATGACACAGGCTCAACATGGCTCCATGCCATAAACTCAGGACGGCGTTGATACACCAAGTGAAAATACTGCTTGAACATAGCGACCAATTTGGCCGATGCTTGTGCCGATAGATCACGAGCAAAATACCTCGCCATTTGCGTGTAAACATCATCTGCAGAGTTAAAGTGGTCTCGCTGCCACGCAATGTCCATAAACAATTCGGTATTGTATTCGTGAGGCTTGATATCTCCGACATTCAACACCCATTGTTCTCTGGCGTTGAGATCCCACGCTTTAGTAATTTCTTGCCACATTAAAATAGGATTAGTCGAATTTAACCACAGGTAATCATGAGGGCGCCCCCAGTAAGACGTGTGATAATAAATTCCCGCCCCACCTGCGCGTTTTTGTTCTTCAGGGCTGCTGAGTTGACGCAGGTAACCATAATTATCATCGGTCCACATTAACGTGATGTCATCGGGTACTTCGAGGCCGTTTTGATAGTACGTTAATACTTCTTTGTAAGGCACAAAAGCTTGCGGAATGGCATCGGCTTCTTCGCCGGTGATGGATGACAACAACTCTCTTTGATCAGTGATCACCTTATCGAGCAGCGCCACTTGGTCAGCCATAGAACTGTCGCGCATGATCATTGGCGAGTCGTGCTCACCACGCATTGCGACGGTATAAATGCTTTCGAAGTCTTGGGTTTCCTCAATACGCTTGCTAAAAAACTGCTTTACCGCTGCAGCATTAGTGTCGTAGCGATATTGCCCCATAGTCTGTTTATTCCACTCACCATTGATGTTCGACAACATGGGCTCTGCATGGGAGGTGCCAACTACAATGCCGTAATCATCGGCGACTTGCTTGTTCTCGGGTATTTGATAAAACGGCGTGGTGGTTTTGTGCATGGCAGGCCAAATAGTATTGGCGCGCAAACGCAGTAAAAGCTCAAATACGCGGGCGTAAGTTTTTGGCCCTATATCGCCGATTTCCGGCTCATAGTATTTTGCCGCCCAAATCTGTAAGCCCCAATCTTCGTCATTGAGGAAGATACCACGGTACTTCACACTCGGTGATGAAGATGCGCATGCTTTTACATCAACAGACAAAGGGAACTGCATAGCGGGCGTGACATCGGCCCACCATTCCCACGGAGACACGCCAAGCTGACGTGACAATGACAGTAAACCATAGGCAGTACCGCGTCGGTCACTGCCCACAATAACTAACGCCGGTTTATCGCCAAGAACGGCAATAGGCTTCAACCAAATTTGATAGCGTTCCCACTGACCTTGAATTGAAGATGGATCAATGTCGTCTTGCTCGATCAACTGATCGATCAAGGCGCTCTGACCTAAGGTTCCCGCAATAATTGCTGTGTGAGGAACCGAATTAAAATGTGACGCGAGTAACAACTTGTGGCCGCTTATCGCCGCCACATCACCAGCTAGCATACCCGCAGCTTTGTGTACTACTGTTGCATCTGACTCATCAACAAAGAGCGTGGCTACGCCTTTTTCCCCAACCAAAGAAAAAGGCGCGGCCCCACTTTGCACACTCAGGCCAACACTACATAATATTACGATCACCCACTTTTTGGGTTTCCACCACACTGCCACTGCGCTTACTCCTTGCAGAAAATACTATTAACGAGATTGAATATACGATACCGCGCTAATTACACCACGCAATTCAGCCAAGCCCTTCAAGCGACCAAGATAAGAATAGCCGGGTTTAATACCGTCTTTGCCTTGCTCATCTGCCAATAAATGCCCGTGGTCAGGGCGCATTGGTATTTTGCACTGAAAGTCTTTTTCACAACGCAGTAGTGCTTGAATCAAGCCAACCATGTCATTGTCACCGTCGAGGTGAGCCGACTCGTAAAACGACCCATCTTCTTCGCGTTTAACATTGCGCAAATGCACAAAGTAAATGCGATTGCCGAATGTATTCACCATTTGCACCAAGTCGTTGTCGCCTCGGGCACCGTATGAACCTGCACACATGGTTAGCCCATTTGCTTCACTGGGTACGGCATTCAACAAGCGTTGTGCGTCATCTTGAGTTGAGACAACACGAGGTAAACCAAATAAAGAGAACGGTGGATCATCAGGGTGAATACACAGTTTCACACCCGCTTCTTCGGCAACGGGAACCACTTCTGCAAGAAACGCAAACAAGTTGTTACGCAAGCCGTCTTCACCAAGGTCGATGAAAGATTGAATGGTGGCTTTGATACTGGCGCGATCATAAGACCCTTCACCACCCGGCAAGCCGGCAATAATATTCTGCTCAAGCAAGGCTTTTTCTTCTTCAGACATAACATCTAAGCGCGCTTTAGCTTTGGCGAGTAAACTTTCTGGATAATCCTTTTCTGCCCCTTCCCGTTGCATGATGTACACGTCGTACGCCGCAAAGTCTGAGTATTCAAAACGAAGGGCGTAAGTTTTATCGGGCAATTGATAGTTGAGGTTAGTACGTGTCCAATCCACCACTGGCATAAAGTTATAGCAAACCGTGGTCACACCGGCGGCGCCAACATTGCGAAGAGAAGTCTTGTAGTTCTCTATCATACGAGCGTAATCACCAGTGCGGCTTTTAATATCGTTGTGAACAGGAATACTCTCAATCACGTCCCAGGCTAAGCCTGCTTCTTCGATCATGGTTTTACGCGCTTTAACGCGGTCAAGTTCCCAGGCTTCGCCAGTCGCAACATCGTGCAATGACGTGACTATCCCGGTCGCGCCGGCCTGTTTAATTTTTTCTAGGGTAATGGTGTCATCAGGACCAAACCATCTCCACGTTTCAATCATAAATAGTTACTCTTATAAAAGTTATAATGCCTGTTCGATAATTTCCCAGAGCGCGCCTTGGGTGTGATAATCACACTTCGCGCCAGCCAGGCTTTTCTCGTTGCTGTAAGGCTTGTTGTCCGCCGTGAGTACGCGGTACCAACTACCGTATGTGTGGTCAATCATGGCGTTCCAGCAATACGCCCAAATTTTTTCGTACCATTGCCAATAAGCTTCATTGCCCGTTGCTTTCGCTAACAACGCTGCCGCAGCTAACGACTCGGCTTGTACCCAGAAATATTTGTCACTGTCGCAAATTTCGCCGTCTGGAGCATGGCCGTAAAAAATACCGCCGTTTTCCTCGTCCCAACACAGTGACAAGGCACTATCAAATAGGGCTTGCGCTCTTTCCACCATCCAGCTTTCGGGCTGATGGCGATGTAAAATTAACAGTAATTTAGTCCACTCCGTTTGGTGACCGGGTTGGAAGCCCCACGGACGATACAGATTTTTGGGGTCGTCTTTGTTGTACTCCCAGTCAATCGACATATCAGCATGATAGTGTTCCCAAATAAGACCTTGAGTCTGTGCTGCTTTGTCTACCGCAAAGGTTTTTGCCAGTGTATAAGCACGTGTTAAGAACGCCTCGTCTTGGGTTGCATCAAAGGCAATTAATAGAGCTTCACAGCAATGCATATTGGCATTCTGGCCGCGATACGTACCTAGCGTTGACCAATCTGGTGAGGCTTCATCGGCATAGCAACCATCTGACTCTTGCCAAAATCGCTCATTGAGTATGTCCCACGCTTGATACAAAGGCGCCTCAGCCTGTTTAAAGCCTGTTTTCACACAGGTCGCAAGCGCAAGGATCACAAAAGCTAGTCCGTAAGCATGGTTGGTTTGGTCCACTGGTGTATTAGCATCTAAAAACCAGTTGTACGCTTGTCGATCTGCATCCCAATGCCAAGTGAGCAAGTACGCCAAACCGTGTTCAACGCATTTGAGATCTTCTTCACGTTGAAAATGCTGATAGGCTTTGCAGTAGTTGAAGATCATCCGAGTAGAGCTGACCAGATGCTTTTTACCGAGGTCGAATACGTCACCATTGTCGTAATAGTTTTGGTGAAACCCACCGTTCACTTCATCCAACACGTTCGGCGCGTAAAACGCCAGTATGTCTTGAATATGTGACGTTAATGCTTGTTTGTTTTTACAATCCAACATAACCCAACTCTCTATTGTTCATTTGGCAGCTTACTGCCTTTTTGTGCATACCAAGTGACAAACCCATAGCTAGCCAAGGGCACGATAAAGCTCATCTGAATACTCAGGGTGTCGGCTACAACGCCTTGGATAACGGGCAAAATCGCACCGCCGACAATAGCCAAACACAACAGGCCCGCACCTTCGGCCGTCGCGCCGCCTAAACCACGAATCCCTAGTGAGAAAATAGTCGGGAACATGATGGAGTTACACAGACCAATTAATACCACGGCCCACATGGCGACACTGCCACTGGCTGACATAACAACCACTAGTAAAACAATAGCTGCAAGTGCGTTAAATGTGAGCGCAGAAGATGCTTTGATGTACTGCATGATGTAAGCACCAGCGAAACGCCCGACCATAGCAGCGCCCCAATAAAGCCCTAAATAACTCGCCGCATCTTTATGAGTAAGGCCAGCGATATCATCGCTACTTAAAAAGTTAATCAAAAAACTGCCGATCGACACTTCAGCACCGACATACAAAAATATCGCCACGGCCCCCAAGACAAGATGACGATGAGCCGTGAGCTTTTTCACAGCCTCTCCTTGCAGGCTTGCAGGTTGCTCGGCCTCTGCGGCAATTTTAGGTAGTGGGAAGCGCTTAAATGCAATCGCCACCACAACCAGAGCAAATGCAATCAACAAGTAAGGAATTTGTACCGACTCTGGATTAGCAGGCCCGTCGAGCTGACTCGCCCCAATGATTAACGCACCACCAAAGAAGGGGGCCACAGTGTGCCCCACCGAGTTCAAGCCTTGACAAAAATTCAGTCGACTTGATGCGCTTTTTTCATCACCCAGCGCTGCTACATAGGGGTTTGCCGTCACTTGTAATATCGTAATTCCGCTGGCGAGAACAAATAGCCCCCCTAAGAAAAACACATACAACTTCACTTCTGCAGCGGGGTAAAACAACACACACCCCACCGCTGTGGTTAATAAACCCGCGATAATGCCGGCTTTAAAGCCCAAACGACTAATTAACTTGCCGGCAGGCAGAGAAATAAGGAAGTAAGCGCCGAAAAAAGCAAATTGCACCAACATGGCTTGGGTGTAATTCAATGAAAACGCACTTTTAAGGTGAGGGATCAAGACATCATTCAAGCTTGTCAGAAAGCCCCAGAAAAAAAACAACGCACTCATCGCTAATAATGGCGAATGAGACTTCACTATTGAGGCTTGTGTTTTACTTACTGTATTCATTGGTCACCTTTATGTTCACAATTAGGTAGCATCACATATTTTTGGTAAGGCCACCTTACAAAGGGTAATTGAAGACCATCAACATTGCAACAAAGGGGTTAAACAAAACAAAAAATAAATACAAAACACTGTATTAATAGGATTTTTTAGTATCATCAATCACGCAGCGTCCAGCAACAACAGCGTTATCTTCAACATAATCGAATGAGTTAATTAGGTTTACAGAGTGTAACTTTCGTTTATTTTTTGTAAAATTTTAGTTGTTAAAACCATTTTCTTTTGATTATACTAATCCGGCCTTACCAATTATTCATAAGACTGGGAGAGACAGCATGAAAAACCGATTTGAGGCCCAACGCAAACTCACACCGTTAGCCACTGCATTAGCATTGGCATTACCGATTACGGTGCTCGCGCAAGAAACAAACTTACAAGATCCTGAAGTGATAGAAGTTAAAGGGATTCGTTCTAGTGTTACAAAAGCATTGTCGATGAAGCGTTATGAAGTAGGTGTTTCTGACGCCATTTCTGCCGACGACATTTCAAGCTTTCCGGATGAGAATATCGCCGAATCGATTCAACGTATTGCCGGTATTCAAATTCAGCGTTCTAACGGACGCGGTGCGTTGATCAGTATTCGAGGTCTAGGCCCCGAATACGCGGCAACAACCCTGAACGGTCAAGCGTTCGCCAGCGCTCAGTTTGACGGTGGCTTCCGCTTTGATATTGTGCAATCCGAACTCGCTTCAGAAATTCAAGTTTTCAAAACTCCCAGTGCATCTATGGATGAAGGTGGTCTGTCTGGTGCGGTTAACATAGGCACAGCCAAGCCACTCAACTATTCAGAGCGAAAAATGCTAGCGAAAGTAGAAGCAAACTACTCAGAAGATCGCAGCAGTACTACGCCTGGAGCAAGTTTTACCTATATTGACCAGTTTAATGACAACCTAGGTGTATTGCTAAACTTCGGTTATCAAGAACTCGATACCCGTTATGATCTCATGTACAGCCAGCGATTTGCTGATGTTGATGCAGACGGTGATGGTGAAAGTGATTATGCAGAAAATGGTATTCCGCTAGAGCGCACAAACCGCCCTCGTTTGCGCCGTGAAGACGGCAACACCCAACGCTACTTGCTGAACACCGCGATTCAATATGTTGCCAGTGACACCCTCGAATTTGGCCTGACAGGTATTCTTGCCCAAGACGAACGTAAGATATACTTCCAACAGTTGGTGCCGCTATTTAGTGGTGGTGATCCAGAGCCAGCGCTGACGTTTTTAGGTCAAACAGACAACACCGTTGACCAGATTCTTGCTGAAAACATCCGCGTTGAAGCGAACCACACCCGTCAAACTGAAGAACGCACCAGCTACGCAGTAACTGGTACTTCTGATTGGTTGATTTCAGACAAGCTCAAAATGAACAGTGCACTGCATTATACCGCTGGTAGTATTGATATTGTTGAACGCGCAATCGTATTGGGTATTCGTTCTGACCTTGAAGTCGACATGGATTCCAATAACCCTGTGTTCACGTCTAACGGGCTGAACCCAGTATCAGAACCGAACTCATGGGCGTTGGACAACCTGTTCCGTAATGACATTTCAGGTAAAGTGCAAACCTACGACACTGACGAACTCGCTGCGCAGGTTGATTTCAACTATTACCTTGAAAGCGATTTCTTTAAAGCCGTGAAATTTGGTGCCAAACATCGCAGACAAACGCTAGATACTGAAAGTACACGTTATGACCGCAACTTCCGCGACGACGATATTTATACTGCGCCCTTCCCAACTGTGGCAGAAGCCAGTTATACCGTTAAAAACTTTACTGGTGGTGAATTCTCTGGCTTGAACTTGAACTATGTATTGCCCGATGTTGACGCTTATCTAAAAGCCTTTGATGACTCAGGTTTGACCATTGAGCCTAACTTCCAAGAAGCAGGGTTCTTCCAAATCGATCGCAACATTACTAACCTTTACGCCCAGCTCGACTTCGGCAACGACTACCTGCGCGGTAACATTGGTATGCGTTACGCAAAAACCGACCGTACGGTAGACACCGTGACCTATGACGGCGGTATTCAAGTTACTACTGGCGCATTCACAGACATCGGTGGCGACTCTGCCGAGCCGTCATCAAACAGCTTTGATTACGACAACTGGTTACCCAGCCTAAACCTAGCGTATGATTTAACCGATGACATCGTAATTCGTGCAGCTGCGGGTAAAGTGCTAGTACGCCCAATTATTGGTGAAACCGCGAGCTTCGGCCGCGAGATTGCAACCCAAGATAATGGCACTGATATTATTGTGAATGTATCAGAAGGCTCTTTCGACCTTCCTGCATTAACCGCAAATCAGTATGACTTGAGTGCTGAATGGTACTTCAATGAATCAAGCGCGTTGACCTTGGCTTACTTTAGAAAAGACGTGAAGAACCAAGTTATTTCAGAAGCGGTATGTCCAGGTGATTTCCAGTTGGCGGATGTGTCTTTTGACTCAGCTACCGGTGAATGTCGCGGTACAGACGGCTACATTTATAACATCACTCGTAACCGCGCTACCGACGGCGTATTGAAGATCAACGGTATTGAGCTTGCGTACAACCAGTCGTTTGACTTCCTACCTGCACCATTTAACGGCTTGGGTATGATTGCCAACTATACCTTGCTAGACGCAGATAACCCACAAGAAGAGCAACCGCTACTTGGTTCATCAGAGCGCACAGCTAACCTTATTGGTTACTATGAAAACGGTGGTTTCGCCATTCGTATCGCGATGAACTATCGCAGCGAATACTCATTGAATGACGGTTCTAAAACGGGCGAAAACTACGGAGATAGTAGTGCGCTTGTGCCTAACCCTGGCAGCCTACTCGACGCCAGAAAGCAAGTGGATATTTCTATGTCTTACGAGTTTGAAAACGGCGTAAAAGTGTCGCTAGAAGGGATTAACGTGAACGGCGATTACGAGCGTGGAACTCGTTTCGAGAAGGCACGTTTGCAGTCTATCGCGACCTTTGGTTCGACCTACTTCATGGGTGTGACCTACAGCTTCTAATTGCTGTGTTTAGGTGGTTACCTTTTTAGGTAACCACTATTTTTATTTGGTCATGTAAATTGACCACCTGAGCAGTAACACGCTAAAGTGTAAGTATTAACAGGTTCTGATAAAAACAACATTTATGCAATTTCAAATTAATGATTTATCGAGCAAGCGTCTTTACTTGCAAATCGCCGAACAGATTCTCGAGATGATAAGTCAGGGTAGTCTACGTGTCGGTGAAAAACTGCCGGCAGAACGCAAACTTGCGGAAACCTTCAATGTCAGCCGCCCAACTATTCGCGAGGCAATGATTGCGTTAGAAGTGAGTGGTATTGTGGAAATTCGTTCGGGTTCGGGTGTGTATGTCATCGCTGAATCTGGCCGCAATGAACTCAACATTGAAGACAACCTACCCGGCCCATTTGAAATTCTTGAAGCCCGTTTGTATTTTGAGTCAGAAGCTGCTGCTTTAGCCTCTCAGCGTATTACCCATCAGGAAATTCATCAGTTAAAAGTGTTTCAAAAGAAAATGCAAAATCTTGAGAGTCAGGATTTAGCAGAAACACACAGTTATGACCGAAGTTTTCATGAGCTGATCGCACAATCAACCAGAAACTCAAGTATCTACGAGATCATCTGTTGGTTGTGGTCGCTGCGTAATCGGTCTGAAATGAATACCACCTTCGACACGCTAATTCGCAGTCGTGGTGCGTCACCAATAATTGAAGATCATCACCTGATTATAGAAGCATTACAAAACAGAGACGAAAATCGCGCAAGAGAAGCAATGAGAGCCCATATTCAGCGAGTCATCAATGAGTTCTCAGAGTGCACCTTAAACGACGACTAGTTTCCTAACGCTTAATGTATCGGCGTGAGTGATCGCAACCTTCGTGGAGAAAGACATGCGATTAACGCATTGCGCTGTTCCAGCGTTACTTGTCAGTGCGGCGCTAGCTGGCTGTGGAGAATCGAATAAAGTAGAAGCACCGGTTTCAGTACAACAAGCGGTTAGTGAACAACTTGCCCCTGTTGATGCGGTATGGCCTTGGTTAGATTCAGCTAACTCACGCTGGTTTTACTTTAATTCAGCAACACGCCCCTTCGGCATGGTGAACCTTAGCCCAGATACTGAAATTGACGGCGCATGGGGCAGCGGTTACAGATATCAAACAGAAGAAGTAAAAGGGTTCAACCATGTTCACGCTTGGCAGTTGTCTGGTTTATCTGTGCTGCCTGTATCACAACAGCGCCCACTCGCGGACATAGAAAATGACTATTTTTCAGCGTTTAGCCACGACAAAGAAAGCGTCGCCGCTGGTTATCATTCACTCGTGCTTGAGCGCTATGGCATTAATACTGAGTTAACCGCCACCACACGCGTGGGTTTTCACCACTACGAATATACCCAAGCTGGGCCAAAACAAATATTGCTCGACTTACAGGGCCAATTTGGTCCTTCGGCGTTATCTAAAGGCAGCTTCACGCAAATCGATGACACCACGTTTAGTGGATCTGTTATTAATGCACCGACTATTCGACGTCCTCGCCCAACACCGGTCTTTTTCTATATCAAGCTAAATAAGTCTGTTGCCAAACTTGACGTCAATGACACAGCAGCCCTGTTAACATTGGATGACGCTACCAATGACGTGCTAATGAAAGTCGCTATTTCTTATGTGGATGAGGATGGTGCCAAGCAGAACATGGAATCTGAGTTACCTGAGTGGGACTTCAATGCCATCGTGGCGGCTTCGCGTGATACATGGAATGAATGGTTAGGCAAAATCCAAGTAGAAGGCGGAAGCGAAAAGATGCGCCGCCGTTTTTACACCGACTTGTTCCACGCGCTTCAGGGGCGTCGCATTGTCTCAGATGTCGATGGCCGCTACTCAGATCAAACCAGCGCTGAGCGACAAATCAAGCAACTCCCGTTAAACGCACAACAAGAACCCAAGTTTAATCACCACAACTCAGATTCGTTCTGGGGCGCACAATGGACAATTCAGACTTTATGGCCGTTGGCCTACCCCAAAGTGGCGTCTGACTTTTCTAACTCTATGCTCACCTTGGCGCAAGATGGCGGCTATGTGCCTAGAGGGCCTTCTGGTGGAAATTATACTTACGTGATGACAGGCGCTTCGTCTACGCCTTTTATCGTTAGTACCTATTTAAAAGGTATTCATGATTTTGACCCACTGCAAGCCTATGAAGCGCTTAAAAAGAATCACTTGCCCGGCGGTATGATGAGCCACGCAGGCTATGAACACGATACTGCCGTAGGGGGTGGATTAAAATACTACGTGGAACAGGGTTTTGTGCCTTACCCGCTGCCAATTGAAAGCGACGCGTTCCACCGCGATGGAGCAGGACAAACCCTTGAATACGCCTATCAAGACTGGACGTTAGGACAGTTAGCCCTAGAACTAGGTTTAGATGATGACGCGGAATGGTTGAAAGCTCGCAGTCTTAACTATCAAAATATTTATGATGCCGAGACAGGTTACATGCGCCCGAAAGATGAGTATGGAGAGTGGAAGGCCGACTTTGACCCATTCGAATACCGCCACGGTTTTGTTGAGTCGAACGCAGCGCAAATGACATGGTACGTTCCCCACGATATCGCCGGGCTTGCCGATTTAATGGGCGGGAAAAAAATCGCCGCCGAACGCTTGAATGACGCTTTTGAAACTGCTGGGAAACTCGGTTTTACCTCGGGTACGGCTCACGCACAGGAAACCCACGAAGAGTATCGCCGTATTCCCATCAACTACGGTAATCAACCTTCAATTCAAACCGCGTTTATCTTTAATGAACTCGGTGAACCCAGCAAAACACAATATTGGGCGCGAGAGGTGGTCAATGAAGTTTATCAAAACTTGTCGCCAGAGCATGGCTACAACGGTGACGAAGATCAAGGCTTAATGGGCTCACTTGCAGTGCTGATGAAAATTGGACTTTTCCAAGTAGATGGTGGCGCGCGACAAAATCCTATTTATCAAATTGGCAGCCCTATTTTTGACCGTATTACCATTACTTTAGATGAGCGTTATTACAGCGGTAAAAACTTTACGATTGAGACCGTACATAACAGCGATGAAAATCGTTATATTAAAGCTGCGTGGTTAAACGGCGAGCCACTTAAGCGACGTTATCTGATGCACAGCGAAATTACCCAAGGTGGTACGCTAAAGCTTGAGATGACGTCTACTCCTCAGGAATGACTCTATCAATTTGACGCATTTTTGCGCACACAAACGGCATTATTTGCTTTTTAAGCTGCTCGGTGATTGCGAGTAATCGGTTATTGAGGTGAATAATGCCGCCTTCCTACATGACTTTGAGATTTCTAGGGCATGCCCTAGTGATGAAACACTTGTAACGAGCGAGATTAAACATGACGTTCCTGCGCTTCTACCAGGCGTATGAAAAATCGATGTGGTCGAGACAGGTAAGTGAACTGCGCTATGGTGCTGCGCTCCGAGTTTGGGCGTGCTTACACCTCTGCTTTAAGGTTTACTTATCAAAGGAGTTTTTTGTTTTGAGCTTCATGCGCAAAAATCAAAGTCATCGTTGGATGAGACCAGGCGCTGTAATGCAGGCGATTATCTTGCCATTCGTCTTTGTGCAAGACTCGCAGTCGCTGATTTCATCTGACTCTATGAGAATACTCCCATACCAAGAAGTAAACTACAAATTGCAGGCACTAGCCCATATTCATAACTCAGTTTATAAAAATTATTTGAATTAATTGAAGAGAACGAGTGCAATTTTCACATCCTTGTCATCGATGGTTGAAAAGCGAAAGGGGAGAAGCAGCTTTTTACAACTACTTCATAGTAACATTGGTCGCCCCTTAAAAACTATATTCTAAATTTTCATTGATATCGAAAATAAGATGCCCGCTTTACGCTCATAGCCGACTTCTGTTACTCTAAGGCGCGGCTACGAAGTATTCCAGCATTCGCGACTTTCTATGTTTGATACAAATAATTATTAAGCAACTCAACTAACTCAAGTGCTTCACTTTTTGACAGATAAGGTATCTTTATAGTTCTAGCCCAAAAGAAAGTTTTACCCGTTTTTAGTTTCACTTGTGAAAAAGGCATAGCCAACATTCTGTTATCCTTCCGTTTCGGGGTAGGAGTCAAAAATTCTACATCTCGATACAGAGTTTCACTGTCTAGAACTTTAACCTCACCTTTTACTTTTGCGGCAGCAATTAAGCCGCACCATTCGTGTGAAAAGAAAACAATATCATCTACATGAATATCGTGAACAAACTTCTTTGCGTCACCATATGTTTCAAGACGACTATTATCTATCATCGACCAAATAGAGTTCTCGTCCCAACGACGATTTGTGTCGAATATTACGCCTTTCACATCTTTTGGGTTTTTGTGTTGATCATGTGGAAGTGCAAAGAATTCAAAGTAATTTTCTCCAGCGAGTTCATAAACCCTATATGGTAGGAAATAAATAGAAATACCGTTTTTCTTCCAGTAATCAACGTGAGAAATTAGTGATTGATCGGCTGCACTGCCGATAACTAATAGATGTTGTTTATTGTTCATTTTTTCAGGCTCTAGTTCATGCTCAAGGCCGAAAGCTTCTTTGTGAGCTTGAACTAGAGACGTTTCGTTTTGACTATGCCGTATGAATTTTTCTTCTAATTTTTGGTAGCTCCATTGACCAGCATTTTGCATGTAACTTAGAGCTTGATTGACGGCATCTTCCCCATCAGATGCACGCTTTAAGCTAAATAATAATAATTCACCTATTTCATTGAGAGCATAAATATTCGCTTCAACTTGCCGTTGCTTTCCCTGAATCGCAGGCATTAATCTAGCTTCTTCAAACAATACACCTAAAATACTACTTGCAATTAAGTTCTCTAGATTATCTGCAAGCTTTCCAAAACTCGAAAAGTCTTTAAACTCCAAAGGTTCTAATTTCTTAAAAACGTTGGCTTGTTCTTCTATTTTGTAGAGCATTTTTGCACTCCTTCGAATGATCATTCAGTAAGGTAAGGTATAGTGATTAAAAGGCGCGACAATATGTGTCGCACGTGTAAGGACGAATTGAGATGAGTCAGATAACAGAACGGAATACGCTAAGTCGCCAGTGGGAAATCTTGAGACTCTTACCTTCAGTTGGCGTAGGTATATCGGCCAGAGAACTAATAGAAAGGCTTACAAGCTTAGGTTTTAATGTTTCAAAGCGTACTGTAGAGCGAGATTTAAATGAGCTGTCTCGACAATTTCCGTTGCTCTGTAATGACAAAAGTAGACCTTATGGATGGCGCTGGATGGATAATGCTTCGTTTGATATACCTAATCTCAGCATCAGTGATTGTGTTTCCTTGGCAATAACCGAAGAAGTTATCGCTCCACTACTGCCACCCTCGGTTTTAAGACCATTAAAGCCACGTTTCGAATATGCTAAAAAACATTTGCAAGAAGCTAATCGAGATCATGCTCTTGCTCAATGGACAGATAAAGTCGCCATTCGAACACCATCAATGCCGTTACTCCCTCCAGCTATTGACGGACAAGTCCTTAACATTATCCAGAGTGCTCTGTTAGATGATAAGCAAGTGAAAGTTGTCTATTCGGGTGTTTGGGCGGAAGAGGCTAAAACACTCGTGTTACACCCCCTCGGATTGATTCAGCGAGGTAAGATACTTTATTTAGCTGCCACAGCATTTAGTTACAAAGATGTCCGTTTATATGCGTTACAGAGAATAGATGTCGCTGAACAACTGGAGGACAATATTGATAAGCCAGTAAATTTTTCGTTGCAACATTATATCGATTCTGGTGCTGCTGAATTTAGTTTGAGTGGTGACATTGCTTTTGAAGCTCGAATTCATCGTTCGGTAATCAACTATCTTTTTGAGACTCCGCTATCGCATGATATGCAGGTTAAGGAAACTAATACTGACTGGCTTAACCTTACTGCCACCGTTAAGGATTCTTGGCAGTTCAGATGGTGGCTACGTTCACAAGGGAGCAGTATTGAAGTGCTTGCACCTACGAATTTGCGACAAACAATTAAAAATGAAGTCACCGCATTATCCAATTTGTATAAAGTAGATAATTTTTGAATTCTGCGACAAGTTATGACGCGGGTTAGATGTAAGTTTTGTGTTTAAGTTGAAAGGATAAAGGATTAAGTAATGACGAAGCGCCAGTTAAATGAAAAATTCAAACAATTTGCATGTTCCCACTACGGCTGTGATGGTGGAAATTTAGATTCAAGTGTTTGGGTATGTGGCTTGGAATGGGGCACGGAGTTTAAAGACTTGGCTGATCTAGAAAAGGCAATGGAAGGACCTTTCAATGTGGGAAACTGGGATGGACAGGTACAAGAGCGTCTTAAATATCAATACAATAATAAGATTGCCTGGCTATACAGTTATCTCTATGACTGGGAACATGGGCATAAAGAACAAGCTGTTAGACACAAGCTTATGTGCTCGGATGGCATAGGATTTAAGATGAATGCTTTTCCTATTTCTTTCAAAAATCGTTCCAGTGTATCTTGGAATAGCGATATGGCTAAGCGCATAGGACTGCATTCTTTCGAAGTTTATCTAGAATGGTGTATTTCACATCGAGGGCGTTTCTTTCAAAGCTTAGTAAAAAAACATAGTCCGCGAGTAATAGTATGTACCGGCAAAGGCTCGATGATGTCTTTTTTTCGTTTCTTCGACTGCGATTTGACGACTGTAGACGACGGTGAAATGTTCAATGTTGCGCGTTGCAATGACAATAACACTCTCGTGTTTGTTGTCCCATTCTTTGGTGGTGCTTCGGGTATCAATAGTTTCGACAAAATGGCTACGCTGGCAAGTAATATATCTAAGTACGCTGATAATACCTTGGGTTCAACCGACTGGAAGTAAAGGAGCATGCGAAACCTGAGTATACACTTTGCTTTTTAGGCCTCTGCCTTTTGCGATGGGGAGTATATCTCCTGAGGGTCTGCACTACCCACAGAAACACCGCAGGAGAAATAAATTAAGCGCGTAATTATACTTGTAGATATCTTCAGATTAGGCCTCAAAGCACGTCCGAGAGCCCTAACTCAGATATAAGTTGTAGTAGCTTATATCTGGATGAATGGGTTTAGACTCTATCTGACAGGCCGCTATGAGCGTGAAGAAGACACTGAGCTTCTTCTATATTTAGCAAACGACCCAATCGATCATTTATCAACTTGGACCTCTCAGCCAATGCTCAAAAATAATATGGCTAGCATAGAGTTAGGTTATTTAGTAAAAATATGGAATGGAAAATAGTGACATGGTACTGGTATAAAAACGGCACAATCGGTCACTATTAAAATATTAGCTGCACTAGCAAGGAAAAATAGGAAGCTTGATGTTCAAGAATGAAGTTATAGAAAGAATTGCAAAAGAATTTGGCGCACCGGATCGTGAAACTGTCAAAGTCACCGCTTGGAATATTTCAGAAAGCTTTGGAGCAGTCGTTCAAACCGATCAGCCAAATAGAGAAGACCATGCTTTTGTTTGGCTGCCGTATCCTCCAGACACAGAATCTCTGCCAGAAATTGCGCTTGAATATGCAGCGGAATCTGGTCGCCATAGCAATACATACCCATCTCCCGGCTTAGAGAGGGGTAAGCCAGCTCTTAAGTTAATTGTCACAAGCTCACAGGAACTCGATGATTTAATTTCCTATATAAAAGCATTCAAATCATTCGCCCCACTACCAGAGTTGAGGTCAAATCCATCAGTCTATAAAGCTTCAGAACAGATTTCAGAGAGCGATCTAATACGTGTAGATACATCTGCTATGCCGAAGACTAAGCCAGTAAAGCCGAGACGTGAAGCAATCCCTAGAGCTGTCCAGCGAGAAGTTTGGCAAAGAGATGGTGGCAAATGCGTCGAGTGTGAGTCAAAGGCCAAACTCTGCTTTGATCATATCGTTCCATTTTCCAAAGGTGGTAGTAATACGGTTCGTAATCTTCAGTTATTATGCGAGCGGTGCAATCTTTCAAAAGGTAATCGGATATAGTCAATTTAGCTAACAAAGCATAGTGACCCACCGTCAGCAATACGTACTTTGGAGCCGCCCAGGATAAATTAACTGGCTCAGTTAGACAAAGTGGTCACGCGAATCAGAAAATATCGAGAAAATAACGTTTAATCTATTTACTACATCTTTTACGGATTCTGATGAACTTAACTCTAGGCCTCCGTCATCCATCAATTCAGACTTAATTAAATTCATTCAAGAGGGTATTAAACATGCATGAGAGCATGGCAAAGGCGATAGCAAAAGGAGTCCTTCGAACTACTAAGGCCAATAGAGAATGTCTGATTGAATATTGGAAAAAAAATTATCCGAACGGCGGCAGAGGAAAAAAAGCAACACTTGAGTTATTTGAATTTTTTTGTGACATGCACGGCGAATTCCTATTAAACAAAAAAGTAAACCGACGAATCAGCTCATGGCATGTAGATGTTCTAATTAACCATATAAGTAATATTCCTATAGAACTAGTACAAATTGGTGTGGTTTACCCTATTTTTACACGTGGATTTAGCACCCGAAAGTTTCAAAAAACACAGCTAGAATCATTTGAAACTGACTACACTTCGTATTGCTCAATACATGAACATTTTCTGCAACGCATCATACAACGAGCCGATTGGAGCGCAGGCTCAAATAGCACGATTAAAGAAGATATTAGCAGGTGTGCTGTTTTGCTTTCTGGATTAGTAAATGCGGGAAACTTTAATTCACATGAAAAAACGAAAATATATGTATGCTTGCCTAATCATGTATTGGTTGCAACATACCACAAAAATCATCTAGTAATAGTGTTTAACACTATTTTAGAAAAAGCTAGGTTTACAGAAAAACAAAAAGCGCAATTTGACAAAAGCTATCAGTTGATGAAACAGCCAGGCAGTAGCCTAGTGTTCTTTACCAACCATAACGATATACCATTGGGGAGTGATATAGACCTTGATTCTTATAGCGGCTTAACTAAATTTTGCGATGCTGTCCTAAGCGAAAAAAAATCTATGCCGATAGTTGATAGAAAATAGAACATCTCATTATTAGAAATAATTACACATTTTGGGGCTAACAGCCTGTAAACTCGAAGGCCAGCCAAGACAAAGAATGGTTCTTCGAGGTTAGGCTTTAAACTTACGAGTAGTACGTATTGCAGACATTGATGGAGCGAGAGAGACATGACAGCCTAGAGCGAATATCTGATATTTTCTGGTATGTTTGCTACTGTAACTGAAGGACTACTTCGACCCAAAGTGGACGATTGAGGGTTTATCATTTTTACACTGTCCTTAGATATCTATTGGCGTTAAACGGGTTTTAGCACTAGGGCAATTCAATACTCTTATATCCGATACACAATAACGAAAGGAATTGATATTGAGATTCATAGAAAACGGGCCAGATATACCAGATGAACTTCTGCATGCCCAAGATGAAGGGAATGTTATATTCTTTTGTGGAGCTGGCGTTTCGATGGCTCACGCAAGGTTGTCAAGCTTTGCCGATTTGGCGCAGAAAGTTATTGATGACCTTGGGGCCTCTGAAGATAGCAAAGCTAAGAGACTGTTCTCTACTTTTAAAGAGCTGAATAAGGACCATCATACACGAGGGCAGATTTCCGCAGACCATATATTTAGTGCTTTGATACGCAGTTTCGACAACAAGGATATTAACCAATCAGTAGCAAGATGCCTCGAACCACCCCAAGAACCTGACTTAACAGCTCACAAAACGATCTTGCAGCTTTCCCGACTTCAAACGGGGCAAACGCGGCTCATAACTACTAATTTCGATCTGCTATTTGAAGCGTGCGATAAAAAGGCAAAATCGGTTACACGCACAAGTCTTCCGCGTATCGAGTTTTCCGATAATGACTGGGGCATTATTCATCTTCATGGCAAAGTAACACCTGACTACTCTGGTCCCGACGAAGATGGTTTCGTTTTATCAAGCTCTGAGTTTGGTGATGCTTATTTGGCCCAAGGTTGGGCAAGGAACTTTGTCAAAGATGTATTGAAACGGTTTGTTGCTGTATTTATCGGATACTCAGCGGACGATCCTCCCGTTAGGTATCTTCTTGAAGGGCTTCAACAACACAATAACACTAGCCACAAAATTTATGCGTTCCAAAATGCCGACGATGAAGCTGTGGCACAGTGGGAGGAAAAAGGTGTTGAAGCAATAGTTTATGATTTTAACGAAAATGGTGGACATTCTTATCTATGGGATTCTCTCCATGCCTGGAGTGTTAGGGCTAAGAACCCTGCTGCTTGGAAAAAAAGAGTCTTAGTTAAAGCAAGAAAAGGGCCTGCGAGGTTAAAGCCGCATGAGCGCGGCATGGTTGCACACCTTGTTAAATCTAAATCAGGGGCCAGAGCCTTTTCTCTACTAGATCCACCTATTCCTGCTGAGTGGCTTTGCGTATTCGATCACCATATAAGGACTAAACAAGCTGACGAAAAAAGCCATTTTGACTCGGATGAAGAGCTAATAAATCCTTACCAGTTCTATGCGTTGGACAGTGACCCGCCACCCTCCGACCGAAATGAAGAATATGAAAGTCAGGCAAAGCGGAGCCTGTGGGACGCATTTGCCTTAAACAGTGAAGACTTCGATGCGCTTGAGCACTATCACTTACCGGCAATGCGCGGGGGTAATTCGAGTGGCTCTTCTTCCCTACCAACTAGGTTAGAATATCTGGCAAATTGGTTTGGGAGGATTTCGCATCAGAGAATAGCCGCCTGGTGGGCAGGTCGTCAAATTTCAATAAATTCGCAAGTGCTTGCGAATGTGAAGCGACGACTTGATAAAAATAAAAAAAAGAAAGTGCCAATTGAAATTATAAGGGCGTGGAATACACTTTTCGAGTTAAGCCATTATTATGATCGTGAAGTACACCAAGAGTATCGTCTTCAAGATCAGATAAAGCTATCCGGTTGGAGTGCTTTCATAGTTCGAGATTATGGGAGAGTGTCAGCTCCTTATCTGAAAGGAGGCATTCTTTATGGCGATAGAATTGGTATTCCCCGTGATAACAGAAAAAAAATATCTGTTACGTCACTTGTTAGAGCAGAAGTGCGCTACCCGGAAGGGGTCTATAGGATTGAAGTTCCAGATGAGTTTTTAGCCCAGGTCGTCAACACTCTCCGACAGAACTTGGAGAGTGCGGTAGACTTAGAGCAAGATTATTCGTATTGGATTGATCTTTGCGCTATTGAAGCTGACGAAGATGCACAAGGTCAAGAGTATACGAGGAGCCACGGCTTGTCAGGTTACACGCTGTATTTTGTCAGATTGTTTCGACGGCTACTTGAAGTAGATAAAGATGCCGCGAAACGTGAATTCAAACGATGGCGTGACACTGATCTTATATTTGCGCGATTACGTGTCTGGGCCGCTGGCTTAAATGATATCGCAACTGGTGACCAATATGCAGATGAAATCCTAGCCTTAGAGTCGGAATATTTCTGGAACTTAAAGGGACAGCGGGATTTGTTGCTATCTCTCAGAAATAGGTGGAAGGATATTCCTGACGGGAAGCGCAAGTCAATCGAGAACAAAATACTGAAAGGTCATCCCAGATACAAGGGTAACTCGAAAGAAGAACATAACAAGTGGTCTGCCCATTCTCGCTTGAATATATTGTTTTGGTTGAAAGGCGAAGGATGCAAGTTCAGTTTTAATCTTGAGAATATTTCTGCAAAGTTGAAGAGAGATGCGCCTGAGTGGAAGCAAGAGTTTTCACAGAGTGCTGCTGAAAGCCACGATGGTGGGGGGGGGGTCATTAGAACCAACACAGATTGGAGTTCGTTAAAATCACTTCCATTATCAGAAATATTGGAAGAAGCCGAGAAAAAACGCAGTAAAGATATTCGGCATCTTACTGAGTATGCTCCCTTTCAGGGGCTTTGTGATGATGCGCCTTTAAGAGCATTGGGCGCGTTGAAACTGGAGCTAAAAAGTGGAGAGTTCACGCAGAGGTTTTGGGAAACCTTTCTCTCCAGAGAAAGCAGGAAGAATGATCCGTATCGCCTGAAATGTCTCATTGCGGGTCGTCTTTTTCAAATACCAAATAATGCTTTTGGTAATGTTCTTCTAGCTGCCTCACGCTGGTTTGAAGATGCTGGCCCTGAGCTGCGAGAAAGATGCCCCAGTCTTTTTGACGATGTATGGGACAAATTTATTGAAGTGCTCTCACAGGATGGCAAGTCTTCAGGTTCAGCCCTAGTTCGACAGGAAGATAAAAATATTGACTGGGTTGGAGAGGCCATAAATTCTGCGTCTGGAAATTTGGCTCAACTTCATATGACTGACTCGGCTAAAGATGGCCTAAAAGGAGGCAAAGGGTTTCCAAAAGTATGGCTGTCGAAAGTTGACCAGTTGTTCTCGCTCCCTGAAGATGCGCACCGATACTCTATGGTTATCTTCGCGTTCAATTTTTCATGGTTTCACTACATTGATCCCAAGTGGACAGAGAATAATCTGCTGAGCATTTTAGTAAATGAAGACTCTGATTTAAGTGATAAGGACGCTGTTTGGTCAGGCTTTATGTGGGGGGCTAAAACGCCTAATGCAGACCTATATTCCAAACTAAAACCCCATCTTCTTCATATGGCAAATAAGGACTTGGTACAAAGAAAGCGCCACGTTCAGGTGTTGTCAGGCATTCTTCTTATGGGTTGGGCATCGAAAGATGACGCGGGTGAGCGTTATGTTACGGACAGCGAGTTACGAAGTGTATTGTTGAATGCTGGTGATGAGTTTAGAAGTCATACTCTTTGGCATTTGAAGCAATGGGCTGATGACTCCGAGACTGATTGGAGTAATAATCTACTGCCGTTTTTGCAAAATGTTTGGCCTAAAAACAAAATGGTCAGAACGCCGAAAACATCCGCCAGACTCTGTGAAATAGCCCTCAACCAAACGAACAACTTTCCCATCATAAGTCATGAAGTATCGAAATTGGTGTCTAAAGTAACGGGGGAACATGTATTTATTCCTGAAATCAGGAAGTCGAATAAAAAGGAAGATGAAGAAACAAATTTGGCAGTAAAGTACCCAGAAGAATATCTCAGGCTCTTGTTTACAATACTTCCTGATCAGCCTGAAAGGTGGCCTTATGGAGCGGATGACGTCCTAAGTATTATTGAGCAATCCAAGCGTAAGCTATCAAATGATCCCCGGCTTATAGAGCTAAAGTCCAGATTGAATGACATATAGAAAGGGAATTCCTCCAAATAAAGGTAATGTCCGCTTTTGGCACACATGCGACTGTCAGATTTGATTGAGTCCTATTATTCGAACCTTGTTCATATAAGTAACTACGGCTTAACGAACACAACCTAAAAATTGAAATAAATGGTTTTATGTTTACTGGATGAAAAAAGGGCTGCAAAGCAGCCCTTAAAGTAGTTCAACCTGCTCAGTCCATTCATCAATTGCTTCGGCTGAAAAGTAACGATGTTTCGTTACACCGAAAACATTTTCAAACTCTCCACCATCAACTTCATCTGAATTGATAAAGCCAACGATTTGTAGCTCGAATATTAAGAACAATAAGCATCGTTCAGATGGCTCGAAATATTTCTTCCTGAACTCTTCTGGAAGCTGATTTGCGAGACCGTCTGAGATAACAAAACCATTCGTAACAAATTGCTCGTTCTTATGTTCGTAAACATAATCTAGGGTTTCTGGATTGAAATACCAACATAAACGAAATTTGTCAGGCCAAGCGGTTCTTGTCGCTCTTTTAAACTGATGAATGAACGTGATTTGCAGATCACGCTTCTGAGTCTTCTTTGTCATAGTTATGTCCTGTTTAGTAAACCTCAGGATTAACTAGTCACGACTAGGGAAAATTTTCACTATTGATACGGGAGCATCAAGCTAGAAACTTAAAGTTAGTAATGAATAAACAGTTAGAAAAAGTTAAACTTGTACTACTGTATAATGTGACAATTATGTGACAGTTTTGGGACGCTTATTTCGCGAGTAATCAATGAGCGGGGTAAGTCATTGAAAAATATGAGAAGTTGGTCGGTGTGAGAGGATTTGAACCTCCGACCCCTGACACCCCATGCCCACCTGCGCGATAACGCTGCGAACTCTACACGCACCTCCGAAAGTCAATACTGGCAAGGCCTCAAGAATTTCACTTCCATTAACCTTTAAGTATTTTGGAGTGAACGAAGTGGCAACTATCCGTCAATTAAAATCAGGCAACTGGAACGTACAGATTCGTGAGCAAGGTAAGCGAATCTCTAAGACTTTTCCAACTCAACAAGAAGCAGAACGTTTCGCCTTAATGGGCTCAAATGAATTGTCTTTTCACGAGGTCTGCGACAAATACCTTGAGCACATGGGCGATTCTGTGCGCTACCGTGTGCGATGCTTGAAGAAAAACTTTAAGTCGCCTCCTACCCTAGCAGAAATCGAAGCATTTAAGCGTCAGAGACTCAAAGAAGTAAAGAGCAGTACCGCGAGATTAGACTTACAGATGCTGTCTCGCATCGTTAAGTTTGGCATTAAAAACTTCGAGTTAGATTGGCCATTTCCTTTCAAAGACTTCAAATATCCTCCTGAATGCCAACCACGAGACAGAGTAGTAACACAGAAAGAGTTAAAGCTATTGCTTGAAGATTTACCTCCATTAGTTGCATCTGCTGCTGAACTCTCTTACGAGACTGCTATGCGTAGAGGAGAAATTGTAAAGATACAAAAGCAACATATAGAGTTTCACCAAAACAGACTTTATGTTCCTGAAGCCAAGAATGGCTATTCACGCTACGTTCCGTTAAACGCAAAAGCAACTCAGATTTTAAAAGACAGGCTTGTGTCATGTAATAATCATCAAATCCTCTACAACGTTACAGCAGAAAGTCTCTCGAAGGCTTTTAGACGAGCATGTAAACGCCTAGATATAACCGGACTATCGTTTCATTCAATGAGGCATTCAGCTATTACTAAGTATGCTCAAAGAGGCCTTTCGGTTAACCAATTAAAAGTTATTTCAGGGCACCGTTCAACTGAGATGTTGGAGCGATACACACACCTTGGAGTTAAAGATGTTGTTGATTTAATGGACTAAAATAAAAAATGGCATCCTAGTATAAATTGTTGAAGTTAACGTCTTTATGCTAGGATGCAATAAAATCTATTTTACATGGAAAGAAAATGGAGTCGCACGAACATCCTGAAGCTCAGTCTGATACAGCTGGTGCTAGCACTTTCGGAAAATATGCCTTCCAATTCCATTGGGCGCTTTGCGAAATAATTGAAAAACACAGCAATAAGCAAGAGTATTCATTATTAGTTGAATATCATGAAGATGTAGTTATTGGCAGCTCATCGGACTTAGCAAACTCCCGCCTCGGTTTTTATCAAGTTAAAAATATCGGGAAACCGTATACAGTGGGAGCTATTACCTCACGGAAACCCAAAGAAGATGGAGGATTAAAGAACTCCATACTTGGTAAGTTGTTCAAATCTAGTGACAAGCCTCAATTTAAGGGGAAAGTGCAAGATATAGGATTAGTTTGCTCAAGTGGCTTTTCTTTTGAGACCAAGGGGAAAATGAAGCTTGATTTAATCAAGTGTGGGGATTTGGAAGAAGACTGCCTTAGCGAGTTAACAACCAAAATACAAGAAGAACTAGGAATCGAATTAGACTCTTCAAACCTACAATTTATCGTCCCTACAATTCAACTTCAAACACAAGAAGACTTCGTATTAGCTCAATTCGCCAAACTGGTAGACCAAATTTTTGGTGGGGCTCAATGCAGCCCTTCGAATATATACAGAGCAATTGTTGATGATATGTACAGAAAGGGGCGAATACAATTTGACTATAGCGACTGGAATCGCCTAGCCAATAAGAAGTCAATAAATTCTAATGATGTCAATCATGTTCTTTCGTTACACTCAACCCACCCTCTTACATCTCAAATCGAATCAACTTTTGACTCTGTGGCAAATGAAATGGCAATACGACCTCTTCAGGCAACAGGCTTAAAATCATCATTGAAAAGGTTATATTTAAAAAGAAAAGGATTTTCCACATCACTGGATTTAGACATAACTCAGAAATTTAAAAGTTCAATGGAAAAAATTAAATATGACGCATTCCCAAATGATGCAGAATATGTAACCGCGGTAATGAATCAATCAAAATCGGATGGTTTAGAAAAGCTCGTTAGCGACAAGAAAACATTCGACGTTGAAGTTTTTTACGCAATATTGGTCAACCAACTATGAATCAAAATTATAAGTTACTTATAAGAAATCTTAGGAAATCAAAAAATGAACGGATTGCATTTTCATCAGTTGCTTCTTCTGTCAAATTCAAAAAGGTTGGCGAATCAGTTCAACTTCCCGAAGAGATTGAATCTCGTTACAGGAAACGACAATAGCATTGGGAAATCCTCGCTCGCGAAGTGTCTATTATGGGCACTTGGTTGCGAACCTAGCACTGATGAAGAATGGAAAAGTAATGATGTAATGACATTACTCTACTTCAGCGTAAATAACGAAAAATATGCAGCCAGACGATACGGGAATAATATAGCCTTTGGCAAGGTGAATGATGCTATAAAAACTTTTTCCAAGATAACTGGTGAATATGCTCGTGAATTTGCAAACGCAGTGAACTTTGACTTAGTTCTTAAAAATAGAGAAGACGAGTTAGAATGCCCCCCTCCAGCATATTTTTATCTTCCTTTTTATATAGACCAGAAGAAAAGCTGGGATACACCCTGGGATTCGCTTGATAATTTATATCAATTCAATGGTTTCAGAAGTAATCTAATAAAGTACTTTAGTGGCTATATAGGTTCTGAATTCTTAGAACTTGAGAAAGATATCTTTGAAGAAAAAGCAATTGAAAAATCTGCTACTACAAAAATAGAAAGATTGGACATAGCTAACGAGTCGTTTGCGGAGATTGAAGATACACATGAAAAAAGTTTATTGCCATTAGGATTAAATGGAGAAGAACTTACAAACATACAAAATGAAATTAAAAGTGAATTAAAAGAATTTGTTCAGCAGCAGTGTTTATTTTTCGACGAACAAACTAGGCTATTAACACAAGTTCACGAACTGAAGGAACAACTAAAAATTGTAGAGTCTTCCACAAAGGAGTTGGAGGACGACTATAAGTTTTCTGTTGAGTCAATTCCTGAAGAAGTTTTAGAGTGCCCTCTGTGCGGTACGCACCATGACAACTCTATTACAGCAAGAGCGGGGCTACTGGCAGATAAAGCGGCGCTGGAGGATGAAGAGAACCTGATAAGGGATGAATTGCGAGAAACTGAAGTATTACTTGAAACCACAAATCAGAAGTTACGATTGATAAACAGTGAAGTCGATAGAATTAAACGCAAATACGACATTCATGAACAAGACGAAGAGTCGCAGAAGCAATCTTTAAGCAGGGTAATATTGTCACTTTCTAGCAGAAATATAGCTGAAACTTTGTCGAACAAAAAAGCCGTACAACAGCAGGTTATACAAAACGCCAACGAAAAGCAGAAGGGTATAAAAAAAGAACAGCGCAAATTATTAACCAAAAAAGACAAGGAAGAGCTTGATTCATTTTTTATGGGTAATCTATTGGAGAACATCAAGTCACTGGACGCCACTGGAATAAACCTAAACAAAGTAAAAACGCCTATGGATTATAAGAAGTTGTTAGGTGGTGGTGCTGCTGAAGGAACTAGAGGAGTCTTAGCATATCAACTTGCAATTTTACGCCAAATTCAACATGCAAAAAACTGTGAAATGGCGACTTTTATAGTAGATACTCCAAACCAACAAGAGCAAGCGTCTCATCGTTATGGTGACATCGTCAAAGCATTATTAGAAAACGTTCCGAAAAATCAGCAGATAATACTTTGCTGTATGGAAAATGACGCTTTAAAACCAATGGCAGAACAGGCGCATATCATTACTCTTGACTCCAGACGATTATTAAAACCTGATGAATATACCTCTATAAAGAAACTATTCGATGAATTCGAAGTAAATGTAATTCCAGTTTCTAACCCTTAAAGGCCAATAAAGACAGTTTTATTGCAAAAATCTGAGAGGCCAATTCGACAATGATGAAGCCTCAACTCCCCCCCCCATAGGGTGCCTCTACGCACCACAAGAACACCGCTAAGACAATCTTAAAGCAAGTCGCAACGTTCATCTTGACCAAACACGAAGACATCGCACAGGCTCTGGAACCAGACCTGAAAGTTCAAGGCTGGTGGCTCAATGTCCTCACTCCGGAAATTTGCGGACTGACTACGAGACCGGAAATATCAGGTTTCGTAACCGTCCATCAAAGTAAACTTTTTTGAACTTACCTATTGACCGTTCACTTACCGTTCATTATCTTGCTGGTCACTTAACCTTCAGACTTTATTGAACAGGATGGATTTATCATGACAGGTCAACTTATCGGTTACGCACGAGTATCTACCACAGGCCAGAAGCTAGACGTACAGCTTGACGCATTGAAGGCGAAAGGCTGCGCTAAGATTTACCAAGAGAAGCGCTCAGGTAAGACAGCAGACCGCCCAGAGTTAGAGAAGATGCTTGATTACGTGCGTGAAGGTGAAGCTATCGTTGTGACCAAGCTAGACCGATTAGGTCGTTCTGTGGCTGACCTAGCGAACATCTCGAAGTTACTCGATGACAAAGGCGTAGGCCTTATAGTGATTGACCAAGGCATCGACACGACAACACCACACGGTAAGCTAATGTTCCACATGATTGCCGCTGTAGCTGAGTTCGAGTTGTCTCTACGCTACGAAAGACAGATGGAAGGTATCGCTAAGGCGCAAGAGAAAGGCGTTAAGTTTGGGCGTAAGAAGTCTGTAGACCGTGAGCGAGTCCACCAGCTACGAGAGGAAGGCTTGAGCATGGCTAAGATTGCTGAAGAATTGAGCTGTAGCAAGGGAGCGGTGCATAAGATAATCAATGAGTTCATTAAGCAAAATAATAAACCGAGTAAATTCGAATTATAAAGCCAAGGATTCATGTGGCCTGCAACTCCTCTGTTAGACATCTTCAGCACTATCACAACGGAGTCTCACGCTTAACTGTTTGAGGCTCTATAAAGCTCTCTCAGATCGAGTTAACTTACCCAATGCAATCGTATTAATTGTACCCAGAAAGGCTCGTAGAAAGCCGTTGTCGATCTGTAATGATGCTTTGTATCCGCACTTCTCGCTTATCAGTTGTCTAGAGCTAACAACCTTAAAGCTCTTCAGATTTTTTAGATTTACCTAATATTCACTAAAGCCAATAAAATCAAGGGATACACGACTCCCTGACATAAGGGAGAAGCCATATAGAAACTGAAATAGTTTGTCTATCCGTTTCTAATACCCTGTTTTTATCAAATTAAAGCAGACAGTAGTCGACTAACACGTAGTTGCTACATTTCATTCAATTTACTTCCCTTCTTAAACTGTGCCACCTTGAAGATTCGATTCAGACGCACTCAATTGTATTTACTAACTAGCTAACCAGTAATGATAACTTGGTTGGTTATTGGTAAATGGAAATTAGAGAACTACTTAGCGACAGACGAGGAGACCACCAGCAGCACTATAGGGGGGAATAAGACAAGGAGAACACTTATGAACCAACTTATGGTTACACCGCAAGAAAACTTCCAGTGGACACAAGCCCTCAAGGGGAAGTCCAATACGCCAAATGCAAACCCAATATTCACCTTCCCACTGAGAACCCATAAGGGAGTAGATTCAAAGTTTACCGACTGGCTCACCGAACAGCTGACACAAGGGCGACAACGTATTACCAAGCCAACAGTCCAAGCGGTTAAGTGTATAGCTGTCAATCTTGCCTGTGCGATGAACTTAGGCACCGATACAGGTTTCGTATACTCGCTAGGTAAGCGCCTAAAAGCTATCCCGAAGAGATTTCGTAGGGAGCCGTACAGCAGAGACACGATGAACACCTTGCTGGCGCAAGGAGAACAGCTAGGCTTGATTAAGATTGAGCGAGGATTCAAAAGCGAGAACTACACGTCTGGCATTCCGTCACTTATTCTTCCGACTGAGACCTGTATCAATCAAGCTCGCCTTCTGGAAGCAATTGAGGTAACTGACATTTCTGTTCCTATTGACCCGCTCATTCTTCGCAACAATCCTTATGATTACGTTAACTACAGCGACGAACCAAGCACTCTTCGCATGAGAAAGTCGATAATGGAACATAATGAGGTACGCACAAGTTACAACTGGGTATATACATCTGAAGACAACAGAACCATTCAACTATCGCAGTCTGACCTCTCATGCAGACGGATATTCAAAGGGCAATGGTGCATTGGTGGCAGGTTTTACTGTGATGCGCAGAACCTACCTCAAGTTGTCAGAGGCAACATTACGATTAATGGAGAGCCTTGTGTTGAACTTGACTACAAGTCGATGCACCCTCGCCTTCTGTATCATTTATCAGGCGCAGAAGCTCCGAGTGATTGCTACGACATCGAAGGAGTAACAAGAGACAAAGTTAAAAAGATAGCCTTGATTGCGACCAGTACCAGCAGCAAAAACCAAGCAGTCAGAGCGGTATCTTTCCATCTTAAAGTCAACGCTAAAAAGGCGGGTAGCCTTCTAGGGATGTTTGAAGCAAGACATAAGGCTATTTCAGACTTACTTTACCGCAATGCTTGGCAAACACTTCAAAATATCGATAGCAAGATTGCAAATGATGTTATGGATTCATTAACGCAAGAAGCTATTCCTGTGATTCCTGTTCATGACAGCTTTATAGTTCCTGAGTCAAAAGCTCATCAGTTACGACAAGCTATGCACGAACAGTATGAAATAAATACGGGGATGGAGGCATCTATAGCCTGATAACACCAAAGGGAAAGGACTCCCAATAATGACTTGATTTTGTATTGAATGAGCACTTGTTATAATGTTGTCAGAAGGATTAGCAGACACGGATTACAGTTATGGGCTCGATTGAAGCTCTTCCAAGTGATTATGGACATATCATTACCTACGCTTTGATTTTCGCAGTCATATCGTTGCTAGTGTTTTCACTATTAAAATCTCGCGAGCTAAAGTCAGAGCTCAACAAAGTCAAATCTCACCTTCAAGACTCGAAGCAAAGAACGACAGAGCTGCTTGAGAAGTACCAACCGATAAGCTCTATTGAAGCTCGTGTGACGGAGCTTAACGCCGAGTCAGAAGCAATCACATCAAACATCCAGAAGCTTCGGGCGTCTTATGCGACTAAACGAAAGCTATTTGATGAACTTGAAAGAGAGCTGGCTGTATTTGATGAAAAAATTGAGTTGTCTACATTGGGGTACTATGAACCTCACTTCGACTTTGGAACTTCAGACAGATTCAAAGCTGAGATTATTGCTGTGCGAGAGCAGCAGAAAGATATGCTGAAAGCCAAACAAGCGGCCGTTTGCCATACTGAGTGGAAAGTTAATAACAGTGCCAGAGAAGGTCAGACGATGACAAACCGAGCACTTAAACTAACGCTGAGAGCTTTCAATAACGAATGTGACGCAGCAGTATCAAACGTAAGATGGAATAATATCCGCAGAATGGAAGAGCGCTTATCTAAAGCGAGAGATGCAATAGACAAGCTCAATAAGTCTAACAACATCCAAATCACAGAACCCTATTTCCAACTCAAGTTGCAAGAGCTCAGGCTAACTTATGAATATGCTGAGAAGCTCAGACAAGAGAAGGAAGAACGAGCAGAAGCGAAGCGCCAACTCAGAGAAGAACAACAGCTAATAAAGGAACAAGAGGCAGCGGCAAGAGAACAGCATAAATACGAAGAGCTTGTTGCTAAGGCCAATGCTAAAGCCAATAAAGCTACTGGTGACGAGCTTGAGCGCTTAAAGTCTGAACTTGAAGAACTTGAGGCACAACTGAACGAGGCCAGAGCAAAATCAGAACGGGCCCTATCGATGGCACAACAAACCAAATCTGGTTACGTCTATATCATCAGTAACATCGGTTCGTTTGGTGATGGGGTATTTAAAATCGGTATGACTAGAAGACTGGAGCCCCTAGACCGTGTGCGTGAGCTTGGGGATGCCAGTGTGCCATTCACATTTGACGTCCATGCTCTTATTTACTCCGAGGATGCGCCTGCACTTGAAGCTGAACTGCATCGTCATTTCAATGAACATCGACTCAACTTAGTAAACAACCGTAAGGAATTTTTCAGAGTAGATTTAGCCGAACTGAAGGGCAAGCTTGAGGAGTTAAAGCCTGATGTAGATTTTCTGACTGATGCTGAAGCTCAGGACTATCATCAAAGTCTATTAATCACTCAAGACAAAATCAAAGAAGACAACACTGTCAACCGAAAGCTACCTGAAGAAATTTGAAGGAACTTCCGAAGTCAGCAATCGGGCAACTTCACGATTACCCGATACTCTGAACGTATTTAGCAAGTGTGAACAAGATTGTGAACGTTCACAAATTTGATTATCATTAAGATGAAAGTGAAGATTGTGTGCAGTCTTGAAGATTGATTTTGAGATGTGCTGTAGAGTAAGCCAGATAAGGCTTTAGGGTGTCGCTTCAAAGAGAGAAGTTGGTCGGTGTGAGAGGATTTGAACCTCCGACCCCTGACACCCCATGACAGTGCGCTACCAGGCTGCGCTACACACCGACCGAAAGAGCGAGTAATACTACTCATATTTGTTCACAATGCAACGAGAATTAGCAATAAGCCTGTTTAAGCGCTCAAATGCTAACCATCTTTGCAAATTTCTGCATTAAAACACCTAGTTGCCGTTTTTTTGATATCAGGCTAACGTAACGTAGCACACTGCGGTTACCACTAAGGCTACCTGTACGTTAAGCATTATTCCTTCTCTTGCCATGGTTTTAATATCGAACTTTTCAGTTGAGTACGCAATGGCATTAGGCGCTGTTGCTACTGGCAGCATAAAGGCACAACTTGCGCTTATAGCCGCCGGAATCATTAGTAACTTAGGGTCAACGCCCACTGCCAACCCCGCTGCCGCCAATATCGGCATTAGCAAGGTAGAGGTTGCGGTATTAGAAGTAATTTCTGTAAGAAAAGTTACAAATAAGCAAATGCCTAGCACAAGTAGTAAAACAGGTAAGGTAGCAAGCCCTGTTAACCACGACCCCATCAGCACGCTTAAACCCGACGACATAAACGCTTTCGCAATACAAATGCCACCTGCAAACAAAAGTAACATTCCCCAAGGAATATCGTTAGCGGTTTTCCAATCGAGCAGCTTGTCGTTGTTACCTTTAGCGTCTACTTCGCCATTGTCATTGCCGCTATTGGTAAAAAACATAGCGGCGACACCTGCAACGGCTATAGTGCTATCACTGATGGTGGTCACGCCTATCCAAGCGGTCCAAAAAGGTCTGAAGATCCACGCCATTGCTACCGTACCGAAAATGGCAAGTACACGCTTTTCTGCTTTTGACCATGCACAAGGTACAGGCAAATCGATGTTGCCCACTTCTTTAATTCCGCGTGCCAACCACAAGGCCATAATAGGCACACCTAAAACGACTATCGGTACGCCAGTTTTCATCCATTCGATGAAGCTGTATTCAATACCTTGTGTTTCTTCATATACGCTCATGAAGATAATATTCGGCGGTGTGCCAATTGGCGTCCCTACCCCGCCCAAACTTGCTGAATAAGCAATACCCAGAATAAGGGCCACGCCGAATCTTGAATTATCGACCGCATTAATAATGGCAATGGCCATTGGCAACATCATTAACACCGTGGCGGTGTTACTAATCCACATACTAAGGACGGCGGTAGTGAGCATAAAGCCCAGTATCAGTTTAAGCGGGCTGCCGCTGCCTGTTACACGCAGCATGTAAATAGCGAATCGCTTGTGTAATTTGGCACGTTCAAGCCCTTTTGAAAGCATGAAAGCCGCCATTAGCAATATAATGACATGACTTCCCAATGCTGAAGCAGCTTCACTGTGTGACAGTACGCCGAATAATGGAAATAACGCGAATGGTAGAAGCGAAGTAGCAGGAATGGGCAGCGCTTCGGTTACCCAAAGTAAGGCTACAAAAAGGGTGATAGCAGCGGTAAATATAATTTCGCTAGGCTGATTTACAGCCCACAGGCCCATACCGCTAAGAACAGAGGCGATAAACGCGAAAATAATAATGCTGTTTTTTCGTGTTGGCTGTCGTTGTTGAATATCTGAAGAAGGTTCAGGATTTGTGTGCATTGCGCTTCCCGTTACTAATCGCTTTATTATAAGTGCTAGGGCCTTAGCTATAGGCCCTAATTATTGCTCTTATATTTTCTATCAGTAATTAGCGGGAAACGCACGAGGCTTTTCCAAAAACATTGTTTTTAGATTGTTTTACTTACTTTCGTCGTCTGACGAAATACGACTGGCAACTGCACCGGCTTGATCTTTATATTTCGCATCAACTCTGGCGTTGTAAGGTTTTTCAGCTGGGGCTGACAACACTTCAAAGCTTAGTGCGCCTATTTTCATCTTAGGGCGAAGCGCTAAAGGTAATTTACCGCTGTTGTAAAACTCAAGAACGATGTTACCAGACCAACCTGGGTCGATGCGATGGGCTGTTACGTGAACCATTAAGCCCAAACGCGCCAGTGAAGAGCGCCCGTCTAGCCAGCCAACGATATTATCCGGCAGCGTTACTGACTCGTGAGTAATGGCAAGCGCCAGCTCCCCGGGGTGTAGAAAGAAGGCTTTACCTTCTTCAAGTTCAATTTCATCGCTCATTACGTGGTCCAGCGCTTCTTGAACCTGTGCTTTTGGGCCACTTAAATCGATAAACGGCGCTTGATGGTCTTCAAACACGCGAAATTTGTTACCAAGGCGGATATCTACCGTTACACCGCTAATCTGGTCATAGTTAGGTGTAGGCTCAATTTTTATTTTCCCATCTTGAAGATGTTGGTAGATATCGCGGTCGCACAAGCGCATGGTGTATTCCTCATTTCGTTAGGCCGCTATTATGCGTATGTCACCGCATGCATTCAACTGCTCAAAGGCTTGTTTTATCTGCTTTTGCGCAATTTTTATAAAGTTTTAGCTAATTTTGAATTTAAGTGCCAAAACCTGCCTCTATTTTTCTTTGGTTCAGCATCTAACTAGGCTTTAAACTAAACGTACATCACTATTGTGCGCTACCTGTTATTACTGAACCCTACTCTTTCTCAATCTTTCCCAAGAATGCCAATTGGGTCGCCTTTAATGTGTTTAACCGCTCCTTTGCGTGGTTCAACGGTAAGCGCTAGTTGCATAGACATTGCTCTAGCTGCCTCGCGGTAGCTTTCACTCAAGTCACTTTCAGGCGAGGAAATTAACAAAGGCGTGCCGGCATCACCATGCTCGCGGATATAAATATCAAGGGGTAGCTGACCTAAAAGCGGAAGCCCATGACGTTCGGCAAGCGCTTCCCCTCCGTCTTTTGCAAATACATAGTCTTTGGTGCCGCAGGCTCTGCATTGGTAATAGCTCATGTTCTCGATAAGCCCAAGTACTGGCACATTGACCTTTTCAAACATGCTTATGCCTTTTTGGGCATCGGCTAGCGCTAAGTCTTGCGGCGTAGTTACTACCACAGAAGCAGTTAGGGGCACTTGCTGTGCCATAGTAAGCTGAATGTCGCCTGTTCCTGGCGGCATATCAACAATTAAATAGTCGAGTACAGGCCATAAGGTTTCTTCTAATAACTGCTTTAATGCCCTACTCGCCATTGGTCCGCGCCATACGGCCGCGTCTTCTTGCGGTACTAAATAGCCTATGGAGTTCGCCACCAGCCCATGTGATATAAGGGGCTGCATGTGCTTATTATCTTCACTTTCAGGGTGTGCGTCAGGGTTGCCCAACATAATGGGGATAGACGGCCCGTAAATGTCAGCATCTAAAATACCTACTTTCGCGCCTTCTTGCATAAGCGCAAACGCAAGGTTGATACTGGTTGTAGACTTACCCACCCCACCTTTGCCCGAAGCTACCGCAATAATATTTTTGATATTAGTAACGGGGGCAACTTCAGTTTCGCCACTGGCAACGTTTTGCTTAAAAGTAAGCGTATCGGCATCTAACTTACCTTTAAGCTGGTTAAGCACTTCTTGTTTAAGCGTATCTAACTGTGTAGCAATGCAAAATGGCAAAGTTACTGTAACGCCTGCATCTTCATTTTCTGGCTGGTTAAAAGCACACCATGGCAAGGTATCTTCAACATCTAACGAGAAATACTTGGCCAAAATTACAGCAACTTTTTTAGTTGCCGACTCTGCTTTGCGAGAAAAGAACATAAAATGCCTTACTAGTAGTAGAATTGTTTGAATTACGTAATGCAAAAAACGCGGTTTTCCGCTAGTATTTGCAGCCATTTTGAAACGCAAAGAATCAATAACGTCATTATGTCAGAAAAACGCCGAATTCTGGTAACCAGTGCGTTGCCATACGCAAATGGCTCTATTCACTTAGGTCATTTGCTAGAACACATTCAAACCGACATCTGGACTCGTTTTCAGCGCCTTCGCGGAAACGAATGTTACAGTGTTTGCGCCGACGATGCACACGGTACGCCGGTTATGCTTAAAGCCCAAGAGCTTGGCATTACACCAGAAGAAATGGTGGCAAGAACGCGTGCTGAACATCACCAAGACCTTGTTGATTTTCACGTTGATTACGACAACTACTATGTAACCCATTCGCCAGAAAACAAGGCATTGTGTGAAGAGATTTACACTCGTCTTGATAACGCGGGTTACATTAGCAAGCGCACTATTAATCAACTGTTCGACCCTGAAAAAGAAATGTTCCTTCCAGATCGTTTCGTTAAGGGTACGTGCCCAAGCTGTGGTGCAGAAGACCAAAACGGCGATAGCTGTGACGTGTGTGGCGCAACTTACAGCCCAACTGAAGTTAAAAACCCGCGTAGCGTGGTATCGGGTGCTACACCAGTACTACGTGAGTCTGAGCACTTCTTCTTTGATCTGCCAAAATTTGAAGGCATGTTAAAAGAGTGGATCCGCTCGGGTGCCCTTCAAGAAGAAATGGCTAACAAGCTGCAAGAATGGTTTACTGAAGGTCTTCAACAGTGGGACATCAGCCGTGATGCGCCTTACTTCGGCTTTGAAATTCCAGGTGCGCCGAACAAGTTCTTCTACGTGTGGGTAGATGCGCCTGTTGGCTACATGGCTAGTTTCAAAAACTTCTGCGACCAGAATAACCTAGAGTTTGACGACTTCTGGAAAGCCGATTCTGACGCTGAGCTGTACCACTTTATTGGTAAAGACATTACTTATTTCCACTGCCTATTCTGGCCTGCCATGCTAGAGGGCGCGGGATACCGTAAGCCTACTGGCGTAAACATTCACGGTTTTGTAACGGTGAACGGTGCGAAAATGTCAAAGTCGCGCGGTACCTTTATTAAAGGCCGTACTTACCTTGACCACCTGAACCCAGAATATCTGCGTTACTACTTTGCGTCTAAGTTGGGCGACGGTGTTACCGACATCGACCTTAACTTTACTGACTTCGCACAAAAAGTGAATTCAGACCTGGTAGGTAAAGTGGTTAACATAGCAAGCCGCTGTGCAAGCTTTATCACCAAGCGTTTCGACGGCAAATTGTCTGACAACGTGATTGAGCCAGAGCTAATTGCCGAGTTCCAAAACGCATCAGAGAGCATTGCAGCACTTTTCGAGAGACGTAAGTACCACCAAGCTGTGCGTGAAATTATGGCCCTTGCTGATAAGGCAAACCAGTTCATCGACAACAACGCACCTTGGGTAACCATTAAAGACGAAACTAAACAGCAGTTCACACACGATGTGTGCTCGCTGGGTATCAACATGTTCCGTCTGTTGGTTATTTATTTGAAGCCTGTACTGCCAGTACTTGCAGAAAAAGCAGAAGCTTTCCTAAACGATTCGTTTGACTGGAATTCACTGCAAACCTTATTAAAAGGCCACGCCATCAACAAATTTAAGCCGATGATGCAGCGTGTAGAAATGGAGAAAATCGACGCCATGGTTGATGATTCAAAAGAAAGCCTAGCGCCAGCTGCACCGGCTATCGACCCAGACAGCCCGCTAGCTAAAGACCCTATCAGCGACACTATTTCGTTTGATGATTTCGCAAAGGTTGATTTACGTATTGCACGTATCGCTAACGCCGAACACGTAGAAAAAGCTGACAAGCTTTTACGTTTAGAGCTAGATTTAGGCGGCGAAACTAAACAAGTTTTTGCTGGTATTAAGTCGGCCTACTCGCCTGAAGCTCTTATCGGTAAACATACGGTAATGGTAGCGAACCTTGCCCCTCGTAAAATGCGTTTTGGCATGAGTGAAGGCATGGTGTTAGCGGCAGGCCCAGGTGGCGACGAGCTATATATTCTTGAGCCGCACGAAGGTGCAAAGCCGGGTATGCGCGTTAAGTAAACCTTATAACGTTCACCATTGAAGAAAGGTGACATTCAGCGCTTTAAAGCGACGGAATGTCACCTTTTTTGTTTAGCTGATAATAAAGTTCTCTGATTCGTGTAGCCTAAAATCTTATTGATAGGTTGAAGGTACATTTCCATCGTCGTGCAAGCTCATTATTCCGCCCTCAGCATCATCTAACTCAATCGTTACTAACCCAGTCTTTAATCTACTCCGTAACTTGTTATTTCCCTTTTTCCATTTTGCCCTATCGCCCTATCGCCCTATCGCAAAATAAGCTAACAACCGCAAACCATCAAAGGGACATTTCCACTCGTTGTAATTCAAGGCGATCTATCATTCTTTCTATAACGTAGTCACGGTGTTTAATCATTGAAAGAGGTATTTATGGAAGATTTGTTCGGGACTAATATCGATTTATCGGAATTAACCGAAAAAGCCATATCACTGGTGATGACTTATACCCCAAAATTGCTATTGGCTATTCTTACTCTGGTGGTGGGTCTTTGGTTAGTAAATCGTTTTGTAAACCTATTAGATCACCGGATAGGTAAAAAGGACCCCACTCTAAACAAATTTTTATGCGGGCTTATAAGTGCCGTTTTAAAAGTTATGTTGTTGATTTCTGTTGCCTCTATGATAGGTATTGAAACCACCTCATTTATCGCCGTAGTTGGTGCAGCAGGTTTGGCTATAGGCCTAGCATTACAAGGCAGCCTGGCCAATTTTGCTGGCGGTGTGCTAATACTGATTTTTAAACCCTTCAAAGTGGGTGACACCATTGAGGCGGAAGGGTATTTAGGGTCTGTAGCAGAAATACAAATTCTCTATACTGTAATCAACACCTTTGACAATAGGCGTGTTGTTATTCCCAACGGGAATCTATCTAACGCCACATTAACTAACGTCAGCGTATACGATAAACGCCGCTGCGACATGACCTTTGGCATTGGCTACGATGACGATATCGACAAAGCTAAGAAAATTTTGCAGCGTTTGTTTGAAGAAGACGAGCGTTCATTGACCGACCCTGAACCAAGAATTTGTGTAGGTGGACTCGGTGACAATTCAGTCGACCTGATGTTTAGACCTTGGGTCGGTACAGATGATTTGTGGCCTTACTACTGGGATATGCAGGAAAAAGTTAAAAAAGCCTTTGACGAAGAAGGTATTAGTATTCCTTACCCACAGCGAGATGTGCATCTCTATAAAGCAAACGACGATTAAAATCTTAATATGGAGATAGCTGCTAAGCTATCTCCCACTCCCCTTCAAATTCGCTTGTGAACGCTAAAGCCTAGCGTTCTGGTACAGCAAGTTAGCAAATCTCTAAAAGGGTTAACGCTTGTTACAGCCTTTTAGTTAAAAGCCTGGCCCGCTCTACGTGCGCATGGCATGTACATTAACACCGCTAACGCAGCGTACGATTTACCGAGGAAGTCCTTACACTGGCCCCCACCGCTGAAAAGCGCGGTTTTAAGTTACGTTTAGGCTTTATGGCCGTCATAGGGATTACCCGCTTTTTCGCAAGTATTACATATACCGCGCTGCACCAAGGCAAGTAAGACGCTAAATAGTGCTGAAGCTTAGCGGCTCCTTTCCACCGTTGCTGAAAAAACAGCGTAGAAAACAGTACCTGGCGCTGCTCAACAATTTCAAAACCAAGTAACTGAAGCCAATCTTTGATGCGATAGGACGTAAAAAAACGTGCATCGTGCAAAATATTTCCGCGTTTAACCGGTAGAAATTTGGCAATTCCAGCTAAGCTTAACGGGTTAAAACCACTGATGATAACGTAACCGTTTTGCGTAATAACACGGTCTACCTCTCTTAAGATCTCGTGAGGGTCTTGCGCAAAATCTAATTCATTAGCTAATAGAAAGCCATCAATGCTGTTTTCAGCAAAGGGTAAGCAGTGCGACTGCCCGACTACCATGTTTTCTCTGCTAATAGTTGATTCACGGCTTTCATTCTGTAACTGTGAAGGTGCAACATTATTGTCTGAAGAATTGTTAGATAAGGCGTTGTCGTCTAACTGGCAACCAAATTGGTTATCAAAGGGCACCTGATTGATGTGATGCCTTATAGGGCTAGTATTTAGATTAATCTCAGCACTTAAAGAGCCTAGCTTAGCAAAGTGATACCCAAATATGCGCTCAGCATAATCGCTACACACTGTATTTACGGCATCGCGTATATGCTCACCTGCAGGGAAATCACCCCAGCTTGTCGGGTAGCGAGGCGGTTTGGCTTTAAAGGCCGATCTCATTAACACTGCGCGCTCTTAGGTTGCTCTGCTGTTCACAAGTCCCTATAGTAACGCATAATTCTACCTACACAAGCAGGTACTCTTATGACGGCAGAAACGCTTCCTTCAGATGTAACAATTCATCCCATCCCCGCTTTCACTGACAACTACATTTGGTGCATTCACAACGGTAACAGCGCTATTGTCGTTGACCCGGGCGATGCAGAACCTGTATTGGCTTTTCTTAAAGCCAATAAATTATTACTTAGTGCGGTTCTTATTACCCACCATCATAGAGATCATACTGGTGGCATTGCTAAGCTAGTATCCACCGTACCGGATTTACCGGTTATAGGGCCAAGAGGCAACCATATAAGAGGCATCACTAAATCGGTGGCGCAGGGCGACACTGTTTCTCTTCCCGTGTTCAAAATGGCACTTCAAGTTATGGAGGTGCCGGGTCACACGCTAGATCACATCGCGTTTTTTGGTCATGGCGTACTATTTTGTGGTGATACGTTGTTTTCCGCTGGCTGCGGGCGTTTATTTGAAGGCTCGCCAGAGCAAATGCATCATTCTTTGAATAAGTTAAAGCGATTGCCTGACACTACCAAGGTGTACGGCGCCCACGAATATACGCAAGCAAACGTTGCATTTGCTCTTGCTGTTGAGCCTGATAATACGGCACTAAACGACTACGCCGATTGGGTTAACGCTAAGCGAGAACAGAATCAACCTACTTTACCGAGTAACCTTAAAGAGCAAAAAAACATAAACCCATTTTTACGTGCCCATGAACTTTCTGTGAAAACTGCTGCCGAAGCCTATTGCGAAAATAACCTGGCTGACGATGTTGCAGTGTTTGCTGCAGTTCGCCGCTGGAAAGATGAGTTTTGATGCAAAAGTAAGCCGATTATCGTAATATTGCCGGTTTGCAGTGCTCCAAGAGGTTTCTTCATATATGCAGTTGAAGTTTTTCCCTCTATCGCCGTTATTGTTGGCGATAGGTTTAACGGGTTGTCAGATAACAGATAATAATAATGACAATGCGCAATTAGAAAGTAACGAAAGTGCTTCGCTAGAAGCGTGCAGTGAAATTCATACCAACGAAGAAGCTATTTCTGATTGTGAGTTAGCAAGAGATGGCGTTGTTGAAGTTGTGCACCCAAATGACGATACGCTAGAAGAAGGTGCCGAACTTACCGCGACACCTGACATGCATACACAGGCTGTTGTAACGGACGTATGGGAACGTGCTAGCGCAAATTTTGCTTTACCCATACCTGACAATGAACGCCTGAACGCCCAAAGAAAGTGGTACTTAAAGCACCCTGAATATATGGCTCGGGTTGTTAAACGTGCCAAGCCATTTCTTTATTACATTGCAGAAGAAATTGAAAAGCGTGACATGCCGATGGAGCTAATTCTCTTACCCATCGTAGAAAGCGCATTCGACCCTTTCGCTTATTCTCACGGCCGCGCAGCCGGTATGTGGCAGTTTATTCCTGGCACCGGAAAGCGATTTGGTATGGATCAAAACTGGTGGTACGACGGGCGTCGTGACGTTGTTGCGTCAACGCAAGGGGCACTGGATTATCTTACTTACTTAAATGAAATGTTCGATGGCAATTGGCTACACGCACTAGCGGCCTACAACAGCGGTGAAGGCCGTGTTCAACGAGCGATTAAAGCTAACAAACGTGCAGGTAAACCTACCGATTTTTGGAACTTGAACTTACCCAAGGAAACACGTGCGTATGTGCCTAAGTTATTAGCCCTTGCTGATATTCTTAAAAACAAAGATGTATATGCGTACTCATGGCCAGAAGTGGAAAACGTTGCCGTTATTGAGGTAGTCGATATTGGCTCTCAGGTCGATTTAGCGTTTGCGGCGGAACTTGCTGGCATGTCTTTAAAAGAGCTTCACGGTTTAAACCCTGGGTTCAACCGCTGGGCCACATCTCCAGATGGTCCGCACCGCTTAGTACTTCCCCTTGATAAAGCGGCTGCGTTTTCGCAAGCCCTTGCTAAGATTGATCAAAAAGAGCGTCTTAACTGGGTACGTCACACCGTTAAGTCTGGCGATAGCTTAGGTAAAATTGCAAAGCAGTACCACACCACGGTGAAAGTGCTGAAAAGGATTAATGAGTTAGACTCATCAATGATCAGAATCGGTCAAGCGATAATGGTACCTGTAGCGCTTCAAGAGTTAGACAGCTATACCTTATCGCAAGAGGAACGTTTAGCCAGTCTGCAAAATAGCAGCTCGTCTCAGCAAAAAGTGCGTCACACCGTTAAATCTGGTGATACGCTATGGGATATTGCGCGTAAGTACAAAGTAAGTACTAAGCAGTTAGCTAAATGGAATGGTATGGCACCGGGTGATACGCTTCGCCCAGGAAAAGCTCTGGTTATTTGGCAGAAAGGCAAAGCGCAAGCCGGGGTTACTAAAAAACTAACCTACACGGTAAGAAACGGTGACTCGTTATCTCGTATCGCCAGCAAGTTCAAAGTTAAGGTAAGTGACATTGGCAAGTGGAATTCGCTAAACACTAAGCGCTATCTGCAACCCGGTCAAAGACTTAAACTGTATGTAGACGTGACAAGGTTGAACGCATCGAGCTAATGACTCAGCGTAAATTAGCATTAACGCGTTTTCCTTTAAGCGGTCATATCATACGTTAAATCACGAAAAGGATATGGAAATGCTAAGAATTAACCGAGAAAATCTGCGAAATAGTCACGAAACGCCTTGGTTAATCTTAGATTTAGTCATGCTAGGTATACTGTTTGTAAATCTAGCGTGGCTTATTTTCGATGCGCTTTATGCTACAGATTTTGTATACGGTCTTTTAGGTACATATTTCCCCGCCTTTCTTAACGCTTATGACCCTATTCACGCCAACTTCTTGTTGGTCGATTTAGTTTTTATTGCCATATTCTTTACCGAGTTCTGCTTTCGTTGGGCCGTTGCTATTGTTCGTAAAGAGCATTTACGCTGGTACTTCTTTCCGTTTTTGCACTGGTACGACATTATTGGCTTAATCCCAACGGGCCCTACTCGTCTATTCCGCTTCTTGCGAATATTCTCCATACTACACCGCTTGCACAAGTTCGAAATTATCGATTTAAATCAAACCGCCGTCTTTCGCTTTTTTGCCTTTTATTACGACGTGTTTGTTGAAGAACTTAGCGACCGGATTGTTGTTAAAGTGCTAAGCGATGCGCAAAAAGACATCTCAGCAGGTTCGCCTTTATTAGACGATATCAATGCACAGGTACTAGCGCCTCGTCGACCCGTTATAACGCAGTGGATGGCTGGCGTAATCAACCATTTAGGCCAGTCTATTCAAAGCGAAGAACATGGCGAGGTGATTCGAGAGCATGTACGAAAAAGCGTGGGAAAAGCGGTGAGAAGCAATGCACAAGTATCCTCCTTGCACTACCTACCTGTTATTGGAAAAACCATTGAAAATACATTAGAAGAGTCAGTCACCGACATTGTTACCACATCGCTAGTAAACCTGTTAAGCGACTTGGATGCAGAGCGCATCGACCATTTCATCTCTGTCGGTATGCACGACTATACTCCTACTGCGGACGCACTAGATAAAGAAGTGCTTAGCGTTGTAAATGAATGCTTAGAGCTTGTAAAAGCGCACGTTGCACAGCAGCGCTGGAAGTCACATTTAACTGAAAAAGAGTCGGCGATACCCACTAGTAAGCCAGATGTAAATTAATAGAATAGGCGATTATTAACAACAACCTCAATAGTTAATAATAACTATTATCATTACCTTTCAAATGGTAGACTAAAGTTCAATATCTTAATATCTATCATTTGAGGAAGGGATTTATGGCGTCTAGTAAGCCATCGTTAGCGAAACCTAGTATTTCAAAAAAGACTATTTTCTCATTGTCTGCTATTGCGTTAGCTGTTTTTGCTTCAAGCAATACATTTGCCCAGCAAACTGACGAAGAAGAACAATTAGAACGCATTGAAGTAAACCCTATGCAGTCTTATAGAAGCACTGCAACAAAATCATCACTTCGCCCTATTGAATCACCTGTAAGCATTAGCGTTATCGATCAAGATTTATTGCAGCTTCGTCAGGCCGATTCAGTGAATAAAGCGCTGCGTTACGTTTCTGGTGTTACCACTGAAAGCCGCCCTACCATTACTATTTTCGACCAGTTTACTATTCGTGGCTTTACTACTTACCAAACGTTTTACGATGGCTTACCTCTTCTAACCAATAATAGTTGGAATCTTTACCCTCAAGTTGATGCGTTTGCTACTGAATCTCTGGAAATATTAAAAGGTCCGGCCTCATCTCTGTACGGTCTGGTTCCGCCTGGTGGTATGGTTAACCAAGTGGCTAAATACCCTAAAGACGAAGATGAAACTCTTGTGAGAGCAGCGTTGGGGTCTGATAACTTGTTTGAACTAGGTTTGGACACAGCGGGCGCACTTACCGACAATGCAAGGTACAGGCTGGTTATGCTGGGAAGAAAGCGTGACGGGTTTCAAGACACAACAGAAACCGAGCGCTACACCATAGCACCTTCTGTTACGGTTGATATTAGTAGCGAAACAGAACTTACACTATCTGGCTACTATCAAGACGACCCAGAGATGATTCCGTCAACTCCTCTTCCCGGACAAGGTACCTTGTACAGCGACCAGTTTGGTAAGTTAGATCCAAGTACCTACGCAGGTGATGAAAACTGGAATAGTTTTTCACGCGAAGTGCTCATGCTCGGATACAAACTGAATCACCAAATCACAGATAGCTGGTCAGTACTGCAAAAGTTCAGATATACAGATTCAGAAGCGCTTCAACGCAATACTTACCACTCTGTGTTAGATGCTGAAAACGATTTGTATCGCTCTGCCTATCTAACCGACGAAGAAACCGATGGTGTAACGGTAGATACCCAGCTTGCAGGGCAGATAGTTACTGGCGAACTAGTTCACAACCTTCTGTTTGGTGTCGACTATCAAGATTCTGATTCTACAGTAGCCTATCGCGATACGTTAGGTACGAATACACCGCCATTGAACCTTGTGAATATTGATAACGACCTTTTCGATGTTAGCGCGCTACCGCTCGATTTCTACCAAGAAGATCACAAAATTGATGTTGAACAACTCGGTTTTTATGTTCAAAACGAAATGCAGTTTAACAACATCACTGTGTTGTTAAATGGTCGCTATGATAACTTTGAAAGTACTGATGTCGCTGCAAATGTTTACGACGGTTTTGAATACGGTGGCACTACCGAGATTGACCAAGATGAATTTTCAGGCCGTGTGGCCGCTATGTATAACTTCGATTCAGGTTGGCGCGTATACGCGAACTATTCAGAGTCTTTTGAACCTGTAACGGGCGTAGACTCGGTAACAGGTGAAGCCTTCAAGCCGACCACCGCCGATCAAGTTGAAGTAGGTACTAAGTTCCAATCAAGCGATGGCGCGACTACGTTTACCGGTGCTTATTTTGTTCTCACTAAACAAAATGTTGTAGTGAACACGCCAGATTTTGCTCAGCGTACCCAAACTGGTGAAGTTGAGTCAGAAGGTGTTGAGCTAGAGTTAAGTACAAATATCACACCTGCCCTTTCGCTTCAGGCTAATGCGACTTTCTTAGATATGGAAGTGACAGAAAATGAGCTAGACCCAGATGAAGTGGGCAATACGCCAGTATGGGTAGCCGAAGAAAGTGCGTCAGTGTGGGCTAACTACCTGTTTGATGACAAGTTAGATGGTCTAATGGTGGGCGCTGGCGTACGTTACGTTGGTGAAACACAGGCAGATAAGTATAACTCTGACCAAGTGCCTTCATACACTTTGGTTGATGCTGTTGTCACCTACGACATGCCAGGTTATGACCTGAGGTTAACTGGTAGTGTAAGTAACTTGACCGACAAAGAATATGTGGGTTCATGTTTTGATACCAACAACTGCTGGTTTGGGGCACAGCGTCGCTTCGAAGTGGGTATAGAAAAGCGTTTTTAATCCATACAAAAAAGCCCACATCTGTGGGCTTTTTCAATCTATCTAACTTGTAAAAATGCTTATCGACTCCGGATAGTTAGGCTTTACGCCACGTAGTGCCAGCCGGACCATCTTCTAACACTACGCCTTTTGCGTTTAATGCATCACGCGCTGCATCTGCAGCTGCCCAGTCTTTCGCGGCACGGGCATCGTTGCGCTGTTTAATTAACGCTTCAATCTCTGCTGCTTCGTCATCGTTGCCCTCGCCACCTTTAAGGTAGGTGTCAGGATCGCTCTGTAGCATACCCAAAATTGCGCCTAAACCTTTTAGCACCGCAGCCAGTTTACCCGCTTCTTCAGCGTTGTCTTTTTGGCGGTTAAGCTCACGAGCAACATCGAACAATACAGAAAACGCTTCAGGTACGTTTAGGTCATCATTCATGGCCGCTTCGAAACGCGCTAAATAACCGCCGTAACTAAGGTCTGTACTTTCGTCTACTACAACGCCACGTAGTGCAGTATATAAACGCTCTAGGGCTGCCTTCGCTTGAGTAATATTGTCTTGAGAGTAACTTAACTGGCTACGATAATGCGCTGACATCAAGAAGAAACGCAAAGTTTCTGAATCGTGCTCTTTAAGCACATCGCGCAAGGTGAAGAAGTTGCCTAACGACTTAGACATCTTTTCATCATTTACCTGTACCATACCCGCATGCATCCACACGTTTACGTATGGCGTATCGTACGCGCAGCACGATTGAGCCACTTCATTTTCGTGGTGTGGGAAGGTTAAATCCGAACCACCACCGTGAATATCGAAGTGCGCACCAAGGTGCTTGTGGTTCATTGCAGAACACTCAATATGCCAGCCTGGGCGCCCCTCGCCCCATGGCGACTGCCACGCTGGCTCACCAGGTTTGGTGGTTTTCCACAATACGAAGTCTAGCGGGTCGTCTTTACCTGCCGCTACTTCAACCCGGGCACCGGCTTTAAGCTGCTCTAAGTCTTGTTTGCTTAACTTACCGTAATCTTCATACTTGCTTACGTCGAATAGCACATCGCCGCTTTTAGCTTGATAGGCGTAGCCTTTGTCCATTAGACGCTGGATGATTTCAATGATCTCATCCATATGCCCACTTACTGTCGGCTCAACGTCAGGCTCTAGTAAGTTAATTGCCGCAAAGTCTTCGTGCATCATAGCGATAGTGCGTGCAGTCAGCGCTTCAAAGCTTTCGCCGTTTTCATTGGCACGAGCAATAATTTTATCGTCGATATCGGTGATATTACGCACATACTTCACATCTAAACCAAGGTGACGCAAATAACGTACTAAAACATCGAAACTTAGGTAGGTACGGGCGTGACCCATATGACTTAGGTCATAAACGGTGATACCACACACATACAAACCCACTTTCCCTTCTTGAAGCGGAACAAACTTCGCTTTTTCACGGGTTCGGGTATTGTAAAGATGTAGCATGTCTATATTTCCTATTTGTCATAATTTTGGGGCGCAAAGTTTAGCACTGTCACGATTTAAATGGTACAAGCCATTTGCAGCGATATTGCTGTTATTTGCCATACCCGCTCTTTGCGCTAGCTACCTGTTTTGCGCTAAAATGCCCCCACTTTACATATACGCTAACACACAGGACAAACCACAATGGTTACGTTAAAAACAAATTTCGGTGACATCACCCTAGAGCTTTTTGAAGATAAAGCACCTAAAACAGTAGCTAACTTCCTTTCTTATGTAGAAGACGGCTTTTTCGACAACACAATCTTTCACCGTGTAATTAACAACTTCATGGTTCAAGGTGGCGGTTTTACACCTGATATGGAACAGAAAGATACTAAAGAGCCTATCGAAAACGAAGCTGACAACGGTGTTGCGAATGAAGTAGGTACAATCGCGATGGCGCGTACTCAAGACCCACACTCAGCTACCGCACAATTCTTTATTAACGTGAACAACAACGACTTCCTTAACCACACTAGTAAGTCAGTAAACGGTTGGGGCTACTGCGCGTTTGGTAAAGTGGTTGAAGGTATGGACGTGGTAGAGAAGATCAAAGCGGTTAAAACCGGTAACAACGGCTACCATCAGGATGTACCTGTTGAGCCAGTGATCATTGAAAAAGCAGTTGTAGCATAAATAACTGCTTAGATAATTATTACAACACCTGACTAAATTTTGGCTTGGCTGGCATGCTGTTCAAAACAAGCCTTTAGTTACATTAAAGCCGCGTGAACGTTAACGCGGCTTTTTAGACCACACTTAAGAAGATTTATGTCGTTCACCTACTTCATTGCTGATTTACACCTAAGTGCCGACCGCCCTGATATTACAGAATGCTTGATGCGCTTCTTAAAAGAAGACGCGATTAATGCTGATGCACTATATGTTCTTGGTGACTTATTTGAAGTGTGGATTGGCGACGATAATGTCACCCCGTTCAATACTGCTATAGCGACAGCCTTTAAAGAGGTAAGTCTGCACTGCCCTATTTACTTTATTCACGGCAATCGCGATTTTGCCATACGAGAAAAGTGGCTATCAAAAGCAGGCATGATCTTGTTAAACGAACAAGAGGTCATAGACCTGTACGGCACGCCTACCCTGCTGACCCATGGTGACGAGTTATGTACACGCGACGTTGCTTATCAAAAGTTTCGCAAGAAATCTCGTGGTTGGTGGTGGCCTCGTCTAATGCTTGCCCTACCTTTATGGTATCGCCAACGCGTAGCCGATAATGGCCGAAAGGAAAGTAAGGCTAAGCAACAAAACCTTAAGCCAGAAATTATGGATGTTACCCCAGAAGAGGTAGTGAAAGTGATGGAAAAGTGGGGTGTGCAGCGCATGATCCACGGGCATACACACAGACCAAACATTCACAGCCTTGAAGCTAATGGCAAACCTGCGACTCGAATCGTGCTCGGCGATTGGTATGATCAAGGTAGTGTTTTAAAGGTTACCCCCTCAGAAGCTATGTTACAACATCACAATTTTATGTAAGCAAATCTGACACTTACAGATGGTCCTACCTCTTTTTTTATTACCATTAATAATATTTTATATGTGTGCCCTTCTTTATCTCTAACTCACTATAAAACGTAAGCTTTATCAAATTTCAATCGACCGTAAAACTTCCCAAAAATACAGTTTTGTGACATTTATGACAGTTCAGTAATATAAATATCAAAGAATTGTCACCTTCTCTCCATACGCTCTCCGTGATTTAACAATTCACTCCCCATGCAAGGAATGATGATGGGTAGTGATTGGATGTCTAGACAAAACCACAACCAATACAAACAATACGTTTAGGAAAAAATCATGAATCGTAACTGGAAAGTGGCATGTACTGCTGTTGCTCTAGCGGTTTCTGCTAGTCTTCAAGCGGCAGTGTTACCCGAGCACCAAACTAACAGCGCTTGGTTTACCGACGCACAATCAAAACTAAATACTAAGTTACAAACCAATAATCAGTTCAAAGCAAAGAATGTTATTTTATTTGTCGGCGATGGTATGGGTATCTCAACCCTCACCTCAGCAAGAATTCAAAAAGGTCAATTAGCGGGTAACCCTGGTGAAGAAGGTTATTTGAGTTTTGAAAGCTTTCCACATACGGCCTTGGTTAAAACCTACAATGTAGATGCTCAAACCCCAGACTCAGCGGGCACCATGACCGCTATGATGTCGGGCCTAAAGACTGACGTGGGTGTAATTGGCGTTGACGAAGATATTGAGCGCGGTGACTGCTCAACCGTTGCAGGCAATGAAGTTATTACTGCGCTAGAGCTTGCTGAAATAAAAGGCCTGTCTACAGGTATTGTTTCGACAGCCCGTATCACTCACGCTACCCCTGCGGCAACTTACGCAAAGTCAGCAGATCGCAACTGGGAAGATATTTCCGACATGCCAGAAGCCGCTGTAACCGATGGCTGCTTAGACATTGCTGACCAGCTAGTGAACTTTGAAAGCAATTTAGAAGCGCGTTACACCGGTGTTGACGTTGACGGTATTGAGGTTGCTATGGGCGGTGGTCGCCGTCATTTCTTGCCAAAAGACGCCGCATTCAATAGCCCTGATGCAGTGAGTGATGTCGAAGGTGATAGAACCGATGATCGCGACCTTACGGCTGAATGGCAGACCATGTACGAAAATGGTGTATATGTTTATGACCAAGCAGGTTTTGACGCGATAGACACGGAGAGTGTTGAACGTGTATTCGGTCTTTTCAACGAGTCGCATATGCAATACGAAGCAGACCGTGGAAATGACATCGCGGGCGAACCATCAGTTGCAGAGATGACAGAAACGGCAATTAACATTCTTGATAACAACGAGAACGGCTTTTTCTTAATGGTTGAGTCAGGCCGTATTGACCACGCTCACCATGCGGGCAACGCGGCGGGTGCACTTACCGATACCCTAGCATTTGAAGAAGCAGTAATGACAGCGGTTGAAAATACCGATCCTTCTGAAACATTAATCCTCGTAACGGCTGACCACGGACACGTGTTCACTATCGCAGGCTATCCGAAGCGCGGTAATCCCATTCTAGGCAAAGTGGTTAACGTGGGTTCAGACGAACCTGCAACAGCGTCTGATGGCACGCCATACACCACACTCGGTTACACCAACGGTCTAGGTTTCCGCAACCTAGGTGATGAAACAAATTCTGATGCCACGTATGCATTAGAAAACGCAGCAGGTCGCGTTGATATTACCAATATCGACACAACAACGCCTGGATATCACCAAGAAGCACTTATTCCACTTAGTTCAGAAACACACTCTGGAGAAGACATTGCACTGCATGCCAAAGGACCTGGAAGCCAGCTTGCGCAAGGCGTAATAGAGCAAAACGTTGTTTTCCACTTGATTAATCAAGCGCTTGGCCTTGTAAACGAGTAAGTAGAGATAAGAATATGAACCTTTTTAAATTAAGTATAATTGCGGTAGCAGTAGCAGGTCTTTCAGCGTGTAGCTTGGAAGGCGACGATGGTAACGATGGCGCACCTGGTGCTGATGGCGCTGACGGTCAAAACGGTTTAACAAGCCTTACCGTGCAAACGGAATTAGCGGTTGGCGATGCTAACTGCCCTAACTCGGGTGTTCGCATTGACTCAGGCTTAGACGCCGATGCTGACGGCACACTTGGTGATAGTGAAATTACTTCGACAAGCTATGTTTGTGTTCCTGGCGTAAACAGCGTGAGCAATAGCGAACTACTCACTAGCCTCAATAATGAGTGGTTTGTGGCTGCTCAAAACGAAGTGGAAAACAATAAAGCGGTTTGGATGAACGCAACATCGGGTGAAAGTGCAGCGTCATCAAATGCGGCGTTTACTGCCACAGTTAATTCTAGAGAAGAATTAGACGCAATGGTAGCGAACCTACGCGGTAAAGCGAAAAACGTTATCTTGTTTGTCGGCGACGGCATGGGTGTTTCTACCGTTACCGCAGCGCGTATTTTAGATGGTCAGATGAACGGCCTAGCGGGCGAAGAAAACCAGCTTAGCTTTGACAAATTCCCATTCTCTGGGCTTTCAAAAACCTATAACGTTGATGCCCAAACACCGGATTCTGCAGGCACAATGACCGCGATGATGAGCGGCATAAAAACTGACGTAGGTGTTATCGGCGTAGACGAAGATATTGAGCGCGGTGATTGTTCTACCGTTGCAGGTAACGAGTTAGTTACGGCGCTAGAACTCGCTGAAATTGCAGGTAAGTCTACCGGTATTATTTCTACTGCCCGTATTACGCACGCTACGCCAGCAGCAACCTATGCAAAATCAGCAGATCGCAACTGGGAAGACATTTCAGATATGCCAGAAGATGCGGTTACAGCGGGTTGTTCTGACATTGCCGACCAGCTAATTAATTTCGAAGCTAACTTAGAAGCAAACTTTGAAGGCCTAGACATTGATGGCATTGAAGTAGTAATGGGGGGCGGACGTCGCCACTTCTTGCCGCGTGACGAAGCGTTCAACAGCCCAGATGCGGCGAGCAGCATTGAGGGAGATCGTACAGATGGACGTGACCTAACTGCCGAGTGGCAAGCCATGTACGAAAACGGCGTTTATATCTATGATCAGTCTGGTTTCGACGGCTTGGATACTGAAACCACTGAAAGGGTGTTTGCGTTATTCAACGAATCACACATGCAATACGAAGCCGACCGCGGCAACGACATTGCTGGTGAACCTTCTATCGCTGAAATGACAAGTGCAGCAATTAAAGTGTTAGATAACAATGAAGAAGGTTTCTTCCTTATGGTTGAATCCGGTCGAATCGACCACGCTCACCACGCAGGTAATGCTTACGGGGCACTTCATGACACTATCGCTTTTGCTGAAGCTGTTGATGCTGCTGATAAGCTTACTGATGATGAAGATACACTTATTATTGTAACCGCTGACCACGGGCACGTCTTTACCATTGCTGGTTATCCAAAGCGCGGCAACCCGATTTTAGGCAAGGTAGTAAACGTAGGTTCAGATGAAGCTGCTACAGCTGCCGACGGTACGCCATACACCACACTTGGCTACACAAATGGCCTAGGCTTTAGAAATCTGGGAGACGTTACTAACTCAGACGCAGCTTATTTAGAAGGCCCTGATACAGGTCGTAAAGACATCACTGATGTCGACACTACAACACCTGGCTATCACCAAGAAGCCTTAATTCCACTGGGTTCGGAAACACACTCGGGTGAAGATGTAGGCATTTATGCTAAAGGCCCTGGCGCTTTCCTCGTCAACGGTACTAATGAGCAAAGCGTTATATTCCATGTTATGGATTTTGCAGGAGACTTTGTCTCTCAAGCAGAAAATGCAATGGAATAAGTTATTGAAAAAGTAATGCTAGGGCGGCCTTTGGTCGCCTTTTTCGCTTCGGTTAAGAACTTCATTTTCGGTAGGATAAATGAATGAAATTATTTAATGCATTTGCGCTTATTCTTTTTACAAGTGCGAGTACGTTTAGTTTAGCTCAAATGGCTGAAACTTCGTCTGTAGTAAACGTATCTAATGAGCAGACGTGTAAAGAAGACAGCACCAGTCTGTTCGCTAAATATGAAATAAGCGTGACTAGCCCATCTAAAACTTTACAAACTACATCACTACATTTGTGGCGAAACGGCAATAAAGTCGCACATGAATACCCTGCCACCAATATTACTGAGTTATGGACACTTGTTAGAAACAAATTTATAAAGCCTACTCGCTTTTTCGATGCTCATGAGCGCGCTATCGAATACCAGCCAGGTGAAACCATTCACGGAAAAAAAGAGACGGACTTTTCATACCGCTACCAACTCATTAGTGACAAACTCATTGATGCCATGACCTTGGATAAAAAAGACGGAAAAGGTTGCAATGCCGTTGAACACTATTCAATAGACAACGAACAAGGGCACTTCAAGCTCACATGGATTCCTCACTTAAAATTAGTCAGATCTTTTAGCGTTGATAGAAATGGGTATGTAAGAGATTGGGAGCTTACAAACGTAGATTTCGATGTGAACACGAGAGACTTCTTTGCAAAAAGACAGGACTATCAAAGTACAGATTACGCTGATATTGGCGATGATCACACGGATCCTTTTTTAACCAAAATGGTAACTCAAGGCTTTATTGAAGCTGGTGCCAGTGGCTACTACGATGAGCATGGTCACAGTATCGGTGAGGGTCATGCACACTAAACGTTTAAAATCGCTCTCAAAATGGCTGGGCCTGCGGCTTAGCCATTTAGGCACCGCGAAAAGGTTTTGTTACAAACTAGCCCAAAGTACATGCGTTACGCGCTGGCTTAATTTTTGTTCTGTGGTATAAAGAATAAAAGCAAGTTAGTCATCATGGACGGTGTAAATGACAGATGTTCTTCTTTCCCCTGCAAATTTCTGGTTTAGCATTGCGCTTATAGCCGTATTCTTTGTTTTCATATTAGAACTAATAAGTACCATTTTCGGTGCGAGCTTTTTGGGGCTGGGCGACGATTTTGCTGAAGTCGATGGCGAAGGCTTTTTAAGTACGTCGTTAGCAAACTGGCTAAATATAAATAAAGTCCCCTTCCTTATATACCTAGTTGTATTGCTCACTTTATTTGGGCTTGCAGGCCTAATGCTAAACGGCTTAACAGCCAGCATATTTAAAATTACTTTGCCTGCGGCTATCTCTGTTCCTCTCGCCCTCATTGTTGGTCTGTTCGTTACTGCCAAAACCGTAAAAATTATCGCCGGTGTATTACCAAGTGTCGAGTCCAGTGCGGTCAATAGCGAAGACTTTATCGGGTCCGTGGCGGAAATCACGATTGGTAAAGCAAGCCGTGGAAATCCTGCCGAAGCAAAATTTACCGACCATTATTCTCAGCCTCATTTTGTGTTAGTTGAACCATTCGAAGATGAAGAATTGTTCGCACAGGGAGAGCGCGTCATTTTAGTTCAGAAAAACCAACACAGCTGGTTAGCAACCCGCTACTTATAACTTAAAAGAGATAAAAGTATGGATACAATTCAACCATCTAGCTTGCCGTCAATACTCTTTATTGCCGGTGCTATTGTTGTAGGGCTTATCGTTATTGGCCTTATTTTTGCCAAACTCTACACCCGCGCAACGAAAGAAACTGCGTTCGTAAGAACCGGTTTAGGCGGTGAGAAAGTCATTAAAGACGGTGGCGCTTTGGTTCTGCCTGTTGTTCACGAAATTATTCCTGTGAACATGAATACCCTTCGTATCGAAGTAGAGAAAATACAGAAAGACGCGCTAATCACTAAAGACCGCATGCGTGTAGACGTAAAAGCCGACTTCTATTTGCGTGTAGCGCCGAATGCCAACGGCATTTCAATGGCCGCGCAAACGCTAGGTACTCGCACAACACGCGCTGAAGAAGTTAAAAAATTAATGGAGTCGAAGTTTGTTGACGTGCTACGTGCCGTAGCTGCTGAAATGAGCATGACGGAAATGCACGAGCAGCGCGCTGATTTTGTACAGAAAGTTCAGCAGAGTGTGGCTAACGACCTTGAGAAGAATGGTTTAGAACTTGAATCGGTAAGCTTAACCGGGTTCGATCAGACAGACCTTCAGTTTTTCAATGAAAACAATGCATTCGATGCTGAAGGGCGCGCTCGATTGACAAAAATCATTGAAGAAAAGCGCAAAGAAACGAACGATATTCAACAAGAAAACCGTATTTTCATTGAGCAGCGTAACCTAGCTGCCGAGAAGCAATCGTTAGACGTAAAACGCGATGAAGAAGAAGCTCGCCTTGCACAAGAGCAGGTACTTGCTTTTAAACGCCAAGAGCAAAAAGCTGAAATTGCTAAGCAACGAGAAATGAAAGAACGTGAAGAGCGCGAGGCTGAAATTGCTAAAAACCGTGCTATCGAAGCGGCAGAAATTGAGAAATCTCGTGAGATAGAGACCCAAGAAATCGCCAAACGCCAGGCGTTAGAACAAGCGCGCATTCGCCAGCAGCAAGAAGTTGAAGTTTCAGAGCAAGTGAAGCAAATTGCTGTTGCTACCAAGTCGGAAGAAGAGTCTGCTGCACGCGCTAAAGCTGCAGAAGCTGAAAAGCAAAAGGTGGAAAAAGAAGAAGCAGTACTTACCGCTAAATCGGTAGCAGAAGCTGAGCGTAAGAAGCAAATTGAAGTTATTGATGCTCGCAAAGAGGCGGAGCGAGAAGCTGTAGGTATAACTGTTGAAGCACAGGCTAAGAAAGAAGCGGCTGAAAACTCTGCTGCTGCAATTCTTACGGAAGCCAAAGCTGCAGCCGATGCTAAAATGCTGCAAGCCGACGCGGACGAGAAAGTGCTTGCCGTTGAAGCGCAAGGTAAACAAGCTCTTTACGAAGCTGAGAATACGCTTAAGACCGAACAAATTGAGCTACAAAAAGCCCTTGCGATGCTTAAGATATTACCTGAACTTGTTGAGCAAGCGGTTAAGCCCCTTGAAAACATTGAAGGTATTAAAATTCTTCAGGGATACGGTCAAGGTAGCGGTGCAAAAGGTGAGCATACCGTTGCAACCTCAGGCAACGGTTTGGCTGAGCAAGTAACGCAGGCAGCGCTAAATTACCGTGCTAACGCCCCACTGGTCGACTCCATGCTGCGTGAAGTGGGTTTAGTCGATGCAGATAAAGGCTCGTTAGCAGATTTGGTTACCGGAAACAGCGATATCTTGGCTAAAGCAGGCGCAGTTAAGCCTAAGCCGGTTGTGGCTGCACCAGAAAACCTAAATGGCCATACAGCACAGGACGGCCAACCTATTGATTAACGGTTACTAGTAAAATAGTGAACTAAAAAAGCTAGGCCCTGTTATTTAACAGGGCTTTTTTGACCTAGCTTCTCAATTAACCATTCAGAAAATACTTTTAACCTAAGGGGCATTTGCCTTCTAGAGGGATAAAGGAGGTTAACCGGCATCGACTCCGCTTCGTATCTAGGAAGCACGCGAATTAATTTTCCTTCTTTCAGGTCAGACTCAACGCCCACGCTTGGAATTTGCGCGATACCTAACCCACTTACACAAGCCGTGAAATAGGCTTGAGTACTATTAACACTTAGTAAGCTTTGCATTTCAACGGCATGGCGCCTTCCATCTTTCATATATTCAAACTCCGGTGCTTTATGGCTTAGCGAGTGAGAATAATCAATGAGCTTATGATTACCTAAATCTGACAGCGACTGCGGTATGCCCCACTTCGACGCATAATCAGGGCTTACACAGTTATAAATTGGATAAGTTAAAAGGCGGCGGGCAATCAAATTGCTATCCGTTAATGCACCAACCCTTATAACACAATCAAACCCTTCTTTAATAAGATCAACTTTGCGATCGACGCTGCTTACTCGCAACGTAATTTTCGGGTAAGCAGAGATAAACTCTCCTAACATGGGAAGCAGAATGTTGGTTGCAAATCGACTAGGCATGTCGATACGAAGCTCGCCACTCACATTGTCTGGTGACGATATGAATTGTGATTGCAGGGCATCCCATTCACTTAGTAAGGCAATACTTTGTGGCAGAAATGTTTCTCCATCAGAGGTGAGAGAAACGCTTCGCGTACTTCGGTTAAAAAGACGTGTGCCCAACTGCTTTTCGAGCTTTGTTACCGCTTGGGAAATGCTTGATTTAGGCAGACCGAGTAGTGCAGCCGCCGCACTGAAGCTTCCTAATCTCGCAGTTTCCACGAACCGGGTAAGCATTTCGAACCTGTCCATTACTTCCCTATTGTTCACCAAATAAAAACAATGTTATCGCTTTAGGCAAGTTTTTCATACCAATTTAGGTCGATATACTCGTATGCAAATTAACCGACAGAGAGATGACAATGGCGATTGCATTAATAACAGGTGGAAGTCGAGGTCTTGGGCGCGCTGGCGCATTAGCACTGGCGAAAGAAGGGGTAGATGTCGTTATCACGTATAACACTAATCAAGCAGCGGCAGATGAGGTAGTTAAAGAAATTCAAAGCTATGGAAGAAAGGCCAGTGCCCTGCCCCTTAACACTGCTGACTCGCATTATTCTTTTCCCGAATTTCTGATTACGCTTAAACAAGTACTGAAGAGCCAATTTGGAAAGCAGGCTATTACCTACCTGATAAATAACGCCGGCATTGGCCTAAATGCTTCCTTTGCAGCAACCAGCATTAAACAGTTCGATACGCTATTTGATATGCATGTGAAAGGTCCTTATTTTTTAACCCAGACACTGTTACCTATTATTGAGGATGGCGGCGCAATATTGAATATCTCCTCTGGCTTGGCAAGATTTTGCTTACCCGGAAACAGCGCCTATGGAATGGCTAAAGGTGCTGTTGAAGTAATGACTCGCTATTTGGCAGCGGAGCTAGGAAATCGCAATATTAGAGTGAATACTCTTGCACCGGGTGCCGTTGAAACGGACTTTGGCGGAGGCTATATTCGTGATAATAGCGAAGTCAATAATGCTATAGCCTCTCAGACGGCTTTGGGCCGAGTTGGCAAACCCGAAGATATAGGTGGCGTTATGGCTGCGCTATTGAGTGATGATTGCTATTGGGTTAACGGCCATAGGATTGAGGCATCTGGTGGTATGAAGCTGTAACATCTTGCAAATTATGGCGTTAATGTCAGCTTTTGCTTGTTAACGAAAATAGATTGAACGCCTTTGGAACCTTTCGAGCTGCAAAGGCGTATCGTAAGGGGTAAGATATACAGTCAAAGTTTTATCACTTGTGCTTAAAGATTACGTTTAGGCGAGAGGATGTTGTTGAACCTTGAACGTATTATTTGAGATTGAGTTATTTTCAAGGAACGAGATCGAGGATAAGTGCTATGAAGTCACTACCTGAAGAGCCGGAAAAACCATTAAGAGACGACTGTTGTGGCGGCGGTTCATGTTGCCCATGTATTTGGGACGTATACTATGAGAAGCTCGCTAAGTGGAAAGAAGCGAAGCGAGAATTTGAACAGCAAAACAACAAGGAAAAATTGCACGTTAGAACGCGAGACTAACTTTCGATAAAAAATTTAAACTGTTATATACCCAAGCACTATATGCTGAACCATTTCACTTTAAACCTTCCTTCAGTACGTTGAGTTTTCGCAAAAGTGCGTTAACAAAGTAACAGCACAGCCTCTTACCAGGCCTCATTTTGAAACTTCTCATTTACAAACTGCTCATGCACTGCTATTTTACTTAATCGATTAAGGTCATCCTTTACCGCGTACCTCAAACAAATTGAATAAGACCACGGTAAAAGATTAAGAATTAAGCTAAACCTGTTACATGGTCAATTGTGAACCTATCAGACTGGTAGTGCTTAATCTGTAGTAATGTGTGCTCGCGAAACGAAAAGCAGTACGAGCCAGCGCATGCTGAATTTTGGAGAATTATCATGTCTATACGCAATGGCGTTCAATTAATCACCTATGCAGATCGACTAGGCGATGGCAACATCGAGAGTCTGACAAGCTTACTTGAAGGTCCATTGAATGGCCTGTTCACCGGTGTTCACATCCTTCCTTTCTACTATCCTTACGATGGTGAAGACGCAGGTTTTGACCCTATTGACCACACGTCAGTGGATGAGCGCTTGGGCGATTGGAACAGCGTTAGAAAGCTGGGTGAGTCTGTAGATATTATGGCCGACCTTATTGTTAACCATATGTCAGGGCAAAGTGAAGCATTTAAAGACGTGCTAGCAAACGGGCGCGAATCTACCTATTGGCCACTGTTTTTAACTAAAGAAGACATTTTTAAGGGTAATGACCCAGCGCAAATCGACGAACAAATAGCACAGGTATTCCGTCCTCGCCCAACGCCATTTTTTAGTGATTATGAAGTAGGCACAGAAACTGGTAAACCAGAAACGGTACCGTTCTGGACAACCTTTACCTCTAATCAAATCGATATAGATGTAGAGTCAGAGCTGGGCAAAGACTATCTATCGTCTATTCTTCAGTCGTTTACTGAGAGTAATGTTGACCTTATACGCCTTGACGCAGCAGGCTACGCCATAAAACGCGCAGGCTCGAACTGCTTTATGCTTGAAGAAACCTTTGAGTTTATTGAAGAGCTTTCTAACCGCGCTCGCGGCATGGGTATGCAGTGTTTGGTTGAAATACACAGCCATTATCAAACTCAAATTGATATTGCGGCGCGTTGCGACAGTGTTTATGACTTTGCGTTACCGCCACTTGTACTGCACACCTTGTTTACCAAAAACGCAGAGGCATTGGCACACTGGCTGTCAATTTCACCACGAAACTGCTTTACCGTACTTGATACCCACGATGGTATTGGAATTGTCGATGTGGGCGCAAGTGGTGACAAGCCTGGCTTACTTAATGCAGACGCGATCAACGCGCTTGTTGAACAGATACACGTGAACTCTAACGGTGAATCTAAAAAAGCCACAGGCGCCGCAGCGAATAACGTAGACTTATATCAGGTTAACTGCACATACTACGATGCACTAGGTAAGGATGATTTCGCCTATTTGGTCGCTCGTGCTATTCAGTTCTTTAGCCCGGGTATTCCTCAAGTTTATTACGGCGGCTTACTTGCGGCCCATAATGATATGGAGTTACTTGCCAACACCAACGTAGGTCGTGACATTAACCGCCCTTATTTGTCTACCGCGATGGTCGAAGAGGCAGTTAAAAAGCCGGTAGTTAAAGGCTTAATGCAGCTCATCAAGCTTAGAAACGAAAACAAAGCCTTTGACGGAGCTTTTGACGTTACGTATGCGGATAGCACTTTAGTAATGTCATGGAGCAATGAAGGTGATGCAGCATCGTTAACCGTCGATTTCGCTGCAATGGACGCAGCTATCAACACGGTTAGCAGTGGCGAAGAAAATACGCTTTCTATAGGCGCGTTATTAGCCTAAGCCGCGAGATAGACACTCTCACTCATACGTTGAAAGCGAGCATTGAGAGTGTCTCTTATCAGTGCTCGCTTTTTTGTTAATGTTAAGGAGATTGATGTTCCTTACGAATTATATTCGTCGTTATACGCTCTTCCCCAATCGCATAGTTGACGCAGGGTTGGCTCTAATGTGCGACCTAACGCGGTTAGCGAGTACTCCACCCGCGGTGGAACTTCGGCATACACTTTTCTATTTACCAGCCCGTCTCGCTCTAACTCTCTAAGTTGCTGTGTCAGCATTTTCTGCGTCACACCCTGCAGCCTTCGTCTTAATTGACTAAAGCGAAGAGTTTTATGGCAAAGATGCCAAAGAATCACCCCTTTCCACTTACCGCCAATAATTTCTAACGATACCGCGACACCACAAATATATTGCTTCGGCTCACTGACTGTTCCGCCCGTTTTCTCGATATTCTGATCTGTACTCTTTGAGCCTGCAGTACCACTTTCTGCGGTACTGTCCATGGATTTTAAACTTGCTGTCATTTTTCCTCCGAAACTGGCGTTCTCGCGATAATTTGCGTCTAAGCCTTTAAAGCTTTTTACGGGAAAGTCCAATAGTATCTTTTTGGGTACTACCCTACTAAAAAGTGCATACTTGCGCAAAGTTTATATATCGTCACAATGGGTAGCGTAAATTTTCGACCAACGGAGACAGGTATGACATCGTTTAAGGCTTTACTTGTAGAAAAACAGGAAGACAAATCATTCACTCGTGGCATCACAGAGCGCTCACTAAATGATTTGCCAGACGGCACTCTTCTCATCAAGGTAGAGTATTCATCACTCAACTATAAAGATGCCTTGTCTGCAACAGGTAACCCTGGTGTTAGTAGAAATTTTCCCCACACCCCAGGCATAGATGCAGCAGGTACAGTGGTGTCATGTGATGACGGCCGGTTTAAAGAAGGCGATGAGGTTATCATTACAGGTTATGATTTGGGCATGAATACCCCAGGCGGCTTTGGCGAGTACATCCGGATACCTAGTGAATGGGCGGTACCTAAGCCAGATGGCCTTACGTTAAGAGAGTCTATGGTTATTGGCACTGCTGGATTTACAGCTGGGCTGTCAGTACAAGGGTTAGTTGAACACGGCATAACGCCTGATAAAGGTGATATCTTGGTAACAGGCGCCACGGGTGGCGTTGGGTCTGTGGCAGTTGCACTGCTTGCCAAAGCTGGCTTTTCTGTAGTGGCATGTACTGGCAAAAAAGAACATGAGTCATTCTTAAAAAACCTCGGCGCAAGCAAAGTAATAACTCGCGATGAGCTGTTGGAAAGTAAAGAGCGCCCTATGTTAAAAGAACAATACGCGGGTGCTGTTGATACCGTAGGCGGCGAATATTTAGCGCAGGCTATTAAGGCAACCCAATATAGTGGTTCGGTAACATGTTGTGGGCTGACTGCTTCTGCCGATCTTAATGTAAGTGTATTTCCTTTTATCTTACGCGGCGTGTCTTTGCTAGGTATCGACTCAGTACAATGTCCAATGCCGCCTAGATTGAGACTTTGGGATAAATTAGCCAGTGAATGGAAATTAGAATGTCTTGACGACTTAACTGAAGAAGTGTCGCTAGATGACGTTAGCCATAAAATAGATGCTATTTTGAAAGGCGAATTATCGGGCAGAACATTAGTTAAGCTTTAACCTTTTTGAGCGTAAGAGCGCTTATAAAAACACAGAAAAAGGGCTGAAGCCAATGCTTTTGCCCTATCTCGACACTAACACTCATGGCTCTCGGTAAGAGCCATGGTATTGGCATTATCTTAAAACGCTTCTAGTACTAATTTGCCAATTGCGCGGCCTTCTTCCAGAGTTTTGTGCGCCTCTATTAGGTTGGCAGCATTAATTTTCCCCAAGTGTTTGCCTACAGTAGTCTTAATTTTACCCTCATCGATAAGGCCCGCTACGTGAGTAAGTAGACGACTTTGTTCTGCCATATCATCAGTTTCAAACATAGAACGGGTAAACATGAATTCCCAGTGTAGTGACAGGCTCTTTTGTTTAAGCTTTGCTACATCCAAACTTTCTGGATCATCAATTAATGCAAGCTTACCTTTCGGTTTCATCACCTCTACATAAGTATCGATGTATTGGTGAGTATTATTTAAACTGGCCACATGTGTCACTTCACCAATGTTTAGCCCTTTAATTTGCTCAGCCATGGGTTTACTGTGGTCGACCACGTAATCGGCACCTAATTCCTGCACCCATTGTTTAGAGCTTTCACGCGATGCGGTAGCAATAACCGTGGCCCCCGTTAGCGTTTTGAGAAGCTGTAACATTATGGAGCCTACACCTCCTGCAGCGCCTACAACGAGTACCACTTCTTCGCTTTTTTCACTTTGCTGTTTCAGTTCGAGGTGATCGAACAACAACTCATAAGCAGTAATCGTTGTAAGCGGAAGCGCTGCTGCGTCGCTGTCAGATAATGACTTAGGCGCTTTACCGGCAATACGTTCGTCTACCAACTGAAACTCTGCGTTTGAACCAGCTCGCGTTAAATCGCCGGCATAGTAAACTCTATCACCAACTGCAAATTCGGTGACATCAGAGCCAATATCAACCACCTCGCCTACTGCATCCCAGCCAAGTATTTTAGGTTCGCCACCCTCTGGATTGACTCGCTGACGAATTTTGTAGTCGACAGGGTTAACCGCTATGGCGCTTATCTTAACTAGTAGATCACGACCCGATGCACTTGGCTTATCAATTTCCAAGTCTATTAACGCATTAGGCTCATTAATATCAAGTGAGTGGGTATAGCCAATAGCTTTCATAATTCGTTTCTCCTTTAGACAATATGTTCATCATACTCTTGATTAAATTTAGATAAACATCACAATACAAGAAACATTATCAAATAGTTTTTGAATATTATGCTTCTCGATGACTTGAATGTAGTAATAAAAGTTGCTGAATTTAGAAACATTACTGCAGCAGCAACCCATTTGAATATGCGAACAGCAACGGCAAGTGCTGCGGTTAAACGCGTTGAGCAAGCACTTGGCGCTGAATTGTTTGTTCGCACAACACGATCGCTTAGGCTTTCTTCTGCAGGTGAACGTTTCCTTCCCACTTGTGAGCAAGCAATGTCAATGCTGACAACCGCCAAGCAGAACTTGAAAGGTGATACCGGCGTTATTGAAGGTGAACTAAGGTTAGGTTTATCGTCTGATTTGGGGCGCAATGTGATTGCGCCTTGGCTTGATGATTTTATGGAAGAGCATGAGAAAATAAGCGTTAAGCTCAATTTGAATGACAGTAATATCGACTTCTATCGCGACCCAATCGACTTAGCTTTACGTTATGGTTCGCCTGACGATGCCAGCGTCTATGGCTTTAAAATCTGTGACGTTCCACGCTTACTTGTTGCTTCTCCATCTTATATCAACACCTACGGTGCGCCTGAAGAGTTTGATGACTTACAAGCACACAGCGGGCTTTTTTATCAGCTGCACGATAAAGTTTATAACGAATGGGAATTCGTACACGACGATAAACCGATAAAGGTAAAAATGCAGGGCATCAGGACAGCTAATGACGGTGAAATGGTCAGAAGATGGGCTGTAGCAGGGAAAGGAGTCGCCGTTAAATCAAGTTTAGATATCTGCGACGACATCATAAATGGTCGGCTTGTGACTTTGTTGCCAGACTACCAACCCAAACCCACGCAACTTTGGCTAATATGCCCAAGCCGCCAGTCTATTACACCAGCGGTTAGGCTATTAAGAGATATGCTAAAAGAGCGCTGCGCTGAATATTTAACGCAGCTCAAAAAAGCAGGTGCGCTGATTACACACTGCGATTAGCTGTTTACTTTCGGTGATACATGGCAGGTGCACCTTTGCTCGGTGTGCTTGCGTTAATGAATTCACGTAAGTCTTGGTTAGACTGTTTCAAGTCATCGCGACGCAGGTACATCATGTGTCCGCTGCGATATCCTTTGAAGCTTAAACGGTCTTTTAGCGTGCCACTTTGATCTAGCTGCCACATAGTATATTTAGCATCGAAGTAGTTCGTGGCACCGTCGTAATAGCCAGCTTGAATCATCACGTTTAGATATGGATTTTGCGCCATGGCTAATCGCAAGTTCTCCCCCGTTTTGTTGTTACTTCTATCCCAGGGGTGCACGTTTCCAAACATGTTGTATTTAATATCGGTTTTGTAATTTAACTCTTCACGCAAATAGTAATTAATAGCAGGCGTGAATGAGTGAAGCCATGAGGTCAGTTCAGCCCAATAGTCAGGGCGATCGCCACTTTGCTTAGCGTCTATACCCAAATAGCGACTATCTAAACGGCCTAAGGTTTTCCCTTCATCTCGCAATAAGTCTTTCCAAAAGAAAGCGGTGCTTACATCTAGGTTGTTTTGCGCAATAGACGCCTCGCTTAAACCCGAATAGCGTGCCATTTGTTTTAGTACATCACGCTTTTCTGTATCACTAATAAAGCCACCTTTAGCGAGTGCTGGAATCAATGTGTTGATAGTGAAGTTTTCGACTTCGGGTAATAGTTCAGTAAGGTCTTTATTTTGCAGTTCTGGTTCAAGTTTATTGTGATACCAGGCTGCAGCGGCAAAATAAGGCAGGCGATTGGCGGCCTTTACTGGCCCGTTGCGCTCAATGCCAATATCCGTTGGTGACACCAAAACGACGCCGTTTAAATACATCCACTGGCGATTTTGAAGTTCTAATGCTAGGCCCGAAACCCGTGTTGTACCGTAACTTTCACCAATAAGATACTTAGGCGAACGCCAGCGATTATTGCGTGTTACAAAGGTATTCACCCAGTCGGCCAAATAGCTAATATCCGCGTTAACGCCAAAGAACATTTTCTGCTGTTCATCCTGCGATGGCATGCTGCCGTCAGCTTTAGGCAGCACACGGCTGTACCCCGTATTCACAGGGTTAACAAATACAATATCAGCCACATCCAAAATGGAGTAAGGATTCGTTTGAACACCATAGGGCTGAACCGGGTAGCCCTCATCGTCAATATTAAGAATGCGAGGGCCTGTGTAAGCTACATGCATCCACACTGATGCAGAGCCCGGGCCTCCGTTAAAAGAAATAATAAGCGGGCGCTCGACATTCTCTTTTACGTCAGTGCGCTGATAATACGTATAAAACAAAGTGGCGACCGCTTCGTCTTTACTGTTCCAAACCGGCTGAGTACCTGTTGTCGCGCTGTACTTTACGCGCTTGCCAAGAATTTTGGTTTCATGCTCTGTTACTACACTACTATCAATTTTAATCGCACGAGCGTGAGAGGCCGAGCTTTCCTCTTGGGCAGAAGCACTGACTGTCAAACTAACAAAAGCAATCATCACCGCCGTTAGCCATGCTGATAGACGGTGGCATCTCTTAGACACTAGTACATGGTCTACCTGTGATTTGTTTTTTGAATTAACCTGACTAAATAGCAGGCTTCTTGTATTTCTATTTGATGTAAGATTATTTTTCATTTTTCTTCTTTTGTGTGTCGTTAGTTTTTGGTTTTTTAATTAGTTGAGCGCAAGCCAACCTGTTTTCCAAACAGACCTTCATTGCACCATATTGAGACTATATCGCTGTTAATAAGTGAGCTTAGCAATCAACGATAGAACTACCAATTTCTTCGATACGTTTCTGTTAACGTGGCTAACCGTCATTTATATTTTCAGGCCCCCTGTCCTTTATATGAGCGATGAGGTCCGGGAAAAATGTTAAAAATCTCGCTTCTATTTCCTTTTTATTCGCACTTATGTCATCTACCGTGTGATGAAAAGTGTTCGCAAACCGAATTCGTTTTGCAACAACAGAAATGGCCTTAGCAATGCCCTCTTCTTTAGCATAATCTTCAAACCAATCGTGGGTTATCATGTGCCCTACGCTATGCTGCATTGCTCTTGGCATACTGGGCAGCCTCTGCTCTAGCAAGGAAAAGCTTTGCTCTCGAAATTCGCTAAAGCTTTGCGACGTGAACGTCGACCAGTGCTTTATCAGCAAATGATCGAAGTAGATATCTAGTGCCACGGGCGCAAAACGCCTGCGTTTTTTATCAAACAGTTTTTTTGCAGCCAAAACACTGTCGTGACTATCCGTAAACTTATCTACTTCGTAGTGGTTTTTAAGACCTAGCTGTACTGCTTTTCCATATGTGCTTATATCAACGCCACGCCTGAAATCGCCAAGTAAATTACCAAAGTGGGAGTCTGCAGTAGGGCGTGCTAAAAAAAGATGGGCAAGGTAATTCATTTTGTAATTTAATGGCCTCGATTTTAAGTTGTAACGGCTTGCGGGTATCAAGTAAAATTGACGCTCAGTTCAGAAGCATCGAATTTGGATAGCCTCAGTCTACAGCGCAGACAGCTGCCTTGCCGACACTACCGTTGAAAGTATGACAAATTCAAATGTAACTGAAAATTCGTAGCACTTAAAACCGAGTTTCAACATGTCTGTAATATCTTCCTCTGAAGTCACGTCTCTCCTGTCACCCGTCAATGATTTTTTACATTGCGAGACGCCACAGGCGTGGATTGATGAAGCGCAGAAAGAAGAAAACCTTCGGGTTATCCTTACCGATCACTTAATTTGCGAGCTTAAAGCAGCACAATCGGCTATGTACCTGCTTCGTCGCTATGTGGCTGATGAGGAAACTAGTAAAGTATTGCTTGGCTGGCTGAAGCCCTATGAAGATTTCACCTACCGCCATGAGGGCGATTGGCAATCACTAAATACTAAGCACCTGTCTAAAAGCGTGTTTAATGTTGAAGGTTTAGATCCGTTCAAAAAAGACATGCTAGATAAGATGGTGATGCTGATTAAAGAAGAGCTTCATCATTTCTATCAAGTACTCGAAATTATGCACGAGTTAGGCTTTGAATATAAGTCAGTGACATCAAGCCGTTATGCGAATGGGTTGTTACGTCACGTGCGCACCTACGAGCCTGAAAAGCTGGTTGATAAGCTTATTTGTGGTGCTTATATTGAAGCCCGCTCATGCGAGCGTTTTGCCAAACTTGCGCCGTATGTTTCCGAAGATTTAGGCAAGTTCTATGTGTCGCTGTTGCGCTCTGAGGCCAGACACTTTGAAGATTACCTTACCCTCGCAGGGCAAATCGCCAAAACCGATATTTCAGAGCGCGTTGCTCACTTCGGAAGCGTTGAAAAATCACTTATTGAAAATGACGACAAGGAACTGCGTTTCCACTCAGGCGCACCTCGCTTCAGTTAACGCTACGCACCCGTTTATAAATTAATCAATTTATATTGACGGCTTTGCTTTTCTGCTGCACACTCAGATTGTAAACATATTGTTAATGGCAGTGTTTGACGCCTTGCGTCGTGTTCGTGTTTTCCTGGTTTTACGGTTTGTCCGTGTGTTTACCCTGCCCCACAACAATATTTTTTAAAATAATAACGTTGGTGAATAAGGCAGGACTTTATGATTTTGAATCATCTAATTGGTATTTACACTCATCCAAGAGAAGAATGGCAAACCATTGATACCAAACACGAAACCTATTTTTACGCGCTTACCCACATTGCTTTTATTGCACTTATCCCTTCCCTCGTAGCCTACTATTCTAGTGCGCATACTGGGTGGAGTATTGGCGCAGGAGACGTAATACGACTAAGTGAAAATACCGCCATTATGATGGGTATCGGCATGTATTTTGGCTTAATTGCCGGTGTTGTAGCGCTGGCGGTGTTAATTCATGAGTTGGCTAAAGCGTTCGATGCAAAACCTACGTATACCCAGTCACTAGAACTTGCGGCCTATACGGCAACACCATTGTTCATGGTTGGCTTTGCCGGTCTTTATCCTGAACTTTGGGTAGTGATGACGGCACTGCTAGTGGGTATTAGCTACTCAGTTTACCTACTCTATTCCGGCGTACCTATTTTGATGCATATGCCAGAAGACAAAGGCTTTATTTACTCAAGCTCGGTAGTCACATGCGGGCTGGTTTTACTGGTTATTCTAATGACAGGCTCGGTATTAGTGTGGGGATTAACTGGCGGGCCAGTGTTCGTGCACTAACGCCCTAACTCAACACAAAATAGGATAATGAAAAGCCGCTTTAAAAGCGGCTTTTCTCGTTAACTATCAGCATATTTCAAAGATGCTAATCAGCGGCATCAATGTTATGTACATCAAGGTTACTCAATTCAGCTTGCACCACAGGTGCTTTTCTTGCTGCCTCACCCCGTGACATATCAATGCGCTCAAGATACTCTTGATTAATATCAGCAGTGATATAGTTACCGTCAAATACTGATGTTTCAAAGCGCTGAATCGTTTCATTCTCTTCGCGTACGGCTTCAACCAAGTCAGAAATGTCTTGGAAGATAAGACCGTCTGCTTGAATAAGCTCTGCAATCTGATCGATTTCACGACCATATGCAATCAGTTCATTCGCCGATGGCATATCAATACCGTATACATTCGGGAAGCGAATTTCTGGTGCTGCTGATGCAAAGTACACTTTCTTCGCACCCGACTCACGGGCCATTTCAATGATTTGGCCTGATGTAGTCCCGCGTACGATAGAGTCATCGACAAGTAATACACTCTTACCTTTGAACTCAGATGAGATTGCATTTAGCTTACGACGTACTGATTTCTTACGCATGGTTTGGCCAGGCATAATAAAAGTACGGCCAATATAGCGGTTTTTAACGAAGCCTTGGCGATAAGGCAGTTCAAGTGTGTTCGCAATTTGCAGCGCTACATCCATCGACGTTTCAGGAATAGGAATAACTACGTCAATATCAAGATCTGCCCATTCACGCTTAATTTTTTCGCCTAGCTTACGGCCCATGTTTACACGTGATGCATAAACTGAAATGCCATCAATAAAGCTATCGGGGCGTGCGAAGTAAACAAACTCGAAGATACATGGTGACGTTACCGGGTTCTCTGCACACTGACGGGTATGCAATTGCCCTTCTTCGGTAATGAATACCGCTTCACCTGGCATTACATCGCGAACAAATTGGAAGCCAACTGCATCAAGTGCAACGCTTTCAGAGGCTACCATCCACTCTTCACCCAGTTCGCTCATACGCTTACCAAGCGCAAGCGGACGAATACCGTGAGGGTCACGAAAAGCCACAATACCCTGACCGATAATGGCTGCAACTACAGCATAAGCACCGCGTATTTTCTTATGAACTTTAGTTACCACTTCAAAAATGTGTTCAGCGCTTACGCTTAAGCCCGCTACCTGCTGTAGTTCGTGAGCAAGAATGTTAAGCAATAGCTCGGAATCTGAAGTGGTATTAATGTGACGGCGTGCTATGCGGAACACTTCTTCTTGTAACTCATGGGCGTTGGTTAAGTTACCGTTGTGAGCAAAGGCAATACCAAATGGCGAGTTTACATAAAAAGGCTGTGCTTCTGCAGAGCTTGACGTACCCGCGGTTGGATAGCGAACATGACCAATACCCATGTTGCCTGATAACCTTTTCATATGACGCGTATGGAAAACATCTCGAACCAAGCCATTTGCCTTACGCAAATTAAACATATTTTGGTCGATAGTCATAATGCCTGCGGCATCCTGTCCACGGTGTTGAATGACCGTTAGACCGTCGTACAGTGACTGAGCTACGGGCGTTTTACCAACTATTCCGACTATACCACACATGTGCGTTACCTATTTCAAGCGGGATTTAAGAAACTGGAGGAGTCTTTCACATAACTGAAAAACCACTCAATGATGACACCAAACTCTGGAATGAGCACCGATGCTTGCCACCAATTAGAGGAAGCGGCGCCGGTGAAGGTATCCATAAAAAAGAGCAATGCGCTAACTATCAGCACGCCACGCAGAGCACCAAAAACTATACCAAGGGCCCTGTCTGTGCCAGACAACCCCGTTGCTTGTACCAATTGGCTTATGACGTAATTGATCATGCCGCCCAGAATGAGCGTTGTAATAAATAGCGCAGCGATTGCAGCGCCGTTTTTCAGATAAGGGTCGTCAATGGCTGTGAAGTAAACGGCAAGGTCAGCGTAGAAATTACTTGAAATAAAGAGTGCAGCAAACCACACCACTAACGAGATGGCTTCTTTAACAAACCCTCTAATAAGGCTTATTAAGGTAGATACCGCAATGATACCCAGTATGGAAAAGTCTACCCAGTTCATCGTCTCTTTATTGCGTTGATGTTGCTTTTTATGATGAAGCAACGAGCCTTTGGCGAGATGGCGCGCATTCTAACAGAAGATAGAAATATTACTAGTCTGTAATGCAATCCGTGACACTTCCTTTCAGTAAGCGTGGTTCAACAAAGAAAGAATACGCCCTACTCAACTTTGAACGTGGTGACTTTCCCTTTAAGTTTCGTTAGCTCTTTCAAATGGGGAAGTGCCGATTCCAGTTTCTTTTTGTCTAAATCAGGGCCTACAAAAACTTTATTGAGCGGACCAGAGCTGGTTTGAATTTTGCGACTGAACGCGCGATACCCAGCCTTTTCTAGCTTTGCCAACAATGCCTTTACGTTTTTTTCATGACGAAAACTGCCAAGCTGAATAACCCAGCCTGCGTCATCATCGGCAGTGGCACTTTTCGTATCAACAACCGTTTGGCTCGCTAACTCGTCTACTTCTTCAAATGCTTTTGGCACTGGCGCCTTAGCAGCAGTAGCTTGATCAGTACTTTTGCTATCACCAGAACTTGAAGCAAGCTGCTCTTCATCTAACGCTGTTTCATCTTCAATCTCCACAGCCGGAACCGCAGCTTTCGCTACCCGCTCTGATGGGAAAGATTCAGGCTCTACGATGGGCTTTTTAGGCGGATTAGCTGGAACAGAGACAAAGGGCTCTCTGTTCGTTTGCTTTTTGCCATCAAGAAAGTCTGGTAAAAAGATAACCGCTAGGGCGACAACAATAATTGTCCCCACCAGTCTATTCTTTAATGCCGATGTCACTGTGCTCTCCTGCTTGAATACACGTTTTTTCTTACAATGCGCGTGTTAGTTTTGCTCAGCGAGTACGTCTGCAACGGTAACAAAAGAACCAAAAACGAGAATAAGTTCACCAGTTTGATAATCTGCAAGCGCACGTTGATATGCTGAGGTCACGTCTTGAAACGTATCTATATTCTCTATGGTTGTGCCGGCATTAACAAGTGCATTTTCAAGTACTTCTGCACTGCAACCTCGCGGCCCACTTGTTGACGCTAAGTACCACTTGGCGTTAAGCCCTGAAAGAGGCGCCAAGGTTTCAGCAATTGACTTATCTTTAAGCATACCCACAACAACGCGCATCTGGCTAACGTCGTAACGATTTAGCCAATCTTGCATAGCTGTCGTAGCTTGTGGATTATGGGCAACATCTACAACGACAAGAGGCGATTCGCTAATTGTCTGTTGACGACCTGGCATGGTGGTGTTTTCGATAATGTCTCTAACCACGCTTTCTTCGGGCAGCAAATCTAGCAGCTCAAGTGCTGCTAATGCCGTGCTCGCATTTTGTACAGGGATTTTAGGATAAGGTAGCGACGTGTAACTATTGCTCTTCCCTTTCCAGCTCCACTCGCTGTAATCACTTGCTACTACTGTTTCGAAATCTTGTGTAGCCCATCGTACGTTAGCTTGTAGTTCGCTTGCTACATCGTAAAGTGATGATGGTGGAAACAGCTCTCCAACCACTGCATTACCGTTTTTGCGCATTATCCCCGCTTTTTCTCGAGCGATTTTTTCGCGAGTATTGCCAAGCCAATCTTGATGGTCAAGATCGGTAGTGGTTATAACAGCAAGGTCGGGATCAATAATGTTGGTGGCATCCAATCGTCCACCTAGGCCTACTTCAAGAATGACCACATCAACAGCCCATGACTGCATCATTTTCATTGCAGCCAGCGTACCAAACTCAAAGTAAGTTAAGGTAATAGGTTCGTCAGCATTGCTCTTTCGCGCACTTTCTACAAACTCAAAAGCATCGACAAATTCACTGGCAGGCGGTAATTCGCCATTGTAACGCACCCGTTCACGGTAATCGGTTAGATGAGGTGAGCTGTATACCGCAACACTTTTGCCTTGCGATAACATGGCTTGTTCAAGCAAGCGGCAAGTTGTGCCTTTCCCATTTGTTCCTGCGACGGTAATAACCAACGACTGACTGAGCGATAATGCCATGGCGTTAGCCACTTCTTTCACTCTGTCTAGCCCCATATCGATGGCGCTAGGATGAATAGATTCTAGGTAGGATAACCACTGGCTCAGGCTTTTTTGCGAAGCAGAAGGCGCCTTTGCGCCTTCTGTATTTGGCACTGAGCCAGGTTTTAGATTGTTTTCGTTATTCACTAATTCTTGTAATGCAACTTAACCAACAGGCTGTGTAATCTATCACGCATATCTCTGCGGTCAACAATCATATCAATTGCACCTTTCTCAACAAGGAATTCACTACGCTGGAAACCTTCCGGCAGCTTTTCTCTTACTGTTTGCTCGATTACGCGAGGGCCCGCGAAGCCAATAAGCGCCTTTGGCTCTGCTACGTTTACGTCACCAAGCATTGCCAAGCTTGCAGATACACCACCCATTGTTGGGTCGGTCAGTACACTAATATAAGGCAGGCCTTTTTTGCTCATCTTAGCTAGGGCAGCCGATGTTTTAGCCATTTGCATTAGTGACATAAGCGCTTCTTGCATACGCGCACCACCACTTGCACTAAAGCAAATAAGCGGCATATCATTTTCTAAACATGCATTAACAGCGGCAACGAAACGAGCACCTACTACTGATGCCATTGAGCCGCCCATAAACGCAAACTCAAAGCATGCAACCACTACAGGCATACCTTTTAGCTTGCCCTGCATTACCACTAGCGCATCTTTTTCGTTAGTCGACTTTTGCGCAGCAACAATACGATCTTTGTAGCGTTTTGAATCTTTAAACTTAAGTACGTCTTGCGGCTCGTGCTCTGCACCTAACTCAACGCGATCGCCATCGTCTAAAAACGCATCGATGCGACGGCGTGCAGTAATTCGCATGTGGTGGTCGCATTTAGGGCAAACTTCCTGAAGTTTTTCCAGTTCGCTCTTATACAGCACGGCTTGGCATGAACCACACTTTGTCCAGATACCTTCTGGCACATTACCTTTGTGTGAAGTTTGCGTGCGAGGAAGAATTTTTTGAATCCAGCTCATGGAAATTGAATCCTTTGTTTTTGTTTGCCGACCATGACGATTAATGTTTATTCATACTTGTGGTCAACAACGCATTAAATTTTTAAGTTTCATACTGTATTACAAAGAGAAAATACGTAACACAATAGAACAGCTACCTAATATAGCGCGCTATTAGACCACAATACAACGAAATGGAAAAAACAAAACTGGTCTTAGAAGTTGGCAGTCGATATCAGTAATGCTAACCGCTGTTGGCTTTTACTTAAATTATCATTGACGAGATTCATAGAATGTTGGTTTCAAGGAGCACCGTGACATGTAAGTTTTGGAAACCGATTAACACCTGAGTGACGTTCTAGCGAAAGTTGCCGTTGTCCACTTTCGACAAAGTGCTTCAGCGCACTATCTATTTTATTTTTGAGAGAGTTTAAATCAGAACGAATAACAAACACTAAACGAACCCGGCTAACAATGTTAGGAGACTGATAGAATTCTGAAGAGCAAAACACCTTGTTAAACATAACAGCACGCGCGTTGTGTTCATTCATTATCGCAAAGTCACAGCGTCCTTTCGACATCATCATAGTCATTGTAAATTGGCTACTAGAGTCAACCCTCTGAATGCTGTCTTCTTTTGTCCCAAAGAACTGCTGTAAAACGGGATAAGTAAAGCCGTATCTAGTACAAATACTAGAAGATAAGTTTTCCTCGGGCGCAAATGGCCCTTCAAAATTTGAAGTTGAGTAGATATAGCTGTCATGCTTTATCAACTCTTCGCTAAACAGAAAGTCGTTCGGTTTACTTATCCAACTTTCAGAAGATAAAAACAAATCTATCGATGACGATTTTAATAAATCTTCGCTTCTAGCACGATTCGAGTCCAAATAAACGATACGAAACTGATTCGATAGCTCATCCGAGTTAAAAAAATCGACGACTATGCCTTCATAGCGTTTTGAGTTCTCATCATAATATAAATATGGGGCAGCACCTGGTGTGTTAACCGCGAAACGTATGCTAGGGGTTTTATCTTTTATATCGGCACTGCACTCTAATGCCGTTAAACACAATAACAAACCAAAAGTTTTTGATAAAAATTGAAACGTGGTCACAATACTTCCTTGTATACATCGACAGTGCTATGTGCAATCTGGCAGAAACAGTGGTCCCAAGGGCCCTTTAGGCAAGTTATGCTCTTCAGGGTAAGTGACATCTACCAGATACAAACCATTTGGCTTTGCCGTGGCTGCAGATTTACTTCTATCTTTTAGGCTTAATAAGTGAGCAATCCAATTTACATCTTGCTCTCCTGCCCCAATTTCAACAAGCGCGCCAGTGATATTGCGAACCATGTGGTGCAAGAAGGCATTGGCACGGATATCTATAATCACATAGCGATTTTGGCGATACACACTTACATCCGTCACATTGCGAAACGGCGTTTTACTTTGGCACAACGCTGCACGAAACGACGTGAAGTCCTGTTCACCCAATAGCGCTTGGGCGGCAAGGTGCATTTTCTTCTCGTCTAATTCACGATGAATGTGGGTAACGCCCGAGTTCAAAATTGCTGGGCGCATTTTTGCATTATGGATGACGTAGCGATAGCGGCGGTGGGTAGCTGAAAAACGAGCATGAAAATCATCACTTACGTTCTTCGCCCAAGTAACAGCAACAGAGTTTGGAAGGTTAGCGTTAACCCCAAGCGTCCAAGCTCGTTCTGAACGTGGAGCATCACAACTGAAGTGAACCACTTGTCCAGTTGCGTGCACACCTGCATCAGTGCGTCCAGCGCATTGCACTTCAATAGGTTGGTTGGCTACTGTCGATAGTGCCTTTTCAAGATGCTCTTGAACACTCGGTACTTCGCGCTGGCGTTGCCAACCGTAAACTGCAGCACCGTCGTATTCAATCCCTAAGGCAATTCGCCCCATATCAGTTTTACCCCGTTTCTTAAAAGGCGCTAAGTGTAGTCATCTCGCTTACAACATGCAATGCTGCTTATAATCAAAGCCCAGCTACTGCATGGCAAATAAATGCAAGTTAGTGAAATCAAAAGCGGCCTGTATATCTTATCAATATACAGGCCGCTCAATACGACTATCAATGCAGGCTTTCGCCCACTCCTACAAGTGAATTAGGTGATTTTTTGTAGGATTGAGGCCGCTTCCTGTCTCTGTTCTTCGCTACCTTCTTTCATTACTTCTTCAAGCAACTCTTTCGCAGCATCTGCATCTTCCATTTCAATGTATGCACGAGCCAAATCTAAATTGGCGTTTTGCCCCGCATCTTTATCTATATCTATTACCGTGTCTTCGTCAGAAACGCCAGTAAAGTCAGATAAACTCACATCGAGGTCGAGCGCTTGGCTATCTGGATCAACTTCATCAGAGTCGTCGCCATCGTCCATCAGCGCTTCTACATCAAGAAAATCTTCGGATGGCGTTTGAGACTCACTTTCACCATCGACATCACTCAGTAAAGCTGCTAAATCCAAATCAGGATTATCAAGCTTCAGCTCTTCCTCTTGCTCCTTTTCGGGCTCAGGTAGTTCTGCACCCTGCTGGTCTTCTTCAATTTCCGTAGGCGTGGCGATATCTAAGTCTACATCATCTGGAATGTCGAGGTCGTCTAACGCTGGTTCCGAGTCATCGTCTTCAAGGGTGAAAGTTTCTTCTTCGTTATCATCCTTCGCTGATTCTATGTCGTCGCCATCATCTAACTCAAAAGTTTCGTCGTTTTCATCTAGCTCGAGGGTATCATCGCCTTCATTTGGTTCAAGGTTGTCAGCGACATCCTCTTCCAACTCAAACGTGGCCTCGTCATCAGCTTCCTGTTCAAGTTCGAACGTATCTTCATCATTTTCGGCGACTGACTCTTGTGTATCTTCGCTTTCAATGTCGCTTGCATCTACGGCATCATCAGACTCAAGGCTCTGAAGAAGTTCATCAAACTCAGCACTGTCTAAGTCATCAAGTATCTCGTTGTCGTCAACAGCATCGTCTTCGTCAGCCCCTGACAACCAATCGTCAAGACCAGGCACGTCATCAAGTTTGTTGAATTCTTTTTCTTTACTGTCTTCTGAGCCAATCTCGCTTGAGCCTGGCTCTTCGGCTGAACCCACTTTTTCAGCGCTACCAGAGTCTTCGAGTTGCTGCTCACTTTTATCAACGCCGTCGACCTCTTGCTCAAGTTCAAAGCTGTCGATTTCATCAAATGCTTCATTTAACAGACTGTCGTCGTAATCATCACTGTCTTTTTCTGCCGGTGATTCATCTTGGGCAAAATCATCCGATGAAGGCTCTTGTTCAGCGGAAGGCTCTTCGTCAGCTGAAGGTTTTTCGTCAGCTGAAGACTTTTCGTCCGCTGAGGGCTTTTCTTCAGCTGAAGGCTCTATCTCACCGAAAGAAGGGATGTCGTCCAACATTTGCTTTTCAAACGCTTCGATGGCGTCATCTAACGGATCGTCTGCATCACTTCCCGTATTGTTCTCGGCGCTTTCATTGACACTTTCGAGTTCAGATTCCGGCTCTATTTCAGCCTCTGCTTCTTCCTCGAATTCCAACTCTGCTTCGGGCTCAGGCTGAGACTCTAGCTCTGCTTCTAACTCAGGCTCTGATTCTGACTCTATATCGGCATCTTGTTCAGGCTCTACTTCAGTGCCCAACTCTTGCTGCGCTTCTGGCTCTAGTTCTGGCTCGGCGTTTTCTTCAAGCTCGGTAACAGCGTCAGTTTCCGCCTCAACCTTGTCTTCTGGTGCTAATTCGCCTTCTTCTGATTCAGTATCGAATTCGAGCTCTGCTTCAGGCTCAGGCTGAGACTCTAGCTCTGATTCTAGCTCCGGCTCTAATTCTGACTCAATATCGGCATTTTGTTCGGGCTCTAGTTCAGTGCCTAACTCTTGCAGCGCTTCTGGCTCTAGCTCTGGCTGTGGCTCTACATTATCATTAAGCTCGCTATCAGCGTCAGCTTCCGCCTCAACCTTCTCTTCAGGTGCTAATTCACCTTCTTCTGATTCAGTATCAAACTCTAGTTCTACTTCTGGATCAGGCTGAGACTCTAGCTCTGCTTCTAATTCAGGCTCTGGTTCTGACTCTATATCGGCATCTTGGTCAGGCTCTGGTTCTGACTCTATATCGGCATCTTGGTCAGGCTCTGCTTCAGCGCCCAGCTCTTGCTGCGCCTCGGCCTCTACCTTATCTTCTGGTGCTAACTCGCCCTCTTCTGATTCAGTATCGAATTCGAGTTCTGCTTCGGGCTCGGGCTGAGATTCAAGTTCTGCTTCTAATTCAGGCTCTTGTTCTGACTCTATATCGGCATCTTGCTCGGGCTCTAGTTCAGTGCCTAATTCAGGTTGCTCTTCTAGCGCTGGTTCTATTTCTTCAGGTTGTGTAACGGTTTCGTCTTCAACATTAAAATCTGCATCAGTGTCATTTTCAGACTCTATTTCAGATTCAAGTTCGGAAAGCAGTTCGTCAGTTAGCTGATCTACGTCTTCGCTGGTTTTAGATTCCTCAGCTTCTAGTTCAGCGAGAAGCTCATCGGTTAAAGGGTCGCTAAAGTCATCTTCGTTTTCTTCACTTTCAGAAAGAGTTAAATCGGTATCTTCATCGTGAGCGTCCGGATTAGCATCTGGGCTAACTTCTGGTTCACCTTCCAGCTCGGCCTCAAGTTCAGCGAGCAACTCGTCAGTAAACGGGTCCTCAAAATCCCCATCATCCTCGGCTTGAGAAGGTAACTCACTTGAAGTGTTTTCATCACGCTCATCAAGTTCATCTAATGCTGAATTGTTTACATCTTCAGGCATTCCATCCGCTGAAGGCTCTTCCGCAAGTTCGTCTTCTGCCTGAAGTTCCGCGATAAGGTCGTCGGATAGTGGATCACTGAAATCAGCGTCTGTTTCTATTTCGTCGGTGACTATTTCATCTAAATCATCAGTGATAGCATCTAGGCTTTGGATAGATTGAGGTGACGGTGCCGATGTAATTATTTCATCTTCAATATCGTCTTCGTCATCTTCTTCGCCTAAACCACCCATCATTTCAATTTGCTCTATTTCGTTAAGCAAATCGTCGGTGATCTTATCTATTTCGTTGTTTTGCTGATTTATCTCATCGTCGAGCTTACTCAGCATGTCCTCATTGATAAGGTCATCGTTACTATCTAGCTCATCGGTAAGGCCTGCATCAACGCCATGCTCTTCAAGCAAATCATCAATGCTTATCTCTGGCTTATCGTCTTCATCTTCTACATTCGGTAAAGATGCATTACTTTCTTCGCCCTCTTCAGCCTCTGATACCGACTCAACAGAACTTGCAAGCAAGGCGTCTATATCGTCTTCGTCGACGTTTTCAGAATCGGCTGTTCCGTTAACCTCAGCAAGGATATCATCAGGGTCAATATCACCTGACTCATTGAGTTCATCACTTTCAGGTTCTTCGGTGCCTTGACTTTGTACATCGTCAAGCAAGTCATCAATATCAAAATCGTCGTCATCTACTGATACAGCTTCTTCAGTAGCCGATGCTTCAGACTCGCTATCATCTGGGGTATCTTCATCAAAGATGTCGTCATCACCTGAAAGGTCAAAGCCTTCTAGGTCATCTGCGTCTTTGTCATTTAACACCTTGTCTGACAGGTCATCATCATCAAACAAGCTGTCTAACTCGCTCTGGTCAAGCTCATCATCACCAGCCTCGAACAGATCGTCTCCACCATCGTCTGGCACCAACATATCATCTTCAAGGTCAGCAAAGGTTTCTAGCTCGTCATCAAGGCTTTCTTCTAAATCTGAAGTCAGAACGTCATCAAGTAGGTCGTCATCATTGAACAAATCATCATCTGACAACTCCGCTTTGTCATCGAAGTCAGGTGCTAACGCACTTGAAAGGTCATCAATGTCAGCATCAGGTACGGGTACTTCGTCGTTATCTGCCGTAATAGTAGGGCCAGGTGCAGGCGCCTCTTCCGGCTTGCTGTTGCGTTTCAGCAGCCACATGATTAGGCCACCTACTAACAAGAGTGACAGAATTGCAGAACCGATGATCAAGCTTAATGGGCTGGTAAGCGCGCTTAAAAACGAAGACTGTTTCTCGGCTTCACGCTGCGCTTGCTCGGCTTTAATCATGTCGAGCAATTCTTGCTGAAGCGCCACTTGCATATCTAGTTGGCTCTTAACATCGCCTTCCACTTGACCACGTAAGGTTTCTAGTTCGCCATTAACGGCCTCAACACGCTCGTACAAGCGTCTGTTTTCGTTGAGAATTGCTTCAACATTTTCTAGTGAGGCGGCAAACTGCATACGCAGTTCGTCAAACTGACGGGTTTGTTCCTGATCTAAACGGGTGATCTTTTGCTCAATGTCAGTTTGCGTTTGAGTGAGGTCTTGTTGGTTGACTAACGGGGATGCTGGCTTAATATTCCTTACGCTGCTACCAGGCTTGTTAAGCGTTTCAGCGAATGCCCTATCGTCTTGCTCAGCTCGCATTTGTGCTTTTTGTTTGTCGATTCTGGCAATATAACGCTCAGACGGCAGCTTCAAAATCGCGCCATCTACTAACAAGTTTAAGTTGCCATTTTCAAATGCGTTGGGGTTGAGTTCATAAATAGCGGTCATAACCTGATAAACACTCAGGTTATTATTTTGGCGATAGCGCTCGGCAATACGCCAAAGGGTATCGTTAGCATCAATAGGTCCGTACTCTAGACCCGAATATTGATCAGTTGCGTCTTTAGGACCTTTTAAGAAGGTAGCGCGTTCTTGTGCATCAACAGTGATTATAGGGCCAGACAAACATAATGTGAGTAAAAGTAAGCCCGTCAAATGCAATTTCATAGCAGTCCTATATGCCCTCAAGCGTCTTTACCACCCGGTAGTATGGGCGGATTTTTTAGCCAATCACTACAGAAAAATATATTGGCTTTTATTTTTATTCTGAAGCCACCTTGAAACCATTAATCGTCAAGCTAGCGTTTTTCAGTCTAATATGACCCTGGCAGTAAGATTTGTTTGCGCTTTTTAGAGTTCTTACTCTTCGCCTAAGTGTCTGACTGACTATTGTTTTTAACGTTGTTCTGTTCCTAACCCTACAAACTATAAACCAGTTATTAAGGGTGATCTAGTTAGACAGTAGTATTGGTCTAATCTAATGCTTAAAGTTTTGCTAAATGCTGCTTGTTTAATGTCCCGAGATTTATCTTACCATCGCGTCGAGAACACTAAATTCGCTACACACGTTATCTCTTTTACAGTGCAACAGACGCATTTTTTACATCGCACTAAACATCCTGCTTATTTTGCGTATCGGCAAGCACAGAAAAATGTTTACCTTTTCCTGTGCTTACCCGATTAATCAAAGGCAGAACCTCTGCTGAAGTATTTACAGGTAATCGCGAATTAGCGTTTCAGCAATTTGAATGCTGTTTGTTGCTGCACCTTTACGGATATTGTCAGAAACCACCCACAAATTTAAGCCACAAGGGTGTGTAATGTCGTTTCTAATTCTGCCCACGTGCACAATGTCGTTACCGCTAGCACTGCTCACCTGAGTTGGGAACTGCTCATTTCCGTCGTACACGGTAATACCTGGTGCATTGGCTAGAAGCTCTTTAACATGCTGTGCATCTATCGGAGAACGTGTTTCTAAGTGAATGGCTTCCGCATGACCGTAAAATACAGGCACACGCACCGCAGTAGCGTTTACCAAAATACTTTGGTCGCCCATGATTTTTTGGGTTTCCCACAGCATTTTCATTTCTTCTTTGGTGTAGTCGTTATCTTGGAAAACGTCGATTTGAGGGATAACGTTAAAGGCAATTTGTCGACTAAACGACTCTGACTTCACTTCACGCGCATTTAGCAAACCCGCAGTTTGTTTAGCCAGCTCTTCCATGGCTTCTTTACCTGCACCAGACACTGATTGGTAGGTACACACGTTAATACGGTCAATGCCAACAGCTTCTTGTATTGGTTGAAGTGCTACTAACATTTGAATGGTTGAGCAGTTTGGGTTCGCAATTATGTTTCTATTGCGAAACTCTGCCAGTGCATGGGCGTTAACTTCAGGCACTACAAGAGGGATATCAGGCTCGTAACGAAACTCTGAAGTATTGTCGATTACAATACAGCCTTCTTCTGCGGCTAGCGGAGCAAATTTTGCTGAAATGCTTCCACCGGCTGAGAAAAAACCTAATTGCACTAATGACCAGTCGAAGTCATCAGCATCTAATACTTCAATGTCTTCGCCTTTAAACGATACAGTACTACCAGCTGAACGTTTACTGGCAAGAGGATACAAACGGTTTACCGGAAAGTCTCGCTCTTCTAATAGTTCAATCATAGTTTGGCCCACTAAACCAGTGGCGCCAAGTACCGCTACGTCAAACGCTTGCGACATAATGCTTTATGCTCCTAATAAGAAAATATCTAAACCAGACTAACGGAAAAGCCTAGTTTGGTGAAAGTGTTTTGAATTTGTTTACTGGTGTTCTTTGGCAATTGTAACGCATAGGCGCTGCACTCGCGACGTACTCTGTATTGCTTGCGCAGTGTAGAAAACGTACTCGCCTCTTCAGATTTCGTCTTTTCGTTATTTTTTGATGTTGATGAAAAAGCGTTTCGCGTTATTTCGTCATCAATAGCGACATCGTACACCTTGTGAAATACTGCAGTAAGATCTTCAACCGACAACCGCGACGCCTCTGGCGAATTTAACGCAGCTTTGATCGGGTTAGTTTTCTCTAAAAAGTCGCTAAGCGCTTTGTCTGGGGCTGTGCCCACTACATCACAAATTTGCTCGTAAATCATTTGTGTACCGCGCACTTTGCCTTCTACAGAATGACCCGCAATATGTGGTGTTACGAACCAAACGTGGTCAAATAGTGCTGTGTTTATGGCAGGCTCATTATCAAATACATCAAGCACTACTGTTGGCGTCTGTTCTTGTTGAAGCAGGTTTAGTAACGCTTCTTCATCTATAACCTCGCCCCGGCATGCATTGATAAGCAGCTGATCAGGTGTTAACGCTTCCAGAAAAGTTTTATCGATCATCTGATAAGTGGGATAGTCGCCGCCTTTAATGAAAGGCACATGAAGCGAGATAACGTCGCACGTTGCAATTTGTGCTAAATCTACAAACGACTGCCCGTTATGCTGCGTTTTGTCAGCTCGCGCTAACGCTTGCTGTAGCGGTGGGTCGTACAGACAGTGTTTAACACCAATTGCCGTTAGAATACGTGATAGCGCGCTTCCCACGTTACCGGCCCCTACTATACCTACTTTCGCATTGTACAAGTCGAGCTTTTGGGCTTTTTGTGCATGCAATAAAACACTCAATACGTACTCGGCAACCGCAACGGCATTACAGCCTGCAGCGCTGCTATGCGCAATACCGACCTTGTCCAAATGTATTTTATCTAGATGATTGGTTCCTGCCGTTGCGGTAGTCACAAACTTAAGCTTATTAGCGCTGGTAAGCAGTTCAGGAGTAACCTTAGTGGTAGAACGCAGCGCAAGAATATCTACATCGCGCAACATTTCAGGCACAAGAGATTGCCATGCATAGGTTTCAACTTGACCTACGCTATTAAGGTAATCGGTGCCAAACGGAATGGTATCTTCAAGAAGTATTTTCATGGCGCTAAGTGTACCCTAAGTTAGGCTTTTAGTAACCTAGCGCCCTTATTTATCTTGTCGGTGGTTGGCTTAATTTACGTCATTTTGATGCACATTTGGCCGCCATATCAAAGAGACGGCCGAAGTTTATACAACCTTTTAAAACGGAAACTCTTAAAGCAAAGCGCTTTAGCTCGCGCTTTTTGTCCATCTCACCCTTTGCGATCGTGGTATTGGATAACGTTAACTTTTAATAGTTACTTATCGTATCCAGGGAAGCGACGCTCAACGCGACGTTTAATACCTGGCCATGCAAGTGAACCACCCGCTTGCCTAGTAACTTGCTCGGCTTGAGCACGAATTCCCTCTAGAATTGCCGAGTGAATTGGAATCAACGGCTTACCTGTGGCCTGCGCTTTAAGCTGAATTTCACAGGCGCGCTGCATGATAAACATAAACAAAAATGCATCGGGAATATTGTCTGCACAGGTTAAGAGCCCGTGATTGCGCAAAATCATAAATTGGGTATCGCCTAGGTCGCGAACCAGCCGCGCTTTTTCTTCTGGATTTAACGCCACCCCTTCATAGGCATGATAAGAAAGGGACGCTAGTGGAAAAAGGGACTGCTGCGAGTAAGGCTGCAACCCTTCTTCTAAAATAGATACCGCCACGCCTTCTGCTGTATGCAAATGCAACACGCATTTGGCATCATCACGTGCTTCATGAACAGCGCTGTGAATAGTAAAACCCGCAGGGTTAATATCGTACTCGCTTTCCATCACCTTATTGCCGTTAAGGTCAACTTTTACTAGGCTGGATGCCGTAACTTCATCAAACATTAAACCGTATGGGTTAATTAAAAAATGATGTTCAGGCCCAGGAACACGGGCAGAAATGTGAGTGAAAATAAGGTCGTCCCAACCATACATAGCAACTGCGCGGTAACACGCGGCAAGGTCAACACGGGTTTGCCATTCTTCACTGCTAACTTTCGACTTTACTGAATCTGTCATAGCTTTACTCTTTTTATATCTAAAATGATTCCATTGAGATTTGTCGATTTAGGCTTGTCAGCCCTTTTCTGAAGACTCCTCACCTTAAGCGATTCAATGAAACTTCCATTTACTTTCTCTTACCGCCTACATTACGCGCAGTAATTGCTATACACTGTCGGATATACGACATTGTAAGAAATTTGTTAAATGGAAAAATTTAAACCTGTTCTGACTAGCTCTACGTGGTTTAGCGAGATGCCGCCCTATTTACAGGAAGCCATGTTCGAAAAGATGCGCCTTAAGCATTTAAAAGCAGGGCAACAACTGCATGCCAAAGGTGAAGACGGTGTAGGTTTTTATGGTGTGTGCGAAGGCCGTTTAAGAGTTGTTACGGTAGGTGTAGACGGCCGCGAAATGCTATTTGCGTTACTTGGGCCCGGCACCTGGTTTGGTGAAATATCCATGTTTGACGACCTCCCCCGTACTCACGACAACTTCTGTGAGACAAACTCCGTCGTTGCTATAATTCAAAAAAACGCGTTTAAGGCGTTACTTGAACAGTATCCAGAATTGTATCCTCATTTTACTCGCCTTCTATGCACGCGTGTGCGCAGTGCGTTTCAGTTTATCGACTCAAGTGCGGGGCTTAGCCTTAAGCATCAGCTGGTAAAAAGGCTATTGATGCTTACCACCAGCTATGGTCAGCATTTACCTAAAAACAACGCGATTACACTTACCCTATCGCAGGAGTCTTTGGCGCAAATGATAAATAGTAGTAGGCAAACGGTTAATCAGCTTTTAGGCGAGCTTGAAAGTGAAGGTTTGCTGAAACGGCATTATGGAAAGATCACTATTCCCGAGCCAGATACTTTGTTTAGTCGTTACCAGTTTATTTGACCGAAATTTATAGCCGCTTTGGTGTTGGTAGACTCCGCCCATGAAGATCAGATAGATGAAATACCTCAAACGAATTCTCTTCAACTATCCAACTCACAGAAAACATGCTCCGTATATAAAGGAAAACCCCTACTTAGTATTACTTATTATTAATGTTTAATAAATTATACTTTATGATAACATCTCGTTAACAGGTGTTTAGCAAGCTGCAATTACCTGAATTAAATAAACGACTTTTCTTAAGGTTAAGTTAGCTATCGAAGGTCTTGAACTGTAACGGAGAATTTATGACAAAAAGCAACCATGCAGAACAAGTAGACACGATTACCTCCTCACAGATACATGATCAATCCGATAGTGATGAAGAACACATTGTCGAGGCAGAAAACGTCGGACGAAGAAAGTTTATTGGTTACATGCTCAAGGGCTCAAGTTTTGCCGTTGCGTTACATATAACCGGCGGTGCTCTTCGTCCTCAGGGTGCCAACGCCCAGTTGTTAGGAATACCGGAGCTTGCAGATGAACTGGATTTAACAGACCTGCTGCTCATCTCCGGTGACCCTTTCTACTACGATTATTTAATTAAGATAACGAGTGATAACCGCGTCCGTTTTGAGCTTCCACGAATGGAAGTGGGGCAAGGTATATTAACCGCTGCAATGATGATTCTTGCCGAAGAGCTGGACGTTGAAATGTCCTCCATTGATGCGACTTTATCTCCGGCAGAAATCAGACGAGCGACTGGTCAAATTACAGGGGGCTCTCACGCCATAACCTCTCTTTGGGATCCGCTGCGCAAAGTCGCAGCAGCCCTGTTACATAAGATAAAATTATCAGCCGCAGTGCATTTCGGGCTTTCTGTGAACGACATTAGTACAGAAAATGGCTATGCGATTGGTAACGATGGCAGCCGTATTGCTTATTCTGCGCTTACCGCAGGTGTTGAAGGACGCAACGATGCCGCTCGATTGGCACAGCCTAAAGATCCGTCACAATACAAAATTATCGGTACGCAGCAAAAGCGGGTTGACGCGCGCGATATCGTTACCGGCAAACTAGATTTCGCGATGGATCTCGACGTAGTACCAGATGCGATGCCCACTGTGGTCGCTAGGCCACCCAGCTTAGGTGGTCGCGTGATCACGTTTGACGATTCTGAGGCAATAGGCCTGCCCGGTGTCCTTGCCATCAGAGAAGTTCCGCTGGATGTTGATGCAAATTCCTCTGGCGTGGCAGTTGTTGCGCGTTCCTTTGGCGAAGCATTTCGTGCGCGTGATGCTCTTAATATTTCATGGAGTGTGGGTGCTGCCGAAAATCTATCTGACGCCGAGGTCATTGAGCAGTTACGTGCGATAAACCTGCCAACCTTACCTAATATTCCTCTGGCTACCGATTCGGTTGGCGGCGAGTTCATCTTTCCTTATTTGGCACATGCCCCCATGGAAACCATGACAGCACTTGCCGATGCAACCGGCTCAAAGGTAAGGGTTTGGACTGGCGCCAAGACGCCACTTGCAGCACAAGCCAAAATTGCGCGCGAGCTTGGAGTTTTACCCACTGAAGTCGAGGTGAATGTAATTCAGAGCGGCGGCTCATTTGGCCGTCGCTTATTTTTTGATGCAGCAGTTGAAGGCGCGCGTATTTCACGAATTGTAAACCGACCCATCAAACTTATGTTTACTCGACAGGACGACACAAAGTTTGGACGCGCAAGACCGCTCAGCTTGCATAACGTAAAAGCGACTTACACTAGAGGTTTTTTAATTGGCAAAAAAGTGTTGTCGTTTGACCATCGCGCTGCGACCGCTGAATTGGATCTCGAACATGGCTTTGGCGACGGTATTACTGCATTGGGAGGAGAATTAGCGCCCGCTGCTTTCAGCCAGACAATCTGGCACTCAACGCAACTGGTGCAATATAAGTTTGGTGTAACTTCCTTGCTGCTAAACGAAAAAAAATTCGTTGTGCCAACCTCCTCTTGGCGCGGCATCTACTCTGGCACTGCTGCCGTCGCAAACGAGATAGTTGTTGACGAGTTGGCTCGCGCAATGAACAAGGATGAATACCAGTTCAGGTTACAAATGCTGGATGATGAACGCTCTAAAGCTGTTCTGCGAAAAGTTTCTCAAGAGGGCAATTGGGGAAGGAGTATGAAAAAAGGACGTGCCCAGGGCCTCGGGTTGCATAAAGAGTATAAGTCTCGAGCCGCAGTGCTTGTTGAATTACAAACGTTCAAAGATCCGGAGAAAGAATGTAAAGTCACCAAGATTGTTGTCGCGCTGGATGTGAACCGAGTATTGAATCCAACCGGCCTTGAGGCGCAAGTTATCGGTGCGGCAACCGATGCCATTACCTACATGATCCGCACCAGTTTACACCTCGACAATGGCGCCATACGCGAAAGCAGTTACGGCGATTTTGAAATTGCTCGAATGCGCAACACGCCACCGGATATTGAAGTGCATTTTATGCCGCCTAACGGAGAAACACCGGGAGGTGCAGGCGAGTTGGTAGTTCCTGCAGCGGCAGCGGCGATAGCCAACGCATTTGCCAGGGCGACGGGCATTGCACCACGTCGTTTTCCACTTCGTGACTTCTATCCAGAGGGATAATTCATGCCACAAATTACATTTAATGTTAACAATAACCCGGTTTCTATTGATGCTGAAAACGACGATGAGCTCCTGTATCTCCTGCGTGATCGACTTGGTATTACTGGCCCAAAATATGGTTGCGGTGTTGGCGTGTGTGGCGCTTGCACTATCTTTAAAGACGGTGAGCTAGTCCGCCCATGCATTGTTCCGATGGAAGACGTGGAAGGTGCATCGCTAACCACTATTGAAGGGCTTGCGGTCGATGACATTCTGCATCCGGTGCAAGAAGCATGGATAAACGAAGATGTCGCTCAGTGTGGTTTTTGTCAGGCAGGACAAATTTTAACCGCCGTCAAACTCTTGGAGTCTAATCCCAATCCCAACGATGATGACATTGATGAAGCTATGAGCGACAATATCTGTCGCTGTGGTACCTATCATAGGATTCGAAAAGCCATTAAACATGCTGCAGCTTTGATTCAGCAGACGACATAAGAGGCTAATTTATTGGAAAACGGGTTGGGCTGAAAAGAACACCTTAATTTGTATAAGCTCAGATCTAATCTGAGTATTTCGCCTGTAGGGTTGGTCGTCTTGTAGACTGCTTAAAGCGAATTGCAGGAATTTCACCTGCTTTTAGTTGGAGGGTTGCTTCACGTACACAGGGGCCTCACAAGCCTTTTAAGTCAAGCAGCAAACCTTCCCCCCCAAACAAATGGTCGATAACGCGTGAGCTAAAATTAGAAACGAAGTATCGTAGCCCATGTATAAGATCCCCAACGCTCAGAACAAGCGGCTAAAGTGCACTATTATAACTTGCCAAGAGTTTTCCCAAAAATATAAATAGAGCGCCGCCAACAAGGAGGCTAATAGATAATACTAATCCATTTAATAAAACTCTATTAAGGCCTAACGCTTGAACATTTGTAAATTCGTAAGGGTAAAATTCTGTCCATTTCCCATGAGACATTGTATACGCGGCATAAGTCAGCGGAAAAATGAGCCAATAGCCTAAGTCAGCGTATTGAAGCAGCGTTTTTTCTACAAAGAAAATCCAGTACACAAGTGTGATTACGGGTGTAACGGCATGGACTAATAAATCTGAAATACGTTCAAACAATGAAAGTTTAAGCCATCCATAGATAAGGTAGTTAGCAATACCAACTGTAACTATATAAAAAGTAACTGCAGTGGCTACATTCGGGCTTTTAGCAAACTGAGCAACTGATTGCTCAGGCCAGAAAGTCAAAGCAGCGAACCAAATCAGGACAAGAAGGTTCGAAAGTGTTGTGTAATAGCTAAAATATTTCCAGACTACAACGCCTATGCTGTCGCTGCCTCGTTTCCTAATTTCTCTTATAAGGCTAATTATTAGTGCCAATGCTGTAATTAAAAAAAGAACAAAATCCATTTAAAGTCCTTTCGAAGAATGAAGGTTCTACCAAATAATTAGGGCTCAAATATTAAACTAATCAAACTCTAAAAAAGGAAACTACTTTTTAGGCCAACTGATACTAAATTACTCCGTAATAAACTTAGTATATTTAGCAAATGATAGGAAATAGCAACCAAGTCAAAGTGAAAAGAACAAGTGTAATAGCATTTTCGTCAGTGTGTAGTTAATAGAAAATATGTTTGCCTGCAAATTAAAACAACTTTACTCTAACCTTTTTCTGTGACTAGCTTTTGCGTTTTTGTGCAGTGTATTGACGTTTGCCCTTCGTCGGAAAAAATTGGAAATAAGTGATAACAAGGAATCGTTAAAATGTCTAAATTCGCAGCCCGTCTAGTCATTAGTTTTCTACTATTGATTGGTTTATTCGCCTGCCAACCTCCCCCAAAACTAGAAAAGCCTCTTAATAGCCCGTCACAACAAACTATCGAGTTTGACCGACTATTTACCCAATTCGATGATATTAATAAACCAGGAGCCTCAGTTGCAGTTCTGCAGGATGGAGAGATTATATTTTCAAAAGGTTATGGCAGTGCGAACTTAGAGTACGATATACCTGTTACGCCAGAAACTATGTTTCACGTTGCATCCGTATCTAAGCAATTTACCGTATTCGCCATTCTTCTACTTGCTGAAGAAGGTAAGTTAAATTTCGATGACGACATACGACAATACATTCCAGAAGTGCCGGATTTTGGTCACGCAATAACTTTACGACACTTAGCATCACATACAAGCGGCATGCGAGATCAATGGAATTTGTTGCGTATGGCTGGTTGGCGATTAGATGACGTAATCACTACCGAACACGTACTGAAAATAGTAGCGCGACAAAAAGAGCTAAACTTCAAACCGGGAGAAGAGTTTCTGTACTCAAATACCGGGTTCACACTATTAGCAGAGGTTGTTGCACGTGTTAGCGGTAAATCTTTTGCTCAATTCACGCAAGAAAGGCTGTTCACGCCATTGAATATGAGTAACAGCTTGTTTTACGACGACCATCAAAAGATCGTTAGCAATAGGGCCTACTCATACGAGCGTAACGGCAATGGTTACAAAAAAAGCGTGTTGAACTTTTCAAATGTAGGTGCAACCAGTTTATTTACGACCGCAGAAGATCTGCTGAAATGGTCAGCTAATTTCACCGAACCGACGGTGGGTAGCCCTGCTATAATCGAGCAAATGAATACCCTTGCGTCCTTAAACAATGGAGAAACATTTGGTGGTGCCTATGGGCAATTTATTAGCAACTACAAAGGTACGAAATATATTCAGCATAGCGGCGGAGACGCAGGATTTCGTTCGTATTTAGCTCGATTCCCTAAACAAAATTTAGCAATAGCAATATTGAACAATGGCGCAGATGCAAGGCCATGGGAATTGGCTCTACAAATTGCTGACAGGCTTCTAGAGACAAATACTCCTCCCCCTCAGAACGCGATTGCTGACGCATTTCTAGAGTCAATCTCACCTAAAGAAAAATCTCATTTTCTTGTGTTAGATGAAGACACACTCAAAGCCTATGTGGGTCACTATTGGTATGAACCAGAAACGTACTCAAGAGAAATATATTTAGGAAATGGGAAACTAATGTATTCAAGAGGGGAAGACAACGTAAGCGAACTCGCTCCTATCAGCGAAAACACCTTCAAAATGCTGAATGTAGAGGGAGAGGTTTATGTTAGCTTTACTGAAAGCGATGAGAAAAGATTAATGACCGTGCAAGTAGACAATGTCGATACGTATGTGTCGGTTGCCTATACACCAGTCAAAATAACCAAAACCTGGTTATCGCAATTCGCCGGCAGTTACTTCAGCCCTGAACTTTCTTCCACTTATCACTTTTCACCAGAAAATAAACAGCTGAAAATTTCTCATCACCGTTTGAGCGACCATTATATTGCGCCAGTCAAAGGTGACTTTTTTAGCTCACAAGTTGGCGATATCCTATTTGAACGCGATGTTCACGGTGAGGTGAATGGCTTCAAAATATCTAACGGCCGTGTGCGCAATCTTTATTTTAGAAAGCGATAAGTGTCTACAATAAAAAAGGGCGTAAACACAAACACTCAAGGTGTTCAGGTTTACGCCCTTTTTATTTTCAAGCTTCTTAAAATGAAGCTAAAAATTTTCTGTTCCTAGCTGCTTTGACTAGCCATTATAACGCTGCATAACCAGCGTTGCGTTAGTGCCGCCAAAGCCAAAGCTATTTGACATCACTGTGTTTAGCGTTGCTTCACGTGCTTCGGTAACAATATCTAAGCCTTGTGCTGCGTCGTCTAGCGTGTCGATGTTAATTGATGGCGCGATAAAGTTATTTTCCATCATCAACAAGCTATAGATAGCTTCGTTTACACCCGCTGCACCTAATGCGTGACCTGTCAGTGACTTTGTTGCACTAATAGGTACGCCCGCTTGGCCAAACACTTCTTGAATCGCCGCAAGTTCTTTCACATCGCCTACAGGCGTAGACGTGCCGTGGGTGTTCAAGTAATCGATAGGCGCATCGATATTTTGCATCGCCATCTTCATACAGCGAATTGCGCCTTCACCCGATGGTGCAACCATGTCGAAGCCATCTGATGTAGCACCGTAACCTACTACTTCACCGTAGATTTTTGCGCCGCGTGCTAGTGCGTGTTCAAGTTCTTCAACAACAACCATACCGCCGCCACCAGAACTTACAAAGCCGTCGCGTGCTGCATCATAAGTTCGTGATGCCACAGCAGGATTGTCGTTATATTTAGAACTTAGTGCGCCCATAGCGTCGAACTGGCTTGATAGTGACCAATGTAGCTCTTCACCGCCACCGGCGAATACTACGTCTTGCTTACCAAGCTGAATAAGCTCTAGCGCGTTACCTATACAGTGGGCACTGGTTGCACAGGCAGAGGCAATTGAATAGTTCACGCCGCGAATTTTAAACGGTGTCGCTAAGCAAGCTGATACCGTAGATGCCATACAGCGAGGAACCATGTAGGGCCCAACACGCTTAACGCCCTTTTCGCGAAGAATATCGGCAGAAAGCACTTGGTTTTCAGAAGACGCGCCACCTGAGCCTGCGATAATACCTGTGCGCTCGTTTGAAATGTCGCTTTCTTCTAAACCAGAGTCTGCAATGGCTTGTTGCATCGCTACGTACGCGTAGCCTGCCGCATCGCCCATAAAGCGCATAGCTTTGCGGTCGATGTGCTCTTTCAAATCGATGTCGATGTCGCCCCAAACTTGGCTGCGAAGGCCCATTTCGGCGAACTGTTCTGAAAATGTAATTCCAGACTTACCCGCTTTTAGTGAAGCAAGTACGTCTTCTTTATTTACGCCGATGCTTGATACGATACCAAGACCGGTGATAACTGCTCTTCTCATAGTTTACCCTTTGCGTTGTTGCGGCTTATGGTAACGATTTTGAATGGTAAAGTGGTCTGCTCTGCCAATTGCCATACTCGAACTAGCTATACTTAAGCGTTACAGTACCTGTTTCAATGCTGTGCATATTGGTACAAACAGGTTACTTGACCACTTCCCTTCTCTTTCGTTGTTACCGTCTGCGGCTACGTAGTTTTTTATTTTAATAAGTCCAATGTAGCACGAATGCACAGGGTCATGACTAGCGTTAATTTATACCTTCACAAAACCTTCAAAATAGCTTGAACATAAACTTTTGCGGTTTCTTTTATTCACTAAATTGGGCTCTAAGTTTGTTCTTAAATATTTTACCCGTATCTTCTCTGGGCAGAGCTTCGAGTATTTGCAACGTTTTAGGCCACTTGAACCGCGCTAGTTTGCCATCTAAATACCCGTGTAGCGCATCAATCGAAAGCGTATTGCCGGGTAGGCATTGAATAGCCACCACGACTTTCTCGCCATACTCAGCATCAGGCACACCGAATACCGCGCAGTCTGCAACCTCAGGCATTTCTATGATGACGCTTTCTATTTCAGCAGGAAATATATTGGCGCCACCTGAGATGATCATGTCTTTTTTTCTATCGCAAATGTATAAGTAACCATCTTCGTCCACATAACCCATATCGCCTAATGTTGTGAATTCACCAACATGCAAGTCACTCGGCGCGCCCGTAGTATTGGTATACTTGAATGGCGCGAACATAGAGAGATGCGCGTATATAACGCCAACGTCCCCTACTTCACACGCCTCTTTATTGTCGCTCAGTATTTTAATTGCTGCACCGGGAATGGGCTTGCCCACAGAATTAGGCTTAGCTAATGCCTCTTTAGATGAAATTAAGGTCATGAAGCCCAATTCGCTAGCGCCATAAGACTCATAAAATATTGGCCCAAACCAGTTAATCATTGCTTCTTTCACATCGCTTGGCAGTGCCGACCCTGTTGATAAGGCAAATCGCAAACTTGAAGTGTCGTATTTGCTTCTTATCGACTCGGGCAGTTTAAGTAGCCTCACCATCATGGTGGGAACAATGTAAGCATGAGTCAGTTTAAACCGCTCTATGTCTTGTAAAAATCGTTCCGGGTCGAATTGAGGCTCAATGTATACATCAACATTACCCGCTGCTAAACAGCAGAGCGTAAGCGCATGAGGTGCGCTATGATAAAGTGGTGCAGAGACAAAAAAGCGGTCACCTTCCGACAATTGCATTAACGCTTCAGAGAGGCCTTTGAATATCAAATAAGGGTCCGGCCGCGTTAGGTCTTCATCGCGCATAATGCCCTTGGGTTTTCCTGTACTGCCTGACGTGTACGGAAACATGCCCTTGAAGCGTTTCGGCGGTTCATTGTGGCGCTTTGCGTTTGGGGCAGCTAATAGCGTATCAAGGCACTGATACTGCCCCCCAGCTTTCGGTTCTTTAGCCAATTCAGACTCACCTGTAAGATGATAGCGCTCTAAAATGCTTTTTGGCGTTTTAATCGTGTATATCACTGACAAGGTAGGAACTTGTAATAAGGTTTGGCGGTCATTCTCCCACTTTAATAAATCGCGATGAGCGAACAGCACTTTAGCGCTGCAGTCGTCTAAAATAGGCAAAAGTTCTGCAACTGGGCTGTGCCAATTAAGCAAAACATAACGCGAACCCACATATCGGCATGCCTCTACTATTTCGAATATATCGACGTGGTTTCGCATAAAAATAGCTACCACATCGTTTTCTTTTACATCTTGCTCAGCAAGTGCATACGCGATGATACGTGCACGCTCATCCATTTCGTCTCTTGTGCGTTTGCAAATGCTCTTGCCACATTGGTGAAACACGCCCGCCATATCTTCTCCCTGAACTATCTTCAATAGATGTACAGCTAAATTTAACAAATTATTTACAATGGCAATTAAATAAACGTATTGTTTTTACTGATAGATTGTTATTTGCAGAAGCAATAAAAAAAGAAGAGTTTTAAGCAGGTACAAACTTTTGCGGAAAAACAAAAAGGTGACAGGTAGAATACGCGGCCAAACGTTCAAAATTTAGATAAAACTGAAGATTGCTGTGTTATTAAAAAAGCCAAGAACCATTGCTCTACACATTTTTCAAAGTGCGATACCCCGACTTTCTTTCGTGGTGGCAGCCTTTATCATTGCTTCTGCAGCGACTGTCTCAGCAGCAGCTTCGACTATTAGGCTCCCCGCGCTACCAGAGCCTGTGTCAAACAATGCCGTAGCTTCTGTCACCATAAACAACACACAATATGTATTTAGTTTTATGGGGCTCGGCAAAGGCAAAACCCATAAAGACGTGCACAACCGAGCTTGGCAGCTCGTTATTAACAACAAAGATAAACCTTTGCAGTGGCAAGCTCTTCCCCCAGTTCCATCCAGCCTTGCACTAAAAGGTCGCTTGGCTTCCGTGGCGGTAGGTGTTAACGATGCCGTTTACATTTTTGGTGGCTACACGGTGGATGAAGATCATAATGAAATTAGTACGCCAGATGTTTATAAATACTCGCCCACGACAGAGGAATATACGCTATTGGCGCCTATGCCTGTACCTGTTGATGATGCAACTGCACTGGTTTACCAAGACCGCTACGTTTACTTAGTTTCAGGCTGGCACAACGATGGCAACGTAAATCTTGTACAAATCTACGATACGCAAACCGAGCAATGGCAACAGGCAAGCCCTTTTCTTGGCCAACCGGTATTTGGTCAAGCTGGAGGCATCGTTAATAACACCATGGTAATTTGTGACGGCGTATCAGTAACACCGCACAGTGATAAACGCCGTAGCTTTGCTGCAGAAACCGCCTGTTTCAAAGGCGTAATTGATAAGAAAAACCCTTTAAAGGTTGATTGGCGTAAACTTGACCATCCAACAGGTACTGCGCGCTATCGCATGGCCGCAGCGGGCGATGAGGCCACCAATAAAATCTATTTTTTAGGCGGCTCGGCTAACCCGTACAACTACGATGGCATTGGCTATAACGGCGAGCCTTCAACTGCAGATGACGCCATTTGGGCCTTTGATATTGCAAAAGAAACGTGGGGTATATCGAAAACAGAAGCTGAAGCGCCCACCATGGATCATCGCGGATTAATTAACGTTAACGGTTCTTGGGTCACTATTGGCGGTATGCTTGGCGCGCAGCGCGTGACCAGTAAAGTCACCACGCATTTTTCAGCACTCGCAGAGGCGTCTTGTTCACCAACGCGACAAACTAGCTTTAACGTTTCAAGCCAATCATCGGATGGGCAAGCTGATGAACGAGTAAAAACAGCCCCCAAACTAGAGTGCCAGCACCAAAACAATATAAGCGGAGAAAAATAAACAGTGAAATCTAAGCATGCACAGGTTCATTTTAATGAGAGCGGTACACCTGTCGCCGACCATTTTGACGACGTTTATTTTTCTAACGACAGCGGAATTGATGAAACCCAACACGTTTTTGTTGCTGGCAACGACCTTGCTGAACGCTGGCAACAGTGGCGCAACCCAACTTTTGTCATTGCCGAAACAGGTTTCGGGACTGGGCTTAATTTCTTAGTTGCTATGCGTGCTTTTAACGAATTTAAAGCAGCGAACCCGAATCATCCACTTAAGCACCTGTACTTTATTACCACGGAAAAGTTTCCACTGCCTCAACAGGATATGCAGCGTGCACTAGAAGCTTTCCCTGCCCTTAAAGACGAAGCGCAAGCACTCGCTGCACTTTACCCTATGGGACTTGAAGGTTGTCATCGCTTACATTTCAATAAGCACTCAACCACGCTCGACCTGTGGATTGGTGATGTTCACGAGCTTTTACCTCAATGGCATTCCCCTGCAAATGGACTAATCGATGCCTGGTTTTTAGATGGTTTCGCACCAAGCAAAAACCCCGACATGTGGACCGACGCTCTGTTTAGCCAAATGGCTCGCTTATCAAAAACCGGTACAACCTTTGGCACATTTACCGCCGCAGGCATAGTAAAGCGTGGGCTAGCTGGTGTGGGTTTTAGCATTAAAAAACGCAACGGCTTTGGCCGTAAGCGTGACATGCTGACCGGCGTTTTTAACCAAGACAACGAAAATGTGCAGCATAAACTTCGCCTGCCTGCTGGCCCCTATTACAGGTACGCTAACGGCAGTTTAGATAAAACAAGTAAAGTAGCAGTAGTAGGATCCGGCCTTGCTGCAGCCACTGCGTGCCTTGCGTTAGTGAAGCGCGGTATTAACACCACCTTGTATTTCGATGGGGACACTCTTGCAAGCGGCGCGTCCGGAAACCCGCAAGGCGGCTTTTACCCGCAGCTTCATAGCGAAGCAAGTATTGCCAGCCGCATTCAGGCGCACAGTTTTTTGTATGCTAGACAAGCCTACGATCACACTATTGAACATGCAAAAGCCTGTGGCCTAGCCGACGTTGCCCATGATTTTTGTGGCGTTATTCAATTAAGCTTTAACGACAAGGTAGCGGAACGCCAAAATAAACTGGCAGCAGCCGACGTATGGCCTGAAGCTTTAATTAAACCCGTGGACAACAAAGAAGTGAGCGATATCGCTAACCTAGCTCTTCCCTACTCTGGCTTATACATTGGCTTGGGCGGATGGCTTTCTCCTCCACAGCTAGTTAGTGCCATGATTGAAGAAGCTCTTCAAAGTGGCAAGCTCACGCTGAAACCCAATCATACCTATGTATCCCATAAAGCGATTGAGGGAACGCTACGTAATGTTGACGGCGGTGCTTCAACCGGCGCTCTTGATACGGGTGATGTGGTTATAACTAAAGATGGCAGCGTAAACGGGTCAGCAACACATAAAGTGCAAATTTGTTTTAACCTTGGTGAGCCTGAGAAATGTGCTAAGGGTGATCTTGATAGCAACACTTTCGATAGCGACTTATCGCAAGAAAACGTTATTGCCGATCATCTTATTCTTGCCCTTGGCGCAGGTGCGGTAAACGCTAGCGATTTTGACAGCCTGTCCCTTCGCCCTGTTCGCGGCCAGGTTGAAGCCATCCCCACCCAAATGCCAATTGAACAGCTCAAAACGGTATTGTGTCATAAAGGCTATATGACGCCTGCGCTCGACGACAGACACGCACTTGGCTCAACCTACGTGAAAAACGACTTAAGTACCGATGTGCGAAGCGACGAAACTGAAACGAACCTTGCCACACATGAACAGGCGCTGGCAAATACCGACATCGTGCAGGCATTACAACACGACGGCCAAGCAAGAGCGGCAACGCGCTTAGGTTCGCCCGACCACCAGCCTGTAGTCGGTGTACTGCATGATTTTAATGCGTTGAAAAAACACTACGATATGCTAGGCGTGGGCAAGCCGTTAACCAGCGCGCCTGTGTTGCCTGAAAGTGTAGTGTCCACCCTTACTTGCTTAGGGTCACGAGGGTTAACCACAGCGCCATTAATGGCAGAGGTTTTGGTAAGCAGTCTATGTAGGGAGCCGCTACCTTTAAGCAATGATCTGCTTAATGCCGTTAACACCAGCCGCTTTATGACGCGAGAAGCGATTAGAAGTCAGGGATAATAAACCGAGAGGTTTTTGCGAAAATTCTCCTGTCCTTAAACACAATAGATCGGATATTTAGAGGTTTTAAAGCGAACATGAAATGAGTTCGCTTTGAAAAAACAGAGCGCAATGGAACTAAATGGCTAGTTTACGCTAGCCATTTTATTTAAATCCATCACGATAAACGCAGGAATGTATACGTTGGCGCTTGCCACCACTTGTTTATTTTCCAGCGACACAATACGGGCGTTTACGCGTACGCCTCTGTCATCTTCAATAATGGTGCCGGTTACAACATGGTCCATTTCAACCTGTTTAGCGAGTGCAGTACCATCTCGCGTGAGTACGAAATCGCCCACTGGCGTTACAGTAATGCCACCTGCAAGTTTAAAGTCGACAACCGCTAACCCAAAGTCTTGCAGCTCAGCAATTAGATACTCTGAAAGCTGATTGCCTAACACGGTGCTGTCGCTCAACGTCTGATTAAGCCTTACAAAACTCGCCACACCCACCATATCTTGCTGCGTAAGACGGGTTGCATTGTCCATCAACTCCATCGCAAGCTGCGAAGCGTAATCGTTTAAACGTTTGTGCGTTTGTGAAGGTGAATAGCCATGGTGTAGCGGGTCCTTGTAGCCGGGCTCTACTTCCACGTGCTGTTGATATTGTCTATCGCGAGAATCTGGTGTGTACTCTAACCCTGAGCGGCTTGGTACAGGAACTGGCTCAGCGTGATGCGTAATTTCACCGTCTTCACCTAACCAAAATGAGCCAATAGACTCTGTGCTAGTGCACCCTGTCATACATACACTTAGCATAAGGCCAACCGCTACCCAGCTATTTTGAACAAGCTTCTTAGTAAACACCATACTGAAACTCCTAGCCGCGACTTAGCTTAACGCCATCGCGCATACCGTTTTGCTGGCTACCGTCACTTGGAATAAGTGCATCTACAACGTAGAACGGCACTAGCATTTGCGCAGTTGCCACCACTGCACGCGACTCCATGCCTAAAATACGGGCGTTAACTAACACGCCACCTTGGTGCTTGGTCATGGTTCCGGTTAACACGTATTCAATAGGCAGGCTGCTGCTCAATTCCAAATAGTCTCGGCTTAATACAAAATCGCCATCGTCAGTAATGCGAATATACTCGGTGGCTTTGAAGTCGATAACCGGCACGCGGAATTTATGCAGTTCGTGAACAAAAGATTCCGCCATCTGACGGCCAAGCAAATCTGTTTTCTGCAAGTCAGTATCTAGCAGTGCGAAATGGGTTACACCAATAGGTGTCTTGTTATTCACGTATTCCATATTGGCAATTAAGTCTTGCGCCATGTTCTTCACATAGTCGCCAATATGCTTGGTTAGAGGTCGACCTTTATACGCGCCCTGTACGCTCGAATACAAAGGAGGTTGACCGATAGCGCCATACGCGTCCATAGCCTGAGACTGGGTATCACTGGTATTTTCAACTGGCTTCGTAGGAGCGCGGTCGGCGGCAGTAATATCAATCACGTTCATGGCTGGGCGCTGAGGCGCTTGTTCTGCTACCTCTTCTTCCCCCATCATCATAGAGCACCCGCTAACGCTCAGCAGTGAAGCACAAAGCGAAAGCGCTGCGTATTGATTTCGTCTTTTCATGGGGTTACCTCGTACCTTCAGTTCTGTATAACTTGCCGTTTCTGGTGGTTACTTGTTCTTCGCGCCAAAACAGTTCGGCAGGGAAAAAGCGTGTTGCTGCAGCGACAATGTTTTTATTTCTTGCGTTGATAATTCGAGCGTTAACCACCGCACCAGACTCTTGATACAACATAGTGCCGGTAATATAAAAATCGACGCGCTCAATGTTGGAAAGCTGGTCGATATTGCGCGTTAACACTCTGTCGCTTTCGTTACTAACAATTATATCGTTCGAAAGCTTAAATTCTTGAGTAGAAAAGCCTCTTTTCGTGGCCTCAGTAATCATTCCCTGTTCAAGTTGATGGCCCAACAACATTAGCGGATGTTGATGATCAGCACTGTATTTCATAGTATCGGCAGGTACAAAGCCAACTACCGCATAGCGAGACTGACGTGCTGGACCCACATCAGCAAAAAGTTCGTTCGCCAACATATAGGTATGGTATTCCACATTCCCCAATGCCGATACGTCGCTGGCATCGGTTTGCGCAAATTGACTCTTAGGCTCGTCAGATGAAGAGCAACCAGAGAGTAAGCCCAAGATAAGCGCGGTATATGCCAAGGCTTTCGCGACTAAGCGACCATTTTCTGTCAGCAAAGCGTGAGAGACAGGTTTTGTGATACTTTTCATTACACGTGTCCAGTGAAAAACGTCAAATTATTATCGGAAAGAAGCGAAAACTCATCAAAAAACGGTGATCAGCTACTTCGCAAACCGACATTTTCAGTGTCTTTAAGCAGGCTTTTGCAAAATTCACACCAAAGAGAGGCTGCTAGTAGCATTGAACGATACATTGAGGGATACATTGAAAAAAATTGCTGATAACCAAGTGATATAAAGCGCCTAGTTTCAGTAGATGTACCTTCTTCAGCGCTAAAAGAGTTTGATGTTTATAGCCAGAGCGTTCTTAAAAAGCGGAGATGACTTGCCGCCTTAGGACAGAAAGCTGCCGATATTAAATAGGCAATGATCACAATGCCATGTGATTAAAAAACTTAAGAACTCCCGGGACTCTCATGCCACGTTAATGACCAGGTAGCTAAATAAACCTGCACATGCCCAGACCTAAACTTTCACCATCACGAGGTTCAAAACCGAACTTAAGATAAAAACTTTCCTTACCATGCGCAGCCAATAAGCCAATCGTTGCGCCAGGTGCGCAGCAAGACTCTAAATGTGCAATCAAGGTGTTCATTATTTCCGATCCCAAACCTTTATTCTGATGTCCTGGATGAATAATGACGTCTTGAATGTAAAAATACATTGCGCCATCGCCAATCACCCGACCAGAGCCTACAAGGTTGTTGTCGAGGTAAATTGTTGCCCAAAACAACGGGGCATCAATACTCTTTTGAACAACCGATAAACACGGGTTATTCCATCCAATCAATTTTCTTAAACTGGCAAAGTCTTCAGCTGACGGAGGACTTTCTTCAACGGTGTAATTCGTATGCATCATTCGTCATTCCGCCCGCCGTTCTCGCAAAAGCTAGCTACCTAATTCGGTAATATGAAGTAGTTCGCCCGACGGGCCCCATAGATAGAAAACACTTCCCCAACTTTGCTTCTCAATTGAAGATATTTTCGTTTTATGTAACGAGCGCGAGCACAAATCAAAAGCGTCCTGAATGTCTGCTACACATATTTGAAGCATAAAGTTATTCGCCAATTCAGGATTATAGAAGCGCTGAAGAAAGAAGAGACAATCACCATTTTCAAACAGTGTTAGGTCTTCATTTACATATTCTGCATTAAATCCAATCTCAGAATAAAATGCTTTAGAAATGTCGTAGTTTTTGCTTGGAATAAAAGTCTTAATATCTATGACGTCCATATCTTGAGATTTCTCGCATTTCGCTGCTTTAAATTTAAATCGTGGCTAAATGGCAATAACAGCAAGCATGTCTTCGCCATCTTCATCTAATCCCACCTCTTCGAAACCGAAACTTGAATAGAAGGTTTTGGCGACAGGATTCTTAGGGTTATAGCATATCTCAATAAATTTAAGCTCAGAAGTTTGCTTTATAAGCGCGATAGCTTGAGACAAAGCAACTCTGCCAATTCCTTTATTTTGATGGCTCTCATCAATCATAAAGCGCCAAATGGACACCTTAGTTGGCGTTTCCTGAACCCACATAAAGAACCCTACGGGCTGGTCGTTGCAATAAATGGCTTTACAGGTATGGTTATCATTATAAAAAGACTCAACCAGCGACCACATATTGCACGCAACAAACGCTTGTTGATCTTCCGCCACGTCCAAGTCACAAACCTGCTCATAGTTAGATTTGTTTATTTCTTCCAGTGAAATTTTCATCCTGTTTTCTTTTACGCTCGTTTTATTTCGATACGCATTATAAGCCGAACTTTATTCAATTAATCAACAAGCGATTATAGCCAAGTCTAAAGGACGGGCCTAAGAACCAACGCCGAAAGGTACAACCCTAAGCCAAATACTGCATGGTTTAAAACGCTGTGTAGGCGAACAGCGTTAGGATTAGGCATTTTCGACGCAGCAATTCCTGCGCCCATTCCAGGCTGCAATACGAAAAATGGTGCAACGACTGTGGCTATACCTAGTGCTAAAGCTGGCCCTGCCGATGGTTCTAGCAACCAAGCCTCTCCAAATAAAAGATAAAGTAATACCGCATAGCCAATACCGATCACGTAGTGCGCTGTCCACCCAATTACCTTCTCACCACTCACAGCATCGGCGTTTGCAATAGAAGTATGACGAAACTGTCCTTTTCTCATGTGCCCTATCCAGCGCCCCACCATGGCCCAATTTGTTGGAGCAATACCAAATAATTGTTGCCTTAGCAGCGCCCATAAATCCATCACTAGAGTAGCTCCAATGCCAATCAGTAAGATAAAAACAATATTCTGCATATTCACACTCAACAGCTAGTTACATTTAATTAGAGATGATAGCCTACAACTTCAAGTTAACTTTAAGTCAAGCAATCCTTTGGAAAAATGTATGGAAATATCTCAAGTAGCCAAAAAGTCAGGAGTGTCAGCATCAACACTTCGGTTTTATGAAGAGAAAGGTCTTATCAGTTCTATTGGTAGGCAAGGTATACGTCGCGTGTTTAGCCCGAATGTACTAGAGCGTCTTGAGTTAATAGCATTAGGTCGCGCTGCAGGTTTTTCTTTAGAAGAGATTTCGGGCATTTTGGGGAACGAGGCAAAGCCTGAAATTGATCGTGAGCTACTACTGAGAAAAGCTAATGAATTAGACGGAACAATAAAGAAGCTCACAGCCATGCGTGATGGTCTGAAACATGCGGCAGCCTGCACAGCACCAAGCCACTTAGAATGCCCAAGATTTCGTCGCTTGATGAACCTTGCAGGTACAGGGGCAATAAAAGGCTTAGCATCGAGTAAAAAGTAAAATGCCCGCATTGAGCGGGCTTTTCATTGTCATCTAAATCAATTTAACCGTAGTCGAAACATAGCACTCATTGTTTCAAACTATCGATATAATCCTGTTGCGGTGTCGTCTGCTCGGGTGGCAGCAACACGATTTTGCCCACGTGCTTTTTCTCAGAGAAATCTTTTTGTGCTGTTACGATATCTTCCAGCGGGTAGGTTTTAGCTAGCATAGGTTTTATTTCACCTCGCTCAATATATGAAACAAGATTTGGAAAAACCGGCTCGTCCCACGCAGTACAACCAATAAAGGTAAGATCTTTTAAGTAAAAGTTGCGCATATCAAGGGTGACTATTGGCCCCGCGATGGCGCCGGAAGAAGCGTAGCGACCACCGCGTTTCATAACCACGGACATTTGTGTGAATCCGTCACCTGCAACGTTATCGACAACTACATCTACCGACTTTTCTCCTAACACTTCAACTAAATCGCTGTTGCGTTCGATAACGCGGTCTGCACCTATTTCCTTAAGCACGTCCATTTTATTTTTACCAACAACGGCGGTAACTGTCGCACCACGGCGTTTAGCTAACTGAACAACTGCAGAACCTACACCACCTGAAGCCCCTGTCACCAAAACATGCTCGCCTTTAGAAACACCAGCTCGATGGACCATATTTTCAGCAGTGCCATAAGCGCATGGTATGGTTCCGAGTTCGGAATCCGACCAATCACACTCGACAGCGAAGGCTTCACTCGCGGTTATCTTTACGTACTGGGCGAAAGCGCCATCGAAGTCTGACGCCATCCAAATATTCTCTAATGAGTCCCAAGAGTCTTTTCGGATGCAAGAACGTATCAAAATTCGCTCTCCGATACGTGTAGGGTCTACGCCTTCTCCAACGGCTACGATTCGACCACAACAGTCAGTCCCTTGAATAAACGGAAAAGGGGTTTGTTCATTCCATCCACCGTCTAACTCTTCTGCTGCGCTTGATTTCTCATCGTCATTCTCATCCAGCGCGTCAGTGCCTTGCGTGACTTTAGAAGAATACCAACCTAATCGAGTATTAATTTCCGTATTATTAACTCCCGCTGCTAAAACCTGAACTAGCACCTCGCCAGCAAGCGGTTTTGGCATGGGAACATCGGTGTAATTTAACTGCTCATAACCACCGTTCGCCATGGTCACCACAGCCTTCATAGTCGTATCGTCAGGTTTTACATCGAACCTTTGCTTATCGCCAAGCAAGCTAGTAATACTCATAATCTCTCTTACGTTTAGGATTAATAACAATTAATACGCCCAAAATAACGTATGCCTGACGCTCATGCAAAGCAGCTACGTTCTTACGGTTAGTATTTAAACGGTTGCATAGTGTTTAAAGTTTACCGAAGTTAGGGCTTTCGCCAACGCGCTTTAATTCCACGGGTGTCAATATGAATAAATGGACCTCGGTGAGGTTTAGGTCCGTAAACTCCCAAACCACCAATTAAACCTTTATATTCACTGCGCTTATTCAGCTCTGCAATCATGTTGGCCATAACGTCAGCATCTTTAATATTTACTACACCGTCGCTGTTCAAATCGTCCATTCGATAGTTACCGTCATTATCTACAAAAATGTCGGCAGCATCGCCATATACATGTCGACTAAATTTCACGTTACCGATTGACTTGTTGTACTGAGGTGTTCTATAGCCGCTCATGATCACCATGTTTGAAACATGAATATTGTTCATATTCATTTCTCTTCTAAGCATTTCGAGCTTTAAAAGTAGAGACGGACGAAGGTATACGAACTTCGGGTAGCCAGAGCGCTGTTTACTGGTGAATTCTTTTAACTTGAAATGGGGAGACAACAATAAGTCTTGGTTATTTTTAGTAACTTCAATAAAGCCTTCAGGTTCAACGTAAACGTCTTTATTTTTGACTTCGCTTTCATCTGGATAAGGCCCTATATGATAATATTTTAGGCGTCCGCCCTGGACTTTTTCGGCAGGAACCATAACAAATACATTTAACGACATATTGACCTGTCCGTCTTCACTTCTTATTTCTAGACGCTGCTCACCAGGGGTATTTTTCGCCTTCCAGTGCCATGTCATAGACTCGGATTTTTCAACCATCACGCCGTTTTCAAACAATTGGTAGGTTTTGTCCGGCTGCGGATAAATAATTTCTAGCTCTGTAATCTCTTCAGGCAACACGAATAAAGAAAAAACGTTATAAGGCATTACTATATTGTTGATCTTTAAACTAAACTCCGCGTCTTCTAAGTGAGCTTTATTCTCAACGACAACTGGCTCATGCGGCGCTCTTTGAGTGCTTCTCTGAGAAACTTTTTTCTGAACCACCTCGGCACTTTTTGCATCTGCGCCCTGCGCAAGAGCATGTGCATAATGTGCGTTCAAAAGTAATGCGAATGCCACTACCGAAACAATTAGGTTGTTCACTATCATCTTCATTTGCCTTGTTACCAATATTATTCGTATATATTCTTTTACAGAGACGCTACCTGAGTAAGCGCCTTAGCATCGCGTCTATCGCGCTGATAAATATCATTTCTAAAGTTCACGGTACCGTCTTGGTCAGCCCATGCGGTCCAATACACCAAATGAATAGGCAGAGGCTCTTCAAGGTGAAACGTTTTTGACTGGCTTAATTCACGAGCTGTTATGACATTGTCCATTAGACTCTCTACGCCCTGCTCTTCTGCAATTAACTTTGCTAGTGAAAAAGGGTCTTCCAATCTAATACAGCCGTGAGACGCTGCGCGGTTTGTCTCACTGAACCACTGTTGATAAGGCGTATCGTGCACGTACACAGCGTGTCGATTTGGGAATAGATATTTAACCTTGCCTAACGGATTTTTTTCGTTGGGAAGCTTTACTAGAAAATGATTAAACTGATAGGGCTTTATGTTTTCCCAATCGATTGTATTGGGGTCAACCAACTCATCATCAACAAAACTATTTTTACGAATAACGATGTTGTTTTCTTCTGAATAATTAGGGTTGTCTGCTACTTTTGGGGCGATCTCTTTAGTCGCGATCGAAAGTGGTATACGCCATTCTGGGTTAACTACAAATTTTTCGATATGATCGCTAAAAGAAGGTGTAGCCCAACTTGGCTTGCCTACTACCACGTCTTTAGTGGCTTTTACTCTACCTTTACTAATATAACGAAGGCGGAATTCTGGAATGTTAACTAACACATAAGCATCGCTGTCTTTTTCTTCGAACATTTCCAAGCGCGTGATATTCAGTGCTAACTGCTGGGCTTTTTTATCAGCCGACACATTTAGTGCAGCAAGCGTCTTTCTGCCCACTACTCCATCTACTACAAGGCCGTGACGGCGTTGAAAATCTTTTACTGCATTTTCGACATCTTTATCGAAAACGCATGGCTCGGAGTGAGCCGCTGTAAATGCGTGAGTACAATTTGTATTAATCGAGGTGTATTCTCTACCTAAACGAGAGACTAATGCAGTCACTGCTTGAACTTCCTCTTCACTGTAGATAGGTGTTGCATCTGCTGAAGCCTTTCTCAATGCGCCATGTTTAAGAAGCAAGTCTTTGTTTAAAGATTCCCAGCCACCTTGCTGAGCTATAGAAGAATAAAAAGCATAGGCACTTTTCATTTGCTTTAACTGTGTCTGCAAAACAGAGTCATTATTAGTCTGTTCTAATGCTTTCGGAGTGGAAGTAGAAACGGTCGAGGCAACACCTACCAAGGGTAACCAGAAAGAAGCAGCAGCGATAATGAGCTTTTTCGCTACCCTAAAAGTTCGCTTTTTGGGCGCTGAATAGCGAACAGAAGAATTCGTTCCCAGTTGATTACTATTGCGCAATTGAACAGTATGCTTAACGGCTCGATGTTCGGTTTCCATTGTTCCTTTCCTTGAAAATACACACATAGTCAAGGTCGCAAAACAAGTGCCAGGGAATAACAAAAGACACAACCTACTGAAAAATATAATTTATTTGCATAAGCAGGAAGTGAAAGGATTTAGATAACAGAATTATTATGTGTAGGTAATTCAGCTTTTCAGTAAGAATTTTACGGGAAAAGGTTAGAAAATCGCCGTAAATTTTACAAACTAGATAGGTTTAGAAATATAAATAGAGCCGCAATAGCGCTAAACGCTTCAGTGGAACACTCGATGTTTGGCGAAGACATATCTGGTAGTAGCCAAGAAGATTTAGTTAGGTAAGCAACTAAAAGGCTAAACACTTAACTAAACTATTTAACTAGTTGAACTAGCATCGTTTTTACAACAGTAAAAGTATTATTGAACAAATATAACAATACGTCTAGGATGGTGACGGTGTTTACAAATCAAGCAGAATAAGGATATCAACAATGCTCAAATACTATCTTTTCTTACTTTCGGTTATTGCAATTTCACAGGCTAACGCTGCATCAATTTCTTATTTCCCTTGCGCAGAACGGGAATGTGTTCAACGCTTCAAAGATATTAAAGTAAGCGCTCGCAAGCACATAAACGCAAATATTATATTGGGGGATATGTACCTTAATGGTTATGGAACCGATAAAAATAAAAGCAAAGCATTAAAAGCTTTTAAAAAAGCGGGGAGCTGGGGTTCTACTGAGGGAAATTATAAAGCAGGACTATTAATTATCTCTGACGATAACCTTGCTGATAAAGAGACAGGCTTACGCTTTCTTAGAGATTCAGCCAAGAGTGGTCACAAAAACGCGGTTTATTTTATGGCTGAGATTTTGTCGAACCCAAGCTAAAGCGTACAAAATTTAGAGCAAGCTGACTTTTGGTTGGCTAAAGCGGCTGAGCAGCGCCATGAGCTGGTGCCTAACACAGTAGCTAGATTGAAGTCGGAGCAAAGGCTTAATGAACAAAACTTCCCACAAACGCTATCAACACTAGAAGCACTATCCGCGAAGAATTCTGATGAACAAGCCCCACTTGCCCACAAAGCAGGAGCATTAGCGCCAAACGGGGACGAGATTGAAGTCGTTACCGTTAAAACACCAAAACTTGGCGAGCTCATTGATACTGGTATTGAATACTATCAGAGCGCACCAATCTCCATCACAAAAAACACCACAGGTACAAGAATCAAGGGCCGTAGTTGTCAAGATAAAGCAAATGCATGCTCTGACATACCCACTGACCAATTCATACGCTATTACTGGCAATTTCTTATGAGTGATTTCTAAAAGAAGTTAACGTCTATATTTTATAAGACGCGCGGTTTATCACTTCATCGGGCGTTTTGTAAAAAACGGCGAGATTTAGCTGTATGTATTTACCTAAAAAAGATCTTATTCTTGCATTTGCGCCTAAATCAACTTCTCGTGAGGATTAAGAAAAAACATTTTTTTCCAACCTTGAGTTTCAGACGTTGCTTTCCATGGCAAAGGAATAAGAGAAACAATCGAGTAGTGAAGGTGTGGCTGCTTACCTTTGGCATTGCCAGTATCGCCAAGGGTTCCCACTTTATCTTTTTGCGATAACCAAGTCCCCTTCTCAACTGTAACTTCTTGCATGTGAGCGTAATAATGCACACGCCACTTGGGGCCAAGAACCGCGACAACGTTCCCTCCTTTTCCCAATTCGCCTGTGTAGATAACGTAGCCAGAGGTAGTGGATTGAACAGGCGTACCTTTTGCACCAAAGATGTCTACACCTTTGTGCACACCAGAGCTGCCCCATGGCTCATACCAAAACGTGTTGTGATTCCAGTCGTTAGAGGATGCCCCCTCTACTGGAATTACAAGTTTTTCTGGAATTACTAGCCCCGCGCAAATGAATACCAGAAAAATTAGTAAAATTGATATGATCGTTTTTTTCACAAAAGTTCCTTTTTATAGGTCGCACCTTTCGAAGGTTGTTTTCTCAGACTCAGATAAACACTTTATTCGGGGAATTACCTTCTAGCTATCTCAAGGTGGTAAAAATATGGCTATCGTAAAACTGTCCATCTTTGAAAATGGCGCGTTGCAATATCGCTTCCAGCTTGAACCCTGCATTTAGCAGCAACTTTTGCGAAGCAAAATTGGATGAAAATACGCAGGCGAAAATGCGTTCTATATTTGTGTCTGAAAAAGTAAGGGCAATAATTTGGCGCAGTGCATCGCGCATAATGCCTTTTCGCCAGTGTGATGAACAAAGCCAGTAACCAACCTCTCCAGACCTTTCATATTCAAAATGACCGCGGTTAACACCAATACACCCTACTAACTCGCCCTCATACTCAACAGCTCTTATAAAGCCTTGGGTACTACCCTCTTGAACCCACCACATAGCATCTTCTCTTGTATAAGGGCTGGGAATTTTTGTCGAAAAATATTGAGTGACCGACCGTTGATTTAAAATATCTACCAGCCTACCTACATCGCTCATTTTAAAATCTCTGAGTGTTACCATGCGCTTTACTTCCCACCTGCTAAATCAATAAACGACCCAGTAACATACGAAGACTGAGATGATAGAAGCCAAGCTATAGCTTGGGCGACTTCGTCAGCTGTACCGCCCCGCTGCATAGGTATTTGTGAGCGCAACCGCTCTACTCTGCCAGGTTCACCGCCATCCGCGTGAATGTCGGTTTTGATAAACCCAGGCCTAACGCTGTTCACACGAATATTTTTTTGCGGCAAGTTCTAAGGAAAGCCCTTTGGTGAATGAATCCATAGCTCCTTTCGATGCGGCATAATCTACGTATTCAAAGGGCGCACCTGTACGAGAGGCTATGGATGAAACGTTGACTATTGCGCCACCCGTAACGTTTTGTCTGACAAAAGCTTTTGAGCACAAAAATGCACTAAGCACATTGGTATTAAGTGTTTTGGTAAAACGCTCAGCACTAACGTTGATAAGCTCAGTTTTGGTAAATAAAATGCCCACATTGTTTACCAAATGCGTTATTTCACCCCATTGGCTGTTCACAGTCTCAAACATGTTCAGCACTTGTGCTTCATCTGAAACATCGGCTTTATGGGTAAATGCAACGCCACCACTTTCAGCTATCGACGCGCACACCCTATCCGCAGCATTTTTATCTGATAGGTAATTAACGCAAACCTTATAATCTTTACTTCCTAGCAGTTTAGCGGTTGCGGCACCAATACCACGGCTTGCTCCTGTAACAAGGACTACTTCTTCCACTTGATATCCCTATCTAAAAAATTTGGTTACTCTTTACTCAGCAATCGCTTTATAAAATAAGCTTGAGTACAACACACAATCACAATTAACGTTACTGAAATTTCTAAGGGCATTCCCAATTGTTCAAGAGCGATAACAGGCTCAGGTAGCTTCCCACCGATAAATATTAAGTGGCGAAGGTCAAAAAAGACTGGGAAAATTGAGTAGCATAGCAGGTCATAAAACATAAAAGCGCCGAATACACACACTTTTCTCAAGATACCCACAGGGCTGCATAGCCAAAGGAAAATAGTACATAGCAAAGAGATTAAGTAAGTTGTCCCACTTCCCATCAAAAGAACGACAGCTACACGGTTTTGGTCGTATACAACGCTGCTATGCTGTATGTTTAGGATAGGCTTGATAATATAAGAGTTAAATTCGCGGTGAATATCAACACTTAAAGATTTTACCTCTGGAATGAAACTAACAACTGCTACCGCACTGCCGGGCCAATGCTTTATATGACTCAGCGCCCCCATTTCCGGAAAAATTTCGAAGCCAGGCCAAACAGCAATGACTAACTGCCCCATCCCTAATATTTTCCCTGCTATTCCGTGCCCTACCTCGTGTATTAAAACCGAAATAATAAAATAAATGAGTGCTACACAGATTAGTGTAAATCCTTTTTTAAACGTAATCATTCCTTGTTCTCTTAGCTAATCTATTTGGGCACTAAGTATTAAAGTTGAAGCTGTTGGTTTTTAATACAAATACTAAGAGGTGTAAATTACATCAAGGTTCCCACGATAATCGTGATTAAACATAGAGCACCATTTTCGAAAGGCACAGCAGGCTAATTAGCTCTACTGAGGAATAACACCATTGACAGGTAAACAGAAAACTTCACAATAGTTCTACTTCTTATCCACTCGCAATCATAATGTTGTATCTTTCCGAATTTCAAACAAAGCTTTCTAATCAATATATTACCCCTGCATTTTCGTTAACACTGAATAATGAAAAACCACCCTCGCACTACATTATTGCAGGTAGAAATAGTAGCGGGAAGTCGCTCTTAATTTCATCACTAGCGGGTAACGGTAAAGTAGAAAGCGGTATTCGCGAGAGTAGTTCTCTTGTAGCGGAAGTATCAGTATTTAAACAACAGGCATTAATTGAACAAGAAAAGCAAAAAGACAGTGCGGATATTTCAGATGTAATCGCTGAGCCAACACAGGTACGCGAGTTATTCTTACGCACCAATGAGGATTATCAACATCACCCTTATTACAGCGAACTTACTTCTGCGCTTAGAGTTGAGCATTTGCTGGATAGTGCGTTTCTTTCGCTGTCTACGGGAGAAACCCGCAAGGTAATTATCATGCTGGCGTGGTTGAGCGACGCTGCAATTATTTTGCTTGATGAACCTTTCGAAGGCTTAGATGTTGAAGCGATTAATGCATTTAGTCGCTTTCTTGTTTCTCAACAACAAGCAGCACTGGCGTTGACCGCCAACAAGCTTGCAGACATTCCTGAGGGCCTTCATGCACAACTCATTGTTATGGATGATCTAGCTATTACGTGGAAATCTGACGGCACACTTAACTATGATGACTTGCGCTCAGAGTTGAGTACTTGGTTTGCGCTGGAGTCTGATGATATCGATGTACCCGCAGCGCTAAACGCTAATGATCCAAACCGCAGCGACCCAAATCGCAAGGAGTCAACCAGTGAACTTGATTCACTACCCCATACCTTGATCCAGCTAAATGACGGCTTTATGCGTTTCGATGAACGTACTGTATTTGAAAAGCTTAACTTTACGCTTAATAAAAATGAGCATTGGCAGATAACTGGCCCGAACGGGTCAGGTAAAACTTGTTTGCTTCAAATGTTTACTGGTGATAATTCCCATTGTTATACCAACGACTTAACAATGTTTGGAATAAAACGAGGGACTGGCGAGAGCATATGGGATATTAAGAAGCACATTGGAATTATGTCGAATGCGCTGCACATGCAATACAAAGTAAACGCAAGTGTTGAACATGTAATCATTTCTGGCTTTCACGACAGCATTGGTCTATACAGCCGCCCAACGTTGGCTGAGCGAAACGTAGCAGAACAATGGCTTGCTGTACTGGGCTTACAACAGAAGAAGAATACACCGTTTCAGTCACTATCGTTTGGCGATCAGCGATTAGTGCTTATAGCGAGGTCTATGGTAAAACACCCTGCACTGCTTATATTAGATGAACCCTGTAACGGTTTAGACGACTTCAACCGCCAAAAAGCACTTAAGCTTATTGATATATTGGCAAAGGCGGGCACCAGCACGCTGCTGTATGTTAATCACAACCCAGAGGAATGCATTCCCAGCATTCGCAACACCCTGAATATGAAAGACTACAATGTAGCAAACTAAAATCTGAGAAGAAAAAGGCGCTATCACAAGGAAAAACTCATGAAAAAGAGTGATAGCGCCAAAGAAATGGTAGAAAGGCATTATAAGCGCCTAAAATCTGCATCTGGCTCATATTTAATGCAGTGCTCTTTTTGAAACTACATTGGGTCTAGAGTAAGCAGCACACGTTGAGTATTTGGTTGCACTTTGCAAGACCGATGTACGGCGGCAAACTCTTCATGACCTTGCCAAGACTTTCCTTTGAGTAACCCCACATCAAAAGCACTCATTTGTTTAATGCTGCTTTCTTGGTAGCGCTGCCCTAGCCTATTCTTCGTAAGCCCTTGCGTATTCGCGTCGTTAAGGCCAATCATCGGGCTAGTTACCACACTTTCTTTAGGTAACCACTCAGTACCTTCGCCTAAATAAGTATTTACCAATCGAACAGGAATATTGTCTACGTGAAAGCTGGGGCACATTGCCGAAGATAAGGGCACGAGTCTTACCCCTACACTGTCACAATCAAATAGTGTGGTAAGCATGTCAGAAAGCAGATAAATATCATCAATGGCGGCTTGTTTTCCAATGCTGGTTTCTTCGCCTGGTAGAAGCGTGGCAATTTCCTTCCTTAGAGAAGCAACAGAAAACACACCACGAATACCCATTCCTAATGATTTAAAAACCTCGTCATAATATTGGGAGATGAGCGGCGCCTCGGGTCTGTTCCATACCGTAACGCTAACCCCTTCTTCAAAAATATCGCCCAGAACCATAGCGTCGGCGCTTGAACGCCAAGAGATGCTATGTTCGAAGACAGTATTGTGGTCTTGTAACGCCTGCATACTAGTGCTCCCACGCAGGAAATGGGTCAGGCATTTCAGCCCAAACATGATGACCTTGAATAAGCTGTTCGTCTGTTAACAAGCAACTGTCTAAGCGCCTGATTATGTCCTCTTTATTAAGCCCTTGCCCAATAAATACTAGCTCTTGACGCATATCACCGAAAGGCTCCATCCATTGCTCTTCAATCGCTTTAAGATAGTCAGGGTCTTCAGGCAACTGCTCTTTGGGTACGGCTTTCCAAAACAATCCAGCGGCTCCGTATCTCGCCATACCGCCAGCCTGGCTCCAACTGCCTGCAAGCTGTGGGCGTGTTGCCAGCCAGAAGAAGCCTTTTGAACGAATTAACTTACCTGCAATGTCTTTACTATGAATAAAATCATAAAACTTCTGCGGATCAAACGGACGTCGCGCTTCGTACGAAAAGCTGCTGATACCAAACTCTTCGGTTTCTGGCACATGTTCGCCACGCATTTCTTTCAACCAACCCGGCGATTGCTGAGCGCGCTCAAAGCTAAACCGACCTGTGTTTAATACCTTATCTAACGGTACTTTCCCATGCTCAATAGGAACTTGAATAGCCTCGGTATTTAAAGTTTGAAGGATACTTTTAAGGCGGGCCAAATCTTCTTCAGAAACCAAGTCAGTTTTGCTTATTAGCAAAATGTCAGCAAATTCCACTTGCTCTACCAATAAATCTGCCACGCTTCGCTCGTCTTCCTCACCCAAGCTCTCACCCACTTCGTTGAGAAACTTAGCTTCGTCATAGTCTTTAAGAAAATTCAATGCATCAACAACCGTGACCATGGTATCGAGACGAGAGATTTCCGATAAGCTTTTGCCGTCTTCATCGGCAAAAGTAAAAGTCTCGGCCACTGGTAGCGGCTCCGATATGCCCGTAGACTCAATGACCAAATAATCGTACTTCCCTTCGTGCGCTAAACGCTCTATCTCTTCAAGTAAATCTTCTCGCAACGTACAACAAATGCAACCGTTGCTCATTTCAACCAGCTTTTCTTCAGCTCGATTAAAACTAACCTCGTTTTTCACGGTAGCGGCATCAATGTTGATTTCACTCATATCGTTGACTATAACCGCCACTTTCAATCCATCACGATTATTCAGAATATGGTTTAGAACCGTGGTCTTACCGGCGCCTAGAAAGCCCGATAGTACGGTAACGGGAAGCTGAGTTTGAATAGACATAACGACTCTCTAAGTTTCATTTTAAATCTCGAACTTAATAAATGTTATAACATAACACTTAAAATGAAAATAACGATATGATTAATTTATTGCAAAACGCTTGCGGTATTCCACCGGACTAAGCCCGTACTCTTTACGGAATATCTTCCTAAACGCATTGACGTTTTGATAGCCCACGTTGAATGCGATATCAGCAATGCTGCGCGTTGATACTTCAATTTGCTGACAAGCATGATGAAGTCTCAGCTTTTGCAGATAGTCGATGACTGACATACCTAACGCTTGCGTAAATCTTCGCTGTAAGGTTCGCTGGCTGACGAAAGCGTGGCTGGCTAAATCGCTAAGAGAAATTGGCTGACTGTAATGATTTGCCAAGTAATTTTGCGCTTTAACAACGAGAGCATCGCCATGATCTTTTTTAGGTGAAAACTGGTGATAAAAGCCTTGCTCCCTGTAACCTGTATCCACCACCATCTCTTTAGAAAGATTCAATGCAATGGTCGGTGAGCTTAAGGTCGATATGATTTCAAACACAAGATCAATCCACGCCATTCTCCCGCCAGCTGTTATTACGCCCTCCCCGTTTACCACGATAGACTTGGCGTCTAGTTTTGCTGTGGGAAAGGCTGCCATGAAGTGATCGGCAATTCGCCAGTGTGTAGTACACACTTTGTTATCTAAAAAGCCCCCTTTGCCAAGAATAAATGCACCTACGCAAGCAGATGCGAGCAATGCACCTTGGGACTGCATGACTTCCATATAGTTGATGAGTGATGTGAAGTCATGCTCAAAAAATGTCTCACTCATGCTTGGCGGCAAGATGACGACATCAACCAGCGCATTTGAATTTAACTGTTCCGCTTTGCAAATACTCGCGCTAAACGCCACGTCAGCGTTGACTTGCTCACACATCGTATTCGCTAACTCTAACATTTCAACTATGCCGTAAAGCGCAGATTGGCTTGCGGTTGGATAGTTTATTACTGCTATTTTTATTTCTTTCATCATTTCATTGTCGCTTTGTGAACGCTGTCGCATTTGGCGTGCTTTTTGTCATTATCGTCACTCTCTATTACACGTGAAAATCTGCAGAATAGTCAATATCGAGTAAGCACAACTTAAACCGTGCTAGAGATTGTTTCTTGGAAAAAGGGGTAAGACCGTGGTTAAACAAGCACTTATTGTTATTGATATTCAAAACGACTACTTTCCTGAAGGGAAGTATCCTTTACACAAACCAGAGCTTGCGATGCAAGAAACACTTAAAGCGATGGCTATTGCAAAGGAAAAGAGCATTCCGATTATTCATATACAGCATCTCGTACCTGTTGCCGCCGGAGAAGGGTTATTTTTCTATGAAGGCACTCATGGTGCTGACATTCACAAAGAGGTGATTGCCGCAGCACCGAATGCACCCGTTATCACGAAGCAACACGCCGATTGTTTTGAAAAAACCAATTTAGAAGAAACCTTACAGTCATTGGGCGTGGATGAAATTCTTCTGGCAGGAATGATGACGCACAATTGCGTAACTCACACAGCATTGTCACCAGCTGCTGCCAAGTATTCCCCTAAAGTAATTGAACCGTGCACCTGCACACGTGACGCCATTGGTCACCTATTGGCGCTGGATTCTATGCAAGTGCGCGGTATTGACATTGTATCGATAGAAACCGCATTCGCTTAGCTCCGACTTGTTTCGCTCATCACGTTGTTCGACTACTTGATGAGCGCTAACACTTCTCGGAATTTTGGATGTTGGCATGATTTTAAAAGTTCAAAAACTGTCATCTCAAAACTGCTGATTTGCGCGCCTCGCTCACGCATATTGTCAATGGCTAGCAAAGCGTTAGAAGATTCTCTGGAAGAAATGCAGTCCTGTATTACTTCCACAGTGTGATTATTTTCCAATAAACCCGTTACCGTTTGATAGACGCATACGTGGGCTTCAATTCCCACAACCAGCCATCGATTTAATTCCATATTACCAATGTACGCCAGTATTTCGGACGAGCACTGGTCAGTACCCGCTACAGCGTTAAAAGTAAACTTCTTAAAGTGAGGGTCACTTGCAACATGAGTTTCAATTTCAGGGACCGTTCCACCTAAGCCATCAGGATTTTGCTCAAGCACGACTACGGGAATATTGAGCAATTTACAACACTGTATTAGCTTTGCGGTTTTGCATATCATTGCTTCGCTATCGCTGACTCTTCGAGCTAAAGTGCCCTGAATATCTACGACCAACAACCCTACCTTTTCTTCGTCTAAAGGCATCATTCACACCGCTTGTATTTAAGTTATGGCTTCACATTCGGCTCTTTTCGCTTTGTTTTACGGCGTTAAATTGCTCTCGAAATCCTCACACAAACCGCAATACCAAGGAAATAATGACACCGGTTACAATAAGCTGAACCAAGCAAAAGCCCATAATGTCTTTGGCTTTCAGGCCGGCTATGGCAAGTACGGGGAGCGCCCAAAACGGCTGAATTAAGTTCGTCCAAGCGTCGCCCCACGCCACTGCCATTGCTACCCTATTAACTTCCGCACCCAGCTCAGCGGCCGCGGGGAGGATTACAGGTGCTTGCACCGCCCACTGCCCGCCACCCGAAGGTACGAAAATATTAACAATACCTGCACTAATAAAACTCCATACGGGCAACGACTCTGCAGATGCAAAACTAATTAGCCATTCTGACATTGTCTGCGCCAATCCAGATTGCACCATAACCGCCATGATGCCAGCATAAAACGGAAACTGTATTACAATTCCGCTGCCGCCTTGAACGGCTTGCTGCAAACTATGTAAAACATTACGTGGCGTACCGTGAAGGACAATAGCAAGGAAAAGAAATAGCGTATTAACGATGTTTAGGTTTAGCCCGCCGCCAGAAATGAAATAATTTGTAAGATAAGCAAGCCCAGCGAACCCGACAAGTAAACCAAGCGCTTTGCTGTTTTCAAGTTTATCGGCGGGTCTTTCGTTTTCTGCTGAAGGTAAAGCATCGTCTTGTAGCTTCGTGCTATCCACAATCACGCTTTCAGATTTAGGAGGGAGCATTAAGCGATTCACAAGGGGGATAACTACAAACATAATTGCCAACAACAGTAAGTTGAAGCTGCTAAAAATCGTCTCGCTGGTACCAATTACACCTATTTGTGCCTCTGAAAAATGGCCCGGTGTTGCAATAGTTAACGGTACAGAGCCCGCCAAGCCGCCATGCCATACGACAAAACCTGAGTATGCGCTGGCCACCAATAGCCGATAATCTACCGACACTTTTCTTGCAAGTGCTTTGGCAAATAACGCACCTACCACTAGCCCGAAGCCCCAGTTTATCCAACTGGCTGTAAGCGACACTAAAGTAACCAGTACAATAGCGCTTCCTGGGCTTTTAGCTAGACGGGCGAGACTTTCCAGCAGCGTTTTGACTAGCGGCGTGCATGCCAGCATAAACCCGCTTACTAAAACCAAGAGCATTTGCATTGAAAAGGTTAACAGTCCCCAGAATCCGTCGCCCCACTGTTGAACTGTGGTAAGTGGTGATTGGTCTTGAATGACCACCGCAAAGAAAAGCGTTATGAGCGTTAACAATAAAACGAAAATATAAGGGTCGGGAAGATATCTTTCGACGAGTTTTACAAAGGGTTTTGATGCACGATTTAGCATTAACGCTCTCACAACTTGTTAAAAACTTGTTGCATATTAACGCGTTTACTTCTTCGTTGGCGAGAGGCTAGTTAATTTTGCTAAGCCACTTCTGTAAGGTCGACGTTACTTTTTGATGATCGATAGGCTTTGTTAGAAAGTCATCCATACCTGCTGCCATACACATATCTTTATCGCTCTGCATGGCATTGGCCGTCATCGCTATAATAGGCGTACTTTTATAGATATCTCCCGCCGCGCCTTCACGAATACATTTAGTCGCTTCGAACCCATCCATTTCGGGCATTTGGCAATCCATAATTATTACGCTGTATTGTGCTTCAGGCTTGCTGTTCTTCAACATATCTAACGCTTCTAGTCCATTATTAGCTACATCCACCTGATACCCTTCGCTTTCGAGTGCATTAGTAGCAACCAGTTGATTTATCGCATTGTCTTCAACTAACAAAATCCGTGTTGCTTCGATATCAAGTAAGCGTCTCTTAGGTTCCTGCTCTGCTAGGTCTTCATCTGGATGTTGCTCTACAAAATCTGCAGTATCCATACCCAACTGCTGTGAATGCACATCGTTTTGTGTACCGGGTTTACCTACCGTGGTTTCAAGTATTCTTAGTAAATCTGAGGTCGTTATCGGCTTAGGCAGACACTCATCAATGGGCACCCCTCTAAACTCGCTGTAGCTATCGACATCGCTTAATTTGGTCATAAGAATAGTACGACAGTGTTTCAAGTTAGCCATACCCTTAAGGTTCAGTAAGTGATTGTTTTGCTCGTTTTCATCAACCACTTTTTCCAAAAACAAAATGTCAATACTTAAAGGATTTTGTTCACTAATCTCATCAGCTAAGTAAAGCGCTGCAGCCTCTTCTAATGAAGATGCAGTTAATGCATTCACACCCCAAAGCCCAAGCTGGTTTTGCATAGATTGTCTTGTTGAGGCATTGTCATCCACTATTAAGCAACGCGTGTTTTCTTTAACAAGTTCAGGTTGCAGTGTCGTGCTTTCCTTCGAGCCCGTAACTTTGCATACAACGTTGAAGCAGCTTCCTTTGCCAAGCTCTGAAGTAACGCTTATGTCACCACCCAATAAATGACACAAATTCTTAGTTATACTTAAACCAAGTCCAGTGCCGCCAAAGCGCCTCGTTGTAGACGCGTCTACTTGGGTGAAGGCGTCGAACAAATGAGGAAGTTTGGATTCCGGGATGCCTATCCCCGTATCTTTTACAGTTAAGTGCAGCATACCTTCATTTTCAACATCACTTGGAAGTAACCTTGCTGCAATGTAAATTTCACCCTGTTCAGTGAATTTAACGGCATTGCTTAAGAGGTTAGTCAGAATTTGTTGAATTCGGTTTGGATCTGAATATATCTTTGTTTCGCTGATTTCAGAGAGATCAACGATTAGTTCTAGGTCTTTTTCTTGTGCTGAGTGCGCTACTGATAGTGCAACACTTTCCACTAACTCCCTTAAGTCAAAATCCACCGACTCTAGCTCAAGCTTGCCTGCCTCTATCTTTGAAAAGTCTAGAATGTCATTGATAAGCACAAGCAACGAGTTAGCACTCGTTTTAGCAATACTCACGCGCTGGCTTTGTTCTGCTGTCAGGTCACTTTTTTTCAACAGGCCAAGCATACCTATAACACCATTCATCGGCGTCCTAATTTCGTGGCTCATATTGGCAAGAAATTCAGACTTCAACTTCGTGGCTTCTTCGGCACGTTCAAGCGCTTGTTTTAAATCGTTCGCCTGCGCTTTTAGCGACGCAGTTTTTTCAGATACCTGCTGTTCTAGTGTTTGAACAAAGCGTTTCTGTTTAGTGATTTCGGTTTGCTGTAGGCGGGTGCGCAGGTAAATCACTAATACAACCATACCTATCAAAAATAAGCCGTAGATAGTGTATGCCCACCAGCTTTTCCATGGTGCTACTGCCACATGTAAATTCAATGATAGAGTATCATCACCCCACTCACCATTGGGTTTCATGGCTTTTACGAGTAACCTGTAGTCGCCCCCATTTAAGTTGGTAAACGACACCGAAGCATGATTTCCAATATCAATCCACTGCTCATCGTACCCTTCTAATTTGTAAGCAAAGCGGGCACGCTTAGGGTCTGAAAAATCTAAAATCGCAAAATCTAATGAAAAAAAGTAATCTTCATAAGAAAGGTTGATATCAGTAACATAGGACAGTGGCTTATTAAGCTCTACTGATTCCCCCATTTTGTTAAAACCGGTAAGAACTATATTTGCGCTAACTGCATCGGTTTGCTCTTGGTTATATTTGAAGTACTCTATCCCCCGCTGACTGCTCGTAAAATAGGTATTTTCACCCGCTTTAATTAAGCTATCAGAGTAAAAGTTTTTACCTGCCAAATCTGTATTACTGTTGTAGCTAATAACATTTTGTATGTCGGGATTATAAAGATAAACACCTTTGTTGGTGGTAAGCCACAGTCTGCTGTCCTCGCCATCGGCGATAGCTCTTATCAAGGTGGTGGGCAGCCCATTCTTCTCACTAAAATGCTTGAAGGTTTTAGACTCGGCGAAATACTGGTACAACCCCCTTTGCGTAGCTATCCATATTTCTCCATCATTCGTTTGGTGGATATCTTCCACAATGCTGTCAACCAAACTTCCCTGCTGATCCTTTGCGCCACTAAAAAACGTGAAACTTTCACTATCGACTGACCACAAATTCACACCTCCGCCCGTACCTACCCACATATTGCCGCTGGCGTCTTTGTATAAGCTATGAATTTCTGGGTGCGTTAAGCCGTCTTCGGTTGTGAGATGCATGAATTTTTCGGAATGCTTATTGTAAATGTAGATACCATGCTTATAAGTACCAATCCAAACGTTGCCGCTATTGTCTAGTTCAAGTGCTCTGAACTCACGAAACTGACGATAATTGCTGTCAGTCTTAGGGTATTCAATGCGGTTTATTGCTTTAGTATGTCGATCAACTCTGACCACAAAGTCATCTTGTGCTACCCACAGAAACCCTTCTTGATCCGGCACGATAATAGGTCTTTCTATAACCCCACGCTCTTTATAACCTTCAAGCTCTTTAAATACCGAGTCGTATTCTTTTTGCAAAAGCTCTTCTCTCACTTTCCATTTGAACACGTCGGCGTTTGCCGTAACAATGAGCACATCGCCCTTTTCATCGCCATTTTTATTTCCATTTTCATCTACATGATCAAGTGCGATACCACTTGGTGCGGTTAGTAATTCACTATTAATTTGTTTAATTTTTCCGCGAGGAGAAAATTTAAAAATCCCGTGAACCTCACTGGTAATCCACTTGGTTTTAGTATGATCTTCAAAAATTATGCGAAGGCCATTTTCATAACCAAAGTCGACCTTTTCAACATAGTTCCCCTCTCCGGTATGACGATACAATCCCTCGGTAGTGACGAACCATATTTGACCATCGTGGTCCTCAATCATTGAGTTTACTTGGCTTAGTGGTTTACCTTCTCGTGTCGTTTGAGGCAGAAAAACACCGGAACTTGGAAAGAATAAGAAGGGTCCATTTTGCGTAGCGACGAATAGCTGATGAGAAGATGTACGAAGTAAACTACGTATTTCATTCGCGCCCGTAGCCGTTTTGTTTTTTGGATCCGGCAAGAAATGCTTGGCGTCTAACGATTTTTTATCGAGTAAATTTATCCCATAGCTGGTCGCTACCCACAGACTATCGGCATCGTTATCAATAATGTCCCAAATGCGATTGTGGGAAAGACTATTTTTATCCCCTGGTATTTTTTGTACTCGCTGAAATTCTCCATTGCCTAAAAAACGATTAAGCCCTTTGTCGTAAGAGCCTAGCCAGATATCACCTGCGTTATCTTGAAAAAGTGACTGAATTCGGTTTGATGACAAAGAATTTGTATTATCAGGCACATTTAAATAGCGCTCATACTCACCGGTTGTAGGGTCGTATTTGTTAACACCACCGCCCCACGTACCCACCCAAATATTGCCCTCGGCATCCAACATTAAGTTGCCGGCATCGTTATGAGAAAGGCTTTGGCCGTCTTCGCTATTCGATTCAAAGAGCTTAACGTTGCGACCGTCATAACGCATGACGCCATTTTCTGCTGTGCCAAACCAAAGGAAGCCTTGGCGGTCTTGGACTATGGAATAGATTTCTGATGAAACAAAGCCATCTTCAGCGGTTAAAAGTTCGACCGCATATTCGTTCATTAACTTATTCGAACCAGATGCGAGCGCAACAGTAATACACACTACATTTAGAAAAGCGATTGCAAACACGCGGAAGGGGGAGAGTATAAATTTTGTCGTGTTCACCAGAGGGGTTGTCTTCAAATCAAGAATTGAGCAGCTAATTAAACTTGTTTAACTTTAGTGCATGTTGTCGCCGCTCACCATTCTACAAAAGGCGCATTTGTCACCAACAAATAAACGCTTCTTGACCTGAATCATGACGTACAAAAGCTATAGGTATATGATTAACGATGACATTAACCAACAAGGCCAGTAGATAGTCTCTTTTTAAACGCTTTTGTGCTGAAAGAAAAAGAGACATTAAAGCCCGATTTTATTTGCGTCAGGAGAACACAATGACAAAGTCATATAAAGAAATTACCGATAGCTTAAATCCGTATCTAGCCGAGGTTAAAAAAGGCGTGCCAGAAGTCATGAAAGGGTTTTCTGATATGGCTAAGGCTGCGACCGCAGACGGTGCGTTGGATAAAAAAACGAAAGAACTTATTGCTCTTGCGATTGGTATTGCAACGCGATGCGATGGCTGCATAGGCTTTCATGCTAAAGCGTTAGTGCAATTAGGTGCTACCCGTGAAGAAATCGAAGAAGTGTGTGGTATGTCGGTTTACATGGGCGGAGGCCCATCGTTCATGTACGCTGCAGATGCTTTGCGTGCATTTGATGAGTTTAGTGAATAATTCCTAATAAAAAAGGGCCGAGAAAATTTTCGGCCCTTTCGCTTGCTTTGTAGTGTCGCTTATTACAGTGAATTCATACTCTGCACACTGACAGGTCCAAGCTCCGCTGCTTCAACATCCGCTTTGATTTTTTCTGCATCACCAATGATTATCCAAGTCAACTTTTCCGGATGCAGCACCTCTTTCGCCGCATTGCTTAAATCGTCTAAAGATAAGCCATTGTACTTTTCGACCAAAGACTCTGGATAATTATATTCTCTATTGAATCTCTTATTTGATAAGAGGCTATACATTACCGCATCGGCCGTTTCGAATTGACCAGGCAACGAGCGGACTTCATCCAACCGAGCTCTTTCCAATTCATTCGCCATTGGGGGCTTATCCCCTATATATGCATTGAGCTCTTTTTTGAGTTCAAGCAGAGACGGCCCTGTTTTATCGGTTTGCACTGGTGCATACACCATAAATGGGCGTTGACCTCTTGCGTCTTGAAGAAAGGTATACGCGCCATAAGACCAGCTTTTATCTTCGCGTAAATTCATATTCACGCGAGCAGTGAAAGCGCCACCTAGTGTTTGGTTCATAGCATTGATGGCTATATTGTTGTCTGCACCTGTTGGTGGCGCTAAATGCGCTGCCAGAATTAGCGACTGTTGCGCACCTGGGCGATCAATAATAATCGCTTGGCCTTGCTCAGGCATGGACGCTTCAGCTATTTGTTTCGTTCCTTTATTGCCTTCTACTTTCCATTTACCAAACTCTTTTTCAAGCATAGGTTTTATGACGTCTAACGTAGTGTCACCAACGACAAAAATTGTCGCATTATCAGGGCGTAGCCACGTATCTTTAAAGCTAACTAGATCGCTTCGCGTCACTGCTTTCACGTCTTGCTCAGTTCCGGTACCGGTAAACGGAATACCATAAGCATGGTCTTCACCATAGATAAGCGGTGGAAGTAAGGTTAGCGCAATACTTACAGGGCGTGTTTTTTGCTGTGCAATATTGCTTAAAATAAGGGCACGTTGACGTTCAATCTCTTCTTCTTTAAACGTGGGCGATTTTAATATATCCCCCAAAAGTGCCAAAGAAGGCTTCATGTTTTCGGTAAGCATCGACATGCTAACTGTAGTGGTGTCTAGATTTGAGCCAGCATTTAAATTTGTTCCCAATTGCTCTAGCTCTGCCGCTAGTTCCAAGGCATCGTATTTACCCGCGCCTTCGTCGAGCATCTGCGTAGTGAAACTCGCGAGGCCAAGTTTACCCCCCGCATCAGCAGCGTAACCTGCATCAAACTGCACCGCCACGTTAACTAAAGGTACCGTAGAGCGTTTCGCAAACACTACATTCACACCGTTAGATAAAGTGGTCTGCGTAACCTCTGGGAAGCTTAGTTGTGTCTCTGCATCAATTGACGGCAAACCTGAACTGCGATCAACGCTTTCAGTTGATGCTGTATGTTCAATAAACGGCACAACCGTGATTTGGTGCCACCCTTCTTTTAACCATTTATTCGCAGCCGCTTTAACACCTTTGGGCGTCGCCTCACCTAGCTCCTCTAATTCAGTTTTGAAATAGTTAGGGTCACCAGCAATAAACTCACCGCTAGCAAGGGTGTCTGCTTTCCCGCCAAAGCCCCCTACTTCTTCTAGCCCTCGAATAATTGAAGCGCGTTGTTTCGTCGATACAAGCTTAACTTCATCTTTGCTAGGGCCTTTACGCAAGAATTCATTAATGACCTTATCAATCTCTTTTTCTACCTTTGCTACGTCAACGCCGTCTTTAACATCAACAGTAATACCAAAGATAGACGCCATTTGTAGCTCGTAATTAAATACCGAGGCATTGGTGGAAATTTGCTGATCGTACACCAACTCTTTGTAAAGACGTGAATTTTTACCATCGCCCATCACGCTTGCAGCGATAAACAGGTCGGTTGCGGTCGATGACGTGTTTTCAGGTGAGACCCAGAGGCGATAAATGCGCGACTGTGGCACTTTGTCTTGGATCACTTCTCGGGTGTTTGCGCTACGTTTCGGTACCCATGCTTCCCATTTAGACAGTGCTGGACCCGGTTCAATATCAGCGAAGTACTTATTAACCAAAGGCTTGGCTTCTTCTGCGTTAATATCCCCGCTCAGCACCAATATTGCGTTATTGGGGCCATAGTATTGGTTAAACCAGCCCTTAACGTCGTCAAGCGATGCGGAGTTAAGATCTTCCATCGAACCAATCACCGTATGATGATAGGGATGCCCTACGGGAAATAAGCCTTCAAAAATATGGGTGAATACGCTTCCGTAAGGCTGGTCTTCGCCTTGACGCTTTTCATTTTGTACAACGCCACGCTGTTCGTCTAACTTCTCTTGTGTTACCGCACCTAACAGGTGTCCCATACGGTCAGATTCCATCCACAATATACGGTCTAGAGCCGGCGTTGGAACGGTTTGAAAATAGTTAGTTCGGTCAAAATTTGTGGTACCGTTGAGGCCTGTGGCCCCGGCTTCTTGAAGCGGCCCGAACCACTCATCATCATAGTTTTCGGTACCGTTGAACATGAGGTGTTCAAATAAATGCGCGAACCCAGATTTACCCTCAGGCTCATCTTTTGAGCCCACCTTATACCACACCGCTACAGCTACCACTGGCGCTTTGCGGTCTTCGTGAACAATTACGGTTAACCCATTATCAGTAGTAAATTTTTCGTAATCGATATTGATATCGTTCTTGGCAAACGCTGAGCCTATCAGCGTACTGCTTACTGCCAGCACACCTACGCTCACTTTCAAGCGCTGGGTGAGATGCTTAAGTACAGTCATGTCGTCATCCTTAATCTTATTATCTGCGCTGAACACCAGAATGTGCCAGGCACCACAAAGCGGCTATTCGCCTGTACTAAACATAAACCAATCTGGCGGTTAATAAAGGGCTGTAGTGCAGAAAACTGTAACGGATTGTAAAAGAGGAAAAACGATGAACGGGGGAGATAGTTCTTGTGAGAAAGTAAATAAGGAAAGCCGCAATTACATTGCGACTAACCGTGCCCAAAGTGCTTTGACTTGCTGAGCATCTTCACTGTCTAATTCGTTGTTAGCGAAAGCATTATTAAGGCTTTCGAGCATTTTGTCATTAAGCATCGCAATGGTAGCGCCTTCTTGCATCTCTAGTTGGCGTGCCTCTACCGCGAAATGACCTTGTAAGTAGCTGGCAATAAACAATTCGTCATCACTACCGTGATTTACCACGTCATCAAGCGATGCCTCAATATCTGCAATAGCTTTAACGACACTTTCTGGTGCTGCAGCAGGTGGTAACACGTCTTACTCCTTTCTGTTGTTAATTTCAGTTGTTTATCTCTATGTTTTCAGGTCGAGATAAACCTCGTTGTTCTAAAGGCAATAAATTCGCTTTAGTGTATGGCGTAATGCCTTTAAACAGCTTGGCAAAGTACCTTGTCTTTGTAGCCGGTAATAACCGTAAAAGCGCCTGCTAATTCAGCGTCTAGCGCGGCATCGCTTGAATCTAAACGAAGCGGTTTACCATTTAATGCCTGTAGTTTTTGTTTAGTGGCAACGACAAGCATATTTTGTTTGCCAATTTGACGGATAAACGCTGGGCTTAACTGTTGATTTCCACGCCCCAAAATGTGGCCCTGACCACCGATAACCGTCAAAATAACTTTGGTGGGTTTGTCATGAGTCAGCGCAATTAGCTCGCTAGCAGTCACATCACTTGCGATTAGTGCACCTTGCTTCACCACATCAACGCCTAACAAGGTATTGTCTAAGCCAAGGAACTCCATAACCGCACCTACGGTCGAGCCCGAGCCCATTACAAAATAGGTGTCAGGTTCATCGTCCATAATTTCGCTGACATAAGCAGCAATGTCGTCCAATACCAGCGCTTCGTCTTCTTTGCCGCCCATTTTTACGGCTTGAACGTAAGTGAGTTCTGCCGGTACGCGCATTTCGCCATAATGCTTAGCAATAACTTTCCCTTCGCGAAACGCGTTTTCGTCAATATCACGCACTTCGGCGTCCATTTCACTTACAAGCTCGCCTGCGATCATTTGACTTAATACCTGACCTGCTGCTGACGGCGACACGCAGTAAACGCCAGAATGAATTTTACAACCGGCAGGCACACCTAACACGGGAACTTGTGTGCCGACTACACTACAGATATTACGGGCTGTGCCGTCGCCGCCTGCAAAAAGCAGCAAGTCAACGTTGGCATCTACCATGGCTTTAGCTGCGCGTTCTGAGTCTTCGCCTTCGGTTTGTGCAGCACTAGGCGTATAGATTACCTCATAAGGAATACCTAGAGATTCACAAACTGTTTCGCCCATATCGCCCGACGCAGTCACAACAGTAAATTTCCCCGACAACGCTTCTAAGATACTGAGCGCTTTGGCCATCTTTTCGTTAGCTTTTTTCTCTGCTCCCATAGCGAGGGCTTTTTCACGAATTTCAGCCCCATCGCTACCTTTTAGGGCAAGCGCTCCGCCAATACCGGCAAAAGGGTTTACTATAATGCCTAGCTTGAATGTGGGCTTATGATCAGACACTGACTGACTAGTGCTTACTTGACTCATTCAGCAACAACTCCTATCCCGTAACCTGTTTCGCTGCTTTCTAAAACTGTTGGTGTATTTTCAGCCGCCTTGTTTCCTGCTTCACTGCCGGGTACAGCTGACAACTTGCTTTCGCCAAACACAGATGACAGCGCTTGTATAAAACGTTCAGCGCGTGGTGGAAAACCATTAGTTTTAAAAGCTTCTAGCTGAGCAGCCACGTTTCGGGTAAAACCTTCTCTGTCGGGCTCAGCACCATTTAAGTTGTCTGTACTTACCTGAAATTTTCTGCCGGCGGCTTCGGTAAACGCCCATTCAATAGCCTGTGGCTTAATTTCTACTTTTTCAAAGTCTGCTTGCTGCACTGCATCGCGGCCATCAGGGCAATACCAGTAACCGTAATCTTCTAAAAGTCTGCGCTTTTCGCCTGCAATGCACCAATGCGCAATTTCATGTAAGGCACTTGAAAAGAACCCATGAGCAAACACGATTTGATGGTAAGGCTTTTCGTTATCCGCGGGGATGTAAATAGGTTCATCATCGCCCAAAACCAAGCGCGTATTGAAATCTTCAAACGTGCTATTAAACAGTGATATTAACGTTGGAACATCGCTGTCTTTTTCTAAACCTGGGGCGTGTGCGCCAGTGGTCTCATTTTTACAGGCATTGTTCAATGATGACTGACTACTTTGACTGTTCATTAAGTAAATTAAAAATCTAAATAAGCAAGCTAAACTAATGGCGGCAGAGTATACCAGTAAAACTTTGTCTTCTCACTTGAAAGGCACGCTTGCTTAGGTCAATCTAGGTTTACAACAGCAGATAAGCCACACTAGCTCAACAGGGAGTTTCTCATTTGGCGCAAGAGATAATTAAACATATTCACCGGGTAAATGCCCTTCGTGATTTGGCCAATCAGTTGGGAGTAATGCCTATCATTCATCAGCTGCAGCATTGGCAGTGCGAACGCTTACTGGTCACGCACGACGATTTGGCGCAGCAAAAACGTTATCAAAAAGCCATGGCGTTTTTTGTAGATGAATTGTACGGCCCGAAAGATTTTAGCCAGCGCGACGCTGATTTAGTTCGCGTTATTCCGAAGCTCGCAAAAGTACTGCCCGACAAAGCCATGAATGCCATGGACGATGCATTGTCATTAAATGCACTATCGTTCGATTTAGATATGGCAATGGCCCAGTACTTAAAAAGTCATTTTCCCGGGGAGCCCATCAACCGAGACAACTACGCTTTGGCTTATCGCAATGTGGGCAGGATGGAAGATAGAGCGCATCAAATCGACATAATTTCTCATTTGGGCGATCAACTCTCTGATGTCATAAAGATTCGTGGTATAGGTATGTTGATTTCCCTATCCCGTCGCCCAGCCAAATTAGCTGGCTTACTGGCTCTGCATGAGTTTTTAGAGCGTGGTTTTAATGCATTTAAAGCGCTAGGCGATGTGCAAGGCTTTATACAACCTGTTTTGGTAAGAGAAAAAGCAATTATGCAATCTTTGTTAAGTGACGATTTAACCTTACCTGAAGATAATCCGTTGCCTGTAGTTTAAGTTGCAAAGAAAGTAATGCAAAAACAGGCCTTCGTGAGCAACGGCACTACGCCGACGGTAATGAAGCAAATAGGGTATAAACAAGATATATGAATAAGGAAAAGGTTTGAGCAACCCAACGCTTAATTGGATGTTAGATAACCCCTATGTGCAGCAATGGCATATTAATGAAACACACATCGATCACTATCAGCATGTGAACAATGTGGCGTACCTCTCTCAGCTCGAAACCTTAGCTTGGGCTCATTCAAACGCCCTCGGCCTACAGTTTGCCGATTATCAGGCGCTAAACCGCGGCATGGTTATTAAGCGTCACGAGCTTAACTACCACCTGCCAACACATCTTGGAGATACGTTAGAGTGTGCGACTTGGATAGTGTTTTGCGATCGCAAACTAACTCTGAAGCGTCAATTCCAGTTCATCTGCCCAAAGCGTAACAAACCCGTTTTTGATGCACTAACAACTTTCGTTTGCGTCAGCCTTGATACTGGCGCGCCAAAGCGGATGCCTAAGCAATTTGTGGACATATACGGCGAGGCTTGTATATCCAAATGAGAACCTGGCTAGCAGTACTGCTTACACTGTTTCTATGTGTGTCGTTGGGCATCAATGTTTACCTATGGATTAGCTTAAAGCAGCATAAAAACGGTGCTTATAAGTTAGAAGCAGACTATGAGCATCATTTACAACATGAAGCAGCGCTAGAAAGTGAGACTCAGGCAAAGGGCAATATAGAGCCCTTCAACAAAGAACGTGAATCCACCTCTTTTTCGAATGCTGACAGAACTAACATACCGTCAAATGAGCGTGAAGATTTGCGCTTATCTTCGCAACAAATTACCCAAAGTGATATCGCTACGCTAACTACCCTACTCAATAATGGACAATATGCGTTGCTCGCCACAGAGCTTACAAACCTTTTAAAAAATGACCCGCTCAACGAATCGCTGCTGTTGCTAGAAGCTGAACTAATTGAGTTAACCAAGCCCCTGCCCACAGCGATAGTACACTACTACGACTTGGCTGAACTGCCTCTTTCAACTAAAACTCTCGCGTTTATCGACACAAAAATTGCTACTTTGTATCAACAAGCGCAAACGCAGTTAAGTCAAGACGAACAATGGGAACTGGTGGCTAGATTAAATGAGCCACTGTATCAACGCATACCCGACGCAAAACACTACACCCTAAATTTGGCTGAAGCTTATGCTTACCAGCAAAAGCTTACGCTAATGGAAGATGTACTCGCTGCTCTGCCGATAAACGATAGAGACGCCAATATCATTCGCAATAAAGCCTATGACATGCGCGATTTGGCCAACATAGATAACGCGCCAAGCGAAAGCGAGCTAGCGCCATCAGACGTTGATGCCGCGCGTTATCAAACACGCGTAGCTTTAGAACGCATTGGCGATCAATATCGCCTTGATGCAAAGGCGTTAAACCAAAAAGCCACCATGATTTTAGATACGGGTGCTAGTACTACTGCAATATCGTCGCGATTATTTGCTCGCTTGGGCCGTATGCGAAACCTCACGTTTATTGGCAACTTCAACGTTAGAACTGCATCGGGAACTATCGAAGCCCCTCTGGTACAAATACCGCGCTTTTATTTCGCTGGATACGAGTTCAACGATGTATCTGCCATCGTTCTCCCCGAAGACGCCCTACCCGATGCTGATGGTTTACTGGGAATGAACGTTTTAGGACAGTTTGACTTTGCGATAATGCCTCAGTCTAGTGAATTGATTTTAACGGAGCGTGATAATTAGCCCGCAAAATTTGTTTACCGCTGCTCGTGCCCCTGTGATAAAGTCCAGAGAGTTTACAAATATTCAGACAGCAGTTGTAATGCCACGGTTGGTTATTCTTTTCAGCATTATTTATCTATCAAGTTTAGTTAAAAGTTTACACGCACAAGAGTATGCTAATTGTGTTAGCTGCCATCAGGAACAAGTTACGTTGTGGCAACAATCAGACCACGCGAAAGCAATGGCCCATGCTAATGATAAAACCGTGCTTGCCAATTTCGATAATGTTTCTATAACTCACTTCACGCAGAAGGCACGTTTTTTCAAAAACGAAAATAAATTTTTTGCCGCGCTCACAGAAGCAGGAAGTACGAATATCTATCCAATCACTTATGTTTTTGGTCATTTTCCGTTGCAGCAATACCTCATCGAAACACAAGCAGGTAAATTTCAAGTTTTTCCTTTTGCTTGGGATGCTCGAGACGAATCAAAAGGCGGCCAACGTTGGTACCCCAATTATCCATCTGAGGATATTACTCCTAAAGACAGGTTGCATTGGAAACAACCGATGCAAAACTGGAATGGTATGTGTGCAGACTGCCACTCAAGCGGATTAAAGCGCAATTTTGATACTAAGACGCTTACATTCGACAGCCAGTTTGATGAAATCAATGTGTCGTGCGCATCCTGCCACGGTGATATGGCATCGCATTATACTGCAAATACAACAAGCGTTAATGACAGCGAACCAAATAAAAAGGGCAACGTTACGCAAGTTGAAGAAGCCAATCACCATAGGTCATTGCTCACTTCTCACGATCTGTCTCAAAATGAACAACAAGCAATTGGAAGGTGGCTGTTAAAAGATGGAAGCAACATCGCTACTTGGCACGAACAAAAAGATGGCGAATTTATTCCTGCAAAACGAGACAATCGGTTTATGGAAACGTGCTTTGCGTGTCACTCTCTGCGCACCTCACTTTCTGATGGAATAGACCCTAAAAAACCTTTCTTAGACCAGTTCTCACCTTCGCTTCTTATCTCACCATTGTATTTTGCTGATGGGCAAATACGTGAAGAGGTTTATGTATACGGCTCTTTTTTACAAAGCCGCATGTATGAAGCTGGTGTTAACTGTATAGACTGCCACAACCCACACTCTATGAAGCTCAAAATAGAGGGAAATGGTTTGTGCCTTCAGTGTCACTCGGCATCGGCTTATGAAGGTGAAAAGCATACAAAGCATGTGGGGAGTGAAAATGTAAATCAGTGCGTAAACTGCCACATGCCTACGCGCACCTATATGGGTGTAGATGCACGGCGGGATCATAGCTTTAGTATTCCAACTCCCAACGTTTCTTCGACTACTGGCGCACCCAACGCATGTTTAAACTGTCACGACCAAGATAATGATTGGGCATCAGAAAAGCTAATCAACTGGTATGGCAAAGACTCTACACTAAACAAACAAGAAGAAAACTATATCTCTGTTATGCAGGGTAATATTCATAGTAAACAAGCTGTGCTGCGTATTGCCCATTCGTCGTCTCTTCCAGTTATAAAACGGGCTACTGCGCTGAGCTTGTTGGCATCGTCGAACCAGGCACTTACTGATAAAGATTTACGGAAATTTATTCTGCATGAAGAGCCTTTGCTAAGACTGGGGGCGGCGCAAGCCGGTCGTGCACTTCTTCCTAATGAACGAACGAAAACGTACGCTAATCTACTTGATGATAAGTATAAAGCCATTCGAGTGACTGCAGCTAATAACTTGCTTGGTCAGGGCTTAAACACAGAGACCTTTAAGAAAGCGCTTGGAGAGCTTAGGTTGTCGAATACCGTAAATCAATGGCGGGGGGAAGGTAACCTCAATCAAAGTCTGGTTGAATATCAGCTCGGCAATATTCATCAAACAGAAAATCTGCTTAAACAAGGTTTAACTGTAGACCCTTACTTTGAGGCAAACTACATCAACTTGGCCGAATTGTATCGCGCTCAAAATAAACTTCTGTTAGAAGAACAAACCCTCCTTGATGGAATGAGCAATTTACCTGATAGCGCGCTCATCCATTATTCGTTAGGCATGCTGCATGTTCGTAAACAGGATAAAGCAACTGCAGTTACATTTTTCAAAAAAGCAACAGAACTTGCCCCTGAGAACCCACAAAATTGGTATATTTACGCCCTCGCTTTAGATAGTGTAGGTCAAACGAAAAGCGCACTCAACGTACTAAAAAAAGCCATAAAGAGACAGTCTGATAATTCGCTTATCAGCTTGGGGTTGTCACTTTCACAAAAAATAGGCGATGAAGCGTCGTACCGCTTATTCCAGTCTAAAGTTAGGCGATAAACAAATCACCGTACTACTGAGGTCATGCTTTGCATGCCCTAATGGGCAAGCGTTCTAGCTGTAAAAAGCCACTAATCAGCATTTACTACAACTAAAGGAAACGTCTCAAACGCCACGCCTTCATGCCCTGTTTTCATAAAGTTGAGGATATTGGCGTGGTCGTTACCATCGGGGTTATTGAGTACGTCTTCACGATAAAAGCGCCCAAACAAAGCCAGTGTTTGTGCTTGGTTTAGGTTTAAATACTGACCCAGTGCAAGCAGCTTGCATGAGCCATTATTCTGGTTAGCTTCGTTTGTTACATCACCATTGGTGAACGCGGTTGGCGTAAAAGCAAACATGCTATCAACGAGCGCGATAACATCGTTAAACTCGATAGTCTCTGGTGAATTGCTAACGGCTTGAACTAAGTCTTGAGTGTTGCTGAACGTCATGTTTATCTCAGTGAAAAAAGAAAACGATAATAGCAGGTCTAGGTAACTTCAACAGGCTAAAACAGGTGTGGTTTCGGTATTTTCATAAAAAATCACAGCCTTCGGCTTAAAAAAATAAACCCCTCCGAAAAAAAGAGGGGTTTATCATCAATTTAAAGCACCTTTTGATGCGGCACTTCTATTTCTAAACGCGTTTGCACTAGGTCATTAAACCGCAGCACACACCCGTGTACCTTGGTCGATGGCGCGTTTAGCGTCTAGTTCCAACGCTTCATCGGCACCACCAATTAAGTGATAAGGCATGTTTAAGCCTTCAACGATATCACGCATCGGCTCTTGGCCTGCACAGATGATGATGTTGTCTACCGGCAATACTTGGCTATTGCCTTCTACCGTAATGTGTAGCCCTTCATCATCAATTTTATCGTAGCTTACGCCAGGGATCATGGTCACGCCTTTGGCCAGCAAGCCTACTCTGTGCGCCCATCCTGTTGTTTTGCCTAAACCCGCGCCAACTTTTGTGGTCTTGCGCTGCAATAGGAAAATCTCTCTTGGCGATGGCTCTGGCTGCGGCTTAACGCCTTCAATACCCGCGCGAGCCGAGAAGGTCATATCAATGCCCCACTCTTTCATAAATGCAGGAATATCTTGGCTTGGCGTTTCTTTGCCATGAGACAAATACTCAGCGGTATCAAAACCAATACCGCCAGCACCGATAATGGCCACCTTATTCCCTACAGGCTTTTTCTCTTTTAACACTTCGATATAGGTCAGCACTTTTTCGTGCTCAATACCATCAATTGCTGGCGTGCGTGGCTTAATACCCGTCGCAATCATAACTTCATCGAAACCTTCATCGTTAAGCGCAGCCGCGTCAACATAAGTATTCAATTTGAGGGTAATATTTTTATGGAGCTCAATTTGGCGCTTGAAATAACGCAGCGTTTCATAGAATTCTTCTTTGCCAGGGATTTGTTTAGCAATATTAAACTGCCCACCAATTTCGCTAGATGCGTCATAAATCACAACGTCGTGACCACGCTCGGCCGAGGTCACTGCTGCTGCTAATCCCGCAGGACCTGCGCCTACAACCGCTACACGCTTTTTAGTCTCTGCTGGCTTAACGTTAATTTCAAGCTCGTGACACGCACGAGGATTTACCAAACAGCTGGTCATTTTGCCGTTAAATACGTGATCAAGACAGGCTTGGTTACAGCCAATACAGGTATTGATTTCATCGGCCTTATTTTGCTGCGCCTTGCGCACAAAGTCAGGGTCGGCCAAGAATGGGCGAGCCATTGATACCATGTCTGCATCACCGCGAGACAGTACTTCTTCGGCAACTTCAGGGGTGTTGATACGGTTCGATGTGATTACCGGAATCGAAAGTGCTTCGCGGAATTTAGCCGTTACCCACGTAAATGCCGCACGCGGTACTTTAGTAGCAATGGTTGGGATACGCGCTTCGTGCCAGCCAATACCGGTGTTAATGATAGTAGCACCCGCTTTTTCGATTTCTTTGCCAAGCTGTACGACTTCTTCATAAATAGAGCCTCCTTCAACAAGGTCAAGCATCGACAAACGGTAGATAATGATAAAGTTCTTACCTACAGCCTCACGCACGCGGCGCACGACTTCAATAGGTAAGCGGATACGGTTCTCGTATTCACCGCCCCATTCATCGTCACGATGGTTAGTGCGTTTAGCAATAAACTGGTTAAGGAAATAGCCTTCAGAACCCATGATTTCAACGCCATCGTAGCCAGCGCGCTGGGCTTGAGTTGCTGCAGTGATGAAATCTTTAATTTGCTTTTCAATCTCGTCAGCTTCTAGCGCTTTTGGCTTAAACGGGTTAATTGGCGCTTGTACCGCAGAAGGTGCAACAAGCTTAGGGCTATACGCATAACGGCCCGTGTGCAATATTTGCATACAAATTTTGCCGCCAGCAATATGCACTGCGTCAGTCACTTCTTTGTGGTTTTTCACTGCTTCGTCTGTGTCTAAACGAAACGTTGAAGGATGGGTAGCGCCTTCTTCATTGGGCCCAATACCGCCGGTAACAATAAGACCTACGCCACCTCTGGCACGTTCGCCATAAAATGCTGCCATACGTTTATGGCCGTCGGGTAATTCTTCTAAACCCGTGTGCATAGAGCCCATAAGCACGCGATTTTTTAGGGTAGTAAACCCTAAATCTAATGGGCGAAATAAATGAGGGTAAACGGGATGATCGGTAACGGTCTGATTCATGATACATTCCTGAAAGTGGTTTAGGCTTGGTAAAAGCCGTTAAAAAGCCTGTTTAAATGTTCTTATTTGATGCGCTTCTTTTGTAGAAGCGCTATTTGTCTAAGTGTTTACTTAATTTCTGTAATAGAAATCATGTCGCGCACCAGCCTTAACGAATGGTAATTATCATTGGGCCAACAATGAGCAATTAGCAGCTAGGACAGCGCGCGTTCATACATAAACTTACGAATTCATTTTCTTAATGGCCGGGTGTAATGGCGGATATTCCGGCAGCGTTTTGGTTTTCTGTGCTTCCATGGCTTTAAACACATCTTCCATTTGAAACATGCCCGCTTGCCATGTGGCCATATAGGTCAAGCTTTCTGCCACAGTGTGTTCTACCGCGTAGTTAATCATAGTCTTAGTACCTGAAACTGCGAGCGGCGAATTCATTGCAATCTGCTGCGCTATTTTCATCACCGCTTCTAGCATTGATTCTTGGTCGTCAAATACCTGATTTACAAAGCCAAGTTGCTGCGCTTCTGCGGCACCAAAATTGCGCCCGGTATAAGCCAGTTCTTTTACTATGCCAATAGGTATAAGCTTTGGTAATCGCTGGAGCGTACCGACATCTGCTGTCATACCTAATTGGGTTTCTTTAATAGTGAAAAAAGCGTCTTGGGTGCAATAACGCATATCACATGCACTTAGTAAATCTACTGCACCACCAATTGCCCCGCCCTGAACTGCACCAATAACCGGCATACGTGCCTGTTCTATGGCGGTAAAGCTATCTTGAAGCAACATCACCATACGGCGCATGCGCTCTGCTCTGCGCGACGGGTCGCCCTTAAAGTCTTCTTTCATATTCAGGAACACCGATAAGTCCATACCGGCAGAGAAATGCTTACCCGTAGATGAAATAACGATGACGCGGGCTTGACCCTCGTCATCGATTTCACGAATAGCCGCTGGCAATTCGGTCCAGAACTCAGGGATCATACTGTTCATTGCATCGGGGCGGTTAAGTACTACGTGGGCAATATGGCCCTCTTGTTTTACTTCTAATGTAGAGTACTTCATGGTTTGCGCTGTCTCCTTGGGCTGTTCCTGTTAACAAATTTGCAAACTAGACAGCGTCAAGATAAAAGGCTATGTTGACACTGTCAAGATAAAACGTTATCTATTCGTCTCAATTTTGAAAATGGAAACATTGGATTTATGGCTAATGCAGTACAAAGCTACCATCACGGCGACCTGCGCAGCGCACTGATAGAGGCGGCTACCGCGCGTCTCTCTGAGCACGGCGTTGATAGTTTATCTCTTAGAAAGCTAGCAGAGGATGCCGGTGTGTCACGTACTGCGCCCTATCACCATTTTAAAGACAAGAGTGCGCTGTTAAGCGCCATTGCAGCCAAAGGCTTTAGCGATTGGCATACCGCAGCTAAACGTATATTCGAGCAAGAAGATAAGACACCACAGGTGCGTTTTCGCGAATTTGTGCACGAATACATTGGCTATGCTGCCGACAACCCCGAGATGTACGAATTGATGTTTGGTCGCACTATTTGGCAAAACCAAGCGGCGACCAACGATCTGAAAGATGTTGCATTTCCCTGCTTTCAGTTTCAAGTAACGATGACGCGCTATTGGCAGGATAAAGGGCTACTTCCGAACAATCAGGATGCGCTGAGACTAGCACAGGTAACGTGGGGTACGTTACACGGTATTGCGCGTTTACTTATTGACGGAATATACGCTGACAGCAGTCATATCGACGAGATGTGTGATTGTGCAGCGGATTTATTTATGCAAAAGCAGGTATAACGTCTTATCAACGCAACCACTTGAATATAGCGTTGCGCTTGTACGCCGCGAAAAGTGTTTAACTGCCTAGAGCGGTAAAATAACCTAGAGCGGATGAATTGCCAGAGCGAGATGAGGGCTCGCTCTTAGCATTTTTTATTTACGCCGATTCTGCTTTAGCCAAAGATATTGGCTGACCTTCGTGCGTCGCTTTAATGAACTCAGCAGCACGTTCGGCAATCATGACGGTGGGTGCGTTGGTATTGCCGCCAATCAAGCTTGGCATCACCGAAGCATCTACCACTCTAAGACCTGCTATGCCTCTTACCCGCAACTGAGTATCAACCACTGCCATCTCATCGTCATCACTGCCCATTTTACACGTACCAATTGGGTGATAGATGGTTTCAGCGCGCTCACGTAAAAATTCTAATATTTCTTCATCAGTTTGCGCATCTTCCCCTGGGTATAACTCACTACCTTGGAACTTGTCGAAGTCTGGCGCAGATAGCAGCTTCCTGGCAATACGCACGCCTTCAATCATGACTTGCTGGTCTTCCTCTGCGGATAAGTAATTCGGGTCAATAAGCGCTTGATCGGCAGGATGGTTACTTTGAAGCGAAATAGTGCCGCGGCTTTTAGGATATAGACAACATACGTGCAGGCCATAACCGTAACCAAAAGCCAGCTGTCTTCCGTGGTCGTTTAAAATTGCAGGTAAAAAGTGGAATTGAATGTCAGGACCTTGTGTTGCTAAGCTTGAACTAACAAAACCACCGGCTTCAGCGATATTTGAAGAAAGAATACCTTTGCGCTTAAACGCGTAGTCTGCGGTGGCTTTAACGTAAGAAGGCAGCGCTCCGAATGCCACGGCATAACCTTCTCTGGCTTTACAGGTATATTGCACGATGGCATCTAGGTGATCTTGTAGGTTTTGGCCCACACCTGGCAAGTCTTGCTGTACAAAAATCCCCTTTTCTTCTAATTCTGCTCTGGGTCCAATCCCCGAAAGCATTAGAAGTTGAGGTGAATTGATCGCGCCGCCGCAAAGAATAACTTCACTTTTAGCGAAATAGCGGTTTACTACCCCTTTTTCACGCACTTGAACCCCAATAGCACGCCCTTCTTTTAATAACACCTTTTCAGCAGCGACTCTTGTAAGCACGGTTAAGTTGTTGCGGTGCTTTGCCTGCGTTAAATACCCTTTTGCTGTTGAGCAGCGCTGGCCGTTGACTTGTGTAACATGATAGTAACCAAGCCCTTCCCTATCGTCTCGGTTAAAGTCATTAAGCTGTTGATAGCCTGCAATCGACGCAGAGTTCACAAAAGCATCGGACAGTACGCTGGTATGCCGAAGCTTGCTAACATTTAGTGGGCCACCTGTGCCGTGGTACTCATCAGCCCCTTCTTCAAAGTTCTCAGAGCGTTTGAAATAAGGCAGTACATCTTCAAATGACCAGCCCTCGGCCCCTTCTTCATTAGCCCAGCGGTCGTAGTCTTCTTTTTGCCCTCGAATATAGCACATGGCGTTGACTGAACTGCTGCCGCCCAAGGTTTTACCGCGAGGCCAGAACAGCTCTCTGTCGTACATTTCTTTTTGAGGAGCCGTATGATAACCCCAACCAATGCCTTCAAACCTGCTAAGCAGAGACAAACCAAAAGGAATATGAATAAGTGGGTTGGTATCCTTTGAGCCAGCTTCCAATAGCAAAATATCTAACGCAGGATTTTCCGATAATCGAGTGGCAAGCACTGCACCCGCAGAGCCCCCGCCTACAATGATGTAATCGTATTTGCTGAGTACTTCGCTCATTTCGCCAACTCCTTGAGGGCAAGACTTTTAAATGTTAATAAAACGTTGTGGTACGACCAGATTAGCAAACAATACTTCATCAATAAAAGAATTAAATTGTAAGATTTAAAAAATCTAATAATCCTGATAACTTAAGTGCTGTACTGGTATATGCATTACGTTAGACAATCTAGCAACAGGCCACTGCCTAGCAACATTAGGCTAAGAATACACCTTGACCAATAACTTATCCTTCAAAGACAAATGCAAAGTGTACCTGGCACAATGGCTTGTGAAATGGGGTAAGCTGACGCACGACGACTTTACCAAAGCTGAACTCCAAGACCTTATAAACCATAGCCTTCCTTACACCTTCACCTTCAACATCCCTATGGGAAGTGGCACTGTGACCGTGCTTGAAGGCAACATTACATTAGATAATGCAAATAACCGTATTGGTCTTCAGTGCCTTGCGGCACTTAATATTGTGGTAGCTTCTACCACCATTTACCGTGCTCACGTGGTGTTTACTGTGTCAGCGTCGCCTCATTACGACAAAAATATGAGCACGCTTTATCTAACCGGCCTTTCCACTGATAGTGTCAGTTTAGTTAACGATGATTACGCGTTGATTAAAGACACACAGTTTTTGGTTTCGCGGTTCTTTCCTAAAAGTGTAAACACTCTGCTTGGCGGCTCATTGAAGTCGGCACTATCGATTTTTAGCGCCGGGACATCAGATATTGCAGCAGACTATTTACAGGTCTATTTAACGGGCTCGAAACAAGCAGTATTGGAATACCACATTCCCCATATTAACGACGCTATTAAAAAACAAATTAACCAAGAAGACCTAAGCCATACTATGCGTGGTGACCACTGGCGCGAAGTGCTCTTCTCGAAACTAGGTCAAAACGTACGTGTAGAAGACAACGTACTGCGCTTCTATCTCATTGAATAGCGCTCAGTCTAAAAGTTACGCATACTAGTGATCTGACACAATAGAGACAGGCACGGTATCCACCTGCTCACCAATATCGTCGATGTTTAGCCTTGGATCGTCCACGCTCGCTTCTAGCATGTCGAATGCCTCTTTAACGTAACGCGCTAATGGTTGTAACGACTCGATATTTTTATTGCAGCACACCAACCCAACATTTGCAGTGCCCGCGTAGGTCATAAGCGTAATATTTACCCCTCCGCCTGGCGTCATGGTAGAAATGGGATAGCAGGCCAACAACTCCGCATCTTTTAAATACCTTGTATCTTTGGGGCCGGGTACGTTTGAAATAAGAATATTTGCAATAGGTTTAACCACGCTAGATAGCTTTAACCATTCGAAGACCAGCGCAAGAGATTGAATGGCAATGGTATAGCCACTAAATGCTGCAGGACGCGCATGCTGCGCCGCATTTTTAACGATACGATGGTTCACTACAATTTGACGCAACCTAAGATAGGGGTCGTTTTCACCATGTGCTAACTCCACCGGCACAATAGCTATTTTATTACCTGTGGTTTTTTCACCGGGTTTGCGCAAGTTAATCGGCATATTGGTGAATAAGGCTTTTTTAAATACCTGACCATGATCTTGTAGTAACTTATGTACGCCGATATCAAAGGCGCATAGCAATACCTCGTTTGCGGTAGAGCGCGTGCGCCTTGCTAGCGCTTTCACCCGCTTGAAATCTAAATCCATAGTTGCCACGGCCCTACCCGCTTTCACTTGCCCGGTAAGCACTGTTTTCGTACCAGTGAAAGGAATTGGCATATAATGTGGATTTACTCGCAGCGCTTTCATAAATATGCGGATAAAGATGACAAGCAAATCAAGTGCGGTTTTGAGCGCGTACCCCACGCCCACTAAACGCTTGTAAAAACTCACCGAGTCTCTACGCTTATGGCGAAGCCGCTTTACTGCCCAAACAGGCGTAAACTTTGTTTCGTGAGAGTTAGACACATAACCGGCCTGAAACCAGCGTACCAAAGTCGCACCATCACCATACATATGATGAACGCGAGCATAAATGGCAAATGTTTCGCTATTATCGTCAAAAATAAAATGGTATTGCCACAAAGGTTTGTCAGGGTCTAACCGCGACGCATGTAACCTCGCAACGAAGGCGTCTAGTGCCTCTCGGTTTGTAATATCTGCCACTCGGTGAATTTGCACATGATAGTCCATGTTTAGCTTTTTCACAGGCGCAAACCCAACAGGGTAACCTAGCACCGTTTTCACCGAACAGTTGAACGGAGAAGTAGCCCGAGCAAAGCTTCTTATTTCTTGGAATAACTGAGGCACATATTCAGTACTTTTTGCCCCTTTTGGAATTGCGAGTAGCTGCAAGCAAGCAACATGTTTGGGGTTCTCGTCTGACTCTGTTATCCAAAATGACTTATCTAAGAAACTGAGCGTTTTTGCCATTACTATTCCTTTACGCGAAGTCGAGGGGTGACGGGGTTGAGGCATTTCTCACAAAGTCATGTGAGTGCAGCATCTGTTCTAGCAGAAGCTTTTGTTCATCAGGCAGCGTCAGCCTTGGCAATACACTCACCATCATGAGTGACAGAGCATGATAACGCTGCATTGTGCTATCCATATGACTGTTTAGCTCATCAAACTGACAAGACTGGGTAATAATTAAAGATATCAAATCTACTAATAGCGCCCTATCTGCATCTGAGGCAATAAGAATATCTCGCTTTGATAGTGACTCAAAAAGAAAGGCTAATTGTTTATTTAAGCTCGATAGTATGTGCTGTCTAGGCCGAACAATGCTCGGGTATTTTTCCGCCAAGTCAGCTGGACTGCGATAGAAAAAGCGAAATACATGAATACTGTCTATGAGCAAATACAGATAATACATAATTTCTTCGGGATGAAGTGTATCGAGCTTTTCTCGATTCAGTATCTTCTGCATTTGTTGTTCATGCATTTTCATCAACGCGTTAACCAGGCTGTCCTTGCCTTTAAAGTGGTAATAAAGGTTTCCCGGACTAATATCCATCTCAACGGCGATATCGACACTGGTTACCGTGTTTTCGCCGTGCTCGTTAAATAACGTTAGCGCGGTGAGTAGTATTTTCTGCGCGGTTTTCATAGTTCAGTCCGACCCTTTGCCATCCTTGTGCGTTAGTTTTTGCTAATAAGATAACTTACATGAACACCAGATAAAGTTGGGCAACACCAGCTACCATACCCAAAATAGCGCCCGTTACGATGAGTTTCCACTCATCTTGCTGATAAGCGGGGCGCAACACCCCTTCGAATTCTTCAACACTCAGTGCCTGCATGCGCTCGCTCAAATCGTGCCCAATCTGCATCGCATTGTTGGCATAATCAAAGGCATAAAGTAAGTATTTATCGGAATTATCAAATATTTGACGTACGGCTAGCGCCTTCATTTGATGGTAATTTTCTGACCCAACACCTAGCGCAAAATAAGGTTGCGCGATAGCTACATAGCGTTCAATAGCGTCGTTAACATGAAGCTCGATTAGTTCTAAAAGCTGCGCAGAACCAGAACCGTGCAATATAACGTGGGTAATGTTTTTCGGCGTTATCAGCTTTTTTTCAATAATGCTTGAGTAAACTTCTGATACTTCTTTTTGCCGCTTTAAAAACATACCTTGAATAGTAATAGGCCCCAGTTTTCTCGGGCGTTTGGGTTCGAAAATTATCTTGATGGCAATCCAGTTGGTAGCATAGCCCACAAGCAGTCCACCTAACGGTAGAATCCACCATGCTTGATAGAAATACCAAAGCAGCATGGTTGGTAAGCCGAACAGGAAGCCGAAATAAAAGCCAGAACGCACTATAAATGGGAACTCTTTGCTGCCTGCGGTTAAGAAAATCTCATTAACGAGTTCTGGAGTATTAACCAGTTGCTCAACCACCAACTCTTTAATATCCAAAATTTCTGAAACGTTATGCTGAAAGTCGTCCACCATTTTGTGAACCACATTGGGGATGTCGTTTTCGATACGCTGGTAAACTAAATTTTTGCCTTGCACAGGCAAAGCAGCCCAAAGTTGAGGCGCTGATTCGGCCATTACGTCATTGACGACTTTGCGTATAACCTGCCCTAAGCGGCGCTCAATAGCCTTCGTTAGTTCATCTGCATCTAAGCGCTGCGCTAATTCTTCAACACTTAACAATTTGCCTAAAACTAGCTCAACCTCGATCTCTGCCATTTGGCGGCGCTTTGCGGGAATGAGCCCCTGCCATCCAAAGAAAGGCTTAATACCTACGAACTCTATGGGGTAAAACATCATTTTTACCGCCAAATAGTTAGTCAGCCACCCGACGATGGCACTAATTAAAGGAATTGATAGCAGGCTTAGCGTTTGAAAATTCCATTCCATACTACAAAAAAGAGGTCCACATTATTATTTTCACTCTCAGGCTACTGAGTGCTTATGAAATGGTCAATGTAAAAAACAAAATTACTGCTAATTGTTGATTGAAAACAACCCTCTGAAAGTCTAACTATTAAAAGATACCGCCTTGAGTCACGCGCTAAAAGCACAAAGCGGTTAATTAAGAAAAAGGGTTTAGGTAGTGGATTCTAAATTTACGCCATACACTCAATATAGCGTAGAGACCGCTGTTGATGTGCGCAGGCTTACCACATGCTTTTTGGCAAATGCCGATAACTGCGCCACTTAGTAAACAGGGTTCGAAATACGTATCTATCCTTTACTGGTGTTAAACGCACCTGTTCGCTCGTCATATAAGAAAAGGCAACAGTGCTCATCAATTAAAATAGGTAATCGTTATGGCAGTATTCGATTTTCGGTTAAAAAAACTTGAACATGATATTGAACATGCAAGCAGTTACGATGAATATGAAGCCGCGTGCCTAGCGCACGATGCGCTGTCTGGCGCTGACGAGTGGAAAGCAGAAGATGCCAGCGATGACTATGACTACAAGCTTATTCGAAAGCGTGTTCAACGCCTACAGCTTGCTAGAAGCAGAGGCGATTTACATGCTCTGATGTCCATACTGCACGAAGGGCTACACGGTAATTTGGGCAATATCGCCAACCCTATACTGCTTAGCCAGTGCAAAATTGGCACTAAATACCTTATTGAACAATTTATTGATGAAGTGATATTGGCGCTAGAACAGATCTATAACGCCGATGAACAAGACGTAGACTTCTATGAAAAGCTATCGTTTTTTGACGAAACCGCGCACGCCTTCGGGCGAAGCTGCCTCATGCTGTCAGGTGGCGCAGGCTTAGGTTTTTTTCATGCAGGTGTGGTTAAGTCGTTAAACGAAAAGAATTTACTACCTACGGTAGTGTCTGGCTCGAGTGCAGGGTCAATCATCGCAGCCATGTTGGGCACGCGAACACACGATCAATTATTAGAAGCACTCAGCGCCGACTTTATTTATGAGACTTTTAAACATTGGCGGAGCTTTGCCGGTCTTGGAAAGAAAGGACTATTTGATAGCTCAGTACTTGAAAATGCACTGATTGAACTGTTCGACCTTACAACCTTTGAAGAAGCCTTTAAGAAGACAGGACGGCACATAACCGTAACCGTTTCCCCCGCGGATTTGCATCAGCATTCACGACTGTTAAATGCCAAAACCTCGCCCAATGCTATTATTACCCAAGCGGTACGTGCATCGTGTGCGGTACCCGTTATCTTTAGCCCTGTGCAGCTAAGAGCGAAAACTCCATCTGGCGAGATAGTTCCTTATATCCCTAACCGACGTTTTGCCGACGGTTCGTTAATGGCTGACCTCCCCTACGAACGGTTAGCTAGGTTATACGGTGTCAATCACAGTATCGTTAGCCAAACAAATCCGCTAGCGGTGCCGTTCATTTCATCAAATCGCATTGACCCCAACTCGCTATGGGATATGTCGGCACGTCACATTGGACAACTTGCAAAAACCAATAGTATTTTCGCTATCGATATCATTGAACGTTTGACTGGGAATAAGAGCGCCAAGCTAGCAATTCACAAAGTACGTTCTATTATTGATCAGCAGTATGTAGGCAATATCAATATTTTACCCAAGCGCCAAATAAGGAATTTATCTCAGGTATTGTCTAACCCAACCCGCGAAAGCATTAGCCAGTTAATTGTAAGTGGTGAGCGGGCATCATGGCCGCAACTACATGTTATTAAAAGAAATACCAAAATTAGTGAAAATTTACGGTATCATTTAGGTCAATTGAAAAAACGTGAGGCAGTAGAGCTTGGGCACGAGGTTAGGTAACCTTTGTGTCGCTTGGTCTGTCCTGAATTGCTTATAGCAACGTAATAGCAATTCGCAGCATCATTTGAAAGGAAGACGGTGAGCGCACAAAGCCAAAACCCCGATAGCATTTTTACGCAGCAGGTAAAACAACTTATCAACATGATTTATCCTAAAGACTCGGGCTTCGGTTCGGTTTTTGAGGATGCCAGTCATTACTTTTCCCTCACCCCTTCTCTCGAGCAGCATATTGAAGAATTAAAAGCACAGCTTAAACGAATTGAAGGTAATAAAAAGAAAGAATTATTAGCTGAACAGCTTGCCCAACAAATAAAAAATAGCTCAGAAAAACTTGAAGAAGAGCGTTTAGCGAGATTGGAGCGTTTGGACGCTGTAAGCACTAAAATAATCGAGCTCTGTGAAGGCGATAACTGGCAAGAAACACAACAGCTAAGCGCTAAGCTGCTTGGAACTATAATGTTGCTGACACGAGGGCCTGAGGGCAATTTCGCTCGTGTGCATATGCGCTTCAAACCGCTTTACAAGGCTGTTTTAACTTTACGTTTGGTAGATAGACTTTTAGAACACGACACTATCGCCCACAGATACTTATCAAAGTATCGTGAAGCCGCCTCTCGCTTTCGCGGAAACCGCTATTGGCGAGACAAATGGAAAACTGAGTTAGGCCGCCCTCTTATCACCGCCGCCCTTCTGCAAGATATTGGTTTACAAAGCCCTGCTGCGCAAACCATATTAAAAGGTGAAAATGGCGACCTAGATGAGTTTCGTTTGTTAGAAGAATCGCAGCGAAAAGACCTGCTGAAGCTAAACTATCACTTCACGTTACGTTACTTATCCGATGGTTTAGGGCAGCCTAACTACGTAGGTAACAACAAAGAAGAAAGAGACCGTTTTAATCAAACTCACAAAGACGCTAACGAATTTTTGCTGAGTTTGGTTAAAGACGCCTTTGTGTCAAAAACCGGTTTAGGCGAGATTGTAAAAATCCCTCAAATTTACGTTTCCATCGTGCTTTCTACTAAGTCAGACTACTCACGAATGAGCTTACCCAAGGGGTATATGCTAATTGAGCAACTTGCGAAGAAAGGTAGCCTAAATAAACAATTAGCACAGGACTTTGTTGAGCTGGTTGGCTACTTCCCGCAAGGTTTTGGAGTTACTTATATTCCTGTGAATGAAAAAGGCCAAGAAAAAGACCAATACGAGTGCGCCATAGTAGTTGGATTGAACCCCGCGAACCCCGCAGAACCTTTATGCAAAGTCGTGACAAGGAACCAAAAATACATCACTAGCGGTGCGCAAGAAGTCATTCCAAAAGGCAGAAACCTGTATTTCCCTGCGAACAGAAAAAAGTTAATGCGCGTGGGCCAAGAAAGGTTGGGCGAAATCATGAGCCAGCTGTCGAGCAATTTTACGCCAGATGCTATTGACGATTTAGTACCAAGCTTTTGGGAACCCTACGACTTCTTCGGTTTTAAAAAACATCAGAATTTGTGGGCGAAGAACAGTTAATAAGCGGTAAATTTGAAGCATAAAAAAACGCCCATTTAAGGGCGTTTTTGTTGAAACTTATTTATGACCAAAGTGCCGTTATACATCGCGACATGATGAAGTTAGTCGAGGTTCATTCATAATGCCAGCTCGTCGGTAGGTGTTATTATTTTTCGTATTATTGTTAACGGCTCTCATATTATGACGTATCGCAGCAGCATGACAATCCTGTGCATCTTGGTATTGCCTAACGAAAAAGCCCTGTGCGTCATAAAGCGCAACCGCGCCGCTATTTGCTTCTGGCTGTTGCTGTGCCATTTCTGTTGAATCGCATGCCGTTAAAAAAATTACAGACGCTACTAAAAGTATTCTCATGCCATATTCCTTCATTTAATGTTCAGTTAAACAATAGGTTATACAAACAACATCTGCAAGTGTTTATTGAACAATAATCAAACAGCACTACCCAGAAATGAGATCCACTAGTAATTTTGATAACCACCACTGCAAGTATAAATTGTCATTATCGATTACTTTATTTGTACAAGCCAACCGCCAAAAGCTTCGTATATTCGGTAGGGGGCTGCAAACAGTGCAGCGCCGACTCCTCGCTCAGGATCTTTAGTTTTACCCAAACGCGCTTAGTCCTGGGAAACAAAAAAGACATACTTTTAACGAGTCTTTTTACTCGTCGTTCTTAGTGGTGTCAGACGAACTCGATGTACTTTTAACCGTGCTTTTAGCCGGTGTTGCTTTAGTACTAGCTGTTGTCTTACGCGCTGTACTCTTAGCTGCCGTTGACTTCGCCCCAGTGCGCTTGTTAGCTGTTCCGGTAGCGGCCTTTTTAGTTGAACTAGACGAAGAAACGGCCGGTTTAGCGGCTGTTTTTGCAGTACTCGCTTTGCGGGTGCCCGTAGTCGTTGATGAAGTCGAGGTCGACTTAGCTGAAGCACTTTTAGATGCTGCTCTTTTAGTGGCAGTAGCCTTACTTGCAGTACTTGTCGCTTCAGCTTTTTTAGCCGCCTCTTTTGCAGCCAAAAGGGCTACTTGCTCGACGAGCAAATCCACTTTTGCACTCAGCATTTCAAGTTGCTGCTCTTTCTGTTGACGTTTTTGACCACCTGATAATGCTGAAAATAACGGCGTTGATGCCACCAGTTTTTGTGCAGTGTCGACTAAAGCGAATGGATTTAGTGTACGTCTAAGTTCACTTTCCACCTCTAGGCCTTTAACCTGCATGGCATTGATGGTTTCGTGTGTATCGTCAATTCTCTGGCTGACTAAACCTGCAGCTTGGTCTAGCTTTTCAGATAATAGGTCCGAACCAGCAAAGAGCCATCCAAATAAGGGTGACGATTTCAGAGGTGAAACGTTGCTACCATTTAGTGTTGTCGTTTTTCTTTCGGCAACAGGCACAATTTCTGGATTAGGGATATTTTTGTTGCTCATAACGCCTCCAATGCGGAGATTTGTAAGCATGGCAGTGTAAGGGCTATTCACAGCCTAGTCTCAAAGCTTTGCTTAATAGCTTACTTTAAGCTTGAACGCACGGCTTTCACTGCCACTCAGTTGCAATTTTATTAGTACCCTACTTTAGCCAAGTAGTAATCAAAAACTGCATATTGAGCACCGCAAGCGGAGCCCAAAAAAGACTATCGCTTTACTTGCTGGCCGCCAGTTTAGCAACAGCTTCAGTCAAGGCATCGATTTTAGCCGACAGCTCTTCAATACGCTGATCTGCTGGCTCAGAATCAAGACCAAGTTTTTTGCGAACGTCAGCTACACGATTTTCTACATCGTTAGTGGTCGATTTAAACTTGCTCTTAGCATCGTCTTCTAGCGTTTCACCTTTAGTCACTAGCTCGTCGAACATTTTGTTCGCTTCTTCGCTTAGTTTCTCGTAACGCCCCTGCGCTTCTTCAACGCTTTTACCATAAGCGCCTAGGCCTGCTAACCAAATTTTACGCGCCATCTCTTCGGCTTCGTTAATTTTGCCTTTAATTGTGTCAGTAGTAGTCATGTTCAGCTCCTATGAATGCTAAATTTGAGTGTGTTTCAACACCATGGATAAACTGTACGCTTAACAATTAGAATCCGCATACTAAAAACACTAAAAAATGAAAAAGCCCGAAAAGTGGTGACTTATTCGGGCTTAAAGACAAAAGCTAAATTCAAAATATTAGCATCGAATTAAAGTGGTACACCTGCAAGATGCAAAACAAAGGCATATTCTAGGGCAGTTGATTCAAACCGCTTAAAACGTCCCGATGCGCCACCGTGACCCGCTTCCATGTCGGTTTTAAACAGAAGCAAGTTGTCATCTGTTTTATACTCTCTGAGTTTAGCAACCCACTTCATAGGCTCAAAGTATTGAACTTGCGAATCATGTAACCCTGTAGTTACTAGCATGTGTGGGTAATCTTTAGCTTCAACTTGATCGTAAGGCGAATAAGACAGCATATAGTCAAACTCATCTTTATTTGCTGGGTTACCCCATTCAGTATATTCACCTGTGGTCAATGGAATAGTCTCATCACTCATAGTGGTCACCACATCAACAAACGGCACGTGGGCACTCACCCCTTGGTAAAGCTCAGGAGCCATATTGACAACGGCTCCCATTAGCAAACCACCTGCGCTACCGCCCATTGCAAATACGCGGTCTTTATCAGCGTACTGCTTAGCAACTAAGCCTTTTGATACATCAATAAAATCAGTAAATGTATTCATTTTTTGATGCATTTTGCCGCTCTCATACCATTCACGCCCCAGCATTTGCCCACCGCGAATATGCGCAATGGCAACAACAAACCCTCTGTCTATTAAAGAAAGCCAGCTGCTTCTAAATGTAGGGTCGATAGTTGCACCATACGAGCCATAGGCATATTGATATAGCGGATTAGAGCCGTCTTTTTTGAACTTATCTTTACGATAAACCAAGGACACTGGAACCATAGCGCCATCGCGCGCCTCAATCATTACTCGCTCTGAGGCGTAAGCTGAAGAATCAAAGGTGTCAGATACATGGGTTTGCTTCATGACTTCACTCTCAAGCGTATCAAGGTTGATATCAATGATAGAGCCTGGCGTAGTCAATGAGCTGTAATAGATTCTAAGCTTATTAGTATCCATTTCAGGGTTGGCATTAAAGTATGCACCGTAAATAGGATCTTGAGTTGGTATAACCTTTTGCTCGTTTGAAGTTAGGTTGTGTACAACTAAGCGCAGCATGCCATTTTCTTTTTCTTTCACAACCAGATGATTTTTCATCACTTCAATACTTTGAAGAAAGACCTCTGGACGATGTGGGACTACTTCTTGCCATTTTGACACGTCACTTGTGGCATCTAATGGCGCCTTCATTACTTTGAAGTTTTTTGCATCAATGTTAGTTAATACGTAATAACCGTCACTTGCTTTTGCTACGCTATACTCCTGGCCATCTTCAATGGGTAAGAATATTTCTGATTGAGATGTAGGGTTATCAGCATCGATCAAAGTCACGCCAGTTTTGTCAGTGTGAGAATGATAAATATAAATGACACTGTCGTCTTTGCTTTTACTGATGTAGGTATAAAACGTAGGGTCGCTTTCTTCGTACACTAAGACATCGTCTTCTTGAGAAGTACCCAGCTTATGGCGATAAACTTGATAGCCTAAAAGGGTTTGCGGGTCTTTTTTCACATAAAATAAATGTTCATTGTCGTTAGCCCACACTGCGTTGCCTGACGTGCCTTCTAGAACATCGTCAAGCTTTTCGCCGTTATCCAGGTTTTTAACGTATACGGTATAAATTCGACGACTAAGCGTGTCTTCAGAGTACGCCATAAGCGTGTTGTTACTGCTTACCGCGTAACTACCAATATTGAAATAGTCATGTCCTTCAGACATAACATTTGCATCAAGCAACACTTGTGGCTCGGCATCTAGCGAAGGCTTTCTTAGATATACAGGGTACTCGTTCTCTCCTGAATAACGGGTGTAGTACCAGTAGCCGTTGTCGAACACAGGTACCGTAGAATCGTCTTTCTCTATACGAGAAACCAGCTCTTCATAAAGTGCTTCGCGGTTTTCTTTGAGCGGCGCAAGTACAGTTTCTACATAGCTGTTTTCTTGCTCTAGATGCGCCAATATCTCTTCATCTGTGCGTGAATCATCGCGCATCCAGTAATAATGGTCGTTTCTAGTCACTCCATGTGCCGACATCTCATAAGGCACTTTTTTCGCTATTGGAGCATTTACATTTGTATTTAACATAACTGATGGAGCTGCCTTGTCTAACTCTTGTTGAACGTTTTCCGTTTTGTTTTCAAGGCTACAGCCTGACATCAGCCCGCCTGCAGCTAGTGCTATCCATATGAATTTCATTATTTTTCCTTTATCTCGCGTTCGATTACGTTTATCCACGCTTGGTGCTTTATCGCTGTCAAAAAGTGTTTCTTCAACACCATCGTAATTTTGAATTTGTGTGTAAAAAAGCCCTTCACTGTTTTATATAACGAGTATATATAAATGAAAGTGAGGTTCTAGCGTTAATGGCAATTGGATGCGGGTAAGGCGGGGATTAAGTGTTACAAAATATACACGCCTTACAGGCAAACAAATATTGTGCAGATTGCACAAACAAAAACACCGCATAACTCATAGAGAAATGCGGTGTTTAAAATAAAAACGTGTTATCGAATTTTGAACAACGTTTATGCTTCTTTGAACCTAAACGTCACTAACCTTAATCGACTAAATCCTTTGGCATTTCGTCACGAATGGCTTGCCACACCTTACCACTCTCAATACCATAATTTCTTACCACGACAGGAACCCTGTCGTATTCGCCCTTCTCTGCCGCATCAAGCAGGTCTGCGTAATATTTCATGGCGATATCTCGTGCCGGTTGATGCGAAAAGAAGTACCCACCTATTCGCGAGTACAGCCCGCGGAAACCATTCATCATCAAAACAAATACGTTGTTGTTAGAGGCAAGCGCTAGATCATGAGTCATCTGATAATCAAATTGCGCAAACGCTAACCCTTCTTGCTCGACATCTTTGTATCTCGCGATAATATCTGCAGACGCTTGAGGGTTGTTTCGAATAGCACCTCGAATGAAAACCGCACTTAAATTAGTGCGCGCAGCAAGCAAATTATCGACAAGCTCAGGAATGCCCTCTTGGTCTAAGCGAGCAAGAGTTTCAAGAATGTTCAGACCGCACGTTTCCCAGAAGTTGTTTACCTTGGTTGGCTTGCCGTGTTGAATGGTCAACCAGCCATCGCGCGCCAAACGCTGTAATACTTCTCGCAAAGTGGTTCGCGTTACACCAATTAACTCAGAAAGCTCTCTCTCTGCAGGCAAAATGGTGCCAGGTGGAAATCTTCCACTCCAAATAGATTCAACAATATATTCTTCGGCGAATCCGGCTGGACTCTGTGCCTTATAAATCATAACTAATCGCCTGCACGTTCTTGTTATTTTGCAACTGATTGTACCAGATGCTGTTTTATTATCACAATGAATTATGCTTCGTCCACTAAAGGTTTTAACAACTTGTTAAAATTTAAGTGTTATTTCAAAAACTATAAAGCAACGCTTGTTTACTTTATGTCCAAAATAGTCAGCATTTCCTATCTTAATGATAATTATCATCAAAAAAGTGATAAATATTCAGTGACTTTCATATGGTGGGGTCTGTGAATTGCTTTCTCAAGGCGGTAATATCATGTACGCTTAATTTCCGACTATAATGACAGCAACGAAACAGCGGTTAGACGAACTAAATCGTACAGCACCAGCAGTTTAAGTATGCAATAACCGGAACTACACAGTATAAAGATGCGCAAAATGCGTGCTTTGTTGTAAAAGGAACAGGAACTCATGCAAACCTCAATGATCGCGGCGATCTATAAGAATTTCCTGGGACATGCGCCCGACTGGTATAAAAAAACCATTATTGCCTTTCTCATTGTTAATCCCTTCATCTTTATGGTGGACCCATATATAGCTGGCTGGACGCTTGTCATTCAGTTTATTTTTACGCTAGCAATGGCGCTTAAATGCTACCCGCTCCAACCAGGCGGACTCCTACTTATCGAAGCCATGTTTATCGGCATGACGACACCCGGTCATATGATGCATGAGATTGAAGTGAACTTAGAGGTTCTGCTACTGCTTGTATTTATGGTGGCTGGCATCTACTTCATGAAAGATTTACTTATGTACCTATTCACCAAATTGGTTATCAAGGTACGTAATAAGCTAATACTGTCGCTTTCATTTATTTTTGCCTCTGCATTTCTATCGGCTTTCCTAGATGCGCTAACGGTAGTGGCGGTAATCATCAGTGTCGGCTTGGGCTTTTACTCTATTTATCACAAAGTGGCGTCAGGTAAAGAGTTTCACTCTGATCACGACCACACCAGTGATGACGAATTAGGAAGCCATGATTTAGAAGACTTCAGAGCATTTCTACGCAACCTTATGATGCACTCAGCGGTAGGTACAGCGTTAGGTGGCGTTATGACCATGGTAGGCGAGCCACAAAACCTAATTATTGCTGATAAAGCAGGCTGGGATTTCGTCGAGTTCTTTATCCGTATGGCACCTGTTACTCTGCCTGTGTTCGTATTCGGTTTGTTAACTACCGTAGTGTTAGAAAAAACCGGAATGTTTTCTTACGGTGCAAAATTACCTGCGGCGGTAAGACAAATTTTGGTCGACTACAACGACCATATGGACAAGGGTCGCAGTAAGCGTGAAACCGCTAAACTGATAGTACAAGCGCTAATTGGTGTTTGGTTAATCATTGGCCTTGCTACGCATATGGCGTCAGTGGGTCTTATCGGTCTGTCAGTTATTGTACTTGCTACTTCAATGAGCGGTGTTATCGAAGAGCACGCACTTGGTAAAGCGTTCGAGGAAGCACTGCCCTTCGCTGCACTACTTTGTGTTTTCTTTGGTGTAGTGGCGGTTATTATTGACCAAGGCCTATTCCAGCCAGTTATCCATTGGGTACTGTCGTTTGAAGGCGAAACGCAAATGGTCATGTTCTATCTTGCCAATGGCGTGCTTTCGATGGTGAGTGACAACGTATTCGTAGGCTCGGTGTATATCACTGAGGTAACGGCTGCGCTGCAAGCAGGCCAAATTACTCGCGACCAGTACGACATGCTTGCGGTAGCAATCAATACGGGAACTAACTTACCAAGTGTGGCAACACCAAACGGTCAAGCGGCTTTCCTATTCTTGCTGACCTCAGCCATCGCGCCACTGCTTCGTTTGTCGTACGGCCGTATGGTTATGATGGCGTTGCCATATACGATAGTACTTACTATTGTTGGTCTGGTAGCGACCTATATTGGGCTTGCTGATGCTACTCAGTGGCTATACGACATGCACCTTATTGAACACCACACTGCAGCTGAAGCAGGCGCACAAGCGGTAGGTCATTAATCTATGCGCGGTGTCATTCACGGCATAAGCCAGTGGGCAGAGCACAAGTCTTCATGGCTTGTGCTTTTTGCTACATCACTAGCATTGGAAATTGCTGCCCTGTACTTCCAATATGGCATGGGCCTGAAACCATGCATTATGTGTATTTATCAGCGTACGGCTATGTACGGCATTGTTTTGTCGGCACTTATTGTCGTAATAAAAAACAACGGGTTTACCCGTATGCTTGGCTTTGCTGGCTGGGCGGTATCTTCAGGCTGGGGATTTTTAATAGCCAAAGAACACGTAGGTATTCTCAACGCTGCCAACCCGTTTTTTGCCAGCTGTGAAATAGTGCCTAACTTTCCTTCATGGTTACAGCTTCACGAATGGCTGCCCGCGGTGTTTGCTGCTGAGGGGGACTGTTTAGAAGACACGTGGCAGTTTTTGTCTATGGGAATGGCAGAGTGGATGCAAATAATTTTTGCTGCTTACTTCGCTGTATTTGCCATCGTATTTGCCTGTCGCTTACTGGATAAGAAACCCTTTTGATCGACTTATCCATTTTACCCTCTCGCCTACCTCCTATACAGTCGGAGCAAGGCCCAATTAGCATTCAGCGCATCGCAGAGAAACACTGCAATGCGCTGTGTGATGCGGGCCAACAATCTATTCACCATGTAAAGCCTTGGTTCGGCTCTGCGGTCTGCCCTGTTACGCCAGCGTTGTCAAAGCAGTGCATAACTAATATGGAAAAAGCTCGTCAGACAGGCTACGGTCTTACGTATTTGTTAATGCATGACGAAAAGTGTTTGGGCATGGGTATTATCAATCATATTCATCACACCCATTTAACCGCAAACCTCGGCTACTGGTTAAGACCCGACGCTTGCGGTAGAGGCTTAGCGACGGCGCTGTGTGAAGCGCTAAAAAAGCTCGCATTCTCGCAAATGAATCTGCACCGACTAGAGTGCTTTGTTGAACCAAACAATAAAGCGAGTATGCGTGTTGCCGAGCGAATTGGCGGTGTGAAAGAAGGGCTGTGTAGAAAGCGCGTATTTGGAAGAGACGCGCTTCTTTATGCACTCACTATCTAACCAGCTTAAATATGCAATCTAGCCACCCACAGCCCCAATATTTCCTGTTTATGTGGCAATGTTTTCCTATAATCTGTAATTACTCTTAGAAAGAGTACATTACCCCCGTATAGGCGTACATGGAATTATCGGGGTACGCGCCAGTTTCTAACGCATCACCCTTAGCAAGGTATGCACCGCCTAGTTCGAACCTTAGTGGCGCAGATGCTTGATATCGCCAGCGAAACTCTATTTGGTGCCCTAGAAAGTCTTCTTCACTTTCAGCCACTTTTTGAAGCCACAGTCCTTTGTACCCAAGCATAAGCGTGTTATCGTCATTTAGCTTTGTAACGCCTCTTAGCCCCGGTGCCAATATATTGCTACGAGGAAATGTTTGATAAACGTCCGTTGGGCCGAAATCAAACCGCCGTAAACCATAAAGAGAGTCAAAGGCTTTTATGGTGTCGTCAGTACTATCATTGTCACCACTTGCTGCATCAATTTCTGCTCTAATAAAAGTATTAGCACTGATTTGTTTGCCGATGTGACTATGTATCATCCAAGAAGTAACGTCTTTATCATCTATGTCTGATGTTGATGTAGACTGCCTTGCCTGACCAGTTTGCCCTATCGCTTCTATGTTGTATTTCCAATCTTCTGAAAAGGTTTTCGAATAATCCACCGACAAGGTAAACAGGTCACGATTTTTTGTCGCTAGCTCTTTTGAGTCAGATTCTTTCAGCCAGTAACTGTGTACTTTCAAGGTCTTATCTTCTGATTCAGCATAAACGCCATAAAATTTTTGATTACTATAACTTTTATCAAAAGCGCGTTTATTACTATCGATTGAGGCCGAATCTAATGGAAAGCGAGTAAGTGGCAGCAAATAGAAACCACGAACATGCCATCCAGACCAAGTTGCATCAATTAGTGCACCTTCAAAGCTATTTGTAGCGTTCCTAAATCGTGTGCGCCCCATCAGTCGACGACTGCCGTGATCTAGTGTTACGCGTCCAAGAGTTACGCTATCTATAACTTCACTGATACCCTTGTAAGTGATGTACAACTGCACTGGCTCAAGCGTATTCACCTGCGAAGACTTGAGAGTGGGATCATTCTCGTCGAGATAAGCCCTAGAGTCTTCTATCTCAGCGACAGCACTCCAATTTCCATAGCTGGCTTCGCCTTTTAACCTAATTCGGGTTGAAAGGCGTTGATTTGTTTTAGCGCGGATGTTTTCGTCTGTAGGAAAGATTGGATTATTAAGCGTTTCATAACGTACTCTAACTGAACCGCTGTAGCTGGTATCTAGGTTTTCTGCTTTTAATGATGTGCCTATACAAGTAGTGGCTAACAATAATATCGGAGCACTAGCACTCAGTTTACTCATCTTTAAGCCTTTGAAAATCGGGTAAGAAAAGCGTAAGTATAAGCGAGTCAGTCGCATTTCACTCACGCTCTTTAGTCTAAAATCAAAATCAACAAAGGTGAGGTGTTGAATTTAAGTAGTCACAACTCGCAGGGTTTAGTCTAAATCTTCTAACGGCCAAATAGCGATATAGTCTTCAAAATGGTTGAGATCCACATCACTTTCAAACACCGTTTTATTCCGCACCGACATTCCTTTCGCATGCATTACGTGTTTCTTACCTTTGTTCAGCAAAGGGTGCCACGATGGTATTCCCCTTCCCTCGTAAAGCCGACGATAGGTGCAGCTATTGGGCATAAAGAAAATATCCTTTAGATTTTCTTTGGTAAGCTTCACGCAATCGGGCACGAGCTCAGTGCGTCTTTCATATTGCGTACATTCACACTTTTTCGTATTCAAATACGTGCACACGATATTGGTGTAGTGAATCTTTTCATTATCGTTAATATGGTCGGTAACTTCGTATTCTTCTACCGCGTCATCATCAATAAATTTTTGCAGGCAGCATTTACCACATCCATCACAAAGAGACTCCCATTCCTTTTGGTTCATTTCTTCTAATGACTTAGTTTCCCAAAATGCCACCGTCATTGCGCCACCACCTCTGTACTTAAAGCGAGCAAACTATCTAGCGATGCCTCGACCTTATCTGCAGGACTCAATTTACCTACCCCTTTTGGCGTACCGGTAAGGACCACGTCTCCGCTATCTAGGGTAAATATAGATGACATGTGAGCGATTAGAGGAATGATTCTGTGTAGCATGAGTTCGGTATGCCCCTGCTGCCTGACCTCTCCGTTTATGGTTAAGGTAAAGCGCAAATCATCAAGATTCCCAACTTCACTGTACGGCACAAAGCCAGAAAGTGGCGCGCTGTTATCAAAAGATTTGGCTCGTTCCCAAGGTTGTCCTTGCTTTTTAAGCGCTGCTTGGACTTCGCGGAGAGTTAAATCAAGCCCTAGGCCAATCCCCCAAATAGCACCTTTGACCTCATCTTCACTTGCATTTTTAAGTGGTGACTTAAGCAGTACCGACACTTCAAGCTCGTTATGGCATTCGCCTTTGTCAGTGGGAATAGCAATGGGCTCATGCATATGGCACAACGCAGCCTTAGGTTTCATAAACAGCAGCGGTGCTTCAGACACCGTAGAGTTCATTTCTTGAATGTGGTCGAGGTAATTTCGACCAATGCATAGCACTTTACTAACAGGTAATGGTATTTCATTACCTTGGGTATCAATGTGACGATATGCCATTAGTAACCTCGCTTTATTCGTTCAGATAAATACCCAACCGAAACGCCAAAATAGGACGAACGATTCCACTTCATCAACGTATGGAAATTGTTATAAACCAAGTAAATTCGCCCTTTTTCACCATCCGGCATAATAAGTGACGCATCGACATTAGCTTTGGGAAGCTCACTGCCGTTGTAGCGCCGAACACCATTTGAGCTCCAAAAAGATAGCGGCTTCATATTAGATTTCGCGAGCCCTGAAAAAGGTACTGGTTGAGTGAGAGTGACTTGGCGCCCCCACGTCCCCTCACTGTCCCATCCTTCAGAGGATAAGTAGTTGGCGATTGACGCAAATACATCAGCCTTGGTGCCCCAAATATCCTTTCTGCCGTCGCCGTCATAATCTACCGCATAGTTTAAAAAGGATATGGGCATAAACTGTGTTTGCCCCATCGCACCGGCCCATGAGCCTTTAAACGCCTCTACGTCGATATGACCTTCATCAAGTATGCGCAGTGCGGCAAAAAAATTGTCTTTAAACAATTTCTCTCGTCGTCCTTCATATGCCAACGATGCCAGCGCTGACAGCACGCTAAAATTGCCCTGAATTTTACCAAAATTAGACTCATTACCCCACAGCGCAACAATAAAGCGTGCCTGTACGCCGTATTTCTTCGCAATCTCTTCAAGTAATACTTTATGTTCGTTGTACTGCTCAACAGCTTGCTTTACTTTCCAATCAGGTACTCGCGTTGCTAGATAGTCATCTAAAGTGATTTTTTTCTCTGGCTGACTTTTATCAGATTTGACAACGGTGGGTCTAAAAGTGATATCAGCGAACGCCTGCTCTAGCTTAGTTTTATTTATGCCTTTTTCAGCCGCTTCGTTTTTAAGCTGAGCAACATAACGGTTAAAGCCTTCTTCGCTAAGCCTCTCGTCACTACTCGGCTTGCTCTCAGCGTAAGCCGTTAGTGAAAGACTTAAAGTGATACTAAATAAACATACGGCGGTCTTGAACGACTTAAGCAGTAAGCTGAAGCTACACCCCTTAGTTTGAACCGCCAATCGAGGGACTACACGGTTGATCATTTTTACTAACATGAATATTTAAAACTTTTTATCCGGAGTTTTTGAAAGTCCAAGAGATTCGCGATGCTGCTCTAACAGGTTGTCTTCCTTAGGTGGCATTTGCAGGTAAAAACCTTTTTCAGTAAGTTCATCGATAAGCTTTTGCTTATCGACCATACCCAGTTTTTCCCGTTTTTCTAAAGCGATAATGGTCACTAATTCCGGGCGACCAAAGGTTTCCATTAGCGCTTCGGGCACATCTTCGAAATGATCTTTTTTTGGCACATATAAATACATGCCTTCTTTTTTTCGCGTTTTATAAACTGCGCATAACATAAATGATTTACTCGCTTTGTAATGAGTGCGGTCGTAAAAGTTTTCACTTTTGCACACCCACGTTGTTTTGTAGAGGGTTACTGGGAAGGCGCGTCGCCTAACAGTCGGGTTACGTGAGGTCGAAACAATGGCTCACGCCAAGTAGATAGCACATCAGGCGTTAACCCTTGTACGCGGGTCTCATCAACCGAAAACCAGTACCATTTTAACAATTGATTTAGCTGTTTTTTAGACGCTATAACGTCGCTATTGACGTTGTTATCTTTTGCAATTTGATCACTAATTACTTTAAGTTCGGCAAGGGTTTTCTTGTATTTAGCAATATCGATAAGCCGCAACACAACAGGTAACCGTAGCTTCTCTGGCGTTTGCGCATACTTCGCTCTTGCTTCTTCAATTAGCGTAATAATAGTATCGCCGTAGCGGCGTACCGATTGGTGATTCACGCCGTTAATGCGCGAAAGGCCAGATTTACTATCAATCAGGCGCTGCGCTGCTTCAAACAAATGACCTTCTTTGAAAACAAAGTTTAGCGCCAAGTCTTTCTTTCGTGCCGTATTTAAACGCCATGCGGCTAACGCTTGCAATACTGTGAGCTGTTCGCTGTTTAAGCGCCAGTTGTTCTTAATACTTAAATAGGCAAAATCTTCTGGCATTTGAGCGCGTTTTTTATCTACTAGCAACGCTATTTCTTGGTAAATCCAATGCACTTTGCCCGCTTCTTGGACTTTACTGGCTAGCTCTTGATAGCACGGCAGTAAGTACAATACGTCGTTTGCTGCATAGCTAAGCTGAGATTCGCGAAGGGGTCTCGCTATCCAGTCTGTTCGCGATTCACCTTTATCTAGCGTAATATCGCACAGCAACTCTACCAGCTTTGCATAGCCCAGTGACGGCCCCATATCCAAAATGCTTCCTGCCAACTGTGTATCAAAAACGGGTGTTGGTACCGTGTCGAAGGCTGTGAGAAATGCCTCTATATCTTCTGAACACGAATGCAGTACTTTTACTACTTCAGTATTTTCCATAAGCTCGATAAACGGCCGCATGTTGTCGATGGCAAGCGGGTCAATAAGAACCAGTTGATGGCCGTCGTAAAGCTGAATAAGGCCAAGGTGAGGAGTAAGGGTTCTCGTTCTTACAAATTCGGTGTCTAAGGCTACGGCCTCTTGACGCTGAGCTGCAGTGCACACTTTTTCAAGTTGTTCAGATGTTGTAATTAATTGATATTGCATATTTTTGCACAGTAATAAAAAAGCCGGCTTACGCCGGCTTTCACAAAACTATTTCAATGAAACTAGTCTCGAAGCTCCCGACGCAGTATTTTACCTACATTGGTTTTTGGTAAGTCGTCTTTGAAAACAACTTGCTTAGGCACTTTGTAACCCGTTAAGTGGTTACGACAGTGCGCGATAACGTCTTTTTCAGTGAGTGAATCGTTATTTTTAACTACGAATAGTTTCACGACTTCACCGCTGACCTCATGAGGAACCCCAACTGCCGCCGCCTCAACAATGTTGTCATGCATTGCAGCTACTTCTTCAATTTCGTTCGGGAACACGTTGAAGCCAGAAACTAGGATCATATCCTTTTTACGGTCAACAATATAGAAGTAACCTTCATCATCTATTGTTGCAATGTCACCAGTGGCTAGCCAACCGTCTTTCAGAATTTCTTCTGTTGCTTCAGGGCGATTCAAATATCCTTTCATCACCTGAGGGCCTTTCACCCACATTTCACCAGGCTCGCCTTTTTCAACTGGATTACCATCGTCGTCAAGAAGCTTGATGTCTGTTGAAGGAACCGGCATTCCAATTGCGCCTTTGTATGCTTCAATTTGTGGCGGGTTTACTGCGACCACAGGTGAGCATTCTGTAAGGCCATAGCCTTCAAGAAGCACAGTGTTAGTAACCTTCTCCCACTTCTCTGCAACAGGACGCTGAACCGCCATGCCGCCACCTAAGCCAAATTTAAACTTACTGAAATCAAGCTCGCTGAACCCAGGCGTGTTCAACAGGCCATTGAACAAGGTGTTTACACCAGGCAGGATAGTAAATGGGTATTTGCTAAGTTCATTCACAAAAGCTGGCATGTCGCGGGGGTTGGTAATAAGCAAATTGCGGCAGCCATATTTAACGAACATGAGGCAGTTCGCCAATAGCGCAAAGATATGATAAAGCGGAAGCGCGGTAACAACAAAGTCTTCGCCTTCTTCTATGACGGTTTCTAGAATGCCTGACACTTGTTCTAAGTTTGCTACCATATTGCGGTGCGTTAACATTGCGCCTTTAGAAACACCGGTCGTTCCACCTGTGTATTGAAGGAAGGCTAAATCACCGCTATCAATCTCTGGACGCGTATATTCTAGGGACTGACCTTTTTTAACCGCCGACATAAATGACGTCGTTTCAGGCAGGTTGAATGAAGGCACCATCTTTTTGACGTACTTAACCACCGCGTTCACAACCCAACGCTTAGGAGCAGGCAACATATCACCCAATGCTGTCAAAAAGACTTCTTGTAGATTAGTATCTGCGATGACCTCTTCGAGCGTACAAGCGAAGTTTTCAACTATAACGATAGCTTTAGCGTTGGCATCGTTAAGCTGGTGCTTCAACTCGCGAGCGGTATAAAGAGGGTTAACGTTAACCACAACCATACCTGCACGCAATATCCCAAACATAGCAACAGGGTACTGAAGGAGGTTAGGCATCATAATTGCCACAGCATCACCGCGTTTTAAGCCGCTAGACTGTAAGTATGCAGCGAACTGCGCTGATAAGGTATCTAGCTCCTCAAACGAAATTGAGTGCCCCATGTTAATGAAGGCTTCTTTGTTTTTAAACTTCTTAACCGACTGCTCGAAAATGTCTACTACAGATGCGTAACGATCGGCATCGATTTCTGCGGAAACGCGAGGGTCGTAATGCTTAAGCCAGGTTTTTTCCACCAAAACCTCCTCTACTTTATTCTTATACTATTTAATGAGCACTTTAGAAGACGTGCCCATGTAACTGGTCTGATAACTTGCGAATAGTATAGGAAGTGTAAAAAAAAATAAACGGCACAATTTACAATTGCTCAACAAAATTGCGAATTAATAGCCCCACATCATCAGTATTTTCCATGTGAATATGATGACCGCCTACTAATTGTTCGTATTGTGCATTTAAAAACCACTCCTTCCTTTTTGGAAAGATTGACGCTAGGTTTTTAAAGCTATTGGATGCACCGATAAAAAGTACAGGACATACAATAGCACGCATAAGAGATTCTGCCTGCTTTTCTGTGAACCTTAGCGATGATTTTGTACGTAGTTTAGGATCGCTCGCCCAAAAGCAGTGTCCGCCAGCATCTTGGGTTAAGTTTCTAGACAGTATTGAACGGGCGTGCTCTTCTGGAATGTCTGAAATTTTGCATCTCGCTTTTACGGCATCTTCTAAATCAACGATCCGCAATTTATTACGGGATTTGGCATGACGGCTGATAATAGACTCTCGCATTTGCGATGCGGTAGTCTCTTCACTTTCTGTAAGCGGGCCGCATGCATCAATGCTAATGACGGCAGAGACTTTATCGGGGAAGAGCGCAGCAAATAGGCTAGCAAGGATTCCACCAAGCGAATGCCCCAGTAGGATTACCTCTTCCCAGTTTTGGGATTCAATTAAAGCGTATAAGTCCTGTAAGTAATCCGCTTGATTGTAATGCGCGCCATGAACACGATGAGATGAACGCCCATGCCCTGCTAGGTCAATTGCAACAAAGCGGTGGGTTTGTAGGTAAGGCGCTAGCAACCTTAAGCTTTCTGCGTTATCCAAGTACCCGTGCAAACCTATAACAACTTTGCCTGCACCCTGGTTGTCTAACGCAGCTAGGTGTAGTGCTCCAATATTGAACTCTGTTTCAATCATAACGCTCCGTACCGGCAAATAACCGCCGCCTCCCTTACATTTCCTTTCCACTAAAACCAATAAGGCGGCAATTATATGCCGCCCATTTAACTATCCCTATTGTCGCTTGTTGGTACTTGGTGATTTACCGCGCGGCTCCGAATAGTTGTTACTTGGTCTACTGTTGGTAGATGGTAACTTTGCTTTGCTCGGTGCATTTTGATAGCGGATAACGCGGGTTCTATTAAAATGCGGGTACATCCAAGGCCCATTAAAACGATAGAATGGTGAATACCAGCCGGTGTGATAATTAAAGAAATAAGTATTTACGTCGTAAACCTCTTGTTTTCTCCACATATGATAATCGTCGGCGATAATCGTTGGGTAGATATAAGGTTGCTCTCCTACCATGCCTGCCGTTGGCGCTGTTATGCTGCCCAAGAATGTCGCAGAACGGCCTTCTTCAAAAACAATAGGGTCAACAAAGCCGTCTATTTGCACTTTAAATCGGCCTGACGTTTCGCCATTAGTGGAAGGTTTACCGTAGTGGTTCAAAGGAAAGTGAGCAAGCTCGATCAACGTCTTGTTGGGCTTATTTTCAACCCCAACAATCATACCACCCCACCGCGCTTTTTGACCTTGCGCATTAGCACCTGAGGTCACCGCTTTTGAATAGCTAACAAGCTGAGTGCCTTCTGGTACATCGATACTATCTGGAACTATGGTACAGCCAGTAAATAACATGACCGTAATTAAAACTAAATAACGAGACATCAAAGCGCTCCTCTGAACCCTAGAAAAAATGTTGCACCTGTTTGGATCATAAGGGGAGCAGTAAGTGCTCTTTATGAAATCCTCGTGCGGTAACACATCTAAAAACTCTAATATACTTTTACGTATCTCTTTAAGTTACAAAGAAAAACCACACCCTACCAACTAAACATTAGCATTATTACGAGACGACTACCACTGTCGTTCAATTAATGTAATACATATATAAAGAATGGGGTTTGGGCCACAATAATTGGAACAGATATAACGGTAGTTAGTTCAAAAAGGTATGCGAAGTTTAACGATTCGTTAGAACTGATAGACAAGTGAACAATTAGCAGTGAGATGATGTTATGCGTAAATATCTACACCAAACATCGATTGAATAGAATCCCGTTGCTGCTGCTTTTCGAAGCTTGTGTATGACGCTATGGCATTTTGAGAATAGGTGTTGCCGTCTTCACGGATAAACTGTTGGTACGCTTTGGCGTTATCCGTTCCCTGTTCGTCGGGCGCAACAACGATCGCCCTGGCAGACGATTCACTTTGCCCTTTACTTTGCTGTTCAGGGTCTTTGTTAATTTTAGCGACACGGCCTTGCGAAGGTTCGGAAGACGGTACGGCGAAATTATTGTTGATAATCATACGAAGTTAATTAAGGCAAAAATCATACCATTGGGAAGCGAGCTTCATCGTCGAGACTCGCTTCTTTTGTCAATGTTGGCCGTTTTACTATTAACCTTTTTATTAGAAATGGGCGCCCCATAATTATGGCGCGTCGTTACTCTCTGCCTGGTAATTTTTTCCACGTGACTTTATCGCGCAGATATACAGGTTCTACATTCACAGCGTCAAATACTTCGCCTTTGTTATGTGCATCTATTGCAAGCTTAAGCATGTACTGTGCGTTTGGAAGCGTGACTTCAGACGTTACCTCGCCACATAACTCAGACTTCCAGTTATCAAGCTCCTCATAGGCAGACCAGCCGGTGCCAGCTGCAATCACAGAGACGCTATTCTCTTCCTTAAGCGCGTTTAGCTGTTCAATAGCCACCTCTGGCGGACAAACTTGCTCGTCAATAGTGAGTAAAACACCTTCTTCTGTCTGCCTATAAACAGCAAAATACACTTCCCCCATACGCGCATCCGATGCAACGGCGACAAATGCATCTTTGTTCTGAGTTTCAGACGCCACTTCAAACGCCATAGCTTCAAGCGTACTCACGCCCGCTACTTTTAAGCCTGTTCCTAACGCTAAACCTTGAATCATTCCCGTCGCTATTCGAACACCGGTAAAGCTGCCAGGGCCTCGACCGAAAGCCAGTAAATCTAGATCGCCCAGCGAAATCTTTGCTTCCTTTAACACCTCATCCACCATGGGTAGAAGACGCTGACTATGCTGCTGAGGGCATATTTCAAAGCGCGTAACAACAGTGTCGTTATAATGAAGCGCTACCGAGCAAGCTTCGGTTGCCGTATCTATAGCTAAAATATTCATGTTTATCTCTTATTTCATATAAGCTGAAAATAGTGTTAGTGGGTGAAGTCACATTAACCGCTTTCAGCGCTTTAACTTAGGCTTCATCAATGCCGGCTAAAAATTTTTCCACTTCGACCAGGCTTCTTGTTCTTTTCATATCCGGCAAGCTGCCGACAAAGGTTTTGGCGTAAGGTTTTGTCACTAATCGGTTGTCACATATTACCAGTACGCCCTTATCTGATGGGTCTCGAATGAGTCGTCCTGCACCCTGCTTTAACGTAATAACAGCTTGGGGAATTTGGATGACGCCAAAAGGATTTGCGCCTCGTTTTTTTACATCTTCCATACGCGCTTGAAGCAGCGGATCGTCAGGGGACGCAAAGGGCAGCTTATCAATCATCACGCAAACCAAGTCATTGCCGCGTACGTCTACCCCTTCCCAAAATGCACCTGTGCCCATTAGTACGGCTTTTTCATCTGCAAGGTAGGCATCCAGCAATGCTTGCTTAGTGGTAGTCCCTTGCACCAGTAGCGGGTTGTCTATCTCATCTTCTAGCTTCTGCGCAATTTCTCGAAGCATGGCGTGACTAGTAAACAACAAAAAACATCTGCCGCGACTTGCTTTGATTAGCCGTTTGGCTGTTTCTAGCAAAGTTTCGCGCATAGCGTAGCTGTTTGGTTCTGGTAAATAGCGGGGCACGCACAGCATGGCCTGTTCAGGATAATTAAACGGGCTATCTAATCCCAATGTTTCAGCATCTTCTAAGCCCATGCGGCGCTGGAAGTGATCAAAACCGCCGTTTACCATTAAGGTTGCCGAGGTAAATATCCACCCGCGCGGGGGCGATGATACGAAACGCCTAAATTTAGCCGCAATCGATAATGGCGTTAAATGCATAATGAGGTGACGCTGCGTAGTCTCATACCACAAACTTACATTTTCTTGCTTATTGTCACTTAACGCATCTAACTGCTCTCGTGCAGCGACAACACGTTCATACATGTTGTCTAAATCTTTATCGCGGCCAATGTGTAACTTGCACACCTCATGCAGTACACCTAGCGCTTCGGCCAGCTTGCCCACCTGCATTCGTACGTCGTCACGGTCTAGCGCCTCAGCCCAGTTGCCACGTTCAGCCGTATCCGGGAACAATAACCGTAAATCAGAGGCAATCATTCTGCATTTGTCAGCCGCTTTATCTAGCTGCCCAGCATCTTTTAGCACTGTTCTGAACAAGAGCGTGATATCTTTCGCAATATCGTGAATTTGTCTGGTCGAAAGTGACTCACCAAAATAGTCGCTCGCAATATCAGGAATTTGATGGGCTTCATCAAAAATAATCGCGTCAGCTTCTGGGATAAGTTCGCCAAACCCCGTGTCTTTAAGCGCCATATCTGCAAAGAAAAGGTGGTGGTTTACCACAATAATATCAGCATCCAGCGCCTTTCTGCGCGCTTTTACCAAGTAGCAATCTTCATAATCTGGGCAATCGCGGCCCAAGCAATTATCTACTGTAGAGGTAACCAACGGTAAAACACGGGCATCTTCAGGAAGGGTTTTAAGCTCACCCATATCACCCGTTTTCGTTGTACTAGACCAGCGTTTCACTTCTGAAAGCTGTCCCAATACCTCTTTTTCAACCAGAGTAGAATTACCGCTATGCTGCGCTACCCGGTGCAGGCAAAGATAGTTTGAACGGCCTTTTAGCAGTGCCGTTTTTCGCTTGCTGCCCAAAGCCTTTTTTACCAAAGGTAGGTCACGGTGAAACAGCTGTTCTTGTAGGTTTTTAGTACCGGTAGAGACGATGGCTTTTCCGTCGCTTAGCAATGCAGGAGCAAGATAGGCGAAGGTTTTACCGGTTCCTGTACCCGCCTCTACGATTAAACTACCTGTGGTATCAATAGCGCGCTTAACCGCCTTCGCCATCTCAGTTTGAGCTTCGCGAGGTACGAACCCCTTGATAGCACCAGCAAGAAGGCCATCTGATGAGAATACATTATTTATTGTGGGCATGGTTTAAGCGCTGTCATTACTTTTCTACTTTAGGCCGCGCATTATGCCAAAAAGCCTATTGAATGCCCAATAAAGGTTTGCATTTTAACGTCGTCTTCTTCCATTCATTTGCCTAGCTTGATAGTTAAATTACGAAAAGCACGTAGCGCTTAACTTCACTTATCAAGCAACACAAATGTTAATTTTTTGATGAAAAGAATTTATCTTCTAGAACAAAAGAATTTGCTTTTTAAACTTAATACTTAGGCGCAAAATCCAGCTCGTAAATGTTTACACTCAACTATTTAACGAGGTAATTATGAAAGGTTTACGCTTTATAGGTTTAGGCTTAGTAGGTTTAAGCGCAATGGCGTTCTCTGTAATTGCAGCTGCATCAGAAGAAGCACCTGCGGAACTAGTAGCTGAATTAACTCAGTTCTGTAAAGAAATCGCTGAAGAAGAAGGCACAAAAGACAAGTCGGAAGATGCATTTGTATTAGAGTGCGTAAATGATGAGCTAGAAGCTGAAGGTTACCAAAAGCTGAAATCTTTAAACTAATCTAATAAGGTGAGTTACTGATTCACTTTATCTGAATTGATAAACAAGCCTCGCCAGAAATGACGAGGCTTTTTTGTACTTTTCTTTTTTGGTCTTTTCCTTTTTTGGGGCGTGGTTTCGGGCTCTGGTCTTAGAAAAATTTTTAGCTGTTCAGCGTTTTTGACGGCGACGTATACCATAGCAGCTCAATATAAAAGTTAACGCTCAAAAAATGCATCAACCAAATCGGCCAGTGCCTCCTCTAACTCTTCTTCAAAAGCGTCGATATCAATGCCAAAGCTATCCATATATTTAGCCGCATTGTCACGGGAAAGTACGGCGTTTTTTATCTGAAATTCAAGCTCGGGCAGTGTCTTGTCGTAGCGGGGCTTAATGGTCCATCTCAAGCAATGACCATTGTTGTCCTTTAGCTTTTTTTTGGCAAATACACAAAACTCCTCGACATAGTCTGCACCTTGCGGCCCAAGACACCCCGGTTCTATGCGGTACATCACCAGCAGCTTTTTATATAGCGGAAGTCGCGTTTCCATCACATCTTCAATTAGTTTAAAGACTTGATTATCGGAAAATTTGGAGTATTTTGCCAGCCACGAAGAGGGTGAATACGAGAAATATCATTTCCCCCCTTTATCACTACTCTGCTAGTTCGGGGTCTTTTATGAACAAAATATCCATAATAATTGCAGGGTCCCATTCGCGCATTTCTGCTTCGCATTTCAGTCGAATTTCGTCTAACTCACTTATCGTAGCAATCGAGAATGCGTCATCCACTATAATGTGGACTAAAAGATAAACATCCCTACCCCGTTTACTAATTCGCACTTCTACATGTTCGTATGGTACGTCGGCCAATGTCTTTTTGAACTTCTTTTCAATTACTGCGGATATTGCTTCAGGAGGCGCCTTATTAATGACCTCGTTAAGACTTTCACGCAGAATTTTAAAAGGCACTGGCAACATTGCTGAGCCAAGAATAATTAATAATACAGGGTCAACGTATGGCGACAGCCTTCTATATTCCGTTAATTCAAGCCCGTAGGCCAAAATAAAAGCGAACAAAATGGATGCACTTAACACACCGTCTATCATCCAGGTGTGGGAATCTACTTTTACCAAGTCAGAAATCAAATGCTTACTCTTTATACGCATGTAAAGAGAGATAGAAAAACAACCAACCGTTGCCACCATACCGTAGACCATACCGATGCCATACTCAGCAGCATGTCCACCTGCTAATAAACTCTGAACAGAGCTCGCGACCGCATACACACACGTGGCAATGATAATAAGCGACTTAAACATGTTGAGCGTGGGCTCAATTGCCGTGTAACCAAAGTGGAACCGGTCATCATCAGGACGTTGAACCAAGTTAGCCACTTTTAGCGTTAGCATTGACATAACAAAAGCAATTAACGAGTAAGCGGCATCAAATAAAATAGCGCCAGAACTGGTTAAAATGGCAAAACCAAGTGCAATAACGACAAATGCGCCGGCAATGTAAAAAGAAAGCGTTAATAAACGCTTTTCTTCAAGGTGATGGAAGCCAATGTCCATGAGAGTCACATCGAAATTAAGGTGCGCGGATTCTACTCCGTTATTTTAAAAATAATAGTGCTTTGAATAAAAATATTGCTATTTTTTTAATCAATTCAGTGATAAATAGCGCCTATATAATTTCTACTTAACGCAATGCGTTTTTAGCACTCATTTTAAACTATGAATACCGTTACCCACCCTTCTATAAAAAGTTACTTTGATGCTGATGAAAGCCAGCAGGAAATCGAGCAGACATTCTCTCGGGGGCTTGCTTATGCGGGCCATTCCCTAATGGTGCCAGAGAAGTTTAGTTATCAAGTGCTTCCTCACTTTAACGACCGTTATGCGTTGTTTAATCAGGGTGAGAATTATGAACTTATATCCAATGTTTGCTTACATCGACAAGCTCAACTTCTTGAAGGGCAAGGTCGAGCACGCAGCATTGTTTGTAAACTCCACTGCTGGGGCTATGACAATACAGGCCAGCTTAAAGGTGCGCCCCACTTTAAGGATGCCCCTAGCGGTCAGTTGAAAAAGGAATCACTGTCAGTGTGGAACTGTCTTCTATTTCGAGGGCGATCTCCTAATATGGACTTATCTGCCCTTGGGCTTGAGGACTATCTCGACTTTACCGATTACTTTTACGCCGGTTCTGAAACCACGGAATATCAATTTAACTGGAAGACATTCATCGAAATCTATCTAGAGAACTATCACGTGTACTCCATGCACCCTGGGCTTCGCCAGTTTGTTAAACCCGATGATTTAGAATGGTCGTTTGGCGATGATTTTTCAGTTCAAAAAGTTGGGCTAGGCGACCAGCTTACCAAGCGCACAACACCGCGTTACAGAGAGTTCCAAGACGCATTATTGGCACGATTCGGGCAAACACTTCCTCGCTTTGGCGCAATATGGTGCTTTTTGTACCCTAATATTATGATTGAGTGGTACCCAGATATTATTGTCGTCAGCACTATTTATCCCAAGGGTGCCGGCGCATGTGTAAACCACGTTGAATTTTATTATCCCGAAGCACTTTATAAAGATATGCCAGACTACTTTGCAGCGGAAAAAGCGGCCTATATGGAAACAGCGGTAGAAGATGAAGAAGCCTGCCTATTGCTAGAAAAAGGTCGACGAGCACTTTATTTATCAGGCGAAGAAGAACACGGTCCCATAGAACCGTTTTTAGAAGCGGGCGTGGCGCATTTTTACGATTGGCTTGCTAAACAGTAGCAGTCTTAGTGCTTTAAATAGTGGTATTTCACAAAAAAGGAGTTTTGATGAACAATTACAAAGGGTCTTGTTTGTGCGGGTCGGTAACTTTTAAAATTGAGGGTGATTTTGACAGTTTTTATCTGTGCCACTGCAAACATTGTCAAAAGGATACAGGTTCGGCCTTCGCAGCCAACCTGTTTTCAAGTTCGGCTATATTAACTTGGGCATCGGGTGTTGACGCTGTAGTCAACTTCACGCTCGAGAACACGCGTCATAGCAAAAGTTTCTGTAAAATTTGTGGTTCAGCCCTTCCGTGTACTCAACTCGGTGACATTCTAGCCGTACCCGCTGGATGTCTGGATACGAAACTACTGATTAAACCTACTGCACATATCTTCGGCGTAAGCAAAGCTGCGTGGGAAGAAAGCTTAGAAACAATTACAACATTCGAACGTTTACCGTAACAAACACTGGGTGCTCATTCGAAACATAGTGGCTTTATACTAGATAGAAATCGCGGTTTGAATAACGGCAGGTCGATCGTTGCTCACATTCACAACATGCCCCGCTTAATATGTTCCATTTTTGTTAAAAATAACGGGTAACTTTTTCATAAAATTCTATAGTTCTCACAATTCCTCCTGCCTCCACCTGTCCCTTAAAAAAACCAACACATTGATTTAAATAAACTTTATTTGAATGGCATATGCTGTGAATGACTCTTTGTGAACTCTCTCCTCCGTTTTTATGCAGTATGGAGGCCGAAAAACCAAGGAGTAAGATATGAAAAAGTTAACTATTGCTACATTAATCAGTGCCGCTCTGTCTGCTGGTGCATTTGCTGGCAACGACATGGAGAAAATCGACACAACGTTCGTCGATTTAGACAACGATGATAACGGCTACATCTCACGAGAAGAAGCTGACGACGATGAGATTTATGCACATTTTTCTAAAATTGATACCAATTCAGACATGCAACTTTCAGCCAAAGAATTTAATGCTCATGTCATGAAACACCCTCAACATTTCGATGATGAAGTGCTTTCCACGGTCAAGTCGATGAAAGAAAGCATGGGGGCAAAAGGTACAATGGAAACGAAGGTTAACGTTGATTCCGATGTAGATGAAGTGGTTGCCGCGACAAAAGATAAAAGGCTCACTCACGAGTTAAGAGCTGAAACTGAGCTTAAAGCTAATGGAAACCTAGAAAAGACAAAGGTCGATAAAGTAGCCAAAGATACTGTTGTGAACGATAAGACTGTGATCGCAGATGAAGCAGTAATCGCGCGTAGTAAATTCGATATGATGGACGCGAATAACGATGGCGAGCTTACAAAAGCTGAAGCCTCAAGAAGTGGCGTGACATGCAATTTTGATAAAATTGATTTAAATGATGATGAATTGATTACACGTACAGAGTTTAAGCGTTATCAGCGTACATCTAAAGGAAATTTAGGCGATAACTCGGAAGAGTAATATGTAAGCAAGATAAGAGTCGCTCGTGCGGCTCTTTTTATTATTCAAATACTTTTTAGTAGACGTGCTATCGAGCCTGCACGTATAGAACTCCTTCCACACCTCTTCATTGAAGAAAGGATTTTTTATGTTAGCTTCCACAGGAATTAAAAGTTTACTCGCTTACCGAGCACTGCGAAAAATGAATGGGCCCAGTGCAGATAAAGCGCAGGGTAAAGAAAATCTTATTACTTCCAGCAAATTAAGTAATGCAACGACGCCACCATCTGTCGTCGCAATAACAGGTTCAGCCTATGCCGTATCTAAGATGACGGACGCTCCGAAGGTACAACGCTTCCTTTTGAAATCGACATTATCAGCTTCGGTGGCGGGGCTACTTAATGCTGGCCTTAAACGCTTAATTGGCCGAAAGCGTCCTAAAGCTGAGGCAGGCCCTGAAATAAAAGGCCCGGCATTGAAAGACAAATTTAACTCTATGCCATCAGGACATGCGGCAGCAGTAGCCGCAGTGGCTGGTTCAATACCTCGTAGTTCTGGACCTTTATTGTTAGCGTCAGCGGCAGGCTTAGCTGCTACAGCAGTTATAGGAAAGTCGAGGACTAAGCGCGACGCGCATCACTTATCAGATGTTTTGGTGGGAAGTTGTTTGGGCTTTGGTGTGGCCTACGCGGTGTCAAAGCTCGAAAAGCCTGTTGAAGATGAAGTTGAAAGTCTTAAGCAAAGCTCTCACCTGCCGAATCGATTTAAATAACGCTAATCACGGAAATACGAGTTAAGGCATGTTTCCTCACTTTTTTAGTGAGGGAACACACTTGCATAGGCTTGTTGTTTAATGCTTACAATGGTGCCTAGAAAGTTAAGGATATCATCCATACTTCTGCGAGATGTGATTTGTTATTTTTAGGGAAAAGGTTAGTTGGGCTTTAAATATCCGCATACGCCATTGGCGTATTATGGTGTTAATGTTATAGTTAACACATGGTAATTATAGAAACCCCCATATTCACCAAGCTCATAAAAGAGTTGATGGATGATGATGAATACAAAGACTTGCAGGAAGCACTTGTCAGCAGGCCAGATAGAGGCTCATTAATTAAAAATAGTGGTGGCCTTAGAAAGGTACGCTGGGCGCTGGAAGGAAGGGGTAAAAGTGGTGGTGCTAGAGTTATCTATTATTGGATGACCGACAATGACCAACTTTATATGCTGTTGGCATACCCAAAAAATGTGCAGGATAATTTGACAGATACGCAGCTTAAAGCGCTGAAGAAGATCGTAGAGAGGTGGTCAGAATGAATGGTGACATGTTTGAACAATTGATAGAAAGTGTGTCTCAGGCAGACGATATCATCAAAGGTAAAGCAAAGCCTTCCCGTACAACTGAATTTGCTAAGCCTCAAGTTAAAGCCATTCGTGCAAAAACGGGGTTAACACAAACCCGTTTTGCTGACGTTTTGGGGGTGAGTAAACGCACACTAGAGAATTGGGAACAAGGCCGACGCCATCCAACAGGTCCTGCTCGTGCTTTGCTTAAGATCTTAGATGCTGATCCTAAGCTCGCCTTGGAAGCACTTAATCACTAGATAGCCAATATTAACCGCATGATAGTACGTTCGGCAATGCACTAGGAGCCACGACGAATATCCGCTCCTTGTCTATAGCCGCCTGCCAGATTATGTCAGAATAGCTTAGAACTTATACCGTCAGTTTCCCTTAGTAATCACACCAATAGGCTTAATGTGTTACACATTAGGTCTATAAGGCATACATTCAAATTTCCGGTGTAGATTTGATCACTTTCTCGATTTCACTGTTACCACTCAAGCGGGCGAGATCGATAAGATAACCTTTTTCTAGCTTATCTAATGCGTGGCCTTTAAGACGCGTTTTAACCTCATCCACATCCCCATTGGCAATGGAAGTTTTCAGCGCAGCATGATTATTTAAAGAGCGGTCTTCGGTTTTTTCATTTGGATCATTCGTAGTCATTGTTCGTCCTTAATCTTTACTTAGTAAAAAATAAAAAATCTCATATACCTTTTGTAGTTAAACACGACGCCAAACGATCAACGCTTCAAGCTACCCAAATTTCAAACTTCCAAGGTTCAAGCTTACAGACAGAACCAGCTTCAAAATTTCGCTTTCTTTCATACTTCCAGTGCGTATAATCACCTTCAAACAATGGTTCTTCAAACGTTACATCAAGCTGTTTATTAGAAAAGTTAATCACAACAAACACTTTTTCTCGCTCGTTGTGACGTACGAAGCTAAAAACCTGGTCCATTTTCGAATTCGGGACCTGAATCATTCTTGCGCCATACTCTCCATTTCCTAACACGGCTTTAGATTTTTTGAGTGCAATAAGCTCGCGATACAAGTTGCCAATTTCATGGTCTTGCCACTGTATAGGATCGCGTTCGAAGAATGCTAAGCGTTTGGTTTCTCCCGCTTCTTGCCCGTTGTGAATAAGCGGCATGCCCTCACCTATTACCGATAAAGCAATGCACGCTTCAAGTGCTTTGCCAAACTGTTCACGCTGTGTGCCATCCCAGGCATTTTTGTCATGATTACTAACGAAAGTCATTCTGTAAGCCGAACGAGGCCAGCTGCGTTCGTTCCACGAATAATATTTACGCAACCTATCCAGTGAACACTTTCCGTGAGCGAGTTCATGCAGTGTTTCATTCCAACTCCATGCATAAGTCATATTGAACGCATTTTCGTGGAGATCGCGATTCTCCCATTCAGCCAACATAAAGACCGGTCGAATTGCATTCAATGTTTCAACAGCTTGACGCCAGAAGTCGTTAGGCACATAGCCTGCTACGTCACAGCGAAAGCCGTCGATGTTGAACTTTTCAACCCAGTAACACAGTGCATTTATCATGTATTTTCGAAGGCCAATTTGTTCATAATCGAACTCAATGATATCGCTCCAATCCCACCACGGAGATGGACGAAAATCTCCTTCGTAGTCTTTGGCGTACCACTCAGGGTGTTGTTCAACCAGTGGATTATCCCATGCACTGTGATTTGGTACCCAATCTATAATGACTTTCAGCGATAGCCGGTGCGCTTCGTCCACCAGCGCTTTGAAATCCTCTTCGCCACCGAACTCTGGATTAATGGCCAAGTAGTCTTTAACGGCATAGGGACTGCCAAGTTCACCTTTTCTGTTTTTTTCACCGATAGGATGTACAGGCATTAGCCAAATGATATCCGCGCCGAGGGATTTAATATGCGCAAGTCCCTTTCTTACTCCCTCAAAATTACCTTCTTTTGAAAACTGACGGGTATTTACTTGATAAATAACCGCATGAGATGACCATTTTGGCTGAAGCACGTTATAGCGTTTCTGGGGAGTAGGATTGATATCCATATTATCTTTCCTTTTACAGATTAGCGTTTTTAAAGAAGAATTCGCATCACACTCACGACCTTAATCACTAGCATTTGTATAGCGGCGATAGCTACGCTTAAAATATAGGTAAACTTGTGATGCCTAAAATTAGTACCCACATACCGAAAAAAAGTTTTAGACGCTGAACAGAAAATGCCAAAACTACATATTTGGCAATCATTCCACCGATAATTGCACCAGCCCCCGCAAACAAAACGACCTGCCAAACCACCGACGGATTTATAAAAGCGTGATACGGCAACGCTGACCACACAGTAAACGCGGATAAAATAACCGCTACCGCGATAGACATAGTGACATTAAACCCACGAATAATGAGGTAAACCGCCACTAACTCACCCACTCCCACTGAAAGCCAAGCTGTAATAACGCCCCCGACAAAACCAATGAATGGTAAAAACACTAAATCTTTTGTTTGTAAATCCTTAACTAAATGAGTGCGCTTCATTAATGGAACAGACGCGAATATGGCAATGGCTAATAAAATAGAAAACCCACCGAAGGCAATGTGAAGGTTATTGGCACCGCCCCACAATTGCGCTAACAACAATTGGCTTTGCGACGAATATTGCGCGAACCCTATGCCACAAATAGATGAAGGAACGGTTAGCAGTAGAGCGCTCGGCAGCGCGTTCCAATAGTTATCGTGCTGGTGCTGTCTTTTATAATACGCCGCCCAGGTCAATGCCCCCGCAGTCATGCCGCAGCATTGAATAGCAAAGCTGGTTGCCACTACGCTTTGAGGGGAAAACGATAGATAGTTAAAAAACGGAACAAACACCACACCGCCACCGGCGCCTGTAGCATTTGCAAATATAGCACCTATCACACCAAGAAGGCTGAAAAGTCCGAACTCTTTAACAAGTTCAATAGATGCAGGCTGCGATAATAAAAGGCTACACCAAGTAAGAAGAAGTAGAACAAAAATTGACTTGCCAGGTTGGCGCTTTAATAAAGAGATCACACACGTCCTTACGACACAACTATGATAATTGTCAGAAAATAAACTTGTTTGATACGTTAACCATTCGCATCAGTACATTTTTCAAACTATTGTTAGCTCATAACGTATAAGCTTTTACTTACACAATTGTTATATACAGTACTTTGTAAAATATGGTTGAAGTATCTACATTTGAGCAGCAGGTGCAACTGCATCTTTCGCCAAACCGCTCAGCAACATGGCGCCAGACTAAATACTTAATCATGGCGTTTGCTTTGTTTATTGGTCTAATCGCTATCGCGTGGTCAATAGCGGGGGCCTGGGTAATTTTGCCGTTTGCAGGATTAGAAGTGGGGTTGCTCGCGCTAGTTATGTACTTGGTGTCTAGAGCCACCTACCGATGGGAAACCATTATAATTTCGGCTGACCGCATCCTTATATCCTGCTCGAACGGCACTAGCTTATGCTTCCCACGTCCAGATACCTCCTTGCTCTATCAAAAGGACACAAGCCTAAAACGTATTTCACGGTTAATTTTACAAACTTCTATGCAGCAGTTTGAGTTAGGCGCTTTTTTAAACTCGGAAGATAAAAAGCTAGTACACGATAATTTGCACAAGGCCGGGATCATGGTGTGCACAAACAAATGGTGGTAAGGCTCGTTGTCTTATTTTGCATCTGACAAACTCTCTTCTGTTCCCTTTTTCTAGGTACTAATGATTGATGATGAGAACCTTCATGACACAAAATTAATGATCATTGTGGCCGTTTTCGACTAATTAGATATAAGACGCAGCCAAAGTTAGCTGCGACCTAACGAGGGCTATTTTATGAATTTATATATTGAATCATTAGAAGGTGGTAACTACCTCGCTGCTACGGGCATGGGTGCATCACGCAGTTTGGTCAGAGACAAAAAGTCGCAACCTAAAACATTTCACTGCCTGAATGAAATTAGAGAACATTTCGATTCGCAAGCATTTGAGCACGTTTGGCTTCGCCAGAGTACTCCGTATGAAGAAATGGTCGGTCAAACCGATCATCCCGGTGCGCTAGAGCTTGAAATAGAATGGTGAATGCTGACTGTTAGCGAACCCAACTTGGGCTAAAATTAATAGCACGAAGCTACCAATTCATCAAAGGCGCCTACTGTTTCATGTACACATGCTCCACTTAGCACATTTTTTGCGTACAACTCATGTAACGTAAATAAAAACGGTATTTTGTTGAATTAAATGTGGTAGAAAGTGTCTTTTATCGCAAGTAATAAAATACCTACATGCTAAGGAGAATTGCATGAAGATTAGTAAGTTAGCGATTAAGTCTGTATTTATAGCGGCTGTTTTGGCATTGACTGCTTGCGCTTCTATGGGTGATGGCACTGTTGCTGAAAAGCAACAAGCTATTTTAGACATGCAAGAGAATGCGCTTGCACGTCTCTATACCGAGAAACCAGATACTCGCTCGCAAATAAGGGATGCCGCAGGCTACGCCGTATTCACTAACGCCAACATTAATGTGTTTTTTGTGGCCGCAGGCACCGGCTACGGTGTGGTAAACAATAACGTTACCGGCGCAAAAACCTACATGAACATGGCTGAAGGTGGTGTTGGCTTAGGATTAGGCGCTAAAGATTATCGTATTGTTATGGTCTTCCATACTCAAAAAGCGATTAATCATTTCATTGAAAATGGTTGGACCGTCGGTGGTAACGCAGATGTGGCAGCGAAAGCAGGCAATAAAGGCGCGTCTGCTGAAGGCGAAGGTTACCTTGGTAATGTAACGGTTTACACTATGACTGAAAGCGGTCTTACATTGCAGGCCACTGTAAAAGGCACGAAATTTTGGGTAGATAAAGAACTAAACTAACTCAGCCCTAACTATTCCTAATCAAATTAGCGATTAGTGCTCCAACCCACCGAAGGTCTCTTGAATGCAAGAGGCCTTTTTATTTTTTGCTCTGCACAATATGCTCTCTTCCACTCAAAATATAAAGGCAATTTGGAACAAATAAATAAGCAGTGTTGTGTTACCAACATAGATGCTTTTTCCACCGCTCCTTTATACGAAAGTCTAAATTTAGGGGGAAACCCTCATAACTGAATTGAACACTCGTGACTACGCTTTACTTGTAAAAGGCTCGCTTAGCAGCACGCTAAGCCATAAACGAGGGTTTCATCATGCAACCAAAAAACAACAAAGTGATAAGAGCAGTAGTAAGAACGATATTAACGAGCGCATTGTTCGCTTCGGCGACGGTAGGCTTTTCAACTAACGCGGCAATAATAGGCAGCAGTTATGGGAATGCAGTCCATGTCGATCTTTCCATTACAAGTAATATAGGAGGTATGGTCTCTGCTGTCGCTAACTCAACTATCAACTTAGCTCATACCAGCGGTAGTGCTCCTGAAAATTATTCACAGATTGACACTATCATTGGCGCAAGCGTAGATGCTTCGGGTACGTTGGGCAGCCCCATCGACGTTACAGAGTTTGATGGCGCGCTATCCACCGCCATTATTGAAGGCGAATCTCAATCGTCTTTAACGAGTTTTGTTCCGGCAAGCTTTTTTACGTCAGGCCGCGGAACCATAAACGACCTTAATCTTGACTTATTTTCAGACTTACTTGGAATAAGTGGCTTTTTAACGCTAAGTGCTGATGTACTTTCCACAATCTCGCAAATTGACGGAAACGCCACGACCGGCTCAAACGTGAATCTATCTACAGCAGGTTCATCAGACATTGTGGATGTGGAAGTGAATCTTTGGGGAAATACCATAACGGCTACTGCACTTGAAAATCAGTCTCTCTTTGCAGGTTTGAATATCGCTGACTTTGGCTTGGGAATATTTGTTAATGAAGTCGAAAAGTCGTGTTCCAACACCTCTTGCACAGAATCACGCAACGCGGTTAGAGTATCTTTCGATGATTTCTCACTAAATGCATTTTACGATGCGCTATTCCCTGCTGGCGGGCCGTTAACAGGGCCTGTGTTTAACTTGACCAACAACCCGATTGTCAACGGCGAGATCATACTAGCAAGTTCGTTTGCTACCACCTCATCTTCAACTGAAGTAAGTGCCCCCTCTACGTTTGCGATTTTTATTCTCTCAGTATGCTTACTGAGTGCGAGAAGGTTTAACAAACACCGTACTCTTTGCAAATAGCATCTGGTAATGAACTGGCAAGAGGAATGAGGCAGCCATAAAGCGCCCTCTTCTTCTTGCCTTGATACAGGCGACCTAATTACGTTGGTCGTGCTGTTTTTCCTCAATTCTCATCCATTGGGCGCGCGTGCAGTTTTCAAGCAGTTCAAACGCTTCAACAACGACATCTCGACCTTGAACAAAGGCATGTTTTTCATTACTTTCCCGGTTACTTAAAGCTTCAAGCTTTTCTCTTGTTCCGGCACGCCCAGGGTGGTTCGATAAAAAAACATCTATATTTTGTTCTTTTACTAATCGTTTCATCGTCATGGCTGAGTCGGTATAAGACTGAATGCGCGAGACATCAGGGCCGTAGTTGAGCCCAGTACCGCCCCACAACACAGCCCGATGTTTTTCGTTTCCGTCAATTACGGGAAAAACGACCGTTAACGTTCCTGGCGTATGGCCCGGCGTAACATAAAGCGTTAACTCAGTACCGTTAACATTCAATTTTTCACTATCGGCTACCGCCACATCTCGGCTTGGCTTTTTACCCCAACGATAACTGGCAAATTTATCGTTTTCGAGGTAATCCCACTCTACATTGCTCATGACTATGCGAGGGCTATATGTTGACTTGATAACTTCAAACCCACCATAGTGATCGCCATGGCCATGAGAAATAATGAGGTGAGATATGGGCTTGTTGCCTAATCCGAGCGCAGAAAGACCATCAATTATGTACTGTTGAGCTTGCTCGTCATTATTCAACGCATCCACCAGAACAATGCTTTCGCCCGTATCTATTGCCCAACTTGCAACGTTGCCTGCCCCTACATAATAGAGGTTATCAAAGACCTGCTGGGGTGGTATTTGACGCCGCCCTTTGCCTTTGCGGAAAGGCTTGCTTCCACTTTCGGCACGCTTAGGTCGTTCTCGTCGTTTTTCATCGAGTTTGAACACATTTCTAGGTGGAACACTAATATCACATAGGTTTGCCAAACCAGGAAAATGGCCAGCGCTCTCTAGGCCCTTCCGAGCGTAATCCTGAGCAGTTAGCGATGAGCTAGCAGTGCAACTAGCGCACAGACAAACAGCCCATGCAATAGCCGCTATTTTTAGAACGTCCAATTTAAGCCTAGCCACAATCTTCTTCCGTCTTCAACATACCCAAACTCTTCGTATCGCATTGTTTTATCTAATGCATTGTAGAGCCCCGATTGCAATTTAATATTGCGCGTAAGCTTGGTGTTGTAACCTATGTCAAACAAACCGACCCCTGGGGACAGAATAGAACGTGAAGATACTGACGTTAACGCCGTTTCTTCCCCTCTTACTGTCCACCTAGACCAGATTTCGCTTTCTTCAGATAGGCGATATGTGGTGTTTAGCGTGAACAAATGCTTAGGCTGTTGAACCAGAGGTAAGCCTTCATTTGAACCTGTCTTTTGCTCTGAACGCGTGTAGCTGTATGCACCGTTAAATGACCAGTTTCCAACGTTATACTTTGCAGCGAACTCTGCACCGTAAGATTCAGCTTCATCGATATTGATATTGTAGCGGTCCGTTTCATCCAAACAGACTGATAGTTCACATGATGCGATGGCAATTTTATCATCGAAGTCGTTATGGAACACCGTAATACTGTACTCCAAGCCAGCATCACCGGAATAGTAAAGCGCGAGCTCTTTGTTTAACGTAGTTTCAGGTGACAAGTCCGGATTACCGTAAACATCTCCCCCTCGGCTTTCTTGAATCCAACCATCAGCCATTTCTCGAAGCTCAGGTGTACGATAGCCGGTAGAGACACCTCCTTTCACTACCCAATTATCATTGAGGTTGTACACCGCATACGCACGAGGGCTAACTTGGGAACTAAACTGTTCATTGTCATCAAGACGAATACCTAGCGTGAAGGCCAATCTATCGTTAACACGCCATTCATCTTCGCCATATAAAGACCATTGACTGTTTTCAATATTGGTCGCCTCGCCGCCGTTTGTATCAAAATCATCCAGTGACTCTTCAAGAAACTCTGTGCCAACCGTAAGCATGTGGCTATCGCTTGCAGCCCAAGACCATTGAGAATTAAAGACCAGATTATCAATAGTGATATCTCGCCCTACGTTTTCAACCGACTCTTGCTGAATGTAACTTCGAGCAGTCACATCATCATACTTCCCTTCGTGAGTCAGCGCATATGAATGTCTCTCGCTTTCTGTCTCTGATAAGGAATTTCTTTCTGGCAAAGACTTACCAGGTGTGGATATACGTGTCTGATCTTGGAAGATGTACTCAAACGTGAGTGTATCTGTAGTATTTGGTGTTAAGTGAAACGCTGTACGAATGTTGCTTAGATCTTTTTCTGCGTAGCCTCGTTCAATATCGTCCTCTTCTCGCTTTTGATAAAGACCGCTGGCTGTAATGCTCAACAAATTCTCGATTAACGGCCCAGAAAATGCCAGTTGAACTTGACTATCTGAGCCACTGTCTGAATTTTCTTGAATTTTTGTTTCTGCGCGAAGGTTACCACTCCATTTTCTGAAGTTTTTTCGCGTAATGATATTGATCACCCCACCCATTGCGTCTGAACCATATAAGGTAGACATAGGCCCGCGCACAATTTCAATACGTTCTATGCTGTCCAAAGGCGGCAACCAATCTTGTTCATACCCGCCGCTGCCATTTGGCTGGGACTCTCTACCTGTTTGTTTTTTACCATCAACAAGTATAGATGTATATTGTGCAGGTAGGCCTCGAACGCTGATATCTTGGCGGTACCCGCCCCCCGTTACAGTAACCCCCGGCACGTCTCGAAGTGCGTCTGTGATGTCTTTGTACGCTCGCTGCGCCAGTTGTTTTCTATCGATGACGCTTACTGACGCGGGTGCTTGAGACAAAAGTTGCTCGAAGCCAGAAGCTGTAACAGTGATGCTCTCCATATCATCTTGTTCGTTAGATTGAGCAAGAACATTCTGAGAGAACAGTGAATACAGTGAAATTGCCAGTAAAGTGGGAGTAAAACGCATACTTAATCGATTAATATAAAAAGAATAAGCTGATGATAATCATTATCATTAATATGTAAAGTTGAATTTCATTTTTATCGTCACGCTTAGGTATTTTTACAGAAAGCAAACGCTCCAAATAAAAACAATACTTTGCATCCACAATCGTATTTGGGCATATTTTAGTCAATCAGTTTATTCAATAACCGTTTCAACATAGGGATCGCGTATGATTGTCGTGGTATTTAATCAAAAAGGTGGGGTGGGAAAATCAACGATTAGTACCAATTTAGCCGCACAAAGCGCGAAATTGGGTCACAAAACGTTATTAGTGGATCTGGATGCCCAAGGTAACAGTACTCACTACACGGGGTTTAACCCCAACGAGAAAAGCCTTTCGGTTGCTGATATGTTCAAACAAGTGGTGGGAATATTTAGAACGGCTAAAAAACCTGCTGAGTTTGTTCATCCAACCCCTTTTGAAAACCTTTACGTCATGCCGTCTTCACCAGCCTTAGCTGATGTAGAGCGAGAACTCGAATCTCGATACAAAATTTTTAAGCTTAAAGATGCACTGAAGGAGTTAAATGGGGAATTCGACCATATTTTTATTGATACACCACCAAATTTTAATTTCTATTCAAAAGCGGCACTTATTGCAGCAGATGGTTTCTGTGTTCCTTTTGATTGTGATGACTTTTCCGCACAAGCTATCGACCACTTACTCGACAATGCAACAGAACTTAAAGAGGACCATAACCCAGAACTTAAGCTATTGGGCATTGTAGTTAATCAATTTAATAGTCAGGCAAAACTGCCTACAGAACTAGTACAATTACTCAAGCAACAAGGGTTGCCAGTGTTAGAAAGCTATATAAGTGCTACGGTGAAGGTGAAAGAGTCTCATTCTAAGCGTGTGCCGCTGCCCTTCTATCTACCAAAGCACAAGGTCACCGGTCAAATAGAAGCATTATTTGAAGCGCTAAACGCAGAGAAAAAGTAATCACTAGAATAATCTAAACATCAATATCAATGTGCTTAAGCCCACCGCCGCTATTGCTTCGCTCTTTGTCTTTCGTGTTCTCTACTGACGCATCAACCACTTCGGTGCGTTTTATGTCTTGATAGTTGTCGCGCTCGTCTTCACTAAGATGCTCAGACTTCTTTGTCTTCTGCACTTTTTTCACCCGCTCATCAGGTTCAATCGGCACTTTGGTGTTACGAGGCAAAATGGGAAACAGTAAATCGTTGCTCATACGCCCTCCTAAAATGTGTAAAGGTTTATATAATTTATCGGCCGAATGGTGCTTAAAATTATGGTTCACAACTAATTCATAACGAATAGTTTTATTATATGTATATTAATTTAGAGTTAATGTAGGAAAAGAGTTCACTTTTGCCTTGCAAATCGATGCTCAAACCGCTAATGTTTCAGCCGTTCGAAATTAGGAATTAGATTCACCAAAATGATTAACTGCGCGGCGAAACATCACCATCACCACAAAGCATAACCTTTCAGGTTCGTGCTGGAAGGTCTATATTTCCTTCCAACGGCGCAGATAGAAAAATTCTCGACCCTCGGAAGGAAACTTCCGGGGGTTTTTCGTTTTAGGCGCAATCAAAAGTTAAAACACAACGTGTAAGGAACGTTTCAATGAGTAACAGCAACAGACTTCGAATTGCCGTACAAAAATCAGGTCGCTTGAGTGATGACAGCATCGCACTTCTTAAAGCTATCGGCATTAAATTGAACATTCGTGATCGCCTGCTGATTGCGCACTCAACGAACGAGCCAATCGATTTACTTCGCGTACGTGACGACGATATTCCAGGTCTAGTGATGGACGGCGTTTGCGACCTTGGTTTCATTGGCGAGAACGAGCTAGAAGAAAAAATGCTTGAACGCAAAGCAGCAGGTAAGCCGTTTGAGTATGAAGTATTGCGTCGTCTAGACTACGGCGGCTGTCGCTTATCAATTGCCGTACCTAATGAGATGGATTACGACGGTATTAAGTCTTTAGAAGGCAAAAAAGTAGCAACCACTTACCCTTACCTTCTTGAGCGCTACTTCAAAGACCAGGGTATTAACGCGAAAGCCGTAATGCTACAGGGCTCAGTAGAAGTTGCGCCGCGTGCTGGTGTCGCTGACGCAATTTGTGACCTGGTATCTACAGGCGCAACCCTTGAAGCAAACGGCCTCATTGAAAAGGATGTCATCTTCCGCAGTAAAGCAGTACTTATCAAACGTACTGACAGCGAACTTAGTGACGAAAAAGTAACACTGGTTAACCGCCTAATGCCTCGTGTCGATGGTGTATTGCTAGCAAAAGAAAGCAAGTACATCATGCTACACGCGCCTAAAGCTTACCTAGAACAGGTTAAGAGCCTACTTCCAGGTGCTGAAAACCCAACGGTGCTTCCACTTGCTGGAAATGAAGAGCAAGTTGCTATCCACGTAGTTTCTACAGAAACCTTGTTCTGGGAAACCATGGAAAAGCTTAAAGCCCTTGGTTGTAGCTCTATTCTTGTAATGCCAATCGAAAAAATGATGGGCTAAAAGGCAGACAATTATGATTACTTGGTCATCTCTCTCGACAAATGAGAAAAAACAGGCGCTAGCCCGCCCGGCTATGGCCAATAGCCAACAGTTAAAGCAAACCGTGGGCGAGATTATCGCCCGCGTTGAAGCAGAAGGTGATGCGGCAGTACTTGATTACACACGGAAATTTGACTGCCCGGATCTAAAAAGCCTTGTGCTTTCGCAAGAGAATATCGATACCCTTGCTGCTAAGGTAACACCTGAAGTCGCAAACGCTATCGACACAGCGTTTAACAATATAAAGACCTTTCACGAAGCGCAAATGCCAAGTGATATTGCGCTGACCACAACGCCTGGCGTCAAATGTGAGCTCCGCTTCACTGCCCTTGACGCAGTAGGTCTGTATATTCCAGGGGGCAGTGCTCCACTTCCCTCAACTGTGCTAATGCTTGGTGTACCCGCGCTAGTGGCAGGTTGTGAAAATAAACTCCTGTGCACACCGCCAAATAAAAAACAACTTATTGCGCCTGAAATTGCCTATGCGGCAAGAAAATGCGGCATTGATAAAGTCTTCTTGTGTGGTGGCGCTCAAGCGGTTGCAGCCATGGCATTGGGTACTGAAACGATTCCTCAGGTCGATAAAATCTTCGGCCCTGGCAATAGCTTTGTTACCGAAGCTAAACAGCAAGTTAGCCAACGTGCTGATGGCGCTGCTATTGATATGCCGGCGGGTCCATCAGAAGTGTTGGTACTTGCTGATGAATTTGCAAACCCTGAATTTGTGGCTGCAGACTTACTTTCCCAAGCCGAACACGGGCCAGATTCACAGGCCATTTTGGTATCCAACAGCGCCACGCTTATTGAAGAGGCAAAAGCTGCGGTTGAACGTCAATTAGCTACGCTGTCTCGCGCTGAAATTGCACGCCCTGCTATGGAAAATGCACGCTATATACTTGCCGATTCCATTGAACAGGCTATTGAAGCAAGCAATGCCTACGCGGCTGAACACTTAATTGTGCAGATTGAGAATGCCCGCGATTATTTACCAAAAATTAAATATGCAGGCTCTATTTTCTTAGGTCCGTGGTCACCTGAATCTGCAGGGGACTATGCGTCAGGCACTAACCACGTGCTGCCCACATACGGCTATGCTAAGAATTACTCTAGCCTTGGGCTTTTGGACTTTATGCGTCGCTACACCATTCAAGAACTAAGTGAAGACGGCATGCGTAATTTAGGCCCTGCGATTATGGCACTAGCGGCAGCGGAAGGGCTAGACGCCCACGAACAAGCTGTTGCACTTCGTATGCAGGCACTTAAGCAGGGAGACGCCTAATGTCGACGCTTATCGATAACCTAATTAACGAAAACTTAGTGCCGCTAAAGCCGTATGAATCGGCGCGCCGCTTGTTTTCAGGTGGTCAAGACTGGCTTAATGCTAACGAATCACCTTATGCTAACGAATATAGTGTAGATAGCAGTAACTTTAACCGCTATCCGTCGTGTCAGCCTGAAGCGGTAGTGAGTGGTTACGCCGATTATGCAGGCCTTGATAAGTCTCAGTTAATCGTTACCCGTGGCGCCGATGAAGGTATTGAACTGCTTATTCGTACTTTCTGTACGCCGGGTAAAGACAAGATTCTTATCTGCCCGCCTACCTACGGTATGTATGCAATCAGCGCTGAAACCTGCGATGTGGGCATTAAAAAAGTGCCGCTTAACGACGACTTTAGCCTTAATGTGAATGCTGTTTGCGCCGAAGAAGACGTGAACGTGATTTTCATCTGTGCGCCAAATAATCCAACCGGTACGCCGGTCGCTCGTGAAGATATTAAGACTGTGCTTAATCACTTTGTTGATAAGGCTTTAGTGGTGGTAGATGAAGCCTATATTGAGTTTGATGCTGACAATACATGGGCAAATGAAATAAACAACTACCCGAACTTAGTGGTACTTCGTACGCTGTCTAAAGCGTTTGCACTTGCCGGTCTTCGCTGTGGTTTTACGCTTGCTCAGGCCCCCGTCATTCAAGCTCTGCTTAAAGTGATAGCGCCCTATCCTATACCAGAGCCAGTGGCACAGATTGCCGCGCAAGCATTATCAGCAGAATCGTTAACGTTACTTGAGCTACAGGTTGCAACGCTTAACCGCGAAAAAGAAGCATTAGCTGAAGCGTTAAGAGCGGTTGAAGGCTTTGAGCTAGTTGGTGACAGGCGAGCAAACTTTATCTTGTTCCGCTACGCGAAAGCGTCTGCGTTAATGCAGTACTTGGTGAGCCAAGGCATGCTAATCCGCGACCAATCAAAACAGCTTAACTTACAAAACTGTTTACGGGTAAGCATAGGCACAGAAGAACAAAATCAGCGTTTAATGCAGTTGATTAACGAATTTAAAAATAGTGAGGATGCGGCATGAGTCAGCAAGCCATTTTATTTATCGACCGCGACGGTACACTTGTTGAAGAGCCTCCGGTAGATAAGCAACTAGATAGTCTTGAAAAGCTGGTTTTCGAGCCGAACGTTATTCCCGCGTTGCTAAAGCTTAAAGCAGCTGGGTTTAAACTCGTTATGGTAAGTAACCAAGACGGGTTGGGCACAGACAGCTTCCCTCAAGAAGACTTTGACAAGCCACACAACGCCATGATGGCGATTTTTGAAAGCCAAGGCGTGGTGTTTGACGATGTGCTTATTTGCCCGCACTTCGATGCTGATAACTGCACATGCCGCAAACCAAAGCTTGGCTTAGTACAAGAATACTTGCAGCAAGGCAAAGTGGATTTTACCCGATCGTTTGTAATTGGTGACAGAATTACCGATGTACAGCTTGCTGAAAACATGGGTATTCGCAGCTTTCAATACAACCGAGAAAGCTTAAATTGGAACGATATTCAGAAAAGTTTGCTTGCATCTTCACGTATTGCTGAGGTGGTACGTACCACCTCTGAAACCGACATTCGCGTTCGCGTAGATTTAGACTCGCAAGCTAAGTCCACAATTAAAACCGGCATGGGCTTTTTTGACCATATGCTTGACCAAATTGCTACCCACGGCGGTTTTGAGCTAACGCTTACGACCGACGGCGACTTGCACATTGACGATCACCACAGCGTGGAAGACACTGCCCTTGCCCTTGGCGAAGCACTTAAAAAGGCACTGGGCGACAAACGTGGTATTGGCCGTTTTGGTTTTGCCTTGCCAATGGATGAGTGCCGTGCGGAATGTATTATGGACATTTCTAACCGCCCTCACCTTAAGTTCGACGCTGAATTTAGTCGTGATCAAGTAGGCGAAATGGCCACTGAAATGGTGCCACACTTCTTCTACTCGATTGCGCAAAGCATGGGTCTTTCGCTGCACCTATCCACCAGCGAAGGTAATGCACACCACCAGGTAGAAAGCTTGTTTAAAGTCTTTGGTCGCGCCCTTCGCCAAGCCATTACGCGCCAAGGTGATGCATTACCAAGCAGTAAAGGAGCACTGTAATGTCAGTGGTAAACACTAGCCAGCGACAAAAAATAGTAATAGTGAATACCGGCTGTGCCAACATCTCATCGGTACGCTTTGCTCTTGAACGCCTAGGTGTTGAAGTAGACGTATCTGACGATGTAGACGTGATTAAAAGCGCTGACAAAGTGTTTTTACCCGGTGTTGGTACCGCAGCAGCGGCTATGGCAAGCATTAAGCAAAAAGCGCTGGTAGAAACCCTTCAGGCGCTAACCCAACCTGTGCTGGGTGTATGTTTAGGCATGCAGCTTATGGTTGAAACTAGTGCTGAGGGTGGTTTTCAAGGCACAGGTAACATCGACTGTTTAAACCTTATGCCAGGTCACGTGGCGCGGATGGAATCTAAAGGCGTGCGCTTACCTCATATGGGCTGGAACACTGTCTCACACAACAACGAAAGTCTGTTCAAAGGCATTCCGCAAGATACCTACTTTTACTTTGTACACAGTTTTGCCGTTCCTGAATACGAGCACACGCTTGCAAGCTGCACTTATGGAAATACGTTCTCTGCGGCCATAAACAAAGATAATTTTTACGGGGTGCAATTCCACCCAGAACGTTCTGGCGAAGCCGGAGCACAACTACTGACTAACTTTGTGAACCTATAATGATTATTCCAGCGATTGATCTTATTGAAGGACATGTAGTCCGCCTTTATCAAGGTGACTACGAGCAAAAAACCCAATACGAACTGGACCCTGTTGACGTGGTTCACGACTATGCTGACCAAGGCGCAACTTGGCTGCACATTGTTGACCTGACGGGCGCTAAAGATACTAGTAAGCGTCAGCTTTCACTGATTAAGTCTATGGTCGACACTAAGCGCATGAAGTTTCAAGCCGGCGGCGGTATTCGTAGCGAAGAAGAAGTAGCACAGTTACTTGAAACTGGCGTAAGCCGCGTAGTAATAGGCTCTTTGGCGGTAAAACAACCTGAGCTAGTAAAGTCTTGGGTAGAAAAGTACGGTCCAGAGCACATCGTTTTAGCTCTTGATATCAATATTAGCGACAGCGGTGAAAAGCTTATTGCTACCCACGGTTGGCAAGAGAATTCTGGCGTTGCTCTTGAAGGCTTGCTTGAAGACTTCGCTACAGTTGGCGCTAAGCACGTGCTATGCACCGATATTAGCCGCGATGGTACACTACAAGGCGCTAACACTGAGCTGTATCAAGAAATGGCAGCCCGTTTCCCTAATGTAAGCTGGCAAGCGTCTGGCGGTATTGGCAGCATTGCTGATATCGAAGCCTTGAAGCCGACTAACGTTGGCGGCGTAATTTTAGGTCGCGCATTACTTGAAGGTAAATTCACGGTGAAGGAGGCTATTGCATGCTGGCAAAGCGCATAATTCCCTGTTTGGATGTACGCGACGGTAAAGTCGTTAAGGGCGTTCAATTTAGAAACCATGAAATTATTGGTGACATCGTGCCACTTGCCGAGCAGTACGCAAAAGCGGGTGCCGACGAGTTGGTATTTTACGATATTACCGCAAGCTCTGACGCCCGAGTGGTAGATAAAAGCTGGGTAAGCCGTATTGCACAGGTTATTGATATACCGTTTTGTGTCGCAGGTGGCATTAAAAGCATTGAAGATGCTGGGCGCATTTTGGAAATGGGTGCGGATAAGATCTCGATTAACTCCCCTGCCCTTAATAACCCTGATCTAATTAATCAGCTGCACGATGTATTCGGTCAGCAGTGTGTAGTAATTGGTATCGACAGTTTCTATAACGAAGCAACCGACCAATACGAAGTATACAAGTTCACAGGTGATGAGAGCCGCACACAGAAAAGCCAGTGGCAAACCATTGACTGGATTAAAGAAGTTCAGTCTCGCGGTGCAGGTGAAATTGTACTTAACTGTATGAACCAAGACGGCGTGCGTAAAGGCTATGATGTGAAGCAGCTTAAGGCCGTGCGCGATGTCTGCGAAGTGCCCCTAATTGCATCGGGTGGTGCAGGCGAAATTGCTCACTTTACTGATGTGTTCCAACAGGCTGATGTAGATGGCGCACTTGCAGCATCGGTATTTCACAAAGGCATCATCAACATTGATGAGCTTAAAGCAAAATTAACCAGCAATGGCGTTGCCATGCGTAAGCGTCACGGATTAACGGCGCAAGCAGAAGGAGTAAACCCGTGATCATTACTAACGAAAACAGCAATAAACTGGCTTGGAATAAAATGGACAACCTGCTGCCTGCGATTGTGCAAGACGCACTATCAGGCAAGGTATTAATGCAGGGTTACATGGACCAAGACGCGCTAGCGAAAACCCTTGATACTGGCAAAGTGACCTTTTTCAGCCGCTCAAAGCAGCGCCTTTGGACCAAGGGTGAAACCTCGGGTAACACGCTAGATTTAGTGAGCGTTGCCTGCGATTGCGACCAAGATTCACTGTTGGTACTAGCCAACCCTAACGGCCCGACATGCCACACTGGTGTTGAAAGCTGTTGGTTTGACGGCAACACACCCGCATTTACCTTTCTTGCAGACTTAGAACGTGTCTTGGCTGCTCGTAAAGATGCCGACCCTAAAAGCAGCTACACCGCAAGCCTTTATAACAAAGGCATCAAGCGCATAGCACAGAAGGTGGGTGAAGAAGGTGTTGAAACCGCGCTAGCGGCTACAGTGCACGACAAAGAAGAGCTTAAAAACGAGGCCGCTGATTTGTTGTATCACCTAACGGTTCTTCTTCAGGCAAGCGATATGTCGTTAAATGATGCACTAAATGTGTTGCGTGAGCGTCATAAGTAATCTGCGTACACGCTAACGTTTTATATAAAATGCCCTAAGTGCGATAAGCGCTAAGGGCATTTTTATTTATTACGTGTTATTTCTCGATTTCCCTTACTACCTGCCCATAAGCTAATAGTGCGAACAGCCCCGTTCCCCCAACGATATTACCCATCAACGTTGCGCCTATTAACGCAGCCGTTTCGGCAATACTGATATGCCCTTGCAGAGCCAATAGAAAGAGTTCAGTAGAGCCTGCTATTACGTGGGTAAAGTTTCCGATGGCAATAAGATAGGTAAAAATAACGATCATCAATATTTGAGAGTGCTTAACTGAAGGCTTCATCCATACAATAGCGGCAATGATAAAGCCAGACGTAATGCCATATGAGAAGGCGTCTGACGGTGATAACTTGGCATAGTGTTCAGATATAGCAGTCATTCCTTCCACCAGCTCTGATGGAACCGCTTGTAGGGTATAGCTGAAAAAGGCGGCTAAGAAGGTGCCCACCATGTTTGCGGCGAAAACGATAGTCCATAGTCGCGCAATGCACACACCCATATTAAAGGATGGCTTACTTAGCAAGGGCAAAATAACTGACAGTGTATTTTCAGTAAATAGCTGTAACCGACCTACTATAACCAGTACAAAGCCCACCGTATAACCTAAATTCTCTATCACAAACTGATAAGGAGAACCGGAAAAGAGGTGATGTAGGATCCCCTCAGCCAGAATAGACAACGAAATTCCAATACCCGCCGCGACCCCAGACCACCACAGCGACATCATGGGCCGCTGAAGCTCTTCCAGACCTTCTCGATGCACAATTGCGTATAAAGAGACAGAGTTTAAACTTTGATTATTTTGAACATCCTTTTCTTCAGTATGACTAAGCGCAACATCCTGTTCTCGACGCCCAGACTCCTTCTTTTTCTCAGTCACTTATGCCTCCGTAACGCTTTTTTTAAACTTCTAAACTTCTTTCAATTGTTTGCAATATCGAAACAGTAGATGAGCTATTGCACGACGATATTGATTACACTGGTGCGTGTTCTTATACAGGTACGTCGATTTCGCACCTTTTCGGTCATATTAATTACACTCTTTAGAAGTTCGTACTTAAAAAAACTAAGATAGAAGTACTAGAGGTGAGGCGATTCTGAACAGGCAAAGACACAGTTACTTACATTTTTCAAACCGGTAAGTTGAACGAATGGGTTAAATTGACCTCTATATTCAATGAAAGATGAGACTTCAAAAGTCTTTGCATGATTTTGTCAGATGCGAATAGCGAGCACTCGATTTTGAAAAATATTAAACAAAGCGTAAAAAACAACCTGCCTTTTATCTTATTGATCGTCTTGCTTTTCTCGTTTAGAAGCAGCGTGGCCGACTGGTATCATGTTCCCACGGGCTCTATGGAGCCAACTATTATGGTCGGGGACCGAGTGGTGGTAGATAAATCAGCATACACGCTAGAGCTTCCCTTTACCGATGTTGTAATTGCTAGAACTGATGATATTAGACGCGGTGATATCGTGATTATCGACAGCAGCGCAGCTAACACAAGGCTTATTAAAAGAGTCGTTGCCGTCGAAGGCGACAAGGTCGCGTTAAACAATAATGTGCTCTTTATTAACGGTGAGAAAGCGGCGTTAACCCCCACAAATGAGCAGGTTTATTCTGAAGACATTCTAGGTCATAACCGCACTATAGCGCTTAACCCAATACCAAGCCCTGCAAAGAGTTTTAATATGGTCACTGTGCCCAAGGCTCATGTCCTCGCTATGGGTGATAACAGAAACAATAGTGTCGATTCCCGCTACTATGGGTTCATTCCAGTTGAAGAGATTCAAGGTAAGGCGACATCTGTTGCATTTTCTTTAGACACGCATGATATGTATTTACCGAGAAGAGACAGAGTTTTTGTGGCACTTCAATAAAGCTGTTCAAGTTCAGTATTCATTGCGTTTTGAAAGCGACCTTTACTCACGTTCAAATTTTCATCATAAAAAGACTGGTCAGATCTGCGAAAACGAGTGGTCGCGGATATCTCACGAAAAAAAATGAGTTATCCCCCCACCTAGCATATTAAAAACCATACGTTTGTATGGACAAATTATTTCTTAATTAAACCAAATCAGTAGCACTCGGCGATCACCCTTCAGCTCTCCGCCTTTCGAGATTTAAACCCGTTAAGATCACTTCATTTAGTCAAGCATAACACTAAAAAGTAAGTCTTTATTTACACACCTTGCAACCAAGTGTCACATTTTTCCTATTTTTCCCTATTGCAACTTTAGTATAAGGAATGCTATTCATAATTTTGCAGCATAACTATGTTGCAGAGACACACAACAAGTAAGATGGACAATAAGGAAATAATAATGAAACAAGGTCGTAAAGTAAGTGCAATTGCAGTGGGATTAGCACTTTCAGGATTAACTTCTCTTTCTCCTGCGTATGCACAGCAAGCTGACGAAGAATCAGCTAACCTCGAACGAATTGCGGTCACCGGTTCTCGTATTAAGCGCACAGATATGGAAGGCCCTTCTCCCATTCAATCAATTGATGCAACCATGATTGAAGGCATGGGCTATGAAAATTTACAGCAGCTATTAGAAAGAATGCCAGCAACCGGTGCAGGTACCTTCTCAACTCGTAACAATAGCCAAGATTCTACTGCGAATGGTGCTGCAGCAGTATCGCTTCGCGGTATGGGCCCCGACGCGACGCTGGTACTAATTAACGGTCGCCGTGTAGCAATTAGCGCATTTGCAGAAAGCATCACGAATTCATTTGTTGATATTAACTCTATTCCAGTGTCTGCCATTGAGCGCATTGATATTTTAAAAGACGGTGCATCGGCGATTTATGGTTCAGACGCGGTAGCAGGTGTAGTTAACGTTGTGCTTAAGAAAGACTATGAAGGTCTTGAAATTAACGCCGGTTACGGTGGCACTACAGGACCAAGCTATGATGAAACCACTGCGAGCATTTTGTGGGGCTCTCAAAGCGAAAAAAGCAGTGCTACTGTTATTATCGACTACTTTAACAACAGCACGCTAGGCGCTGATGAAATGGGTCGTTATGGTACAGCAAATCAATCACCTTATGGCGGCATGGATTTTCGCTCTTCCCGTGGTTACCCTGGCTACTTTTATGTAGATGGTGTTAAAACCATCGACCCAGATTGTCCTGAAGATAGCGCTACGGCGTCTGGCAGTTGCCTGTTCGACTACGGTCCTTTTGGCCTAGTGGTTCCGTCCTCTGAGCGCGTAGGTTTTATCGGTCAATTTGATTACAAAATTGGCGATGAAACCACAGCGTTTATGGAAGTGGCTATGCAGCACAATACGTCTGAAGCAGGCGGCGCAGCAACCCCACTTGATGAAGACGCGGGTTTAACCGTTCCAGGCACTCACCCTGATAATCCTTTTGGTCAAGATATCGAAATTGGCCGCTACCGCCCTGTTGACGCTGGCGCTCGTCGTTGGGACATTGAGTCTGATACCCTACGTCTTGTCGCGGGTCTTCGCGGTACATTCAACGACTATGATTGGGAAGCGTCGGTACAAAAAGGTCGCAGCCGTTCAGAGCAAAGCGGTGATCAATCACAAGGCTGGGTTCGCGTTGACTGGTTACAAGAGCAAATCGACCTTGGCAACTACAACCCGTTTGGTGGCGTTACTAACCCACAAAGTGTAATTGACGACATTACCACTAGTCTTGTGCGTCGCGGCGAATCTCGCATGACAAGCGTCGATGCACACATTACGGGCGAAGCCTTTGAATTTGGTGATGACGTTGTCATGATGGCTGCGGGCGTGGAGTACCGTGAAGAACAAGTGTCTGACGTACCAGACGTACAGTTCCAACGCGGTTTAATATTTGGTACTGAGTCTGTGTCAGCTTCAGCAGAACGCGACCAGTATGCTGCGTATCTAGAGCTTTCAATTCCGTTGGCTGAAGAGCTAGAACTTCAATTAGCTGGCCGCTACGACCACTACAGTGACTTTGGCAGCACAACCAACCCTAAAATTGCGTTACGCTGGGCGCCGAGCGACGAAGTAACCGTACGCGGCTCTTGGGCACAAGGCTTTAGAGCACCGTCTCTTGCACAAGTTGGCCTTGGTCCATCGCAGAAAAGCGTATTTTTTGTAGACCAATATCGCTGTGAAGCTACAGGTCAAGATTGTGAATCGCTAGATTACAACATCGAGTTTGCGGGTAACCCTGACCTAGATGCAGAAGAATCAGAGTCATGGAACGTGGGTGTTATCTATGCACCTATTCAAGAGCTTGGTTTGAGCATTGACGTTTGGAGCATCACCCAAGACAACAAAATTGACGAGCAGCAGTTTGGTTTGGTTTACAATGCCGAGTGTAATAACCAAGACAGTACAATCTGTGTTCGTTTAGACCCTCAGGAGGGTGAGTCACTAGGTGTTATTCAGAAAATTTTCAACACCTACCAAAACGTGTCGTCACAAGAAGCCTCTGGTGTAGATTTCAGTGCTAATTACAGCATGGAACTTCAAGAGTACGGTAACGTGCGCTTTAACCTAGACTGGTCATATATGGACGAGTTTGAAAAAGACGGTCTGGAATACACGGGCGAATACGGTTACCCGGAGCATCGTTGGTTGTTCGGTACAACGTGGTCTAAAGGTTCGTTTGACGCTAACTTAAACATTAGCTTTATTGGTGAATTTGAAGACACGCCTGACATTGACTTCGACGGAGTATTAGACTTTGAAGAAAATACGTCTAGAACAGTAGATTCGCAAATGTTGGTGGACTTGCAGTTTGGTTACAACTACAGCGACAATCTTCGCTTAGTAATCGGTTCTAACAACTTGCTTGATGAAGAGCCTCCATTTGCTATTGGTGATGGTGATAGCGACCTTTACGGTTACGTAGGTAGCGTGCACAATCCTCGTGGCCGCTTTGTTTACTCTAAACTAACTTACCGCTTCTAAAGGCTTGTAAAACGACTAAGCGCTCAATGGTATTACTTTACATTACTGTGCCTTGAGCGCTTTTTTAACGTCGATTAAATTGCCCTAAAACAGCAAGTATTCAATTAGAACCGTAGTGAGCCATGCAGAAAGTACCGGCAGAATGATCATGATATAAACCATAATCTCTGACCCCACAATGTCGGCGCGCCAAGCATCCATCATCTTCACTTTAAATCTGCGCTTCAACAAGTAAGTGTAGAAAATCATAAATACCAGAGTCATCAAGATTTTAAGCACTTAAATAACAACCAAGATTATTTAACAGTTAAACGCCTGAGGCGATGGGTCTTCTTGCGTATTCTCGAATGTGCCAGCAAAGTACATAGCTACGTGAGAATATTCAGTTGGTTTTCGTACTATACCTTCGCAACACGTAAAGCGAACCTGTCTTAAATACCTGATTAATTTAATCTGCTTGGAAGTGATATAAAAAATGCTAGCTAATGAAATGATTCCATTAAGCTGGCATTTTTATATGAATTTAGTAGTTATACTGCGGCTACAACCCGAAATGGATAAGCACCAAATTACCTATTGCAGCACAAAGCATAGCTAGAAACGTCAATATCATCCCCGCAAAGCGTTGCCAACTGACGCCAGAGTGTCTCCCTAATCCGTAAGCGTGAAAGACGCGCCCGAATAACAATGCACTTCCCAGAGCGTGAACAGCCCATACTTGGCCCGTATTGGCTTCAAAACAGGCTATCATAATGAGAGTAATGGGCACGTACTCACTGAAATTACCGTGGGCTCTCGCTAAACGACCAAGATCTTCGTGACCACCATCGCCAATACTCACTTGGTGACGACGCCTGGCACCAATAACTAAAAACGACAAATACAGGTAACAAATACCCAATAGGCTGGCATAAAACGCCGTGATTGGTAAAACCATGGTCTACTCCACATGTTATAATTATAGCGCGTAAGTTTAATCAGTGATTACATCATACGTTCATTAGAAGCTATTAAACGTTATCCGCTATTAAGTTACAAGCAACAAAAAAGGCCGCATATGCGACCTTTTGTAGTTCTCTTTGGTACTTAGCCTAAACGCTCAGCTAGCTCAGCACTTACTTCTTCAACTGGACGTGTTCCGTCTAGCTTGTGGTATTCACAGTTTCCAGCTTCAGCTTCAGCGCTGTAATAGTTTACAAGCGGCTTAGTTTGCTCATGGTAGATTGCAAGACGCTTGCGTACAGTTTCTTCTTTATCGTCGTCACGAACGATTAGGTCATCACCTGTTTCATTGTCTTTACCTTCCACCTTAGGCGGGTTGTAAACAACGTGATAAACGCGGCCCGATGCTGGGTGTACGCGACGACCGCCCATACGCTCAACAATGACGTCATCTGGAACGTCAAACTCAATGCAATGGTCAACAGAAACACCGGCTTCTTTCATTGCATCAGCTTGTGGAATAGTACGAGGGAAACCGTCTAACAAGAAACCGTCTTTGCAGTCATCTTGTGCAATACGCTCTTTAACCAGACCGATGATAATCTCATCAGACACTAGTTTACCTTCGTCCATTACACGTTTAGCTTCTAGACCTAGCTCTGTACCTGCTTTAATCGCAGCACGAAGCATATCGCCCGTTGAAATTTGTGGAATGCCATATTTGCCCATCAAGAACTGAGCTTGTGTGCCCTTACCCGCGCCAGGAGCGCCGAGAAGAATGATTCGCATGAGTGCGTTCTCCGCTTATGATTTTTGAACTTTTTACTTCGGGCACTTTACACATTCAACACTGTAGTGACAAGTGTAAGAAGTACCGTAAAGTTAATCTTAAGACTAATGGCGAATATATACTCAGCTTATAGGCGTTTTTATAAATTTAAGTCTAAACCTGTAAGCTAATCGCCCGGTAATTCATCTTCTTTAAAGCATGAATTTTTAAAGTTTTAAGTGATTAACTAGAAATTTTAACTGCCAAAATATAGCACAATAAAACAGCCAAATTTATTTTTGTTAGTAGTAGACATAAAAAAACGGGCGTGATGCCCGTTTTTAAGTATAAACCTGCTGTCTACCTGCTTATTTTGCCAACTTCATTAGCAAGGTGTTCAAGTTCTGAACGAACGTAGACGGGTCTTTCAAACTACCCTGCTCTGACAACGCTGCTTGATCAAAGAGTACACCAACCCATTGATTGAATAGCTCTTCATCTTGCGTGTCGGCAAGCAGTTTAACTAAGCTGTGCTCAGGGTTAAGTTCAAAGTGATACTTCACGTCTGGCACGGTTTGGCCAGCCGCCTGCATCAACTTCATCATCTGTGTAGTCATGCCATTGTCGTCGGCAACAATAACAGCAGGGGAGTCAGTTAAGCGATGCGTGAACTTAACGTCTACAACCTTGTCACCAAGTGCTGTTTTCGCTCGCTCTAGAACGCCTTCTACTTCTTTCTCTGCTTCTTCTTGAGCTTTCTTAGACTCTTCGTCTTCTAAGTCGCCTAAGTCTAAGTTTCCTTTCGCGATAGAAACAAATTGTTTCTCGTTAAACTCAGTTAGGTGAGACATTAGCCACTCGTCAATGCGCTCGCCCATTAGCAATACTTCGATTCCCTTCTTACGGAAAATCTCAAGGTGTGGGCTAGACTTAGCCGCTTGAAGGCTGTCTGCAGTCACGTAGTAAATCTTATCCTGGCCTTCTTTCATTCGCTCAATGTAATCAGCTAATGAAACTGTTTGTGCGTCAGATTCTCCGTGGGTAGATGCAAAGCGCAATAGACCAGCGATCTTCTCACGGTTACTGAAGTCTTCCGCTGGACCTTCTTTTAGTACATTACCAAACTCATTCCAGAACGACTGATATTTTTCACTGTCATTCTTCGCCATTTTCTCAAGCATTTGTAGAACGCGCTTGGTACAACCTTGACGTAGTGCTTGGGTAATCTTGTTGTCTTGAAGAATCTCTCGAGACACGTTTAGCGGAAGGTCGTTGCTATCTAGCAAACCTTTAACAAAACGCAAGTAGGTCGGCATGAACTGCTCTGCGTCATCCATGATGAAAACGCGTTGAACGTAAAGCTTAAGACCATGGTTTTGGTCGCGGTTCCACATATCGAAAGGCGCTTTGGAAGGGATATAAAGTAAGCTGGTATATTCAGTTTTACCTTCCACCTTGTTGTGCGCCCATGCTAGCGGATCTGCAAAGTCGTGAGAGATATGCTTATAGAACTCGTTGTACTCTTCATCAGTAATATCAGACTTCTCACGAGTCCAAAGCGCAGTGGCTTTGTTAACCACTTCCCACTCACCAGGCTGAGCTTCGATTTTCTCGCCATCCGGACCTTCACTCTCAGGCACTTCATCTTTCCACATTTGCACAGGAATACTGATGTGGTCCGAGTATTTGCTTACAATCGAGCGCAGACGCCATGTGTCGGCAAATTCTTTTTCGTCTTCGCGAAGGTGAAGCGTAATTTCTGTACCGCGTGTAGGCTTGTTGATTTCGGCGATAGTGAACTCACCTTCACCGTCTGAAACCCATTCAACACCTGTAGATGCATCAGCACCAGCCGCACGAGTGCGGACAGTCACTTTGTCTGCAACGATAAATGCTGAGTAGAAACCTACACCGAACTGACCAATAAGCTGGGAGTCTTTCGCGCTATCGCCAGAAAGCTTACTAAAGAAGTCTTTAGTACCAGATTTGGCAATGGTACCTAAGTTGGCAATGACTTCATCGCGTGTCATACCAATACCGTTATCGGTAATCGTAACTGTGTTCGCTTCTTTATCAACGCTAAGTTTTACGTTTAATTCACCATCGTTTTCGTACAGGCTATCATTTTCTAGGGCGCGAAAACGGAGCTTATCCGCAGCATCTGCCGCGTTCGACACTAGCTCGCGTAGAAAAATTTCTTTGTTTGAATACAAAGAGTGAATCATCAGTTGAAGAAGCTGTTTTACTTCTGTTTGAAAACCGTGGGTTTCTTTGTGGGCTGCTTCAGCCATAATCCAATATCTCCTCGTTGAATGGATCACGTTTGATGTTAAACAGGTAAGGTCACTCAACGCACTTTTCAACGTTTAGAACGAAAATTTATTTTCTATTCGTAAACTTTTTCGAGAAAAGGTATATACCGCTTATTTAACTAGCGAATAGGAAGGTGTTATCTTGGAAATGGAAGAACGGTTTTAAGAAAAAGAGCGTTTTGTGTACTCAAAACGCTCGGTATGTTACTTACAGCTTGCGGCGACCCGAAAAAGCGTGGGTAAGTGTATTGCCGTCAATGTATTCAAGTTCTCCCCCAACCGGTACACCATGGGCAATGCGAGAGGCGTCGACATTGTGACTTGTGCATAGCTGAGCAATATAGTGCGCTGTTGCTTCCCCTTCTACAGTGGGGTTTGTGGCTAAGATAACTTCATTTATCCCACCAGCGGCTAAACGCGCCTCAAGCTCGGTTAAACCAATTTCTTCAGGCCCGACACCATCGATAGGAGACAAATGCCCCATTAATACAAAATACTGGCCTTTGTAGCTTAACGTTTGTTCTATCGCTAATACATCTTGAGGACTTTCTACAATACACAATAAACCGCTAGCCTCTCTTTCTGGGTGGCGGCAAATGTCACATAGCTCATCTTCTGTGAACGTTCTACAACGCTTACAATGATGAATATGCTCCATGGCATTGTGTAGCACATTGCTTAAATCAATCGCCCCCGTACGGTTTCGCTCTAAAAGATGAAATGCCATTCGTTGGGCGCTCTTATTGCCAACGCCGGGAAGACAGGTTAATGCCTGTATTAGTTCTGAGAGTAGCGGGCTGAACTTCATAATGTTTACTGCTTAGGTATTTGTTCGGTTAGTTTCGGGCTTTCGCGGTATTTAATCACGTTACGCTTCACTTGGTCGAGTTTAACTTCGTAGACATTGCCGCCAAATAGCCCTTTGTATTCTTCGTCAGTGAACACCAACGTATTGTCATCGTAGAAAGTTACCGCCTCTTTTTGTGTTACCACACCAAGGTCGATACGAGAAACGTCACCGCTAAAAAAGTTGTCGCCTTCAAAATTTTCGAAAAGCCACAAGCTAGTTGAATCAAGTAGTACAAGTTTAGTCCTATCAGGGCTTATAGCTGCAGAGGTAATCCAACATAACTTTTCAAGGGTGGTACAGGTTTTGAATTCACCTATTAGCTGTGCATCGAAGTTGGCAGCATGGTCGCCCACTTTGTATAGCTTTGTAATGCCATCAAAGGGCTTGGTTCTATTTTTGGTGAATAAATACAAATTACGCTTGTATTCTACAAAGGCTTCTAAATCGTAGTTTTTGTCTTGGGGCTTCACTTTGCCTTTACCCATTTCTGGATAGGTGAACTTTATAATCTCTGCTTCAGTGGTATCACCTTCAATGTCAATGGGGTTTTCTATTTTATAGATAGTGAGCCAGCGGCGTTTATTGTCATTGTTACCAAAATCTCCTAGAAAAAAATGACCAAAACTATTTTGGGTCATATCTTCCCAATCTACATTTTTGGCGTTTGAAACCGTAACCTCTCTAACAATACTGCCGTTCTTGCCCAGCAAATACAAAATAGGTCCGTCACCACTATCATTAATAGCCCACAGCCTTTTATATTTGTCGAACTCTATTCCAGAAATTTCTTTGAGTTTTGGGTCTACCGTTACCGTTTTCATTTTAAACAGTTCGTGAACACTCATAAAAAACAGCACGGCTGCGATAGGGAGCAAAAGAACCGTGGTGATAACTAAGCCTTTCCTTAGCACTACAAACCTCTATTTAGGGTGATTGGTTTTACGTTCTCCCTGCGCTTTTCATTGCAGGAAGCTGCCTACACGCAGAGGAAATAAAAAGTCAATAATATAACGAATCAGGTCAGATAAAGGACCAACTCTAAGTGAAGCGACATTTTAGTGCGATAGGTACGCTTCTGTCGACGTAAAATACTGCTTGAAAACTCTCTAGTGTGAACGGATGCCTAAGAAATGCAGAATGATATAAAAGTGGAACAAAAACTCAGCAGTACTAACTCAAATAACTAGCGTCTTCATTGCCCTTCGGCTAGTGCGGTAATGCTAACAAGCGGTGAAGCATGCTCTGCTTGCAAATACTCCATCAAGCCGACTAAGCTCAAAGGCTTCGTGAAGTAATATCCTTGCATAGCTTTGGCACCAATCTTTTTGGCGAAGGTTACCTGTTCAGAGGTTTCTAAACCTTCTAACGTGCACGGCATGCCTAGTTTCACACACATTGACACCACATTCTCGATGATCAGCGCTCTGCGTTTTTCTTGTTTACTTTGTAGTGGAAAGTCAGGCAGTAGCGAGCGATCGATTTTGATTGCATCATACGTTTCGTCAGCTAATTCTGATATGCAAGAAAAGCCTGTTCCAAAGTCATCGATGGAAATAATGACCCCAAGACCTTTAATTTTGGTAAGCACTTCCCTCGCCTTTGAACTTTGAAGCGTGGATTCAGTTATTTCGATGACTATTCGTCCAGGGTCAATATTATGGAAAGCAAAGCGCTCCGCAAACAGTTCTACGATGCCATCATTCTGTAACTGTACCGCAGACATATTTAGATTGAATTTTATCTTTGAAAAACCCCATCCGCTTAGTGCTTTGAGTGCAAAACAGACTTCATCAAGCATCAGTAACCCAATATCATGAATATACTTTGTACGTTCAGCTATTGGAATAAACTTTTCTGGGCTGATTGGTCCATGGCTGGGAATGTGCCAACGAGCTAATGCCTCCACGGCCAAAACCTCACCGTTAGAGCCCACTATAGGCTGAAAATAAGCGGTAATTTGTTTACTTTGGATAGCGCTTTTAAGCCCTTGTTGGATAAACAGCCTATATTCAATGTTTTTCGACAGATTATCGTTGAAAGTGACAATGCTGTTTTTACCACCTTGCTTTGCTGAAAACATTGCGATATCGGCATTTTTTAGTAGCTCTGTTGGCGACATACTTTCTGTAGATGAAGCAAGGCCGATACTCGCTGTAATTTGAAAGTCACCTGATGTTGTTCTAAATGTTTTTTTCAATGAAGAGGATAACCGGGATGTCATTTTACTTAAAAGCTTATGGCAGGTAGTGCTTGTTACAACAACAAACTCGTCACCGCCAAACCTAATAACAGTATCATCGTCTCTTAGCGCTGCCTTAAATCGACTTGCACACGCTCTCAAAATCTCATCTCCCACTTCATGTCCATGGGTATCATTAATAAGCTTAAACTCATCAATATCAATAAAAATAATCGAGCAGGGCTCACATGATTCACTATAAGTCTCGACAATGTTGTTTAGTAGGTTTCGATTTCCCGCGCCTGTGAGCGCGTCTGTAAATGCCAAGTACTTAAGTTGACTTTCAGACGACTTTAGTTCTGAAACATCGGTAAGAATGGCAACATAATTAGTTTCACCAACATCAATATCGAATGACGTTACCGACATGGTTAAATGAAACCTTTGTCCTTCGCTTACAATAGTGAGTTCTGTCCTTAAACCGTCTATCAAATAGTCTGGACGAGGATCGTGTTTTCGCGCTTTAGGAAAAACATTGTTAATGTGGGTAGATATTAGATGCTCGGCTTGGGTACCTAGCATATCACATAAGGATTGGTTAGCTTTTATTATGAGACCTTCAGCATCACAGACTAAAACGCCTTCTTTAATTTCACTTACAATCTTATCTGCAACACTCAGGTTTGACTGAGCGCTCTGTAGGATTGATATATCTTGTATGGCGCCAATTTGAACGTAGTCTTCGCCCCACCCTACATCGGAAAGGACAACCTGAAACCATTTAGTCGCTTGCCCTTCAATTTTCAGCTGCAAGGTTGTGAGATAATTCGACTTTAAATGTATCGCCTCTTTTAACTCAACTTCCGTTTCTTCGGGAAACAACGAAAGGAATTTGGATATTGGCATTTTGCGTGGAAAATCAAAAAGGTTCTCGACGCTTTTAATAACGACTGACTGAGTAGAGGTATCGACTTCTAACACGCCTAACTTAGCAATCTTTGAGGCCATTGCGAAACGTCTATTAGAAGAAGCGAGCGCTTTCTCCGTTTTCTTTCTTTCCAGCGCAACTTGAATAGTCGTTGTAAGCGAAAGCACGCCGTACGGTTTTACTAGATATCCATACGGGGAAATCGCGAGCGCATTAGAGATTGTCGTGTCATCACAATAAGAGGTACTAAACACTACGGGTACTTTAAACCTCTCTGTAATGCTTTTGGCAATTCCAATACCAGAATCTGAACCACCCAAATCAATGTCCATCAAAATCAGATCCGGAACACGTTTATCTACTAACGCATACAGTTCGCTTTCCGTCTTTGCTATGCCTAACACCTGCATACCTGCTTCGGTAAGCGCATTCTTAACATTCATTGCTTCAACTAAATTGTCTTCAACAACAAGTATCAAGGGCGGAGTTATATCAGTCACAGCTTTACACCTTAAAGCCAAAAGCTTCGATGGAGCGCTTTAGCAATGTTGTGTCGACGGGTTTGGTTAATACATCCACATTAGATAACTCGTTTGGCAGCTCTATTGTCGCTCCATAACCCGTAATGAAGATAAAGGGTATTGATAACTTTTGTATTTCAATACCTAACTGAAAGGTATTTTCATTTCCCAAATGAACATCTAAAAACATCATCGAAGGTTTAACTTTGGCCAACGCCGCTCTTGCTGAACTGATATCACCAAAAATATCAATTTTATCAATTCCCAATTGTTTAAGGTGCTTCTTGAGGTCTAGCGATATAAGTAAGTTATCTTCAACGATAAAGGCGCTTGTGAGGATTTTTTCGGTATTAGCTGTACTGATGGATTGAGGCTTTTCGCCATGGGTTGCATGTGGAGTACTTGTTTGGCTAGCACCCAATTCTATAAATTTACGAGGAATGAGAAACTCTGCATTGAGCCCGGTAATTTTAGTACTCAATGACGCTTTGCCTTTTAATTCATGGGGGATGACTGACTTTATAACCGTCATTCCAAACCCTTCATCACCTAAACCATGTAAGGGAGGCCCCCCTATTTCTTCCCATTTAATAGAGCAGCCTTTTTCGTCTAATTCCCAGGTTATCGCCACTCTGCCATCATTACTTGTCGCGCTTAGCGCTCCATACTTGGCAGCATTGGTAATCATTTCATGAAAGACTAACACGATAGGCGTTACTGCATAGGGTAAGATTCTTATATCAGGCCCGTCTATCTTAAAAGATGACTCATTGATCATGTAAGCTTTGAGCTCGTTATGAAGAAGCTCTTTGAATCTTACACTGTTGTATGAGGCATGAGTAAGCTGATCATGCCCCAGAGCAAGTGCAGATATTCTCGACGATAAAGAGACTACAAATTCATCAATATCTTTCTTGCTCTGTGATGTCTGTCCGATAATCGCACTGACTAAATTTAAGATATTGCGAACGCGATGGTTTAGTTCACCAATCAGTAACTCGAGTCTTTTTTTGGCTTCACGTTGCAGTAGTTCTTTTTCGTGCAAATGGCGAATGGTTAGTTCCATTACACCGAGCCTAATAGATTTAGCACGTTCAATATCCAGCGTTGTCCATGGAGTAGAAGTAGATTCATTATTTTCTACCCATTTATCAAAACTCGCTCGTGGAGTAAGCGTTTCCTTCCCCTCTTTCAGCTCGACGCGTTTTGCAGGGTTACCCGCCCAATAGACTTGTTGCACAACTGAGTTTCTAAAAAGAAAAATATAGTCCATTGGCTGATGAGAGATCTTTAATGCCAATACCCCGGCAACACTCTCATCCGCTAACTCGTTGTGAATGTCTGCTAAGTTGTCAAATTGATGGATTTCTTCTTCGGGAAGTTCAGCGAGTATTGCTGTAAGACGTTTGATTTTTCGTGCGCTAAATGCAGCGCCCGACTTAGTATATTCATTGCTAAAAATACAGCCGATGCCGTCAATATCTATAAGCGTTTTAAGCAGGGATAACTGTTCTACGATAGCATTATTGAGTGACTTGCCTAGAGAAAGGTTGCTAAGTACACGTGTAAATGTAGCATTTGCTTTCTCGCTTACTCTTATCCGTTCATTTACCAGCCTTCTGGATAATTCTAGTGAAAACATCTCTGCGAAGAGTTCTAATTGCGAAACTAAGCGACTAGGGATAACTTTTTTAGTGTTGTGATGGCATGCAATCAACCCCCACAATTCACCTTCCACAATAAGTGATATCGACATAGAGGCGCCAACTTTCATATTCTTTAGATATTGAATATGCACTTCGGAAACAGCCCTTAGGCGTGAAAGTGAGAGATCTATAGAAGCTCCATCGCTTTTTTTGTTACCAATAATAGGAAAAGTTTCACCGTTAACGTCAGAAATAGTTCTAATAAGGTTTTTCTTGTAAAGCTGTCTTGCTTGACGCGGAATGTCCGACGCGGGGTAACGCAACCCCAAGAAAGGAGTCATTTCGTTTGACACTGACTCTGCGATAACTTCGCCTGAACCGTCGGATAAAAATTGGTAAAGCATCACTCTGTCGTGTCCAGTCGCAGTTCTCACGCTTTCAACTAAACCTTGATAAAGGTCCTCAAGCTCAGGAAACATCGATATCTGAGCCATTAGCGCTGTGATAACCCCCTCATACTTCCCCAAACTCTCTAATTTTTCGAATTCAAGGATGAGGTGTTCGGCACTTTGATGAATGCACAGGTCGAATGTGTCTTTACAATGCGGTATTGATACAGAATGAAGGTAGGCTGCTTTGCCAAGGATCATTGCCTGGCTTTGCGCACCACGTATCGCGTGCACAAGTTCACGATCGACTAATTCCCAAAATGTGCAACCGAGCAGTTGATTGCTCGGAACATCAGCAAATTGGTTCAGGTTTTCTGAAAAATGAGTAACAACCCCCGCCTTATCGACGATAATCATAAAACCATTGCTTTGTATCCGACCTAGAAGGTGTATCGGTTCTTTATCGCATTGATCGACTAATGATGAAAGTTCGCCTGCTTCATCGTGCATTATTATTATCCCAACCACTTCATATTAGATGACGCCTATGGAAACTTAGCAGTATCAAGCTTCACAAGAGCCTTTAAGAAAAACTAAATAAACATTCCAGATAAAATATAGCCTAGGTTCTAGCGAATCTAAACTCTTTATGCATGTTTATTAATATTAGTGTAAATATAAGCAGACGTGTGTTTTTTTAGCGTTAGACATGAAGTAGGCTTAACAATATAGCAATAACCTAATTTACGCTGGCAAGTGTGATTAAATTAGTCGTCGAATGTACCACTCATTTGAAACTTATGATTGAAACGGTAGACACAAAAAAGCTCTAGTGCAGAACCAGAGCTTTTTGGAGTTTTAGCCCCTTTGTGACCCCGTTAGTTTTGTAAACTTAAGCTGGTGTATAGAGGCAGGCGCTAAGGGCTTAGTTTTTAAAACGGCATTTTGAAGCCAAATGAGGCTTCATTGCTGATTTGTTTTCAGACGTTCTATTTCGCGGCTTGTAGCGCAATGGATAAGGTTCTCATCACTTATCAGCACTCGTCGACACTTTACTTTTGACCCCTATTTGGCCCCTGCTTTTGGGGCATGAACTAATTCCATGAAGTTGTAGATTCAAAAGAGTCCTCTGAATCACGGGCAAAAGACACGATCTTACTAGTGTTCTCAAATTGCTCCAGATTAATACCAACATCTTTCACAAGCCCAGTGACTTCGTTATAGACCTCGTGAAAATCAGAGTCAGAAGTCAACGGAGGCTCAATTGCTATGAGGGCTTGGTCAGGCATGACAACATTCTTCTCAACCAAAGCCCGCATCCTATTCACCCACATATGCCCGTGTTCAGCGGCACTCATCGCAGTCTTTTGATCAAACGCTAATGGTTTAATAATGCGTTTGCCTAGGCTCGTATTCCTTACAAAAGGAATAGTAACTTCATAAATACCAGCTTTAAGTTTACGCTCGTTATATTTGTGAGCCAATTCATTGGCAAAAGTCTCACGCAACGCTCTAACCATTTGTTGTTCGCGATATTTTTGATTTACAAAGTCACGAGCAACAAATTTTTGATACAATTTATCCAGCATTTTTTCAGCAGTTTCATTAGCTAAGAGCCTACTGACGTTGCCAAAATGCATTACAGATTCACGTTGACGTGTGAGTTCTCTAAAAACGCCGATTAATTCTTTGCTTCTTACGTGGTTTGCTCGACAAAAGCTCTGCAATCTCGTTAACTCATTGGTAAATGAATCAACAGCTTGTTTGTAAAGCTGTTTATCCATTTCTTCGAAGAAATGGGTCACTCTGCCAAAACGTTTTGGAGTTACCTTGAAAATAAGCCGTCCCTCACTAGGCTCAATCAAGACAATCCCAACATTTGCAAACTCTCTAGTCTCAATAAAAGGCATAAAGCGAACGACTGCATACTCGAATACAGAATTGCTGTGTTTCATTCTAAAGCCTCCCAAAAGTTATCGTTTACAAAGTCGTTCAATAGTACCCGTATTCTGTTGATTTCTCCATCGGTATCTTTCAATCCTTCGAGCCATTCTAGAGGAATAGCATCTACAATTTCATCAAAATCAGTCATAGCGTCTGCAAATCTAGCTTGATATTTTCGTCTGTCGATTACGTCTACAAATAGATCAGTTTGCCCCTTAAGTACCGAACTCGCTGCATGGAGTTTTTTATGCTCATGACTTGAGAAATCATTTTCAAACGCTAAATTGTGGTCAAATACTACTAAATTTCCAGTAACTATATTGTAGTAGAGATTGGGGTTTCCACCCTTGTCTGTCAATGTTCTGTCACTATTCTTGATCCAATAATCAAACAAAAATAGATCTAGAAGCAAAGCTTTGTCTACATCCCTAAGCCTATCCAAATTGACTTCCTGAAGATTACCTTTCAACTCAGAAGCAAAAGCGATTCCGCATCCCAATTCGTTAATTAGTTCCTCATCGCCCTCAACTAGAAGATCATCGACATATACTATTTGGGAATCCGGTATAGGTAACCCAAACCGGATTCCTAATTTCGCAGCCACCCATTCATAAATACACCCTCGATATGTGGCATTTAGCCTCTTAACAACATAAAGCTTTTCATCATCTCCACGGCACAGCCAAGGTTTAGTAAACCCTTGGGTCATCCGTTGTTGAATTTCAATTATGTTTATCAATAGATTAACCTACGTGATAGCACTTTTTGTCCATTGAATCCATGCGTACTCCGTATGCTGCTCACCTGAAGGGCTAATGACAATGGCCTCATTGAGACCTGAGTTGATTCCCTTCTGGGTGACGAGCTAGTCCTTTTTTGCGATGCTCGAATGTATTTGCTTCATACCATAAAAAGTATCAGAACACCGCCTCAATGTCACTCATACGTACTGTAATCGGTCGTGCGACATTATAGTCTATTTTAAATAAATAGCTGAGGGTATATAGCCCCCTTTACTCGCGACGGCATACTTAATGTTCTTCATAGTAATTTGATGCTCTACACCAAAGTGCTTAAATATATCAACGAGGTTTTCAAAGACTTTATTCTTTTCTTCAATCTCAATCAGCATGGTTCGGTGAGGGTGACTGTAATCCTCCAGATAAAAACTTATTTCTACTAAGTATTTGTATTGCTCCGTGTAGAATAGCCTTAAAGAGACAAAATTAGAGGTCGCAGGTAGCAGGGATTCATTGGTGTCACTTTTTTTGATTAACTGAGCATCAAATTTAAGCAGACTTTTTTCATTAAAAGGCTTCTCTAAACGGAACAGATCGTTGCCTTCCCATACGCATTTCCCGATAACCACATACTCTTGATTAGGTAATTTTTTGCGATTCAGCGTCAGCTTTCTACCAAATTTAAATCCATCGTTAGCCTCAAAAATATGCGCAAATGACTTAGACTGGCAAATTCTACTCAATTTAAATAACGCAATTAGTTCGAAGGTGTGCTGAGTTGGGTTGTAATAGTCCAAGTTCAAAGTGAAGCCAGGCTCAATTTGTTTACAGATACCGCGTAGAGTAATGCAATCCGAATTTGGAAAATCCCATCTGACTTCGCTACCAATTGCAATAGGCATAGTCACATCTTTTTGGTAATAAAGGTTTTCATAGAACTCTCTATTTTTAATTACCTTTTCGTCACTCAGCAAACGAAGGGCAGTATCGCACCAATGTTGAAAATAGGTGTGTGAAAGGAGTCGATTAAGTAACTTAATTTTATGCTCTTTCACCAGTCGATTATTTTTTTGTTCAGTTCCAGAAGTATTTTCTCCCCTTTCTACCATCGGTATATGCACATAGCCTTTAACTAGCCTTTCATCAACGTTTGTGACATTTAATACACTAGTTATAAAGCCCTCAGAATTTACCAGCGCAACAACACTCGCTAATTGATTGAGTAGACCGTTATCAATAAATGCTTTATTCAAATCGCTAAGGCCTACTAACTCTGCCTCTACCCAGTGACCGTCCGAGGTCGAAGGTAAGCCATATAATTCTTGTATCACCTCCGACTCTTTTTCCGACAGCCGACGTCTACCAGACTTAATTTCACTAACTCGTGAAGGCTCTAAGTTCAAATCTTTGGCGACTTGACCACTGCTGGATATCGAGCACGCGTGTTCAATATAGTGTTTTGATATCTGCTTATTTAGTTTTGTTTCAGTTTCTTTCACAGCTTTCTCCTCGTTTTCGTCACCATACAATCGCAAATATTGAGTTACGTTAAAAGCGTAATTTATGTGTAATTTTTACAGACAAAGAGAATAAAGTAAATAAAACCTAAATAAATCCGAGAAATCGCTGACGCGCTATTCATCGACTTTTACATACAGATTCACTAACTAAGATAGCCAATTACGAAAAAGTTTATGGCACTCTCAAAAGTTCTCCTTGCTTGACCCTTTTTAAGGCTGAAGACAAAAAAGGAGAAATACATGAAATGTAAGCGGCAATTTTTTATTGCATTGTTTGACGTACTTAGCTCACAGCTGATGACAATTGGAGACATTCTGTTTGTGATTTTTGTTGTGCAACTAATAACTCAATTCGAAGTTGCAGAGAGTTATCCGTTTACCGGAATGAAAGGCTATTTGCTAATTTTGCTTATCTATTTGTTATCGCTTGCTTCCCACTTACAAAGTGCAAGGCTGCGAAAAAAATAGAATGTTCTTGGAGCACCGCTGGGTGCTCTTTTTTCTTCTAGTTATTTGCCTATTACCTCTCGACACTTGCTTTTCGCTCTTATCGAAGATGCTAACAACGTAATCGGTACGATTATGTAAAAAAGCTTGAGCAAAGCTCAATAACGACTGCGTAGATAATAATTTTGTGAAACAGAACAATTATCGGAGCCGGAGGCAGCATCGCAGATTAACCACTGTTTTCGTTTGCCCTAGCAAACTTGCTGAGTATTGCGGAGCAATAATCTGCAACCTTCGCAACAACGTTGTGAACACTGCGAGCGGGGGTATTCCTCGCGACGCTTTCCCCGAGCAGAGAACGGGGAAAATAGTGGTTAATCAGCGGTAGCTGACTCCGAGCAACGCTTCTGTCGCCGTCGCAGAGCGGCAAGTGCCAGAGTAGCGACGAGTCGCGTCCACTCTGGCTTGCAGAAGTGTTGCTACAACGAAGTTGTTTGTGTTTTTCGTAAGAAAATCATAATTGCTAAGCGTAGTGCTTAGCGTTGCGAAGCTCCGGCAGGATGCAAAGCATCATGCCCTACCCTGCTGATTTCTCTGGGTTGGTTTCTATGTAGTTTTGAAACTATAAAATGGAGATAAACATGAACTATATAGAAAGAGCGATTGAAAACTCGATTAGACACATCCTTGTATCAAAACCGAGCGATCCAGCTAGCCTCGGACTACTGAGAGAAAATGCTGTCATTGCGATCATTGGTAGCTATGGCGTCACATCGAAAACTGTTGTTCAGCGACATCTGGAATTAACACGAGAAGGTGTTAATAAACTTATTAACAGAATGAAAAAGAAAGGGCTTTTAGCGGTTCATCCTTCATTCGCTAACATTGACCGAAGCTTTATCATTTTAACATCTCAAGGTATTCGCGAAGCAGAGCTATTACTTAACCGAGAGTTACATTTGCGCTCTGATGTGAGTCGGATTAATGAAAGAAACATGATCCATGATTTGTCAGTGCAACTTGTTGTGCTTGACCTTGTGAAGGCCAATAAAATAAAAGGCTTTGCTTCTGAGCGTGATATCGCAATCCAACTGGAAAATCGCGCCAATGACCCAAGACTCATTGATGCTCTTGTCGTTGATGCGAATACAGACTGCCGTATCGCAATTGAAATGGAAACATCTAACGCAAAGAATAAATCAAATAGTGACCTTCGCGCTAAGATCCTGTCGAAATATCTACAAGAATTTGAAGACGAGAATGGGCTATACGAGTTCGTATATATGTATAGCCACCGACAAAGGTTTCTTACTCAGATTGAGAAAGCACACGCTAGGCTGTTTTCTAATAGCCACAGCACTTTTACTGAAAGCCAGCAAGCCAGGCTTAACGAGCAAATCAAATTCCAGCACAAAGAGTGTAGTCTTTTATATGAGCTAATGTTCAACAGCAAAAGGCAGCTGGGAGACGAAAGATCATCAATTGTCCATAGGGACGAATTTCTTGAACAATTGGCTAAAATGGAAGAGCTTGCTAAACGCAGTGGTGACAGAGTTGTTGAACTTAGGCTGGATGGGTTCCGCGATGCAGGTAAAGCATTAGGGTTATTAGAATGATAAAGAAGTGACCTTAGGGAGCCAGTAGGCTCCCTTTTCTTATGGCTTCTAGTAGCTTTAAGGGGCATTGAATATCGTGTTGATATACAAAGCACCTTTAACACATGTACCCCTGCATGTGACGAGTTAGCGAGGAAAGCGCAGCCGAGGTTTACCGTACTTTCAATAGTGTGCCGCCCAGTTTCATGAATCCTAAGCAGTGTATGTAAAGGATAGGCTAACTCAACTAAAACTACATAGGCTCTAATCAGGAAATTTTTCAGCATAATTTACGTGACATTGAAAACTTTAGCTGGAGTACAATTTTTTTGTTGAGAAGTGAACGTGATCGCGACATATTTCCATCTCAACTATTTAACGGTACGCCTATAACCAAATCTCGTACGGGAGCAAGAATATTACATAAAAAACGCTTAAAATGACTGGCGCTGGCCCTTGCCACAAGTAACGGGCTAGACCTTGCAGAGAAGTCTTTAATCCACTGTACATAGATAAAGTTCTAGCTTTATCCAACTAGGCGTACCGTCCTTTTTACAATGCTTCTGTTAGTCTCAAAAGCATCGATTCACATCGAGGCTTTATAGTGCTTGCTGGAAAAAAATTAAATGTAAAGAATCTCTACCCATTATCAGACCTAGACTGAATGGCCTAGCTTTCCTCGAAACAGAATTCTCGGAAATTTTTTAGAAAAAAGAAATTTCCTCTGACCAACGACAAATTTTCCTTTCCTAGAGCTTAGTTAGTTGCAGGACTAACTATGAGGAAAATAAATGAGAATATACTATGAAAGCCTTTTCAACGCGTGCTTAAAAATGAGCGGTAAGTGGATGTCGCTGAGTAACAAAATAATTGCTATTGCTACAATTAATACGCTCTGGAACATTGCATTTTTGCTGCTGGATTATCCAGAGTTCATTGTATACCAACCCCTTTCGAATAGACTGTACCTAATTGCTTTCGGGTGTCTTGGGGTCGGTCTAGCTCTAGCGTTAATTGCGTTTTTGGCTATGCGAAAATTGGAAAGCGAATAATATTGAGCACCCGTGAGGGTGCTTTTTTCTGGCTTACTTAACACAAAACATATTAAATGTTGCTGTGACCTCTTGACCAAACTCCGTTCCGTTGTACGATTGCGCATAAATTTGCCGCTGAGAGAAGGTTATATTATCTACCCCATAATAGACTTTATAGTTATCAGACTCGTATTGTCTACACTTGTTTTTTACTGTTTTTTCAACCACGTTTTGTCTGATATGATTCATCAAAGATTGATATTTGTCATCCCCGACGCCTCCTTTCGCAGAAGCCCAGTTCATTCCGAAGTATTCATAAGAAAGATTAGGGGCATAATCTCTAATGCTACCTGCGTGAATCCCGCCATTTACAAGTTCACCAGAATAAGCCGGAGCGACCAAGGGCAATACTACAACTAAGGCTTTTATTTTTTTCATTGTTCAGTTTCCATACTAGTTAATCATTTTGTTTTTTCGGCGGAAGGTTTTACATAGATTCAATAGAAAAATCAAGACCTAGAGATACTTATAGGAAAAAAGGGCTGCAAAGCAGCCCTAAAGTAGTTCGATCTGTTCAGTCCATTCATCAATAGCTTCAGTAGAAAAGTATCGTTTTTTCGAAACTCCAAACGTATTTTCAAACTCATCAGAATCAACAAACTCAGAGTTGACGAAATTGATGATTTGCATCTCGAAGAGCAAAAACAACAAACATCTCTCATGTGGTTCAAAATACTTCTTTTGAAACCCCTCCGGCAGCTGCTTCACTAGAGCATCTGACAGAACAAAACCATTTGTGATGAAATGTTCGTTCTTATGCTCGTAAATATAATCGAGAGTATTTGGATCAAAGAACCAGCATAGACGGAACTTATCCGGCCACTCAGTTCTAGTTGAACGTTTAAATTGATGAATAAACTTGATATTCAGATCACGTGTATTTGTCTTGTTGCTCATTTATAAGTCCTGATAGTAAACCTCAGGACTAACTAGTCACTCTTCAGGGGACTTTTGTGAAAGCTGATGCCACATATTGGATGGAGCATTAAAAAATAGAACATTTGGGAGGTGAAGCGAATCGATTTGGCAATCACATTGCTGCTGAGCTATCGCAGTCAATGAAATTGAAACTATCAGATTTTTCCTTAAATTTCTAGTGGTGGAAATACGAATTAATCGAGGAAAATATGACGCTGCTTTCAAAAACACTTTTCGATCATTGCGACGTTGAAGTTAATTCATCTCCAGACACAGAAGACACTAATATACAAAATCCTGTGACGGTAAATCCAGCATCTGGGCTACCTATGATAAAAGGCTCGGTTGTTGATGTAGCGGGTAATCCACTCGGTACTGATTTTACAGAAGAATAGACCTCTTTACTTAGCTTCCAAGACATCGAGAATCACATGACTGACTCTTTTAGTTGCGATTTGATTCATGCACATTCAGAAAACATATTTGAATGCCACACTTCGAGCGACCTTATATCAGACAGTTTTGACAGCACCTGGGACAATGGTTTTGATGAATATTGAAAGCAGAGGTTGAGTACGGAAATTCGGTCTAAGACTCACAGAAAACTTTAAAGCCATTTATGCCGATTTGTTATTTGTATATACCTAAAAGGCATACACAAAAGCACGTAATTTTTCTGAAAATTTTTTTGTTTTGTAACCTGAATTCAGTTTTATAAACAAAGAGAAATAAGTCTTGACCAACCCAACTAGCATAAACATCTCCGAGGTAATGGACAACCTTGAAAAAATCGAATGGATTCTGAATAAGATCACTTTCCTAGAGAGTGAGCTTGCGAAACTCAAAAAGCCACAAAATCAGTGGCTAACTTTGGAAGAAGCAGCAGCTGAACTAGGTAAAAGCGTAAGCGCCGTTCGTCAGCGAGTGAAGAACAAGAATAAGCCAATGCCTGAGGGTAAGGTGTGGAAGCAGGCTGATAAAGGTCACGCAATTTCTGTAAACGTAGTAAATTTTAGGAAGTATATGTGATGGGTAGTTTGTCAACGAGCATCATGGAACTAATCAGCAAGCACAAGGGCTTGAGCGTGCACAAAGGAAACATCCGTGTGCAGTTCAAAGTACCTGATAAAGTAAGCCCAATCAGAAAATCGCTTGGCTACGCGCCTACTGTAACGAATATTGCGCTAGCTGTATCGACTCTGGCAAATATCAAAAATGATATTGCCAACCGTCTCTATGAAGTTGATAACGAAGCGTTCTGGGATAAACATTTTCCATTACGCTCTGACAGATTGCCGTCAAAATTAACCGTTGAGCAATGCTTTTTAGCTTATCGAGAAAAAAAGAAATCTACGATTTCTGTCTCTATGCAAAACAAGCTAACAACGGCTTTAAGTTGGTTGAAATTCTATGGACATGGCAAAAAATTACTCGTTGAACTGGACAGGAAAACACTTGAAGAGTTACGAAGCAAAACCGTTACTGGCAATAAAGAAGGGAAATTTAAAGAAACTAAGTTTAAAGGCTGTTCTGTAGCAACTGTAAACGACTACAGCAATGTTGTAGGCAGAGTTTTGGCTTTTGCAGTGAGAGAAGAGTTCATAAAACATAACCCGATGAAAGACGTTGAGCGACTCTATGAAGACGAGAGCAGAAGCAGAAGATTGAGATTTGTGGCTGAAAGCGACATAGGCGAGTCGGAGTTGGAAGATGAAGATCTTTGTGTTTGCCCGTTCAGCAAAGCTGAATTAGATGAGCTTATTGCCACTGTGCATCTTCCCAAAACAAAACTAATGATTCGGTTTCTGGCTTGGACAGGCCTGCGCCACGGAGAACTGAAGGCACTTGCTTGGGAAGACGTAGATTTAAAAAGTAGGAAACTAATTGTCAGATATAATCTAACAAGGAATGGCACTCTCAAGCCTCCTAAGACAAAAAATGGACGCCGGATCGTTAAACTACTACCAGAAGCGGTAGAAGTTCTGGAAAAAATAAAAGAACTGTCGGCTCAACTTCCAGCGCGACAAGAGAGAATCTTATTCAAAAACAATAAGTCAGAGCTAGTAATGCGACGAAGAGTATTCCTTAGCCGAGGGAACTTGCCTTACAAACGTCCAGAACTCACCACTGTTAACGGACAGTGGGAAACGTGGCTAAAAAAAGCAGGGCTTCGCCATCGTCCAGCTTATCAACTCCGACATACCTACGCGAGCCAGCTGCTAATGGCTGGAACCAGTGCTCTCTGGCTAGCAAAGCAAATGGGCCACGGGGATACCAGCATGATCCACAAGATATACGGCAAATGGATTGAGGAAGAAAAACCAGAGTTTATGGATAATTTGGCAAAAAGCTTGGGGCAGAGTTACTGAAATCGGCCAAATACCAATACAAAGCACTCATCTTGGGTGCTTTTTCAGTTTTACAGTTAACTACACCATTCATTAAGTTGACAAACAAGAAACACCATCGTCGTTTTCTGTTGCTCTTTTATGAAAATCAAACACTAGATATCTCCACAAACGAAATCAATTCTGGCGAACAAAAAACAACCAAAAATCAAAAGGTTAAAGAGAAAAATTTGTCAGCATCTTTTACAGCCAAAATTCGAAATTATACAAATAAATATAAACAACTGTTTTATATTAACTTTTTTAAATGGGCTTGATATTTGCATTAGAGGCTCCCTCACATTGTGAGCTAATAAAAATTAAATTTAAGAATATTTTAGAAAAGGAATTTAGATGAAACGTAGTTTTTGGAAATTACTTTCCGTTACCTCACTTCTGAGCGCTTCTCAATTTGCAAACGCATCATTAATTAACGTAAATGGGTATAGCCTAGATACGGAAACGAGCATCGTAAGTGATGGAACTTTAGAGTGGTTGCAGTGGGACGAAACTATGGGAATGTCTATAGAAGCTGCTTTAGATAAACACGCTGGCTGGAGCCTTGCAAGTAACAAGCAGATGGCTAATCTGTACAATAATTTCTTTACAGGTATGGCATGGGCGAGCATCGAAACTGGTATGGATTCCGAATTCCACAGCGAAAGACCATTTGACGATATCCCAATATACAATAGCTTTCTAGACTTGTTTGGTCACCGATTAATATCCATTGATAAAGACAACGCTGAATATACCCAAACTTATAAAAACTCTCGCCGTGTAATAGGATCGTATTACGGCTCAGACGAAGATGGCGATGGCTTTTATAAAGCTGCCTCGGTACGCGATTGGTCATATAGCACAAAGTATTTTAAAGACACAGGTGAGACGCGCCACCTATATACTCCAGCAAACGCCAGCCTTTTACAAGACAGGTATAGTTCTGATGAAAGTTATCAGAACTTTGGTGTCGCTCTAGTAAGGACTGCTTCGGCGACGGATTCTACTGAAGTTAGTGAGCCAACTAATGCATTAATATTTGCGCTCGGTATTTTTGGTATGCTGGCCCGTAGATTCAAAAGCTAGTAAATAGCCATCTTAAATGACAAAGGCTCTGGTAAACCCAGAGCCTTTTTCATAAATCTCTTTGTCCCCTATTTGTCCCCGTAACTTTTTACAAAGTCAGAGGCCAATAAATAAAGGGCTTGTGGCCTAAAACGGCATTTTGAAGCCAGGAGGTAGTGGCATTCCACCAGTTACATCACCCATCTTCTCTTTGCTAGTTTCTTGAACTCGACGTACTGCGTCGTTAAATGCTGCAGCAACCAAGTCTTCAACCATATCTTTGTCGTCGTCCATCAATGACTCATCAATGTCTACACGACGTACGTTGTGATTGCATGTCATGGTGACTTTAACCATTCCTGCACCCGCTTCACCGGTTACTTCAATTTTGGCTAGGTCGTCTTGTGCTTTTTGCATGCGCTCTTGCATTTGCTGCGCCTGCTTCATGATATTGCCCATTCCACCTTTAAACATAATTTTTGTCTCGCTTCGTTTTGGTGTTAATAATTCTGCTATCGCGCTTTAACCGAATCGGTTAGCACTGACGCATCGAAAGTCGATAGCAATGCTTGAATTGTATCGTCGGTTTTAATCACCGAATGTGCATGCGCATGGCGCATGGCATGAATCTCTTGTTGTAACGCAAAAGGTGTAGATGCTGGTTCACCTAACGTGATATTTACTTCAACGTTTTCACCCAACCCATGATGGATTGCATCAACCAATTGCTTTTTCGCACTATCATTTAATAAGTGCGTCTGACTATGGTCAATTTCAAGGGACACTTGATTGCCATCACGAGAAAATGATGCGTGCAGCACCAATTGTTTAAGTAAACCAGCAACCGGCATTTGCTCAACTAAGTTGCTCCATTCGTCAATTTGGCTAGCGTGAGTTAATTTGCTTCCGTCATTTAAGTACGCCTTTAACTGTCCGTCATAGGTACTGCTCAGCGGGGTATCAAAATTTAGTGCATCCCGCGCAAAAGACCGATCTCCCACACTTTCCATCTGCTCTGGAGCATCCTCGTAATTTGAGCTGCTATCTGAGGGAGCTTCAACATAATCAGCACCTTCAACGTGTTGAGGCGGTTGATTATCGTAATCAGTAGCCCAAGGTGGCATATCTTCTGTAGACGCCGCTGTACTTGGTTGAGCGACAGCTTCATCATTTGAAAAAGGCATATCCTCTTCAAATTCATCAAGCGAGAAATCGCTCGTGTTGTTTGAGCTAGAATGATTACTTTCTGACTCGCTAGTTTGCATAGTGTCAGTAGAATGCGCGTGAGTAATGCCTATAGACGAGCCTGAATTTGTACTATCCAGTTGAGGATCGTCATCACGTGCAATGCTATTGTCTTTATATCCTGAGCTGCTTTCTATAGGCTCCAGGCTGTTATCTTCAAGTTCAGGGCTACCATTTACAGGCTCAGGGTTATGACCTTTAAGCTCTGGGGTATGATCTTGCAACTCAAGGCTATCGTCATGCCCAACGGGACTTAAATTACCACTCTTGCTTTCGTTATCAGCGCTAGCCTGCCCTGCACCATTATCGCCAATATTATTAATTCCATTTGCAGTTTGTGCAGTACTTAAGGCCTCGGCTTTACTTTTGGTAAAGCGCGCTTGAATATCACTTGCACTTTCGGTTTTAGCATTCGCTGCACTGGTACTTTTTGCTTCTGCGTCTTGTGCTTTTCTTTGCTTTAGCTTTTGACGAAGTGCCAACATATCTGCCGTAGAGGTAAGCTGTTCCTCTGCGGTTAACGAGGACGCTTCACTTTCGCGCGACAACGACTCGCTGTTTTTATGAGAGCCTTCAGCGTCATGAAAACCTTCAGCGTTGTGAAAACCCTCAGCGTTATGAAATTCTTCAAAACCTAAGGAGACATCGACTTCTGACGGAGGCGGCATATCGTCCATGTAAGCATCTAGCGGAGGCTCATCAAAAAGCTGCTCGGCCTCGTTTTGGGGGGCATTGGTGTCCTTTGGCGATGGTTCACGCTGGGTAGAAACGTTTCCTGTTTGTACGGCGGTATTTTCTGCAGCTACATATTCAATAGACGAAGTTGGTGCTAACTTTACAGATTCATCACCATGTGCAGCGTCACGGTCCAGCCCTGTTGTTTGAGTCGACGTTGCACCTGATTCCACATGAGATAGCGCCGACTGAGCATTACTTTCACTCAACTCGCTTTCATCAACGGCTGCAGACTGCTGTACTTGCTGTGATTCAAATGGCGACGTCTTTTGAGGCTGTTCTTGCTGCTCTTCATCAATTATTGATGTAGCAAGTGAATCAGGGGTAGATGGCGCACTTTCTGACGACTGGGTAGAGGTAGATTCAACCGATAGATGTGAAGGCGTCTCCTCCTGCACATTGGTTGCAGAAGTTTCGCTTAACGGCGCTTCCTCCTGCTTACCGACGTTTCCCGGGCCACCACTGGAAGAAGCATGATCTACAGGTAAACTATGCTCACTCCTCCCGTTTTCAATCTCACTTGCGGTGTCGTCGATGGGGATGTTTGGAGCAAACGACATCATACGCATCAATGTCATTTCAAACGCACTTTTTCCGTCTGCCGCAAACGGTAAGTCTTTTCTTCCTTGCAGTGCAATCTGGTAAAGCAACTGCACTTGCTCTGCTGGAATAGTTTTCGCTAATTGAAATATCGCTTTAGCCGACGTGGTTTCTAGCTTACATGCTTCAGGCACCCATTGCGTTAACGCTATTTGGTGCAGCAGGCTGGCCAATTCGCTGTGGACGTTGTCATAATCTGGTGCTTGCTCCGCAATGTCATTAACTAACTGCAATACATCAGCAGGACTTTTACTTACCACCGCATGAACCACTTTAAGCAACTGGTTCTTGTCCATCAGGCCAAGCATGTCGGTTACTACCGATGACAGAACCTGATTTCCACCCTGTGCAATAGCTTGGTCCGTTAAACTTAACGCATCACGCATACTGCCTTGAGCAGCTCTAGCTAAAAGCGCTAGCGCTTGTGGCTCAAAAGGCAACTGTTCATGTCCTAAAATATGCTGTAGCTGCCCAACAATTTGCTCCCGAGACATAGCTTTCAGATTAAACTGCAAGCAACGGGATAATATGGTTATTGGAAGCTTTTGAGGATCGGTAGTCGCCAGTAAAAACTTAACGTGTGGAGGTGGCTCTTCCAGTGTTTTCAACAGCGCATTAAAACTGTGTTTTGAAAGCATGTGTACCTCATCGATAAGGTACACTTTGTAACGCCCGCGAGTTGGTTTGTATTGCACGTTATCAAGAAGTTCGCGAGTATCCTCAACTTTGGTTCTTGATGCAGCGTCAATCTCTAACAAATCAACGTAGTTGCCCTGCTCTATTTCTTTACAGGTGTTACATTGACCGCAAGGGTTTGCCCCTTGTCCTTCTTCGCAGTTAAGGCTTTTCGAAAAAATACGTGCAATGGTGGTTTTACCTACGCCTCGCGTACCTGTAAACAGATAAGCGTGGTGTAGACGATCGTTATCCAAAGCATTTGAAATGGCAGAGACAACATGTTCCTGACCCACAAGTTCACTGAACTTGCCCGGTCGCCACTTCCTTGCTAGTACCTGATAACTCATTATTACGTATTTCGCCTTTTGCTAGTTATGCTTTATAGCGATTATTCGCCTTCAAACTCACAAATAGAGTAGCTTTCTATATCAAGCGCACTCAATTTCTTTTCGCCACCTAGGTCCGGTAAGTTAATCACAAAACCTGCGTGATTTATTTCACCGCCCAATGAACGAATTAGTTTTGCAGAAGCGGCTATCGTTCCACCTGTTGCAAGTAAATCGTCAATAAGAAGGACTTTATCACCTGGCTCAATAGCATCTTTATGGATTTCCAATGTATCCATGCCGTATTCAAGCTCGTAGCTCTCGCTAACTACTTCACGAGGAAGTTTGTTGGGTTTTCTTACTGGAACGAAGCCTATGCCCATTTCGATGGCCAATGGCGCACCAAAAAGGAACCCGCGCGCTTCAGTACCTGCGATCTTGGTAAATCCCATACCCTGATACTTTTCTACAAGTAACGAGATACAGCTACTAAAAGCTTTGTGATCTTCTAAAACGCTAGTCACATCTCTAAATAAAATACCTGGCTTTGGATAGTCAGGTACGGTTTTCACTACTGATTTAATATATTCTGCAGTCACAATTATGCCTTGAATGTCTGCGTTATAACCAGAAGGTGAACCAGCCGGCGATGATATGCATCAACGGGAACGCGATTAGAGTTACTAGCGATGCTAGAAAGTACCACTTGTTATAGACTTCTTTGAAATCTGAATTGTCAGCCATTTGCACTACCTAAACAATTTTGTGAACAAAAAAATGGTGCTAAATGTTAATCGAAAGCAAGCCCGATTGACAGCGCTAATATGTTCGATCGCTCACTTTCAGACCAGATCTTAGCGAAAGTTTAATATAAAGCAGCTAAATAGTAAGAGTTACTTAGAGTACTGGAAGCAGTATTCCTTTTTGTAACATATCAGTGAGGGTCTGGTTCATACCATTTACAAGCACGTTTGACGGAATTTGGGGAAGTTGTTGGCACAACGACTCTGCTAATTGCTCGATTTCCATTCCCATTTCATTTTGTTCCAGCGTGTTGACTAGAATAGCCGTTACCGGATTAACATGAGCAAATTGAACGTCAAACTCACGGTCTCTGTAAACAACGTAGAACTGCTGTTCTTGGGCAGGTTGCTCTGGGATATAATCCTCACCAATTAAATGGACTTCAAACTGATATGCTGCCAACGAGGCATACGGTGACACCCTAATCGCGGTAACATTGTTTTCTTGCTGATAGAACTCAACATTGTCTTCATTTTTTCTAATACTGACGTCAAGCTCGAGCCACTCATAGTGAGCAAGCTCCGCAGCAAAGTCGGGCAGAGTAATATCAAAGGTTGGCTGTGTTGAAAGGTACTCAACGAACTCTTTACTTATTTCAGCAAAATAAGGAGAGCGGCATTCGTGCTCAATAAAAAATTTACGCACAATACTCTCCCATCCTTTTTCACCATACTGTTTTAACACAATAGATTTTAAAACTGGAAATCCGGTACTGACGAAATTATCGATGTTGTTAAAAAACAGGGATTGATATATTTTCATCCGACGAATGTGATCAGCGTCGGTATCACAAAATGTCTGTGGGTCTTTGATCGCATCAACGAACGTTTTTTGAGTGGCTTGAAATGACTGAGTCACGCGACACTTCCCTTAACATTTGACACTCGAACAGCTTGGCATTTTGCTTGAATTTGCTTAATTTTCTTCACTTCCGACAATAATTCGCTCAACGGGGGAATATTAAAATCACGTTCTAGCAAAGTCGGAAATAAGCCGTGAGTAAGGTAAGCGTGCTCCAATAATTCCCATACGGGCTCAATGACATCAGCGCCGTGAGTATCAACTTTCAAATCCTCCGCTTCATCATAGTGACCAGCAATATGCCCATACACAATTTTGTCTGAGGGCAAGCCGTTGATAAACGCTTTCGCATCGTATTTATGGTTGATACTGTTTACGTAAACATTGTTTACGTCCAGAAGCATTTGGCAACCCGACTCTTTTAATATGCGCGTGGTAAATTCAAGCTCATTCATCTCTTTGCCTGGAGCAATGTAATAAGAGACATTTTCTAGGACCAGTGGTCGTTCAATAATATCTTGAACTTTAACAATTCGAGATACTACATGCTTAATTGCCTCTTCAGTAAAAGGAATTGGCATCAAATCGTACATATGACCGTTGCCAGAACAAAAGCTTAAGTGCTCGCTGTACAATGCAATGTTGTTAGCATCTAAAAATCGTTTAATGGTTTTTACAAACTCGACATCTAGTTTGTCGCTACTGCCGATAGACAAAGATAGCCCATGCGTTGTAAAGAGAGCTTGTGAAGACGCTCGCTGAAATTGTTCTTGGTATTTTCCACCAAGTGGGATCCAATTTTCAGGGGCTGCTTCCCAAAAATCGACCTCAGATGGCAATGTAGGTAAAAGGTCATTTAGCATTTCACGACGAAACCCAAGACCTGCGCCACAAATGTTTTTCATATCTTCCCCTTTTACCGCATGGAATTGCACAACAGCAAAATATATTTTTAGACAAAAATGGCCATCATTCGACAGCCATTTGTTGCTAAGCTTAACTCGTATAGCCTTACATCATTCTATCTCACGCTACACAATGTTAATTGAATAACAATTACATGCTACCGCATTTGCCTTCACCGCACTTACCTTCTTTAGCTGCTTTCTTGTCGCCGCCACATTTGCCTTCGCCGCACTTACCTTCTTTAGCAGCTTTCTTGTCGCCGCCACATTTGCCTTCGCCGCACTTGCCTTCTTTTTCTGCTTTGTCGCCGCCACATTTACCTTCGCCGCACTTGCCTTCTTTCTCTGCTTTGTCTCCGCCACATTTACCTTCGCCGCACTTGCCTTCTTTTTCTGCTTTGTCGCCGCCACATTTACCTTCACCACACTTGCCTTCTGCAGCAAATTGGCTGTAGCCAGATTCTAGTGCCTGTATACCAAATGGATTAACGTCTGCTACTGCAACTGTTGACGCCAAAGAGCCAATTACAACTGCACCCAACGCTGTAGCTACTGATGATTTTTTAATTTGTTTCATTGATCTACCCTCAATAATATTAGTCATGTTTGACGTACAGTAAGCACGTGTACTTTAAAAGACCCTGTTTGCTTAAAGGATATTTCATTAAAATTAATTTTTTTACAGTTATTTTGTATCCAATTGATATTATTGATTTTTATAAAATTCGAAATGCACATTAAAGCTTGAATAAGTAACAAGTAAAGGGGTCAGAGTACTTTTTCTGAATTTTCGGTACTGGGGATAACGGTATAACTGCGTACTCACCTTGATAGTAATAAAGTACTTCGCCCCCATTTTTGAGGTTCGGCTGAAGGAGGAATGGGGTCAGAGTCGTGACTCTGACCCCATTATTTTTCTTTGGTGCAGAAAGCAAAAAACCCGCCGTTAGGCGGGTTCTTCTTAATGGGACCTGGCAGTGTCCTACTCTCACATGGGGAAGCCCCACACTACCATCGGCGCT
>NZ_JBSWXH010000006.1:0-336525 GCF_056160505.1 Alteromonas sp. ABM1_013
AGCGCCGATGGTAGTGTGGGGCTTCCCCATGTGAGAGTAGGACACTGCCAGGTCCCATTAAGAAAAACCCGCCTAACGGCGGGTTTTTTGCTTTATATAGAAGCTATAGCATCCATGTATGTAAGCTAACAGAATTTAGTGAAGTTGATAGAGCATCAGCTTTACGCAGTAAACGCTACTGCAAACCAGTTTTTCCTGGCAGCCATAGCGATACGGTACCACCTGAAACCATTTCGAACTCAGAAGTGAAACGTATTAGCGCCAATGGTAGTGTGGGGTTTCCCCATGTGAGAGTAGGACACTGCCAGGTCCCATTAAGAAAAACCCGCCTAACGGCGGGTTTTTTGCGTTTAGACGAAAGAAAATAGTGGGGTCAGAGTCACTACACTGACCCCATTTCTTTAGAAATGGTAGGCGTATGATAAGTTAAGGAAGTCTAGTCCTGGGTTGTCGTTGTTAAAGCCACCGTTTGAAAAGTGCATGTAACGCAGAGCAACATGTTGCTTCTTATCGATTTCTACAAACACACCTAATCTGTCTTCAAATTGGTAGTTAGACCCAATATCTTTACCAGCCACTTTTTGATCGCCAATGTAGCTTGCGCCAATACCTGCTTCTATATATACAGGATACTTGTCATATAGTGTGGTTACCTGTTTCATAAAAACAGGAGTCAGTGATGCGCCATAACTTGTACTGTGCGTATCGTTCTCGCCATATTCCCAAACAACCGCGCTCACTTCCCAGTAAAGCTTTATGTCGCCAAACCAATCTGTCGCTAATGTTTGTTCAAGAGGTCTATATGCGAAGCGCATACCGTCGATATCATCAAATCCGTGCATATAGTCGACACTGACAGTTTGCCTTGCCTGCGCGCTATTAGCGGTAAAAATGATTAAAAAAGAAAATAAAAGTAGTGATAAGTGTTTCATGATTGCTCCTTGATCTGATGATCAACAAGCAAAAAATTATCCAATCAAAAAAAAGCCGCTATTTCAGTCGGATAGGGCTCTAGAATTAGTGGGGCTTTAGTTTTAGAAACTCTACTTTACTGACATTATTGAAGTTTTTACAAGGGTTTCCATAGCGCGTTTTTATTAATTCCAAACCTCTTCAATTTCCAATCCTTGTTCGTTAAGAAGCTGCTGAGACAATTGCTCAAACGGGGTTATTCCGTATTTCGCTTTTATACTATCAATTAATTCGGGGTTTGAGGATATGAAATCATTCAGTTCACTAATAATGTCTTTATGATAAAGGGTAGACAAAGAAAAAGGGATTTCGTTATGTGGGAGCGTTAAATCTAAAGTAAACGCGCCTTTCTCATACGCTAGCGGTGCAGAGCTTTGACTGACAAAGTATTCCAAATCTAACCCGTCGACGCGCTCTTGGTATAGAAGGGCTAAGCCCTGCTGTATATTCGTAACCCAAGTAATTTTTGTACGTTTACTGTCTATTCTTTGTTGCCAGTTTACTGGTGTGAAACCTAGTGGCATGGCTAGATGCTTTATCTCATCAATACCTTGTCCAACATTTTCTTGTTTAACGATAGTTCCTGTTATTGCATTGGTTAAGGGCAGTGAAAAATGCTTATCGCTTGATGTGGTGATGCTGTTATACCAGCCTCTGTTATCAGGGTATACAAAATCAACATTACCTTTAACTAGCTCGAGTTGAAGCCGTCTTATAGGCAAACTCAAATAAATAAATTCGTGCCCAGAAGCTTCAGAAAACGCTTCTAGAATTGACCACGCCACACCTTTATCTACTGGCGAAGAAAAATCATAGTGAGGGAAGTATGCTAAATTTTGTGCGCCAACTATATATTTATCTGCGTAGCTGCTAAGACTGATTAAGCAGATAATACAAAGCGCTATCCATCGCATCATTTTATACTCCAAAAATGACAACTGTTCACTACAGGTATAGCGGAATTATTTGTATGTTACTTCACAAAGAAGAAAGTTATTAATCAAACAATAACGGTATAGCACACCATAATCTATTACTTTGCCGCTGTAAAAAATTCAGTGAAAATCTCTAGAGTTTAATGTCAGCTTTTCAAGCCAAGGTGTACGGTCGATAAGCTTACCCGCTATAATGTGAATAACCCCCTCTTTAGAGCGTTCAATAATGCCGTTAACTTGAAGAAGCTTAGCTTTCAAGAAAGTTTGTTGCTGAGCTCGCGCCGTAGCTTGCCATACCACAACATTCATATTGCCTATATCATCTTCTAAAGTTAGAAAGGTAACGCCTGCGGCAGTACCTGGGGCCTGTCGACCAGTTACTGCCCCAAGTACTTTAATTACAGACTTATTTTTTTTGTCTTTAAGTGAATTTGACCAGCTTATGTCTTTAAGCTCATGTTGTTGCCTAAGCAATGAAATAGGATGGTTATTTACAGACAAGCCTGTCGAGGCATAATCTTCAAGTAAGTTTTCTGCTTCAGAAGGTTTAGCGCCAAGGGGGGCGGCACTTTTATCTGCATAAAAATCATCGGTATCAAATAGCGGTAAACGCGTTTGTGTATCCATAATTCGCCAGCGAGTTTCGTACCGGTTCCCTGAAATAGTACGAAGCGCATCGGCGCTGGCAAGTGCCTCTAGCTCATTACTTTTAAGCGAAAGCTGCTGTAACTGTTCAACGTTGTTGTAGCCTTTTGCTGTACGGTTTTCCACAATAATCTGGGACGACGCTTCACTTAAACCTTTAATAAGCTTAAGACCAAGTTGTATGTACTTTTCTTGGCCTTTTACAATTAAAGTGTGCTCTGTGTTTGACTGGTTCACGCAGGGCGCCTCCACCCGTATATGATGGCGCTTAGCGTCTTGAACTAACTGAGAAGGAGAATAAAACCCCATGGGCCAGCTATTTAATAGCGCCACGTAAAACTCTACGGGGAAGTAAAATTTCAACCAGCAAGACACATAAGCCAATACCGCAAAAGACGCTGAGTGAGACTCGGGAAAACCGTACCCTGCAAAGCCTTTGATTTGTTCAAATAAGTTATGAGCGAACGTACTTTCATAACCTTTATCCGTCATACCCTTAATGAGCTTATCTCTGAACTCAAAAATTCTGCCGTCTTTTTTCCAGCTAGCCATAGCGCGTCGCAACTGATCGGCTTCTCCGCCACTGAAGCCAGCGGCAACCATAGCAAGCTGAATCACTTGTTCTTGAAAGATAGGCACACCCATAGTGCGAGAGAGCACCTTTTTCACATCTTTAGATGGGTAGCTAATGGTTTCGTTTCCGTGGCGACGTATCAAATAAGGGTGGACCATATCGCCCTGAATCGGGCCTGGCCGTACAATGGCTATTTGTACGACCAAATCGTAATAGCGGCGGGGCTTTAACCTTGGCAGCATAGACATCTGAGCCCGTGATTCTATTTGAAAAACGCCTACGGTATCGGCACGACAGATCATATCGAATACCTGTTTGTCATCTCCGAGCTTAGTGATAAATGGAATACTGGTTTCAACAGAGTATTGTTTATTGATAAGAGAGAATGCACGACGAATAGCGCTTAGCATCCCTAGCGCCAGCACATCTACTTTTAGCAAGCCCAAGGTTTCAATGTCATCCTTATCCCATTGAATGATGGTACGGTCTTCCATTGCGGCGTTCTCAACGGGTACAAGGTCGTAAAGCGGTCCTGCGCTAATAACAAAACCGCCTACATGCTGCGACAGATGTCGGGGCGTGCCTAGTAAAGCTTCGGTAAGGGTAATTAACTGCTGTACTCTAGGCTCCTCAGGGTTTAACCCAAGCCCCGCTAGCTGAGATTTCCACGGAATAACGCTGTCTCGACGATTGATTTGTTTAACTACAAAATCAAGTTGTGACTCGCTAAAGCCAAGCGCTTTACCCACATCTTTAAACGCTGATTTAAAGCGGTAGCAAATAACGGTAGCCGCGATAGCGGTCCTTTCTCTGCCGTATTTTTGATAAATGTATTGAATGATCTCTTCACGGCGCTGATGCTCGAAATCCACATCAATATCGGGCGGCTCGTTACGTTCTTTAGATATGAAACGCTCGAATAGTACGCTTATTTGCCTTGGATCTACCGCGGTTATTTCCAAGCAATAGCACACCACAGAGTTAGCTGCAGAGCCTCGCCCTTGATACAAAATGCGCTGTCGCTTGGCAAACTGAACAATATCGTAAATGGTTAAAAAGAAATACTCGTATTCTTGTTCGGCAATAAGTGTCAGTTCTTTTTCTATAATTTGGCGGATTTCAGAGGTTATACCTTCTGGAAAGCGCACTTTAATACCGGCTTCTACGCGCTCCCGTAAATACGATGTAGGCGTATACCCTTCTGGCACCAGTTCCGAAGGATAGTGATAGCGCAACTCTTCTAAAGAAAACGTGAATACCTGGGCTAGGGCATTGGTATTGGCTATCCACTTCTCAGGGTAGAGCTTCTTTATTTTTTGTATGGTGCGCAGACTACGTTCTGCGTTACTCAATGCTTCCCGACCTATTTTATCTACACTGGTATGCTGTTGTGTGGCATGCAGAACATGTTGAAGCGGCAGCCTGTCAGCGTGATGCATAAGTACACCGGTACAGGCGATAACAGGAAAGGGGTAGGCAGACTGTAAATGGTTGTAGTGCGCAAACCTCTGATGATCCTGCCCGTCTAATAGACGCTGAGCACCGATATAGGCATCAATGCTAGGGTGTTTTTGCAGCCACTCAGCCCAATGTTTGTCGTGGGCTTCTTTTCCGCTAGGTAGCCAAATGAATTTGCAGTGACGAATGGTACGTAAGTCCCACTCGGCCAGTTGATATTCTCCTTTTTCAGAGCGACGTCTCGCGTTAGTTATAATTCGGCACAGTTCACTGTAGGCTGGTTTGTTCGGGCACAGCAGTACAAAAGATAAAGTGTCATCGAATACAAAGTAACTGCCAACAATAAGCTTAATAGGCAGACCCTGATGCTTAATTTCATCGAAAGCCCGTACAACCCCCGCTACTGAGCACTCATCTGTAATAGCAAGCGCGTCATAGCCAAGAAAAGAAGCCGTGGTCACAAGCTCTGCAGGAGAGGAGGCTCCGCAAAGAAAGCTATAGTTACTTTGGCAAAAGAGTTCGCTGTATTTCATGGTTTCGCCTTTCCCTCTTCTTTAACCGCATGTGGCTAACAAAAAAGGCCCTGTACCCACCAGCGGCTCTCTTCATCTTTAAATACTAAAAGCCTTACACATTGCTCAGTCTGGGCGATGAAATAATCTCGCTTTGTTGGGCTGTCATGCCACCACTCGCGGTGTAATCGCACAGGGCCAAAGCAAATCTGGGTCGTCTGAATAAGCGGCTTAGGTGTATCAAAGGTAAAGGTGGGCGTAATGTCACTGCTATAAGCATAATTACCGGTGCCGTCACCGGCGCTCGACTCTGTCACCGTCATATATTCAAACTGATGGCTGTCGGCAGCGCGAGGTTGAAACGTACTGTTATCGCCTAGCTTGGCGTTTAAGCGGCCAATCAATTGCTTCTGTGCGATATCGTTAAATCTGTCGCTAAAAAAATCGCCATTCTGCGTATCCATTTCTTCAAACTGCTGACAGGTAAGCGCAATCGCTGTGGCAGGCTCAGGTAACTCCAAGCTTTCAGTTTTAAGGCTAAACAGTGGTAGCCAACTATGCACCGAAGACTGAGGCATTGCAGAGCGAATATTAATATCCAATACAGGAGCTTCTCTGAAATGAATATGCACGCTTATGCTTGATGTATATAAGTTCCTGGCCCGTAAATAGTGAGACAAATGCTCAAACTGCTGTGTGACAAAAGGTGTTAGGTGCTGCGTGTTTTCAATATCAAAAGGCAATAAAGTAAAGTTATCAAAATGCTCTAAAGGCCTAAATAGCGTAACGCGGGGAAAAGTTTCTCCTCTGAGCGCAGTAAGATACATAATGGTGTTATTGTCGAAGCGCCGCCCCAACTCTTGTACCGGCATGGCCAACAGTTGCTGTACACGGGTAACACCTACCCTTGCCAAGGCCTCAATGACTTTAGATGACAAAGCAGTAATAGAAAGCGGGCATGTACTTAGCGCTTTTTTTATATCATCTGTCGCATGCATATAGGTGTTATGTTTATGAAGGGCTAATACCTTTGCGGCCTCAATCGTCCATGCACTAGCAAAATGATAGCGAATATTTGCCTCTGCGAGTGCTTGAGTTAGGGTTTTCCACAGCGGCTTATGCCCGCCATAGTAATGGATTAGGTTATCTAGCCTTACTGCCAGACCATTTACGCCATTCGAATGAATGTGGCTGTCTAGTACGATGTCAGAAGCAAGAGGATACAGCCTATGGGCTAGCTGCGTCAGCATATGCTTTTCGGCTTCTTCACTGAAAGGCAGAATATGCACGTAGGGGCACAGCGCCGCGGCTTGGGCAAGTCCATGACCAATTTCAATGCCTTCTTTTTTCGCAATATCATTACACTGCGTAATTTTGTTGGTTTTACTGCAATACACAGCAATAGGTGTATTTGACGGTAATGAAGAAGAACTTCCGTTAGATTCGTCTCTAGACCCTTGCCTGGGCGCACGCTTAGTTTTAGCCGCTTTTATGTGGCTGTCTAAAGTAAGTTGATAGCAGTAAATATAAGCCCACAACATTATTAGCTCACAGAGTGTAGCGCCTTGTCGGAAAGCGTGTTGTGTGCCATGGCCCATTTAATGGCCTGATTGTCAGGGGTCCACTGATGAGAAATAACAATGTTATCTTTGGGCCACCCATGACGCTGCTTGCGTATGCTCACTGCCAAAGCATGGGGGTTACCTTTTAATGCAATATCTAAAGTAATGGGTAATGCACTGTCGCTTTGATTCGAAAGGGTGGCTTGTGAATCGCTCCCAATGTCGGCTTTTTGGGAGCCTAACTGTAAGGCCTGCTGTTGCGGTGGAGTATACAGCAAGCACAGCGCATCGTTATGCGTTGCTGCTACCTGTAGGCGCCGTGCTTCTTTTGGGTTTACAGCATTACTCCACAGCACCACGCAATGGCAAGCCGTACTTTTTAAGCACTGTTCTGCTGCCCATAATGATTCTTGTTCTGCACTTGTTTTTACTACCAGCACTTGCTGCGCTTTAAGCCCCAGATTTTCTAACCACGGCGACTGTAGTAGCCCAGGAGGGTTAATAAATACCACCAGTTTATGCGTGCGATGCTGGCAAATAACCTGTTTAAAGAGCGAAAGCTCTCCCACGCCGGTTAGTGAGGCAATACGTACAAGCCCCGTAGAGGCAACGCCACCGTTAAGCGCTTTATCCAGACGCGGAAAACCCAGCGAAAGCTTTGCTTCACTTTGCTTCTTATCTCTGGCCCGCCAAATATGCGGATGGTTGTTAAGCACGGATAACGATTTGTTCATGGCACTCAAAATAAACTGTATTTTTATACAGTATTATAGTGCAGCAATAACCCTTTTCAAGACAAAAGGTTTTTGACTTGTTGTTTTAAGCGCTAACTTACTGATTAGTTTGGAAAGGTAAAAAGATTAAACTTTTAAAAGAGTAGTGATATAGACGAGGGCCGCCAATCCTAACAACACAGTAAAGCGGGCGACCCTAACGCGTAATTAGCACTTTATCGACGCTAACATGGGGATAAGAGTAAGAGGCTACTCTTGTGATGAAGGTTCTTTTTGTGATTTTGCTGCAGTACCGCTTACGGTTGCTGTAACGGTTTGGCAAAAAGCAATAAAACCATCAGCGGTATTTTTTGACCACACCATACGCACGTTGCTAGGAAGTGCTTTCACCACCTCACGAATTTCCTCAAGCGTCACTTCTTCATTCTGCAATGCTTTATTTAAAGACTCTTCAAGAGACATGCCTTTTTCACAACAAGCCATAATAATGGTTGAAAAGTTGCGCATAAGCGGGTGCAGCGCATTATATTGAGTTTGGTCGATAAGGCGGCTTTTATAGGCACTTTCAATACGCGCGGTAAGGTTTTTTTCCAACGCATCTGTAACAAGAACAAGATTGCGATAAGCATACGTAACCTTGTTACTAGTCTGCTTATTCGAGTGGCGCAACAGCGCCAGCTCTTTCTGTAAGTTCTGCGCTCGCAGCACAAAGTAAATTAAAAACAGGATAAGTAATCCAATAACACCAAATGCAACGATCATGTTTATTGTGCCTTTTGTTCTTCTATAAACGTGTTGATATTTTGTTCCAATATGAAAAGTGGAACTGAGCCATTTTCTAACACCGCGCGGTGGAATTTGCGCACGTCAAAACGCTCACCTAAAGCAGTCTCTGCTTTTTCGCGAAGGCTTTTTATTTTGATTTCACCAATTTTGTATGACAGCGCTTGCGCTGGCCAAGAGATATAGCGGTCTATTTCCGTATTAACGTTGTGTTCTGAAAGCGCGGTGTTTTCCATCATATAGTCCACCGCTTGTTGACGGCTCCAGCCCATCGTGTGCATACCGGTATCCACAACCAAACGACACGCACGCCACATTTCGTAGCTTAAACGACCAAAGTTGTCGTATGGCGTTTCGTAAATACCTGCTTCAATACCTAAAAACTCAGAGTACAGTCCCCAGCCTTCACCAAACGCTGAAATATAGGTGTTACGGCGTACCATAGGTAAGTCTTCAAGCTCTGCTGCCAGCGATATTTGAAGGTGATGGCCTGGCACCGCTTCGTGTAATGTCAAAGCAGGCAGTGCATACAAAGGGCGCTTATCAAGGGCATAAGTATTTACCCAGTAATATCCTGGCTGATCATCGCGGCTAGGGTGGATGTAACGACCCGTTGTATACTTAGGCGCGATAGCGTCTGGTACAGGCGCTACACCGTAGGGCGTTCTTGGCAAATACTCAAAGAGCGAAGGAAGCTTTGCGTCCATTTTCTTTGCAATAAACGACGCCTCTTTTAGCAAATCTTCAGCGCTGGTGGCATAGAATTGCGGGTCTTCGCGTAAAAACCTAATGAAGTCGTTAATGTCGCCATCAAAGCCAAGCTCATCTACAATTTGCTGCATTTGCGCGCGAATGCGTTTTACTTCAGACAAACCCAAATCATGGATTTCCTGAGGGGTCATATCCGTGGTGGTGTAATGCTTGGCTCTATTAGCGTAATACGCCACACCGTCAGGCCAATTGTTTGCGGCAATATCTTCACGGGCATTAGGAATGTATTCCTCTACCATAAAGTCGTAAAACATTTGATACGCAGGCAGCACACTGTTGTTTATTGCTGCTTTGCCTTTCTTTGCAAGCGCTGCCTTTTGCTCGGCAGTAAAGTACTCAGGAAAACGAGCAAACGGAGAATAAAAACCACTGTCCACTGCATTTTCAACAATGTAAGACGCCACCGAATCTTCAAACCCTTTCAGCACGACTTTAGGCTGCGTGTAGCCTTCTTTTAGCGCCTGCTTCATGTAAGTAATTTGCTGGTTAAAATAAGGCTTAAGTGCGTTTAAGCGGCTAATGTATGCTTGATAGTCTTCTACGCGCTTAAAGGTTGATAAATTGGGAAGCGAGGCCATGGCACCATGAAAGCCATATTCTGAATTGATGGGCACTAAGTGCGCGCGATAGGTATACTCATCCACATAGTTGGCTAAACGGTATTGCTGCATTAGCAAAGCAATAAAAGCGTCAGTAGAGATATTGTCTTTTTTGTACTGATTTAAGGCTTTTTGAAACGCACGCCATTGTTCATTTTGTGCTTTAAGTGCTTCGGGCGAAATATCAGGTAGCACATGGGCCAAGGAACTATCGCCTTGGCGAGAGGCTAAAAGCGGGGAAACCGAAAGCTCATACTGCCAAATGTCATCAAGTAGTTGGTATAAGCTTTCATCATCAAGGCTTTTTGCAGGTGAACTAACGCTGCAAATAAATAGTAATGCTGCTAACAGATAGCGATACATAAGGGTCTCCGGTAACCTTCACCGGTTTGACGCCGGTGGCTACTCTTTCGTTGGTGTATATATTGGGCTAGGGAAAGCAGTTACTTTATCAGATTTATTTTCTAATTTAGTAATTTTGGCGGTTCCTTTTTTATTTACGGCGTCAATGCGTAAAACGTTGTGCATAGGAATATAAGTTTTTGTTACTTCTGAAAATTCAGCTTTTAACCTTTCATGACTAGGGTCAACAACAACGCTCGTATGGGTATCCCACACAAAGTCACCTATCTCGATGAAGCCAAACAAAGCGCCCTGAGTAAGGGCTCTAACGTAAAGTTCGTAACGTTCTCCATTGCTGATGAATTGAACGCGGTAAAGAATATCGTCTTTCGACATGGATGCTGCTCTTCACTAAAAAATATAAATACTCCCGGAATCTGCTCCGGCGTTTGACTAACAATTTTACCTTGCTCCTAAAATGCGAGCAACGGTAGGAAACACATGGTAAACGTAAGCAGTTTAATGGTATTTCGCCTATTAACTGCGTTACCATGACGCACACTTAGTTATACGGTGAAATTACAATGATAAAAAAACTACTAATAGGTAGTGCAATGACAGCAATGACCTTTGCTGCTACTGCTCACAACCACGCATCGACAGACAATGCTTTTAACCCTGATACACAGCGAATTAAATCACACCTGTTTTTCTTAGCAGATGACTTACTTGAAGGTCGTGATACTGGCTCTCGCGGTCATGAAATTGCGGCGCTTTATATTGCTACCGAATTTGCCAAATATGGTTTGAAGCCGGCAGGTACAGACGGTTACGTACAAAACGTATCGTTTCGTAAAGCTAATCTGGTTCAAGAGTCTCCTAAGTTTACCTTCACCCAAAACGGCGAGACCATTGATTTTGATTATCCAAAAGAGTACTTAGCTAGCCCGAGTTTGCTCAGCACTGAGGGCAATGTAAAAGGCGAAATGGTATTTGTCGGCTACGGTATTGTAGCTGACGAGCTATCTCACAACGATTACAAAGACCTAGATGTAGAAGGTAAGATTGTTGTGGCCCTTGCTGGTAAGCCAAGCGACTTTCCATCAGAAGAGGGCGCTCACTTTGCATCTGGCTATCAAAAGCAAAAGTATGCGGTAGACAATGGTGCTATTGGCATGATCACTATTACTACGCCCAAAAATGAAAAAGTGCGCCCTTATCAAAGCCGCTTGAACTATATTCATACACCGCGTATGGCCTGGTTAGACGACAGTGGTCAGCCTGCAAATAGCTTTTCTCAGCTTAAAGGCGGAGCTTACATGAGTGAAGGGGCTGCGCGTAAGTTATTTGAAGGCGCAGAAAAGAGCCTTGATGACGTTTATGCACAGCTTGAAGCAGATAAAGTACCGCAAGGTTTTGCGCTAAACGGTGTGGTAGATATCAGCAAGAAGAGCGTGCACGACACCATTACAAGCCCAAATGTTGTAGGTATATTAGAAGGCTCAGATCCTGAGCTTAAAAACGAGTACGTGGTTTTCTCTGCTCACTCTGATCACATTGGTTTTGCCAAAACAGTGAAGAAAGACAACATTAACAATGGTGCTATGGACAATGCGTCGGGCACATCAGTGATGTTAGAAACTGCACGCCTGTTTAGCGAAATGAAAGAAAAGCCAAAGCGCTCAATTCTGTTCGTGTCGGTAACCGGTGAAGAGAAAGGCCTGTTAGGTGCAGACTATTTTGCCCGTAACCCGACCGTACCTGTTACATCAATGGTGGCAAACGTAAACCTAGATATGCCAATTCTGACCTACGAGTTTGCTGATGTTATAGCCTTTGGTGCTAACCATAGTGATTTGCAAGAATCAGTGGAAAAAGCTGCAGCTAATGCCGATATCGAGCTAAGCCCAGACCCATGGCCCGAGCAGGCGCTGTTTACTCGCTCAGATCACTATGCGTTTGTAAAACAAGGTGTACCTTCAGTATTTATGGTGCCTGGTCTTAAATCAAAAGATCCTAACGTAGATGGCAGCAAGGTATTTGGTAAGTTCTTATCTACGCACTATCACAAGCCTAGCGATGATATTAGTCAGCCATTTAACTGGAATGCTGCAGAGACGTTCACTAAGGTCAACGCACAAATCGGTTGGACGTTAGCAAACCAAAAGAATAAGCCTAAGTGGAACGATGGCGACTTCTTTGGTAACACGTTTAGTAAGTAAACGGCTATGCATGAGCTAGCAGGTCACTGCTAGCTCATAACGCTGTTATAGCTTTCTTTTAAGGACGGTAGAGCTAACGTTGGGTGTATAGTCAAAATAAACCATATCACAGGTTACGCTAGGATATTTTCCCTTCCAATCAGAACCCACTGAAATCGCATCAATATTGTATTCATCTACCACTCTTTGTTTATTTTTATCCACCTGAGGGATAACTTCATCCACATATCGGTTGGACTCGAGGATGGAAATTCGTTCCTCAAACGGGATAAGCGGTGGGCGTCCTTTAGACTTCTCGATGAGATCGTCGGTAGAGACACCTACAATCAAATAATCACAAAGCGCTTTTGTCTTCTTCAGTATATTTAGATGACCTTGGTGGAAAATGTCAAAGCAGCCTGACGTATACATTCTTTGATATTTTTTACCTGTCTCGGATGCGTTCGTAGATGAAAGTAATGCAAAGTCAGCGCGTAACGTTGCTCTTAATTCAGCAAAATAATCATCATCTAATTCAAGCTTTTCGCTTAAGACAGGTGGCTTAGGCCAGTGCTTGTCTTCAAAAGATTCTTCGCAAAAAATCACGGGATGTTCATAACGAGGAATAACGTGGAAATGGACAGCAGGATCCACCATCATTAACATTAAATAGTTTATTTTGCAGAAGTTAAAGCGTTTTTTGAGCACTTTTTCTATATCCGCAACAACGATCTTTTGTTCTCTAGCCGCCTCTTCTGAAATATCAGAATAGTTAAAGACATTTTCTTTACATATAAGAACTAATGAACCAAGGGTTACCTGTCCAGGTCTGAGTAAAACATGCCAATAATCGTATGTTTTTATAAGATTATCAGGATAACCGAATTTAGATAGGGTAGTGTTAAGCATAAATTTTATTCTATAAATGATACTGTTACACACTGTAATACAAATTAAGTATTACGCCCAGTCGCTTATTTTTTTGATACTAACAATAAATAATTATAAGAAATTTTATGAAGATAGCTTTTGACACTGTCAATGTGTATTACTTACCTCAATTTATTCCTATATGTGAAGAACTTGCTAAGCGCGGTCATAAAGTTAAACTCGTTTGCTATAGCAATAAAAACAACGTTCAGAAATTCGAACAAGTTTTATTGTCGCTAGGCTATGAGTTTTGCTGGGTAGATGATGATAAAGCCGCCAGAGACTTTTATTTGAAAGAGTCCCCTGACTGGATTTTCTTTGGCAATGGCTTTCCTTACTTAGATGATATTCACAAAGCCAGTAAAACCGCACAACTTGGTCATGGTATTGGGCCTAAACCTAGCTACTATCACAAATCCGCTACGCCTATGACGGTTAGGTTTATAGAGGGTAAATTACGCTTAGCTAAGATTAGAGAGCTATATCCGAATGACGAGTTTGTTCAGGTTGGCTTTTCCAAGCTCGACCCCTTATTTAACAATACAGAAACAGGTTTAAAGTACGCTGAACTAGGTTTGGATGAGAATAAGCCGACCCTATTGTTTGCCCCCACTTTTAACCCAAGTTCACTTGAATGTTTTCCTGATAATTGGCCAAGCCACTTTCCTGATTTCAATATTCTTATCAAGCCGCACACTTTCACCTACTCCCGTGAAGCTTACAAAAATCAGCGGAAAAAATTGAAAAAGTGGGGAGAGTTTAGTAACACCTATGTAGCAACCGAAACAGACATATCTTTACTTCCTTTTATGAAAGAAGCAGATATTTTAGTCAGTGAAGCATCGAGCACACTCTTTGAGTTTGTCGCGTTAACTAAACCTGTAATCGTATGTAACTTCTTTAAGTTGAAGTGGTCATATCGGGGTATTTTCAAATACCGCTTTAAGAAGCGCTTTGGTAAAGATAACGTGATTTATCAGAATATAGGGCTTCATATAAACAGCTATAAAGAACTACGAGGCGCGATAGAAAAGCAATTAGAAAATAGAGATTTATATAAAGAAGAGCGTGAGGCATATACCGAAGATCACGTAGGTCCTACTGATGGTAAAAGCTCGCTACGCATAGTTGATTATATTGAGAAAAACTAACTGCGGATAGTAGTGTTGAAATGAGCCAGAACAAAGCATCAGTAATATGCAAAAAACTGATGCTTAGTTTAAACCTAGCGCCTTACACAAACATTTGTTTAAACGCGGCCCATTGTTCATTGAATTGCTCGGTAGGCTTACGGGTAAAGCCGCTGCGAATAAAGCCGTTGATACGTCCATCGGTATAGCAAATCATCATATTGGCGATGATCGCTTCATCGGCGGAAAGGGTTTTCCCTTCACGCAGCTTGCGCTCTCTTAGCACTTGTTTAAGCTGGGTTTCTAAACGTTCAAAAAGCTTGGCGATACGCGCACGTAGTCGGTCTTGTTCACCCATTAACGCATCGCCGTTTAAAATACGGGTAATGCCTGGGTTCTTCTCTGCAAAGCCTAAAATAAGGTGAAGAATTAGCTGACAGCGCGTGAGCGAGTCTTTTTCTTCATTAACAATTTTGTTGATACGCGTAAAAAGCGTTTCTTCAATAAATTCAATAAGCCCTTCAAACATTCGCGCTTTACTGGGAAAATGACGATACAGTGCCGCTTCAGACACCCCGACTTTTTCCGCTAACTTAGCAGTAGTGATACGTTGACCTGGGCTGGTTTCTAACATTCCAGCAAGTGCTTGCAGAATTTGGGCTCTGCGATTTGTTTTTTTGACAGCAGGCATGACGAAAGTGGTTCCTCCGCTACCGAGTTATAGCAACCCGGGCTCCATGTTAAGTTGGCTTACGCCAAAGCGTTTATATTTATCGTTTTTATTATCGACACTTAATAAGTATCTGTTAGTTTTTATTGTTGAAAGCAAAACGTTCTGCAATAAGCGCTAGCAGCTGCTCGGCTAACGCATTTTTGCTGGTGGCAGGCAATTGCTTATCACCGTCTTGCCATATTACATGCAGCGCGTTTTTATCGCTATTAAACCCCAGACCTTCAGCCGTTATATCATTTGCCGCAATCATATCTAGCTTCTTTTTAGTAAGCTTACCGCGGGCATAATCTTCCACATTTTGGCTTTCAGCTGCGAAGCCCACGCAAAATGGGCGGTCTTGTCTGTTAGATACAGTTGCTAGAATATCAGGGTTTTTAACAAAAGTAAGTGTTAACTCATCTCCTGTTTTCTTTATTTTATTGTCCGCCACTGAGCATGCCTTATAGTCGGCAACCGCTGCAGTGCTAATAAAAATATCTGTTGAAGGCACAAGTTCTTCGCAGGCCTTAAGCATTTCATCTGCGGTGGTGACATCGATACGGTTACAAAGGGTAGGCGTAGAAAGCGTTACTGGCCCTGCAACTAGCGTTACGTTCGCGCCCGCTTCAGCCGCAGCTTGCGCAATAGCAAACCCCATCTTTCCAGAGCTGTGATTAGAGATATAGCGTACCGGGTCTAACGGCTCTCTGGTTGGCCCTGCGGTAATCGTGATTTGTTTTCCCGCTAGGTTTGTTAATGCTAATGCCAACTCTGAAGACTTATCTTCATTGTCATTTAATGCATTGGCGATATCTACAGGTTCAACCATGCGGCCTGAGCCTACATCACCACAAGCTTGCTCACCACTTGCTGGGCCAATAAAGGTTACACCGTCTTCTTGAAGTGTAGCAATATTGCGCTGTGTCGCCGACGCTTTCCACATTTGCTGGTTCATTGCTGGGGCAACAAAAAGCGTAGCGGTTGTGGCCAAATAGAGCGTGGTTAGTAAATCGTCTGCCATGCCGTGAGCAAGTTTAGCGATAGTGTTTGCTGTGGCTGGCGCGATAAGTAGGATGTCGGCCCATTTTGCTAATTCGATATGTCCCATCGCGGCTTCAGCCGCAGGGTCTAAAAGATGCTGATGCACCGGGTTTCCTGACACAGCTTGAAGCGATAAAGTGCTCACGAACTCTGCAGCAGAGTCGGTAACAACAACACGTACGTTTGCACCTAATGCGGTGAGCTTTCGCACTAAATCTGGGGCTTTGTAAGCGGCAATACCGCCCGTCACGCCCAGCAAAATGTTTTTATTAGCAATAGACATAAAAGAACACTAAATCTAAATATTAATATTAGCCTACCATGGTGACAAAAAATCGGATAGCTGAACAAAAGTCGATCTTGGCGTTTAGATACTGTTTGTCTTTTATCTGCTCAACTTCAAAACAAGAAACCCGCCTTTTATACAGTCGTTAATCTCTTCCAATTCAACTATAACCACTGTTTTATTGAGTTAACGGACCAAGTACATGTCGATAAAAGTATGGCCGATAAGTGAAAGGCCAAGAGAAAAGCTACTACAGCAAGGTGCAGAAAGCTTAAGTGACGCTGAGCTTATCGCAGTGTTGCTGGGTAAAGGTGTTAAAGGAAAGAGCGCCTTATCTGTAGCGCACGAATTGCTAAATGAATTAGGGGGTTTGCGAGGTGTGGTAACTGCGACAAAAGAAAGCTATGCAAAGGTGTCTGGCATCGGGCCGTGTAAGTATGCCCAGTTCCAAGCAGGGTTTGAAATTTTTAAGCGTAATTTAGAAATAAAACTTAAACGCCAAGATGTATTTAACAACGTAGATGACACTAAGCGTTACTTGCAGGCCAAATTAAGAGACTGCGAAAGGGAAAAGTTTGCGCTTTTGATGCTTGATAGCCAACATCAACTTATCGCTTTTCGTACCATGTTTAACGGAACGATCAATAGCGCTGCAGTGTATCCGAGAGAATTGATCAAGCAGGTTATGATCGACAATGCGGCGGCGATCATTTTGGTCCATAATCACCCTTCAGGCGTAGCAGAACCTAGCCATGCAGACATTCGGTTAACAGCCGAGATCAAAAATGCCATGGCATCGATCGACGTGCCTGTGCTTGATCATTTTGTGGTTGGAGATAAAGAAACTATTTCATTTGCGCAGCGTGGCTTGCTAACATAAGATTTCTAAGTCATTTGTCGATTATAATCTAGTCAAATGGTTGAAAATGATTTAGCATAGGACTTAGTGGGTAATTTTATTAAAGGACTGTTATGAAGAAGTCAATTATTGCATTGTTTGCAGCTGCTACTATGGTAGCTGGTGTTAACGCACAAGATAACGAAGGTGGAACTTCAGGTATTGGTGGCGTAAGTGGTGGCATGATCGCTACTGGTGTTGTTGCTGCTGGTATCATTGCTGGTGTTGCAAACAACAACTCTGCAGACGCGCCAGGAAATGGTGGCACTACTCCAACTGATCCTACTTGTGAAGGTGACGATCCACTAGTAGACGGCGTATGTGTTGGTACAACTAACACCGTTACTGTTACTACTTCTGGTACAAGCACTGTAACTAAGACAATTACTGTGCCTGTTACATTTACTTACGCGCCGACCGTACAGTAAATTTAAGAGTATTCGAAAAAGCCGCTTCTTTTAGCGGCTTTTTTTATTTATACAGCAAAATTTCATCATTCTTAGTGTTTGTCGGCGTACTTTAATGAAACTACATATTCTATCGGCCCTTATCGGCTTTCTTTGCCTTTCTCTTTCGGGTTGTTCCACAACAACACTCGCTTATTACAATACGCTTAAACTTGCTTTTAAAGACCGCACGGTAACTTACACCGTTGAAGAAATTGCAGCGAGTAAGGCGGATATTATGCAAATTAAAGCGGGGGAGCGAGACGCAGCCTCTCTTGCATTAGCCTATATTGACGGTGATAAGTATAAATGGGTGTCGGGTGATAGAGTCATCTTCACCATGCATCACGGCATAATTGTTAAAACTGAAGGTTTAGATAACGACCTCTTTTATACAGGAAATTTGCAGCATAATCCGTTAGCCACCAACGATGTTTTGCCTTTTAGCTGGAAGCGTAAAGTGGATATCGACGCAATTGGCTATGGTGTTCCAGTAGACTCTTCATGGCGAATTGTGGGCGAGGAAACCCACGAATACCTAGGCTTTACTGTGCCCCTTATTAAAGTCGTAGAAACCGTAGACTTTTCAGAATATACCCCGTTTATTGACGTGGGTCTGTCGTGGGAAAATACCTACTTCTTGCACAAACATACGAAAGAACTGATGGCCACAAAGCAACAGTTCAGCCCTAAGGGAGACGTGTACGACATGGTTTATCTAAGCCGTGTAGTACGTGAGATGAACAAACAAGGAGTAACGCAATAATGAAGTTTATTTCTACGCTTTTTATTGCCTTAGGTCTTATTACATCTACTAGTTTATATGCCAATGACGGGCTTGTAAGCGTTATGGTGAACAAGCAAACTTATCAGTTCGACCGACCAATCAGGTTATCAAGTGTGTTGTCTATAGTGGCTGATAATGGCGATTGGTATTGGCCTACAGCTTCTGCATTTGATTTAACCAATCCAACAGCTGAAAGAGAAAAAGAAATAGCGCTGTCTCAAATAAGAGAACTGCTGGCTAGCTTTGATAAAGACTCAGACACTCACAAAGCGCTACAGAATTTGTTTGAACAAGTGTCATCATGGACAGTGTCAACGCGCATTAATATGCCTATCTCTTACAACCGAGCTAGGTTGTTCTTCGAAGACAACCCTATGTTCCAGCCGGGTAAATATTGGATCCGTTTGAATGGGCGCCCTAACGTAGTGCATTTCTCGGGCGCGGTAATAAAGCCAGGCGCTTATCAACATCAAAGCGATACCTCAATTTATACGGCGGCTCATACGGTTAAAAAGGCGGTAGACGCCGACAGAAGCGTTGTTTACGTCATTGACCCCGTGGGCAATATAGAAGAGAAGGGTATTGCTTACTGGAATTTAGATTTTGCTCAGCTTATGCCGGGTAGCCAGGTTTACGTGCCTATTTCTTCAGAGCTTTTCAGCAATAAGCTTAAGCAATTAAATGAGCGGGTTGCCGCGTTAGCTGTACATAGGGTCTTACCTCAATGAGTGCGCCAATATTTAAGAAAAAAGTATCTAAGAAAAAAACACTCGCGCTGGTAATTGGCAGCGCATTGTCTTCTGCCACGCTTGCTGATACTCAACTTCGGGTTACGCCTTCGCAGATGGTTCAAGGTGGTAACGGGCTGATCCAAACGCCAACCGCGCGTATGCGCGACGAAGGCGGAATGGCCATTAACTATACCGATAATGGTGAATATCGTTTTTGGTCAGTTAATATCCAGCTTTATGATTGGATGGAAGCGACCGCTCGCTATACCGATGTACGTACACGTTTATATAGCCAAGTTGAATCATTCAGTGGCGACCAAACCTTAAAAGATAAGGGCCTAGACGTTAAATTCAGGCTATGGAAAGAAAGTTATTACCTACCAGATATTAGCGTTGGTTTTAGAGACTTCGGTGGCACAGGCTTCTTCGAAAGCGAATACGTAAACGCCAGTAAATCGGTGGGGCCGTTTGATTTCCATTTAGGCTTAGGCTGGGGATATTTAGGAACAGCTGACGATATCACTAACCCATTTTGTGAGGTTAGAGACAGCTTTTGTGAACGCCCTGGCGGGTTCTCAGGCCGTGGTGGTAAGGTCGATTACGATCAATTTTTTAAAGGTACCACTGCCTTCTTTGGTGGCGTAGAGTACCAAACGCCGTGGGAACCTTTAACGCTAAAGCTAGAGTTTGAAGGGAACGATTACTCACGTGACAGAGCCGGTCAGTTAGAGCAAGATTCTCGCTGGAATGTAGGCGCGGTATATCGCTACAAAGACTTTGATTTCTCGTTAAATTACCAACGTGGAAATACCATTGGTTTTGGCGTGACATATCGCTTCAACATGAACACAGCATCACAGATCAAATTTGACGATGCGCCGCGAAACTTAATGGGAAGAAATGCGCCATCCAATATTAAAGATGTAAATAAATCACGTCTTTATAACGATCTTTATAACTCAGGTGGTTTCCTCTTATCCGATGCTGAAATTAAAGAAGATAGCGCGACCTTCTACGGAACGCAGGTCAAATACCGCGACCAAGATGAAGCTATCGAGCGGGTAGGTCGTGTTGCGGCTTCAGAGCTTCCAGATAGCGTTAAAACCTATCATATGGTAGATAATCGCGGTGGCCTTCCACTGGTCGATACTCAAATAGACGCCGAAGCCTTTATCTCAGCAGCGCGATACGAATCGGTCGATGCCGATATAACGGAAACTTACGTGAGAACATCGCCTTCTGAAGAAATAAAAGAAGCATACCACCCTGAAAATACCTCTGGTTTCTTCTACAGTGCTGACTTCTTTTTCACCCAGTCATTTGGTAACCCAGAAGACTTCTACCTTTATCAAACTGGGCTATTACTCAACGGTGGCTATGCGTTTAATGAAAACTTCTCGGTGGTGAGTAGTGCACGAGTGACGCTTCTTGATAACTTCGACAAGTTTAATTACCTCGTAGATGGTGAAGACGTGTCTTTACCTCGCGTACGTACCCGGGTACGTGAATATGTGTCTGAAAATGATGTATGGTTAGATACCGCGTTTTTACATTACAAAGACGATATCGCTGACGACCTTTATGCTCAAGCATACGCAGGTTATCTAGAAACCATGTTTGCTGGTGTAGGTGGTGAAATTCTTTATCGCCCTGTCGATAGTAATGTCGCCTACGGCATCGATATCAACTACGTTAAGCAGCGTGATCCTTACAGCCAAACAGGCTTAGAGGATTACGATACGATAACCGGCCATGCAAGTGTCTATTGGCAGCCTGAATTCCTAGATGATACACAAATTACTGTTAGTGCGGGTCAATTCTTGGCGAAAGATAAAGGCGTGAATATTGATTACGCCAAGCGCTTTGATAGCGGCATTATAGTAGGTGCTTACGCTGCCTTTACTGATGTATCGTCAGAAGAATATGGAGAGGGAAGTTTTACTAAAGGCTTCTATATTTCCATTCCTACCGATTTGTTCTTGCTAGAGCCGTCGAAAGGGCGAGGATTATTCCCTTGGGTACCAATCTCTCGTGACGGTGGGCAAATGTTACGCCGACCTTCAAGATTGATAGATTTAACTGAAGTTAGGTCGCCTTTTTTTGACTAAATAGAAAAGCGCCACGTGAATGTGGCGTTTTTTTTGCCCGTAGATATTTCAATTTAACTATGAAATTAAAGCGTAGATTGGGTATTTATTCGTAGCTTAACTGCGAAGAGAAAAGTACAATACAGGCCGTGAAAAATGAGTGCTGGTGGTATTTTGTGCAAAAATAGTACGTAAAAGTAACCTTTTTGTACTTTCTTATTGAAATGATCCTGCCTTTGCTGTATAAAATGCGCCCTCTAATTTATAGTAATACGTCATTTGACCCAACCACTGTTTGAGCGCTTGGGATTAACTGACGCGACAGTTATCGTTGTTCTGGAGACAAATACAATGTCAAGAGTATGCCAAGTAACAGGTAAGCGTCCAACGGTTGGTAATAACCGTTCACACGCACGAAATGCGACTCGTCGTCGCTTTTTACCAAACCTTCAAACACACCGTTTTTGGGTTGAGAGCGAAAGCCGTTTTGTAAAACTACGTTTGTCTGCTAAAGGCATGCGTATCATCGATAAGAAAGGTATTGATTCAGTACTAACTGACATCCGTGCCCGTGGTGAGAAAATCTAAGGAAGCCGACAATGCGTGATAAAATTAAACTAGTTTCTTCAGCAGGTACAGGTTTCTTCTACACCACTGATAAAAACAAGCGTAACATGCCTGGCAAAATGGAGATCAAAAAGTATGATCCCGTTGTGCGTAAGCACGTTATGTTCAAAGAGGCCAAAATCAAGTAATTAGCTTGCTTTTGTCTCCACGAAAACCCAGCCTTTGCTGGGTTTTTTGCTTTTTTAACTCTAGCAATTGTTCGTATATCCCTCAGATCTCAGCGAGATCGCAACGTAGCGCACAAATGATCCCAAATAATTCATAGGTCAATAATGGCCTTGTCTATATCAGATCAGACGTTGCCATCAGCCTGAAAAAAGTTTGCTTCTAAAAGTTCAAGACACATAAAGCTCAGCACCAAACGCTAAGCAGCTCATGGTTTATGTAAACAAACGCCCATACATTTTCAAAGCCATCTAAAAATATTGAGTTAGCTTATAAGAGAGTGAGGTATTACTATATTCCGGTATTTATAGTCGACCACTTTACAGGAACAACGCGTGGCAAGAATTTCTCAGCGGGCAATGAACAACGTCGTTATCATTGCGATGCTTATTATGATTGCACTGTTTAACTTAGACAGTTTGCTACCGAAGAAAAATACGATACAAACACTTAGTTTGTTACCTGAAGATGCTTACGTGCTAAAGATTGAGCATGATAACAACAGCCTGGAACGTGTTGGGCAACAATGGCGTCAAAAAGGTCTTAACACCAGCCTCGCAGTAAAACCTGATGAGCAGTTTTCACATTGGCAAAGAGCTATGTTGAATCCAGCAACTGAAGTGCCTGAATCGGTCTTGAATACGCAGCCGTTTATTGTAGTGGTGTGGCTGGCGGGTAATAGCGACGGCAAGGTTTACGCTATTTATCCTAATACATCACCGGTAGTGATCAAATTCGAAAATAACTGGTACACATTAACCAATACCGACCTTGATAAATTATTACCCTGGACACTATAAATGCCTGAATTACCAGAAGTTGAAGTAAGCCGGTTGGGCGTATCACCTCATCTAATCGGCAATACCATTACTCAAGTGGTGGTAAGAGAACGTAGAATGCGCTGGCCCATACCAGAGGAAGTCTCACTGGTTGAGGGACAAAAGGTAATAGCGGTAAAGCGTAGGGCGAAATATCTGCTAATTGAAACTGCTACAGGTACACTGGTTTTACATCTAGGTATGTCAGGTAAACTGCGGGTTATTGACGCAAGTACACCCGTTGTGAAACACGACCACGTGGACATTGTTTTAAATACTGGTAAGTGTTTGCGTTTAAACGACCCTAGACGCTTTGGGGCGGTTTTATTTCAGGCGCCCAATACACAACAATCAATGTTCGACAACTTGGGCCCTGAACCTCTTACAGACGACTTTGACGATAAACGTTTGTTCAGTTTATCGCGCAACCGCAAAGGTCCGGTAAAGAACTTCATAATGGATAACGCTATCGTTGTGGGTGTAGGCAATATCTATGCAAACGAAGCCTTGTTTCTAGCAGGCATCGACCCGAGAAGAGCCGCGGGCAATATTAGCGCCGCTCGTTACAAGTCACTTACTGCAACAATAAAGCAAGTGCTCGCTAAAGCTATCGAGCAGGGCGGCACTACGCTCAAAGACTTTGCACAAACCGATGGTACGCCAGGCTACTTTGCACAGCATTTAAATGTGTATGGAAGAAAAGGTGAGCCTTGCGAAGTGTGTGGCAAAGCCATTGAAAGCAAGGTAATAGGACAGCGAAACACCTTTTTCTGTACACGCTGCCAACGCTAATAGCTAAAAAAGAGTCATAGCCAAAAAAGAGTCACAACTAGAAAGGTTTACAGCTAGAAGGATAGCTTAAAGCAACACAATACTGTAAACAGGCTGTACTGAACAACGCCGGTTTACCTAGCTCTTTTTACCTAGCCTGTCTCTTAACGCTTGCTCTACTACGGGGTGGCAAAAACCACCTACGGCCCCGCGATGCAAGGCTACTTCTTTCACTAGAGTAGAAGAAATAAACGAGTTCTCTTCAGCTGGAGTTAGAAATACGCTTTCAAGCTTCGGGTTTAGGCGTCGATTCATATTGGCCAGCTGGAATTCGTATTCGAAATCCGATACCGCGCGTAAACCCCGAATCAAAATAGTCGCGTTTTGTTCATCCGCAAAGTCCGCTAGTAGACCAGTAAATCCTACTACTTCAACATTAGGCAGATCGGCAGTAACTTTCTTTATCATTTCTACCCGTTCCTCTAATGTAAAAAGCGGCTTTTTACTGGGGTTAGACGCGATAGCCACGATAACGTGAGAGAATAGCTGAGATGCTCGCTCAATAAGGTCTGCATGACCGTTAGTAATTGGGTCGAAAGTACCTGGGTAAAGTGCTCTAGTGTGCATAAATTGAATCTTATTGTCGTATAGGGTTTATAGGTTCAACTGGGCTACTGTACCACATTAACGAGTAATGCTAAGTACTGCTGCGATTATGTTTATTATTTGCGGTTTTTAACGCTTCACCAATTCGTTATAGCCATCTAAGCACGCCGTCCAATCGTCTTCTTTCCAGTGAAATATCGGGTTTTTGCCTTGCTCTTTATGCAAAGAGCGCAATAGACGATCTAGGTTACTTTGTTTCCAGCTATCCCCTTTACGTTTCGAGCAGCGGTCAAAGTCGATTAGCCAAATTTGCTTATCGCTATCAATCATAATATTTCGAACATTCGCATCGTGATGATAAACCTGGCAATTGTGCATTCGAGCCAGCGCTCGCCCCACTTCCTGCCACTCGTTTTTTGATAGTGGCTGCTGGCACAAAACGTGGTGCAGGTCTTGGCTATTAGGAATGTTAAGGGTGATAATATCGCCGCGATAAATCAAGCCTCTGCGGTGGATACGTGCAGCGACAGGAATAGGTACCAAAAGACCTTCACCTCGCATGTATTCGAGCAATGCGAATTCTTCGAAAGGTCTAGAACGTTCAATACCATTAAAAAAGTATTGGTCACTAAGTACCTTGCCTACCAGTCCGCCACGCATAAAGCGCCGTAAAACCCAGTGTTGACCTTCATGCTCAATGAAGATCGTTGTACCACGCCCCTTGGCTTGGCCTGTTATCTTGTTTTGTAGCTGCCAAAACTCAGGGCTAAACATTTCTGTATTAGGCTGACTGACTAAGGTGTTGTCGAAAATAAAGTGGTGCCCAGCACCTATGTCTCGTCGCATTGTCGCCATGTTGCCCACAACTTATGGTAAATTTCATATTCTAATGATTTATTTTGGTTTTTCAGCAACGAGAGAGCTTCTGTGGGAAAAAAGATTTGTTTAATGCGCTTATCGGCCATTGGGGATGTGTGTCATGCCGTTGCTATGGTTACTCGAATTCAATCACAGTGGAACGATGCTGAAATTACGTGGGTAATAGGGAAAGTGGAGTATCAGCTTGTGAAGCTGATGCCAAACGTACGGTTCATTATTTTTGATAAATCAAAAGGGAAAGCTGCAGTGGAGTCGCTAAAAGCGGAAGTGGCCGGTGAAACCTTTGATGCTTTATTAATGATGCAGGTGGCATTACGGGCAAACTTAGCTTCGCGAGTGATTAAAGCAAAACAGCGCATAGGTTTTGACTGGGCGCGAAGTAAGGAGCTGCACTGGTTGTTTGCCAATAAAAGGGTGGCTGCCACAAAGCACGCTCATGTGCTTAAAGGTTTTATGGATTTTGCCGATGCATTGGGCGTACCTGAGCCAAAAGCTGTTTCTTGGAGTATTCCTGTTGCATCAGAAGATGAAAAGTGGGGAGAAGAACAAGCTAAAACCTTGGGTAAATATGTCGTTATTTCACCAGCGGCAAGTAAGGCTGAAAGAAATTGGTTGCCGCAACGATACGCAAGTATTGCTGACTATATCCAAGAGGCCGGTGTCACCGTGATATTATGTGGCGGTCCAGGAGATTTAGACCGCAAAACTGCTGATGCAATTAAAGCGAGTGTGAAATATCCGCTTAAAGACTTTACTGGGCAAACAACATTGCATCAGCTGCTTATGTTACTAAAGCATGCTCACCTAGTTATTGCACCAGATACTGGGCCTGCTCACATGGCAACGACCGTGGGCACGCCTGTTATTGGGCTATACGCACATTCTAATCCACGTAGAACAGGGCCTTACAACAATCTTGAAAGATTGGTGTCGGTTTATGATGAATGCATAGAAGAGCAAAAGGGTAAACCTTGGAGCGCCTTACCGTGGGGAACGCGAGCCAAAGGGAGCCAGTTAATGGAAAAAATTACCGTAGACATGGTTAAGCAAAAAGTTGCGCCGTTCCTCGTTTAATTTTTTTTATCGTAAGGTAAAACTACCAACTATTATCTACACTTAGCGTTGTGCTGTGTACTTCTGTTGAACAGGGAGTCGTTACTTAATGAAAAAGCCCGCTTTGCGATGGCTGTCCGAGATTCATTCTTTTGCTGCATTTAGAAAAGTACTGCTAACACTAGCAGTGCTATTCATGTGCTTGCCTAAAGTAAATGCATCGGAACTTAACGTCATGGTGAACGAAAGTGTAATGGTTGAAGAACTTAGTCGCTCCGAACTTCGTCAGATCTTTACAGGGCAGCGCCAGTATTGGGAAAATGGCACTAAAATTACCGTTTTCGTACTGCAAGACAGCGACGAGCTACACCGTCAATTTTGCCGCGATATTCTTCAAATGTTCCCTTATCAGCTGTCTCGTCTTTGGGATCAAATTACCTATTCTGGCCAAGGTATCACCCCTATCAGAGTAACCTCTTATCAAGCGCTAGTGGATGCATTGGAAAACACGGTAGGTTCTATCGGTTATGTTGAGCGGACCGATATCGTCAAGCTTAGACGCGTTGAGGTAGATTTAAAATGAAAATATACATCGCTTTAGCGCTTGGGCTATTTAGCTCGCATGTTATTAGCGCCCAATCAGATTTTACATGGCATGGTTATGTTTCACAGGGCTTGACCCAGTCGAAAGACAGTAGTTTTATTACTGACGATAATAACGTGACGGGTGAACTCACCGAAATCGGTTTAAACGGTTATTATCAGCTTGCTGAAAACATATCCATAGCAGGCCAAATAAACTATCTAGAGGGTGGGAATCGCTTCGAGCAAGGTGCTCGCCTCGATTATTTATTTGTTGACTGGAAACTACCTGACTTACCTGGCGGGTGGCAGGGCCAAATTCACGCAGGACGCTTTAAAAACATCCACTGGCTTTATTCATCAACCAGAGATGTCCCTCAAACGCGATATACGTCAGTACTGCCTCAGTCGGTATATTTTGACGGATTCCGCGATGTTGCTTTGGGCAGTAACGGAATACTAACCAGTTTCTCTCGCTATGGTAAAGAATTTACGTGGGAGCTTAACTGGAGCTATGGCCGCTCGAACATTAATGACTCTCAGCGCGATTTTCTCTTAGGCGATGCAGCTGAGGGCAAAATCAAACAAGATTTCGTGCATCAAGCTAGCGTATTTTTGCAGCCCTCATCAATGACGTGGAAGGTAGGCGCGAGTTGGCTTAATTCCGATTTCAGGTACACACCATCACAAGACGATAACCGTTTGTCAGGTGGAGCTAATGTTGAGCGCTTTATGCTGTCCGCCCAATATTTTGCTGAGAAGTGGGAAGTCACTGCAGAGATACTTCGTGAAAAACAAGACAGCCAAGGGTTATTTTCCCCTGACTTTGCCGAAAAACGCACCGGTGAAGGTGGTTTCGTTCAATTTAGATATTTGTTTAACAACGAAATCAGCGGTCTTATTGGCTACGATACCTACATCAACGATACCTCCGACAGTGACGGTAAAAAACTAGAGGCAAGTACTGGAGGGCTTATCCCTGCCTACTTCGGGTATCAAGATACTTATACGGTGGGGTTACGTTGGGACATCGCGCCCAAATGGCGATTACAGGGCGAATATCACTGGGTTGAAGGTGCAACGCGTGTGGTCAGCTTATTAAACCGTGATGTGGCATCCCACGCCGATAAGCATTGGGAAATGTGGTCAATACAATTGATGTATTGGTTTTAAGGGTAAAAGATGAAGGTTCAGGTATCTTTTACCACGAAAACCATCGCTATTTTACTGGCAATGGTTTTAACCGTTACTATCGTTATATCCACCGTGCTAATTCAAGAGTCTGAAGCACAGGTTGTGATGCAGCAGCGGGAAAGCCAAATTAGCAACCAGCGTAGGGTTCAGCTATTCGAAGACATACTCCATAGCCGTATGATCACCCTCATTGATATCATAAGCCGTAAAAATGGCGCGTATTCCAATAACCTTGATAATTTACATAATACGCTAGATGACCTAAGCGAATACCTAACGCTCAATTTTCAGGTAGAAACCCTTTACTTATTCGATGAAAACGGCGTTGTTGGAAAGCCTACTTACCCCGTTAACAGCACCATCAAGCGACTTGTAGATTCTACCCGGGCCTCATTTGAAAGTCGTTCGTTACTGGTCTGCGAAAGCGTATGCACTCATTACATTTCTATACCTATAATGGCATCAAGCGAAAAAGTGCCGGTTATTGTCGTGTCGACTTCCATGCGAGAGTTACTGTATTTATTTAGCCGCGCCACCGATGTATATAAAGTCGCGGTTGTTCAGGTAGATGAATCACAGGTTGAAAAACTTGCGTTAAAGGTAGCAAGTCAGGTTTCCGCTGCGAACAAACAATTTTTAAATTCGCTTATTAAGGCATTGCCTGAAAACTGGCGTGTTGACGACCTCGTAATAAAAGGGGTAAACGTAGAGTTAGAAAACCAGCAGCTTCTGGTTAGCCTTTTGCCTTTTGACCATGCGGCAGGCGATCATCCTTATTTGCTTATCGTTCAAGATGTCTCAGCAATGATACGTCAGAACGAGCAATATCAGTACGTGGTTATTTCAAGCGCTATCGCATTATTTCTTCTTTTTTCTTCGTTGCTCTATCTTTTCTTAAATCAATATCGCACAAGGCTTTTAGACATAAGCGAGCGTCTGCCGATGTTGGCTGAACATAAGTTTAGCGAATTCTATACGGTCGCAGCTAAGCGTCGAAAGCAGCCGGTATTTAAGCTAACCGACGAACTCGATGTGGTTGAGGAAGCGGCGAACGATTTAGCGCGCCAGCTAGAAAGCTTTGACGGACAAATGGCAATTAACACCGCTAAGTTAGAAAAAATGGCCATGTTCGACGTGCTGACAGGCCTACCCAACCGCAACATGTTGACCTTTCAGATTGAAAAACAACTGGCCAGCTCAATTCGAGATGACAGGCTAGTAGCGCTCATGTTTATGGATTTAGATGACTTTAAAAAAGTTAACGATAGCCATGGGCACGATGTCGGCGACAAGCTGCTTAAAGCTGCGGCAATGAGAATTTCCCGTCCTATTCGGGAGTCTGATATTGCATCGCGGTTTGGGGGCGATGAGTTTGTTATCTTACTGTCGAATATAGAGAGCAAAAAACATGTCGACACGGTCGCGCAAAAAATTATCGACGAGTTTCAAGAGCCCATTATTGTCGACGGCGTTACTTTTTATGTTTCAATCAGCATTGGTATTGCCATTACTAACCACTCACGCGCTACGCCGGTAGAGCTGCTGCGCCATGCCGATATAGCGATGTACGAAGCTAAGGCGAAAAAAGGTGCTGAGTTTAGGGTATATGACGCCACTATGAACCTTAAGGTAATGCAAAAGGTTGAATTGGAGTCTGAAGCCCGCGAAGCGCTAAGAGGCAATCAGTTTAGCCTTGCCTTGCAACCCCAAATAGACATGCACAGCGGTAAGCTCATGGGCTTTGAAGCACTATTACGCTGGTATCACCCTAAAAAAGGGCATATATCGCCAGGCGACTTTATTCCTCTACTTGAAAACACGTCATTTATGCTCGAGCTAGATTACTGGGTGATTACGCGTTCCACTCACTTAGTTAACGAGCTCAAAACCAGCGGCTACCCAGACATCAAAGTGGCAATTAACTTATCGGCCGGGCAGTTCCTCGACCCCAGTTTGCCTGAGTTTTTACAGCATCAAATTATTAAAAACGATATCGCTCCTGATCAAGTTTGCTTAGAGCTCACTGAAACCGTGTTGGTCTCTGATATCAAACGGGCCACGGGTGTAATGCAAACTATACGTGACATGGGGTGCATGTTAGCGATTGATGACTTTGGAACCGGCTATTCATCTTTAAGTTACTTAAAATCATTACCAGCCGACTTTATAAAAATAGATCGCTCTTTCGTTGCCAACATCGCCAGCAGTGCAGATGACAGAAACATCGTGCATTCCACCATATCCATGGTGCGTAATATGGGCATGCAGGTGGTAGCTGAAGGCATTGAAACCAATGAGCAATACGAATTGCTTTGTCATTTCGACTGCCATCAGGGCCAGGGCTATCTTATTAGCCGTCCTATACCTGAAGTAAACCTTTGGGACACATTAAGGGACAAAGTAGAAAACGGTTTTTGGAAAGACTTTGCCTAGGGCCTGTTGACCTTTGGTGTACGAATTTTGGTCTAAATGGAAGCCTTTTAATCGCGAAACAGTCCTGCAAGCCTAGCGGGCTAAGTTAAAGGACTGTGACAAAGAGTAAAAGGCTTCCATAACGACCCCTACGGGCAGCGCCTTTGTGCCATCTATACTGCGTTGAATGTTCTCGATTTAGAACCACTAAACCGTCAAACATTCGCCTTGTCTAGATGGCACACAGACCGCTGCAAAAATGTACAACAAAGGTCAACAGGCCCTAGCACTTAAAACAAATTAGCGTGATTTAAGCATTTTTTGTGAGTGTGCTGAATAATTTACAAACTTAGTCGACAAACCCATTAAATACAGCGCAAGGGTGTGTACCCTTTCATGCGCTTTCATTACACTAGCGGTTTTCATATACCCACACTTGGAGAATGGCATGTCTGCGGCATTTATTTCTCATTTGCAATCGCAAATTGAAGCCACGAAAGAAGATGGTTTGTACAAAAAAGAGCGTGTAATCACGTCCCAACAACAAGCGGATATTGGCGTTGCTGGTGGCGAGCACGTTATTAATTTTTGTGCTAACAACTACCTTGGCCTAGCAAATAATGAAAGCTTAATCGAAGCGGCGAAAGAAGGCTTAGATAGTCATGGCTTCGGCGTAGCATCTGTGCGATTCATTTGCGGAACGCAAGACATTCACAAGCAACTAGAAGCCTCTATCAGCGACTTTTTAGGTACAGAAGATACCATTCTTTATCCGTCTTGTTTCGATGCCAATGGCGGACTGTTTGAAACCCTTCTTGGACCAGAAGATGCCATTATTTCTGATGCATTAAACCATGCGAGTATCATTGACGGCGTGCGCTTGTGTAAAGCCAAACGTTACCGCTATGCCAATAACGACATGGCAGCGCTAGAAGAGCAATTAAAGCAAGCTGATGCCGACGGCGCGCGCTTTAAAATCATTGCTACCGATGGCGTATTTTCCATGGACGGCGTTATTGCCGACCTTGCTTCAATCTGCGACCTGGCCGACAAATACGGTGCCATGGTAATGGTTGATGACTGCCACGCAACGGGTTTCTTAGGTGAAAATGGTAAAGGTAGCCATGAATACTGCGGTGTAATGGGTCGTGTAGATATCATTACAGGTACTTTAGGCAAAGCCCTTGGCGGCGCGTCAGGCGGTTACACGTCAGGCAAAAAAGAAGTGGTTGAATGGCTACGTCAGCGCTCACGTCCTTACCTATTTTCTAACTCAGTCGCGCCACCTATTGTTTCAGCATCATTAAAAGTGTTTGAAATGATGAAAGAAGGCGATGAATTACGCGCTAATCTATGGCGAAATGCCAACCACTTCCGTAAGCGCATGGAAGACGCGGGTTTTACCCTTGCTGGTAAAGATCACGCTATTATTCCGGTAATGCTTGGCGATGCCCGCTTAGCCAGTGAAATGGCTGATAAACTGCTAGAAAAAGGCATTTACGTTATTGGCTTCTCTTACCCTGTTGTACCAAAAGGGCAAGCCCGAATTCGTACGCAAATGTCAGCAGGTCACAGCCTTGAACATGTAGATAAAGCCATCGATGCGTTTATCGAAGTAGGCCGTGAAATGGGAGTGATTTCATGAAGTCGCTGGTAAAAGCAAAAGCGGAAAAAGGCATTTGGCTACAAGACACGCCAAAGCCTGAAGTAGGGCACAACGACCTACTGATTAAAATTCGCAAAACCGCGATTTGCGGTACTGATATGCATATCTACAACTGGGATGAGTGGTCGCAGAACACGATTCCCGTACCTATGGTGGTTGGTCACGAATACGTTGGCGAAGTAGTGGGTATGGGGCAAGAAGTAAAAGGCTTCGAAGTTGGTGACCGTGTTTCTGGTGAAGGTCATATCACCTGTGGTCACTGCCGCAACTGTCGCGCTGGTCGCGTACACTTGTGCCGTAACACTGAGGGTGTGGGTGTAAACCGCCCTGGTGCTTTCGCAGAGTACTTGGTAATTCCAGCATTCAACGCGTTTAAAATTCCAGACAATATCAGCGACGACCTCGCGTCTATTTTCGACCCGTTTGGTAATGCCGTTCACACCGCGCTAAGTTTCGACTTAGTAGGCGAAGATGTGCTTATTACAGGTGCTGGTCCTATAGGTATTATGGCGGCGGCGGTCGCAAAACATGTAGGTGCGCGACACGTTGTTGTTACCGACATTAATCCTTACCGTCTTGAACTGGCTAAAAAAATGGGTGCAACCCGTGCTGTTGATGTAAGTAAAGAAAACTTACAAGACGTTATGGACGAACTGGGCATGTCAGAGGGGTTCGATGTGGGCCTTGAGATGTCTGGTGTGCCAGTAGCCTTCAGAGACATGCTCGACAAGATGAATCACGGCGGCAAAGTGGCCATGCTGGGTATCCCTCCGCAAGATGTTGCTGTCGACTGGAACCAGGTCATTTTTAAAGGTCTGATCATAAAAGGTATCTATGGCCGAGAAATGTTCGAGACCTGGTACAAAATGGCGAGCTTACTACAAAGCGGCCTAGACCTTTCACCCATCATCACTCATACCTTTTCCGTTGATGACTTTCAGAAAGGGTTTGATACCATGGGGTCAGGACACTCAGGTAAAGTTATTTTGGACTGGCAATAATGACAACATTCTCACACATTAGCGTAAACGACGTGGCTAACTTCCAAGGCGACGTAACTATTGTGGATATTCGCGATCCTCAATCGTTTGCTAATGGCCATATGCCCAATGCGGCACCGCTTAACAACGACAACTTTGGGGCGTTTATTGACCAAACACCCAAAGATATTCCAGTTGTTGTGGTGTGTTACCACGGCGTAAGCAGCCAGCAGGCTGCGCAAGTGATTGCTCAGCAAGGCTTTGAGACCGTTTATAGTATGGACGGGGGCTTTGAAGCGTGGCGACAGGCGAACCCGGTAGTAACCGAATAGCGATTTTATAAAGGTGCACAATGTGCACCTTTATTTTATGTTTTGCAGGTCTTTCACTATTTCAGTATAAAGAGTCAATGACGAGAGCTAGGATTCCGCGCTCTTGCACATCTTTATCGCTTCACACTCTTTTTTGCTTTTGGGGTAACAACTAGCTTATGGGTCATCCTTTAATTGCGTTTAATCAGCAAAGTCCAGCGCACCTTCTTGCCAACTACTTAACCAGTCAGCATATCAACGCCAACGTAGTACAGCACGAAAAAGAGTTTGTGGTTGTGCTGGATAACAATGAGCATGTTGACCGCGCAAAAGTTATCGCAGAAGACTTTATAGCAAATCCAACCAACCCTAAATATCAGCAAGCGGCATGGGACAGTGGTAAGAACGTACAGCTAGCCCCATCAGGTAGCGGCTTTTCGTTAAGCAAAATAATCTCTGATGCCGTTAAAGCGCCGTTTACTTCTGTGGTATTTGTGCTGTGTGCTGCAGTTTACCTATTGTCTTTATTTGGGTTATTTGCCCCCATTGCACAGCACTTATTGATGCAGCCGTTTTCTGTCTTGGCACAAAATCACGAGTGGTGGCGGCTGCTGGGCCCGGCGTTCATTCATTTCTCGGCACTTCATATCATATTTAATTTACTGTGGTGGGGCATGCTGGGGGCCAAAATTGAACGTACTTTAGGTATCAGCATGCTGCTTATTGTATTTTTAGTATCAGCCACAATTTCAAATGCCGCACAGGCGCTATTTAGCGACCCTGTACAAGGCAACCTATTCTTATTTGGCGGCTTATCTGGTGTGGTATATGCCGTGATGGGTTTTGTGTGGTGGCTGGGCTGGCTGCGCCCAAGCTGGGGGCTGTCGTTACCAAACTCTATTGTAGGCTTTATGCTGGTTTGGTTGGTCATTGGCTATGCCGATATACTGTGGGTGAGCATGGCAAATGCTGCACATACCGCAGGGCTTATTTCAGGTTGCTTACTTGCCGCCATACTAAGCTTAGGTTCTGCTAAGCGTTAGTAGTTAGTCAGTGCAGGCCTTAGTTTGTATAAGTGCTAGCACGTGCAGGTATCACAACGAAAAGATAGGGAACAGTTAGCCGCACTTACTTAGATATTTGGCGTATTACACGCTAAGAAAAATACCGGTAAAACTGCTATAGAAACAAAAAAGCGAGCTCAGTATTGAAGCTCGCTTTTTCATTAGGTTAGGCTGCAGTTATTCTGCTTAAGCACCCTGATATAAGTACTTAGTAAAGATGACGTTCTTAATCACTTCACCACCGGTTTCTTGCTGCATATGCTCTTGAAGAGCTTTCAATATAGCGCGGCGAATATCTTCACGACCGGTTAGCGACTTTACTTTTTCTGCGGGCTGCTGTCCGAAAATCTCAATAGCGGTAGCGCGTAGTAGTGGCATATGGTGTTCAGCAATTTCCAGTTGATTCACATCGTTAATCATCAACTCTACCGACACGCGAACGTAACCCAGCTTCTGTGCGCTGTCGCTAATATAGTTGGTAACAATTTCTGGCTCTAAGCCCAAATAAGCATAGTTGGCTTTATCTTGTGCCAATGCTGAGCTGCAACCAAGAACAAAAAAGCTAACCGCTAATATACGTAAAATTAGTGACTTAAACATAGTGAAGCCTGAAACACCAAAATAATAAATTCACTTGGTAGTGTAGCAAATCTCTGATCAAACACACTACTGCAAAAGTTTAACCAAGTGAAAATATTCTCACATGACGTGTTATCATACTAACAGATTCATTATTCGGGCTTTTCGTGTGAGTTTTAATGCCACTTTTCCAGTGGGTTTGGCGGTTGACTGGCAAGCACCTTCTGGCATCACAATTCCAAATGCGCAGCTAAAAAATTGGCTTTTAGACACAGGGTCGTTGACCGAGCGGGTGCAATCACTAAGCGATCATTTTTCGCTGGAGCTTATTGGTCAGCGCACGCAAATACCTCACGACAACGAGCTGTCGTTACTACAGAATAACGGTAACACCAGCTATCAAGCCCGTGAAATTCTATTATGTGGCGATCACCAACCCTGGGTGTTTGCACGCTCTATTATCCCCCAAGCATTTGTAGACAGTGAGCTTTCTGACTTAGGTCGCGAGCCACTGGGAAAACGCTTATTTAACGACGCGCGGTTCACCCGTTCACAGTTCCAATTGTGTACTGCCCAAGCCGCCCAGTTTGGCATCAATAGTAACCAAACCTTGTGGGGAAGACGCTCGTTGTTTACGTTAGATAACTACAGCATGATAGTGGCAGAAGTTTTTCTTCCACATTCTCCGGCTTACGGTCAGTCAGCGACAAGCGAAAAGGAAAGCGAACAACAATTATGAAACACAATTGGAATGCATATGCGCGACTTATGCGCCTAGATAAACCCGTAGGTATTTATTTATTGTTGTGGCCTACATTGTGGGCACTGTTAATAGCGGCACAAGGTTTACCGTCTTTAGGCATTACGCTTATCTTTGTGGCTGGTGTAATTGTAATGCGTTCAGCGGGCTGCGTTATCAATGACTATGCTGACAGAAAGGTCGACGGACGCGTAAAGCGCACAACCCAGCGCCCCTTGGCAACTGGCGAAATTAAGCCTAAACAAGCGCTGCAGTTATTCAGCGCACTTATCGCCTTTGCATTTGTGTTAGTGCTTTTTCTTAACTGGCAAACTATCGCGTTATCTGTCGTAGCGCTTTTGCTCGCTGCAAGTTATCCCTTCATGAAGCGTTATACCCACTTGCCGCAGGTGGTATTAGGTGCGGCATTTGGCTGGGCTATACCTATGGCTTTCATGGCCGTGCTAGAAACTGTACCAACGTACGCTTGGTGGTTATTTATTGCTAACTTACTATGGACAGTAGCGTACGACACCATGTACGCCATGGTAGACCGCGACGACGATTTGCAAATAGGCGTTAAATCTACCGCTATATTGTTCGGTAAAAACGACGTGCTAATTGTGATGTTGTTGCAAGCCTGCGCGCTAGCAATTCTGTGGAGTATAGGCGTAACAATCAATGCGACATGGCCTTACTACACGGCCGTGCTGTTTTCTGCTTTGTTATGCGTGCGCCAATATCAACTTATTAAACGCCGCCAACGTGAAGGCTGTTTCACTGCGTTTATTGAAAACCACTACATTGGTTTAGCCATTACGCTTGGTACGGCGCTGCATTTTTGTTTGGTAAGGTAAAACTTACCAACAGCAAACTTCAACCTGTACCAACGTCCCCTTATAACTTATTTATAGCCAGTCTAAAGTATTCACTAGCTTATACAGGAACGCGCTTCAATCACTAAATGTTTTTAAAGCTGTACACAAATTGTGCTACTAAGTGTTATGCTTCAGGTGTCGAATGGAATCTATACGCATATATAAATTGAAGTGGTTCAAGAGGTGGGCGAGTAAGGAAGGTTTATCAGACAGCGTGCTAAAATTAGCAATTGCAGAAATGCAACAGGGATTAGTTGACGCCGATTTAGGTGCAAACGTGTATAAAAAGCGAGTACCTCTTTTGGGGCAAGGCAAAAGTGGAAGCTTAAGAACTCTCATAGCTTTTCAAGTGGATAATAAAGCCTTTTTTATTTACGGTTTTTCCAAAAGCACCCGCTCTAACATTAGTGTTAAAGAGATGAAGTCTTTAAAACTCTTAGCTAAAGAGCTACTGAACTACAGCGAGGAAAAGCTTAAGAAAGCTATTGATTCAGGTAGTATTGAAGAGGTGAGATAACATGAAAGAAAGCATTTTAGATGTAGTCCATAGTACAGCAAAAGATTTGAGCGAAGCCGGAGTAATGGATAAGCAGACTATGCATAAGTTTGATGCATTATGTTTACCCAAACTCAAGCAATATGATGGACAGCGGATAAAAGCAATACGTGAAAAAGCAAGAGTAAGCCAAGCTGTTTTTGCTGCCTATTTAAATATCACGCCATCTACAATCAAGCAGTGGGAGCAGGGGAGCAAAAAGCCTCGAGGTACTTCTTTAAAGCTTCTGAGCCTTGTTGAGCAGAAAGGTCTAGAGATCTTGATGTAACGTTTCTTTTGTTCTGCGCTTTTGCAAAGACAGAAAAGCATTCTTTATCTCATCGGTTTTAACAAAAAAGCGCCATAAAGGCGCTTTCAGGTTTCTAGAAGTACCAATGTCTACTTTTCTGCTAGCTTTGCTTCTAGCTCGGCTATGCGACTTTCCATAGCGTCTAACTTTTCGCGAGTGCGAATAAGCACTTGGCTTTGAATATCGAACTCTTCGCGAGTCACTAAATCAAGTTTCGACAGCTGCGACTGCAATACTGTTTTCACTCGGCCTTCTGCTTCTTCAGCCATGTTTTTAACGCCTGGTGGTACGGCATCAGCAATTTGTTTCGCTAAATCTTCGAGTTTCTTCGGATCCAACATGGAATTCCCTTATAATGCGCAGCTCAAAATATGAAAGCTATTCTATCGGTATCGTCGTGACATGCAATGAAAACCGTGTTACGCCCAAACGTACGTTGTTTTAGGAATTAAATGAAACTAAATGAAGCTCAAGAATCTGCCGTAACCTATGTGTCTGGCCCATGTTTGGTGCTGGCAGGGGCGGGTAGTGGTAAAACCCGTGTAATTACCAACAAGATTGCTCATTTAGTTAGAAACTGCGATATGCCAGCGCGCTATATTGCAGCGGTTACTTTCACCAACAAAGCCGCACGTGAAATGAAAGAACGTGTAGCGCAAACCTTGGGTAAGCCAGAAGCCCGAGGGCTAAAGGTATCGACCTTTCACACCATGGGCTTAACTATCATTAAAGCCCATGTAAAAGACTTAGGCCTAAAACCGGGGTTCTCGCTGTTCGATGATAAAGACTCGTTTGCCCTGCTTAACGACCTAACGTCCGACACCCTCGATGGCGATAAAGACCAGCTTCAGCTTCTGCAAAGCTGCATATCGAACTGGAAGAACGACCTTATATTGCCTGACGCCTTATTGAAGTCAGCAACCAGCACGGGCGAACGCGAATTTGCAGAAGCCTACAAGCGTTACCAAGACAACCTAAAAGCCTATAACGCGCTAGATTTTGATGACCTTATCCTGCTGCCCACGCTGCTTTTAAAAAGCAGCGAAACGATAAGAGCCAAATGGCAAAGCAAAATTCGTTATCTGCTGGTGGATGAATACCAAGATACCAACACCAGTCAGTACGAGTTAGTAAAGTTACTAGTAGGCGAGCGCGCACGGTTTACCGTGGTTGGCGACGACGACCAGTCTATTTACTCCTGGCGTGGCGCGAAGCCGCAAAACCTACATTTGCTGCAAGAAGATTTCCCTCGACTAAACGTGATTAAGCTGCAGCAAAATTACCGCTCGTCAGGTCGTATTCTGCATTGCGCGAATATTCTTATTCAGAACAACCCGCACCTGTTCGATAAAACACTATTTTCAGAGTTGCAGTACGGCGAACCGCTTAAAGTGATAGAGGCAAAGAACGAGGAACATGAAGGTGAGCGGGTGGTGGCAGAACTGCTGGCGCACAAGTTCATGAACCGCACCCAGTTTAAAGACTACGCCATTTTGTATCGCGGGAATCACCAAAGCCGTATTTTCGAAAAGCTGCTAATGAGCAACCGCATTCCTTACAAAATAAGCGGTGGCATGTCGTTCTTTGGTCGAGCTGAAGTGAAAGACATCATGGCCTATTTACGGCTATTGGTGAATCAGGACGACGATAACGCTTTGCTGCGTATAATAAATACGCCCGGGCGTGGTATAGGCCGTGCTACGCTAGAAAAACTGGGTAACTTTGCCAATAGCTTGGGTGTGTCTATGTTTGAAGCCGCGACCCATCCTAACTTAAACAGCGTGCTGCCTGATAAAGCCTTTCATTCGGTATCGACCTTTGCCCGCTGGGTAGTTGAGCTGTCGGACAACGCTGAACGTGGCAACACTGCAGATGCAGTGCGCACCATGATCCGCACCATGGGTTATGAAGAATGGCTGTATGAAACCAGCGCCAGCCCCAAGGCCGCAGAAATGGCCATGGCCAATGTGAGTACGCTATTTGGTTGGGTTAACGATATGCTGGAAGGCAACGACCTAGACCAACCCATGACTTTAACTGAGGTAGTGAACCGCTTAATTCTGCGCGACATGATGGAGCGAGGTGAAGACGATGGGGAAGGGGACCAGGTTCAGTTAATGACGCTGCATGCTTCAAAAGGTTTGGAATTCCCTATTGTGTTCCTAGTGGGTATGGAAGAGGGCTTATTGCCGCACCAAAGCAGTATTGACGAAGATAACGTAGAAGAAGAGCGCCGACTTGCCTACGTAGGTATTACCCGTGCCCAGCGCGAGCTGATTTTTAGCCTTGCCAAAGAGCGTCGACAGTTTGGTGAAGTGATTAACCCCGAGCCAAGCCGCTTTTTATTCGAACTGCCGCCCGATGACGTTCAGTGGGAAAACCAAAAGCCAAAGGCAACGAAAGAAGAGCGCCAGCAAAAAGCACAGGTGGGTATTGCTAACCTAAGGGGTATCTTAGGTAAAAAGTAGTCGGTAAGTATCTAACTCAGATAGCTTTATCAATGCAGATTGGTAGGAATAACCAGAGTGAGAAATTTCTTGGTCATATGTTTTGGGCATACCTTGGTGAGCAAGCATCAGCTGAAAGCGGGTAGTTAGCCAACAAAAGTTACAGATGGCGCGACTCGAATCTTACACCACCTATTTATTTTTTAGTGTAAGGCCTTTTATTGTAAGTGAGCGCTCACTTTTAGCTGGCTAGCAGTGCCATATCAAGCACTTTGGCGTGCTTTAATATCTTGCCCTGACCGTACGAACACTCAATTTCATTTAGGGCGTCAAGCTGGGCTTGAGAATCTACTCCCTCTGCGATCACCTTAAACTTAAGGTGTTCAGAAATAAGCATCACCGATTGAATAAGCTTTAAGTTACGCTGAGAACGCGGGAGTGATTTTACAAATCGGTGGTCAATCTTGATGAAGTCGAAGGGGTAAGCAAACAGGTAACTTAGCGAAGCTAATCCACTTCCAAAGTTATCAAGAACAAGGGTTACGCCAGCGCGTTTGAGCTTTTTAATTGCCGGTAAGATAAACTGCGAACGTCGATTTAAGTCATTTTCATCAAACTCAAACACAAGCTGGCTTGGCGTAATGTCAGATGCCGCAATTACGTCTATCATTTGATTAACCATAGAAGCCTGTAATAAGTGGTTAATCGACACATTCACCGCTATTTTGTTAATAGGCTCATCGGTATTCTTGTAGTGGTTTAGTAACTCGCATGCTTTGTTAAGCTGAAATAAATCAAGGTCTAGCGTTAGGCCGCTGTGCTCAGCCACTTCCCTAAACTGCTCACGGGCTATTTTGCCGTAGGCAGGGTGAGACCAGCGAATATACATTTCTTTATACAGCGTGCTCTTGTCATTTAAGTCAATCACTGGCTGCAAAAAGTAATCAAACTCTTCTTCACGCAGGGCGCGCCTGAATTCATTTTCAAGCTCCAGCTCTTCTATCAGCCTTTCGCGCATGCTCTTATCAAACATTACGTAACGGCCACGCCCCAGCGTCTTCGCTTGGTACATGGCTGCGTCGGCATCACGTAATACTTCGTCGGCGCTGCGATAATAGGTTTCTAAGTGGGCAATACCCACGCTGGCGCCGGAATACATTTCGCGACCATCCAGTAAGAATGGCTCTGAAATTGAAGAAATGATGCGACTAGCTACTTCTTCTACATCGGCTTCATCTTCGAAGTTATCTAGCAGTACAACAAACTCATCACCTCCTAAGCGGGCTAATAAGTCGTGACCGCGAATACACAGCGCAATGCGTCTTGCGACCTCAATTAAGAACTCGTCGCCCGCGTGGTGACCTAGCGTGTCGTTAATAACTTTGAAGCGATCTAAATCGATAAATAACACCGCGAATAGGTTGTCGCTGTAACGTTGCTTGCTGGCTACGGCTAGCTCTAACCGACTCGTAAACATAGCGCGGTTAGGTAAATCCGTTAACGAGTCGTGGTGGGCGTCGTGGATAAGCTTAAGCTCAATCTCTTTGCGCTCTTCAATTTGCTGCTTTAAAAACTTGTTCGCGCGGTTAAGTTCTGCAGTGCGCTCTTTCACGCGCTCTTCAAGCTCAATGTTATAGCGCTGCATCGACTCGGTGTTACGCTTGCGCTCAATGGCTACCGCAATGTGGTGCGATACAAAGCGAAGAAGCTCTTGGTCGCGGGCATTGTATTTTGCCAGTTTACCGTAGGTTTGAACTGCAATAACCCCGGCAATTTCGCCTTCAACGACAAGCGGTGAACCAAGCCACGAGTTAGCGCTATTTAGCATGGTCTGAGCAACAGAAACATCGAGGTCTCCCGACTCAGCTAGCTCTAACACCTTCGGCGGGTTTACTAGCTCAGCTTGGCCTGTACGTAACACATATTCGGTAAGCCCTAAGCCGAGCGGCCTGGCACTAATCTCTTTGTTTTTTGTATCGCTGAAGTACGGAAACTCCAACATATCTTTCTCTTTGTCGAGAATAGCTATGTAACAGTTCGGCGCGCTAATAAGCCGCGCAAGAATATCGTGAAGGCTGGAGTAGAAGGCATCCATATCGCCTTCAAGGTTGGCCGCCAGTTCAGAAATTTCAAACAGCGCTTGCTGCAGCGACTCTACTTTTTGGCGTTCTAAAATTTCTTCTTGAAGATCGTCGTTCGTTTTTCGAAGCTGGCGGGTACGCTCGCGAATAGTGCGTTCGGTAAGCTCTCTGTTTTTTACTCTATCTACGGTAGTAACAATATGCTGGGAAACAAAAAGCAGAACCTCTAAATCTTCCTGAGTGTAGTGCACGCCCTCATCATAAGTTTGCACTACCATTGCCCCAATCACTTGGCTACCGCGTTTAAGAGGAACGCCCAGTAGCTCATAGGGCTGTGAACCTACCAGCTTAATGTCGTGCTCAGAGGCAAAGGTTTCTTCTTCATCGCGTTTATAAAATAAGTAGTTGCCAGTTCTAAGAATATAGCCGGTCATACCGTCCATTAAAGACTCGGCAGGAAGCTGAGGAACGGTTTGTTCGTCGAATTCATCAATAAAATAGGCAAAGTCGACAACGTTGCTTTCAGGTTCGTAAAAGGCAACAAAGAAATTGTCGGCGTTCATGAAATCGGCAATGATTTCGTGAATAGCGGAGTAAAGGCGGTTTAGATGACTTACAGAGCTGGCAAGTTCGGAAATATCAAAAAGCGCCTTCTGAACACGTTCAGCGCGCTTATATTTGTCGGTGAGTTGTTGGAGCTGCGGTATAAGTTCGCGCAGTTCTTCTTCCGTCAACTCGTGTTGCGTCGAATCTTGTGACATTCCGCTCGCCAGTAAAAAAAGTAACGTTTCCCAACCGGTTAACTTACCCGATTAGAGGGTAAAACGCTACTTTTTCCATCAAGTTGTTGTGATCGTGCAGGTATTAGATACCTTCAATCATGTACTCAATAGCGGCTTTAATTTCGTCATCAGAACAGTTGCCACAAGTACCGCGAGGAGGCATAGCGTTGATACCGTTCAAAGCGTTTTGCCATACACCATCAAGACCGCGCTCGTCCAAACGAGGCTGCCAGTCTGCTGCAACGTGAACTTTAGGAGCGCCCAGAACACCTGCAGAGTGGCAAGCAACACACGCAGAGTTGTAAACGTCTTCGCCAGACTTTGCACCGCCAGCTGCGCCAGCGCTACCTTCTGCCGCTGCACCTGCAACATGTACCTGACCTACCGGCTTAATGCGATCGGCAATTTCATCGTTACTCATTTCTTGTGCTTGTGCTGCAAAAACAGTTAGCGCAGTAGCAGCAACAGTTAACCAAGTCTTTAATTTCACATCTGTCTCCAGGCAATGATGAATTTGTTTAAAATATAACTGGCCAGATTATAACGGTTAATTGGGGCTGAACAACTATTTGAGGCCAATTACCCATAAAAAGTAAGGATTTTTAACACTTCTGCCAAGCCATCTAAAGAGATTTTAATAAATGAGTTGAAGCCAGCCCGTGGCCTCAGTATTATTACGCCCCGTTTGCAGCATACGTGTAGTGATGTAGTTCATTGTTGTAAACGCTCAGTGATTATCTCACTGGTTCTACAAACCGCCCTTAGCTCAGCTGGATAGAGCGCGGCCCTCCGGAGGCCGAGGTCAGAGGTTCGAATCCTCTAGGGCGGGCCATTTTATTTTCTGATGACCTATGAAGGAATGATCCCCTTAAGCATTTCTATATCAGAATCGGATACACCAGCCATGGTAAAATAAGATATCCATTCATCAGTTAACGCTCGCACACTAGCAATGATTGTTTTGGCTTTTGCTTGAGTAAGTCCAAACCTTTTAGATTGAGACAGTGCATTTTCAAGCGTTCCTTCTCTGCCGTTAACCCCTATTCCAATTCCATGTTGGCGAGAATTGTTTATCGGTAATACGTCGTAGGCTGGAGATAAGCGCCAGTTTCTATCTGAGAAAGAATATAAAAAAGCATGATTTCTGGAGTGGTCATCAGTGTTACCCATTAGGATATTAAAAACCATGCGTGTGTACAGTTCATGGGCATCTCTCGGCTCTGCTCCATGCTTCATTATAAACTCTGCCAAAGCACCATAACTATAATTCTCAGCTAGTGTCTGATTCGTCAACTTTTCTTGGTTAATTAGGGAGTTAGCACTTAAGAAATGGTGTGTTGGTCTATCAGCGTTACAGTCGAATCGCTCTACTAATAGTATGTCTTCTTGTTGGCTATTAACTATAGACGTGTCTGCAACTCTAACGTTTAGCTCTTTTAGCATCGTCATTGTTGCATGTTCTACTAAACATACGTTGTATAAATCATCTGGGCGATTGAATTTCGCTAAGTAATTTATCCCCTTGTCTTCAATCAGTGTTTTGGGGCGGGCACCACCCATACTGGAGCCGTATTCAAACGCTTTTTTGACTTCCTGAGGAATGTCTTCATTTTTAAGAATTGCCCTCTTTCCTTGCAAAAGCATGGGGATATCGCCAAGCGTATTCTTATTCTTCTTTGGCTTACTTGCACTTCTAGATAAGCTAAAAGTAAGTGCGCCAACACCCATCCCAGAACCAGCCAGAACGAGTTCTAGGTCATTGTTAGGCTTAGTTGAGTGCAGCGACAAAATAAGCTTTTTACCCCAGCTATCTGCTCCAGCATCTAAGATAGCGCCAAACATCCCCTTATTTACTCTAGTAATAAACTGTTCGCTAAGTAGGGGAAGGTGGATTGGATCTAGAGGGAATGCATCATCCCTTTGGAGGTAGCTTTGTCCATATCGAAACTTCCCGATATTAGTCTTTGGGTCTAACTCAACAACGCCACATATAACCGGACTATTTTCGAGTCCATCAATAAAGACATAAGCTCTAGAAGTCATTAGGCAGTTCCTTTTCTACGAGAGAGCTTTTTCTCAAAGGATTATTGCTTACTAACTCGTATTCCTTTTCTATGGTTTCAATAAGTGGGTCAAGCACTTCGAGTTGATTTAATATTTTAAGCAACGTATCCGAATTTATGCCTTTTCCTCGCTCTAACCTGCTAACAGTATTTTTGCTAGTACCGGTTCTAAGCGCTAACTCTTCTTGATCCATAGAAGCGGCTCTCGCTTGCTTTACGAGGTTACCAAGCAGTTTTTTCGTGTATTCAACTTTGCCCATAAAACACCAAATATAGCCATTAGTGACGTAATTATTTAAGTATGGCTACTTAATAAAATGTGTCAATTAAATAGTCATATATGATGTTTTATGTCTTTAATCATAAAATATAATGTTTTATACGATCGGAAAATGTGGATTTGAGTATACTTCATCAGGCCGTACTTACTAAGAGAACCAATCAATAGGTCTGTTTAATTTCGTAAGGTCGCCTCCTTGGAGGCCGAGGTCAGAGGTTCGAATCCTCTAGGGCGGGCCATTTTATTTGTGGTTTTTGCGGAAACTAGAAGGTGTATAGTGAGTCGCTTTCTTAAAGAATTTAGTGAAATGTGCTTGGTCTTGAAAACCCAGCCGCTCTGCTACGGTAGAGATGTTGATATTCGAAAAAATCAAAAGCCTTTTCGCCTCATCCAATAAATATCTGTAAATCAATTCTGAAGCGCTTGATTGAGAATACTGCCTGCAAATTACATTAAGATGAGCGCTACTTACTCCTATCTTATTCGCGTACCATTTTACTTGGTGTTGTTCGCAACCATACTTCTTAATCAGCATCTCGTAAAAGCGGACCTTGTGTTCAGATCTAGACGGCTTAATCACAGGTTGACTTGTTGATGGCTCAACCCTACCGAGAATAATTAAAAGTTGTTGAAGTAACGCTATTGTCATAGCCCCGCTACAAGCGAAGACGTTACGGGCTTCGTCTTCCAGCTTTTGGCACAAATAGACGATATCATGAATGTACTTTCCGTCTAACCTCCCTATCAATGCATCGTCAATGAAACCCAAGGAATCTACATTCTGTGCTATTTGTTTTACCACGGGTGAAACAACAGATAACACATGCCCTTTCGACCCCACGTCCCAATCAAACCCATGAACAACATTTTCAGGTATAAAAAGCGCGCAGGGAGCGGTCACTATCGTATTTCTGTCATCGAGTTGAACTCTGCAACCGCCGGTCGTGATAACAAAAATTTGGCAAAGCGCCTTGTGACGATGAGGTAGTACCTTCCACCCGTGTAGCTGACTACGAACGGTCAGTGCTTCGCCATGAAAGAAAGCTTCGAACTCGTCAAAGCTATTTTCTACATAGAGCTCGAGATTTTTAGCGGTCAATTTTGACCTCCATCGTGAACCATTTTCCTGCTTGACGAGAGTTGATGACAATAGCGTCACTTTTGGTGTTGCTGTTACATTGCTTCAAGTGATTTGCCTTTCGTCTCTTTCACGAACTTCACGACAAAGAAAACAGATAAAAATGCAGCAAGTGCGTAAAGACTATAAGCACCAACCAAACCAATTGCTAAAAGCAATATTGGGAAGGTTATTGTAATGAGGAAGTTGGCGCTCCACTGTGCAAGGCCACTTATAGCTAAACCAGACCCTCTTACTTGATTAGGAAACATTTCACCTAACATTACCCACATCACGGGCCCCCACGATAAGTTAAAGAAGAAAACGTAAACATTAGCCGCCACTAGAGCGAGTGTTCCCATATGATCCGGCAGCTGAAGCTGTCCTTCTATAAATTGTCCGCTTTGAAATGCGATAACCATTAACGCTAGTGCTGTTGCCATACCGACAGAGCCGACAGTGAGTATGGGCTTTCGGCCCCATTTATCGATCAAGGTAATGGTAATAATACAAGCAAAGATACTCAGCCCTGCACTGAGTATATTTATTAGTAATGCATCTGACTCTGTAAACCCAACGGCTTGCCACAATACGGCACCGTAATAAAACACCACATTTATACCAACAAGCTGTTGTAAAACGGCTAGACCAATACCTACCCATACAACAGGCCTAACTTTGTTCGTTGATGTGTCGAAAATGTCTCGCATTGAAGGCTTATGATCAGCTTGCAGCGAGTCAGATATCTCGTGGTATATAAGATTGGCCTGCTGTTCTCCAAAAAGCGCACTTAACACGCTTTTGGCTTTTTCTTCTTTTCCAGAGAAAACTAAATATCTTGGGCTTTCTGGTATAAAGAACAGTGCGAAAAAAAACAAGCTTGCTGGGGCAAGTTCTACCCAAAACATCCAACGCCAGGCTTCAAATTCTGCCCACAATATGCCAGTTGATTTGCCTGCCGATAGCGCCAATGCATAGTTGCTAACAAATGCCGAGAAGAGACCAGTAATAATGGCAACTTGTTGAATAGTCGCCAAAGCGCCCCTGTATCTAGCTGGTGCAATTTCTGCAATATAAGCCGGTGACATGACGGAAGCTGCCCCTACAGCTATCCCTCCAAGTACGCGGTATATAACAAATTCAATCGAGCTACTAGCGAGCCCCGAGCCTAACGCTGAGATAATAAAAAAAACTGCTGCGACAATCAGCAGGCTTTTCCTACCAAAAATATCTGCTAATTTCCCCGCAAAAAAAGCGCCAATGGCACAACCTAATAGCATTGATGCAACGTTAAAACCTGTGCCTACATCATCGGCATTAAACGCAGATTGCAGTCCGTCGATGGTCCCATTAATCACGCCACTGTCGAAACCAAATAAAAAACCGCCAATAGTCGCTACCAAGCTGACCAGAATAATAGTGAATCGGTTTTCGTTAGTGTTTGCTTGTTGCACAAACTTTCTCCTAGTTGTTTTTATTCAGACTTTCCATGAAGGGAAAGTAAAGCTCACCTTTTCTTTCCTTTTCTATCTTCAAAGGAGTATCAGGGAATAAGCCGTTGTATTTATCAAATCTATTAGGTTCTACTTTCCACCAATCGGGAAAGGGAGCTGCTTCTAAACCCTCTTTTTTACGTAAGTTCAACCCCTCTGAAAGGCGAGCGTTAAAAGGAACAGAAGGCTTTGCCCCTGTTGCTGGAAATAAAGATTGATAAAGCGCTTTGCGAAGAGGAAGCAGCTTTTCTGCGTAATCAGGATGGCGAATTAAGTTTTTCCGCTCATCGGGGTCAGTACTTAAATCATACAGTTCTTCTATGTCCCAAACGCCGTGGTACTGAATGTATTTGAGGTCGCCTCGTCGTATTGAGAATGTGGTTGGGGTCATAGGAAATGAATATTCCCAGTAATACTCGTACACAAAGTCAGGGGCATCCCACTCCTCTTCCTTTACCGCACCAGTGGCAACGGGTAAGAAGCTTTTCCCTTCGAAGTGACTTGGTGCCGCTATACCAGCAAGGTCTAGAAATGTTGGGGCTAAATCAAGGTTTCGTACTAATGTATGGTTGCTCTCTCCTTCAGGAAGTAGACCGGGAGCACTTATAACAAGCGGTACCTTTATAGAGCTTTCATAAGCATTTCTTTTATCAATTAGGCCGTGTTCCCCAATCATAAAGCCGTTATCGCTGTAGAAAACGACCATAGTATTATCAAAGAGATTTTTCTTTTTCAGATAGCTAATAATTTCGCCTAAACCATCGTCTACCGCTGACAACGTTGCGTAATAATTTTTTAAGTAGTCACGCATTTTTCTGTCACTGGCATAGAAAAATTCGGCGCCATGCCAGCTATTTCTTTGATTATGAACCCACATAGGCTTGTTTTTAGCATCTTCTTTTGTCACCTTTGCGCTTTCAGGCAATGTAAATTCGACATCCTTGTACTGGTCCTTGTGGCGAGCGGCAGGCGTTGCATCTGAATGCACTGCTTTATGGCTTAGATAAAGTAAAAATGGCTGTGTTTGGTCGATATCGTTATCTAGCCACTCAAGTGCATAGTCGGTTAACTCATCTGTGATATAGCCTTTTTGATCAACGTGAACACCATCCACATTTAGCTGGTTTACAATCCCTTTGTTGCGTAATGGTGGAGGTACCCGGTCTTGCGGATAATAGGTGCCCTGACCGGTGAAACTTACCCATTTATCGAAGCCTTTACGGGGCATATCTGAGTGAGACCCCATATGCCATTTCCCAAAAAAGCCCGTTTGGTAGCCCGCGTCTTGTAAATACTGAGGGAAAAAGGTTAACCCCTCTTCGCTAGAATTATTATTATCAACGATCTTATGATTGCGAGTAGACATGCCTGTCAAAATTGATGCACGGCTAGGTGAGCACAAAGACGAAGTCACCAATGCATTTGTGAAGTGCACGCCGGTTGATGCCAAATCATCAATATTGGGGGTTTGGAGCGTAGGCTGAATGAAGCCCATTCCGTCATATCGAAGATCATCAACTAATACAAATACAATGTTTCGCTTCTGGCCATGCTCGCTTTCAGTTGCCAAGGCCTGGACAAAAAGAGTAAGTACACTGCAAACCGTGATAAAAACCTTCAATGTGCGCTTCAATTTATGCTCTCCAAAAAAAGTGCGCCGCCTTAGCGGCTCACACTATTGCGAAACTTCACAGTCGTCTGATGGTTCAAGCGAGATGTAATGTGATCATGTCGAGGTGAAGTAAGATATGGAAAAGTAATGCGTGTCCCAATCAAGCGCTGAGCTACCTGCAGCGAATTTAACCTACGGCGTGTATTTCATCGCTGGTCATGAAACAAATTACTTTTAACATTTCAGTAACCACCAATCCTAGAAAAAGCCGCGGTAAGGTAAAAATCGAAATTACAGATACTAAATATCTCTATACTCGATAGACGTTGTTGCCGCTATTTTTTTCGATGTTTACTCGGCTCAATAAAGGAACGAAGTCCACGGGTTTAGCTGCGTTTAGAGCTCAGGTGTTAAACGTTTTGCTAAGTATCATAGTTTGCGATAGGTGGGTATCACGAAATCGGAGTGTTCAAACGTTTCTATTTGGTTAAATTCTTGTAAACCGTTGGGTGGCTAGATTCAAAGACCGCTTTGTGAAACTAGCTAGCACATAACGCACTTTAATAACGCGGCACAAATAACACTCTCGAATGACTACTGAGAAGAGGGACACATGAAAAGCACATCAAAATTTAAACAGTCAGCGCTGGTAACCCTTATAGCAGCTGTTTTTGCTCAATCAGCCGTTGCGCAGAACGCTGAAACCGAAGCCAAGGATTCTGAAGGCTTTGAAGTTATTATGGTTAAAGCACAGCGTACTTCGCAAGATATTCAAAAAGTACCGGTAAGTGTACAAACATTATCTTCTGACGATTTACAAAAACAAAGCATCAATGAAATCACTCAACTTTCAACGCTGGCGCCTACATTACAACTAGGGCAAGACAACACCTTTGCCATTCGCGGTATTGGCACTCAAGTGTTTGCAGAAACCATTGACCCGAGTGTGGCGTTGGCAATTGACGGCGTAAGCTTAGGGCGAAATGCGCTTGCTGGCCAACCATTCAACGACATTGCCTCTGTTGAAGTGCTTAACGGTCCTCAAGGCTTGTTATTTGGTAAAAACGCATCCGCAGGTTTGGTAAACATTACAACAAGAAGGCCTGAGTTTGATGAATTCTCAGGTAATGTCTCATTAGAATATAACTACAGAGATACCACGCCCACAGATGCCAAAGGGCACATTATCAGAGGGACGGTAAATGTTCCTGTTTCAGATAATTCAGCGCTTCGTGTAAATCTGCTCAAATCGTCTCAAGATCCGCTTATCGAAAACGTGTTTCCTAATGACGATGTAAGAACAGACTTAGGTCAGGATAAATCGGGGATTAAAGTTAAGTACCTTTATGAAGATGGCCCCTTTTCTTTATACGCGATTGCCGATTACAACGAAAACGAAGGCACGGCTGAGCGCTACAGCCGAACCTATCGAACCGTAGATCCAAACAGTGAGTTATTGGACTTTTTTGAGCCAGACAATATTGTTCCAGGCCCTGAAAATATGACCAACAATTCAGATGGTGCAATGTTTAGCGACGTAGAGACAGGTGGAGCGCAAGTTGAGTTGGCGTATGAGTTTGATAGCGGTATAGAGCTCATTAATATTGCTGCGTGGCGTTACTTCGAAAGCGATACTAATTTGCACAATGACTTTGCATCTAGAAGAGACATTGTTGATAACCCAAATACCAACGACTACGAGCAATATTCAAACGAAGTGCGACTCGTATTCCCAAAAAATGACGATTATTCAGGGCAGGTTGGACTTTTCTACTTTAATTCTACCTCTGATATGACCAACAGCTTAGACGTTGAAGGCCCTCCTCCATTTGTTGCAGTTGGGTTCCCATTTTGCGTTGGCGCAGAGATTTCTGGACCGCCGCCAGAATGCCCGTATAGCAATGACGTTTTCTTAGGGAACGACAGCGATACTGAGCTAAAACAGGAAAGCTATGCTGTTTTTGGCCAGTTCGACTTTTACTTGACCGATAAATTTACGGCTGTCGCAGGTGCTCGCGTTACGCAAGACGACATTTCAACAGACGTTTTACAAATGCAGCGTAATTACTTTGTAGGGATAGGTGGCCCGCGTGGTCGATTCCAAGAATCAGTTGATAATACCAACGTCAGTTGGAAGCTGGGCGCTAACTATGAGTACACCAATAAGGTCATGCTGTACGCATCGATTGGGCAAGGCTATAAAGCACCTGGATTTAATACAGATAACCAAGGTAACCCTGATATTCCATTTGCAGTTGAAGATGAAATATCGACCACGTTCGAGGCCGGTGTAAAGAGCAGACTGCTAGATAACAAGGTTATCTTGAACGTGTCTGTGTTTAATACTGATTTTGATAACTACCAAGCGCAGTCGTTTAATCTAGACGCTCAAGCGTTCATTATTCAAAATGCGGCAAGCGTAACGTCCCGAGGTGCTGAAATTTCATTAAAGGCCATGGCAACTGAAAACCTCACGCTCCAATGGGACACGTCATTACTAGACGCAACGTTTGATAACTTTGAAGGTGCATCGTGTACGCCGGATTCTGAAGTTTGTGGTCCTGACGATGCGTTCTTTGATGCCTCGGGTTACACGCTTCCAATGGCACCTGATATTACTTCAACGCTGCAAGCAAACTATGAACAAGAGTTGACCGACAACATGTATGGTTTTGTGAATGCAAACGTATACTACCGCTCGGAAACGTCTTATGGAATTGGTTCGCCTCAGAGGGAGCTTGATGCAATAACAACTTTAAATTTGAGTGCCGGTATCTCTACCTACGATGGTTTAAACGTCTCTGTTTTCTGCAACAACTGTACTGATGAAAAGTATCCTGTTTCTATCGGCTTCGATGCAGGTGAAAACAATGAAGGGTTAGCCTCAACTGTACAGACATGGGGACTTAACTCAATGCGTACCATTGGTATAAGAGTATCTCAAGAGTTCTAATAATATAAAGCGCTAGGCCTGCGCCTAGCGCACTTTTCACTCATTAAAGACCCAAAAAATTCGATATCCTGTAACTATCGTTTTTAACGATAGTTATATATCCAAATTATCAACTATTTCTCACTTTGTGATTCTTTTAGCATAATTTGTTAATTTTGTTTTAAAATTTTTCGACGATGTTGCGATTTACGTGGCCTGGCAAACAGGGCAAAAGCGCGCATACTGCATGGAAAAAATTCATATGAAGTTTATAAAAAGATGCTCTGTTTTGATGGTTTTTCTTTCCGTACCCACTTTTTCTTCAGCTAATACGTCAGACGAGCTTAAACTTGGCCACGCGCCAGTGGAAGACATTGTTAAAGCAATGACGCTAGATGAAAAGGTAATGCTTGTTCGAGGAACCGGCATGGCCATGGAAACCGGTGGGCCACAAGTCGGTGTAACTAAAGATAAAGTGCCTGGCGCCGCAGGAACAACTTATGCGATAGAGCGACTAGGTATTCCTTCTATCGTTTTTGCCGACGGACCTGCAGGTTTGCGTATCTCGCCCACTAGAGATGACCATGAAGCAACCTTTTACGCCACTGCTTTTCCTATCGCCACCTTAATCGGTTCAAGCTGGAACCTTCCTCTTGTTCAAAAATTTGGGCAAGCGGTAGGTAATGAGGCCAAAGCGTACGGCATTGATGTGATGCTAGCGCCTGCATTGAATATACACCGGCATGCAATGGGAGGGCGGAACTTTGAGTATTTTTCTGAAGATCCCGTTGTAAGTGGAATGATGTCTGCTGCTTATGTTGAAGGCCTGCAAGACCAAGGGGTAGGTGCAACGCTAAAGCACTTTGTTGCTAACAACCACGAATGGAATCGTGATCAAATTGATGTAGAAGTAGATGAAAAAACGTTTAGGGAAATCTATTTAAAAGGGTTTGAAATTGCCGTGAAAGAGAGCGCACCATGGGCGTTAATGTCTTCGTACAACAAAGTTAATGGCGAATATACATCCGAAAGCAGTGCTATTTTAACGGACACCCTTCGTCACCAGTGGGGGTTCGACGGCGTTGTGATGACGGATTGGTTTGGTGGCGATAATCCCGTAAAGCAAATGTCGGCGGGCAACGATTTACTGATGCCAGGTATGGATCATCAAAATGCTATCATCAAAGGTGCCGTTGAGAACGGTGCACTAGAAGAGTCTGTTTTAGATCGTAACGTTAGCAATATTTTGAATCTAATTGTCAAAACCCACTCGTTTAAGAAAAGCACGGTCACCAACAAACCACCCCTTCAAGAACATGCCAAACTCGCTCGCGAAATCGCTACAGAAGGGATGGTACTGCTTAAAAATGAACACCAGGCACTACCTTTACAGGCTGGTGCTTCAGTTGCGTTGCTTGGAAATAGTTCGTATCAAACAGCGATTGGCGGCACTGGCAGTGGCGATGTTCATGAAGCTTACAGTATTTCAATAGCGCAAGGGCTTAAGAACGCAGGAATACATTTAAGCGAGGAATTATCATTACGTTACGATAAACACATCGCAACTGAAACTGCCAATTTGCCTGTATCCCACCATCCTTTAGCGGACATGATGCCAAGCCCTGCATTAGGTGAATTAGACATATCAACAACACTAGCTGAAGCGCTTGCACAAACCCACGATGTTGCCATCTTTACTTTAGGTCGCAATTCAGGAGAGTTCGTAGATAGAGAGCGTGAAGACTTTTATCTTACAGAACATGAACAGGCTCTTTTGACTAAGCTATCACGGGCTTTCTCGGCCAAAAACAAACCTTTTATCGTTCTTTTAAATGTTGGCGGTGTAATCGAGACGCAGAGCTGGAAAGAAAAAGCTGACGCCATATTGCTTACTCATCTACCTGGACAAGAAGCGGGTAATGCAGTGGCTGATATACTTACTGGTGAAGTAAGCCCGTCAGGCAAGCTTGCATCAACATGGCCACTTAAGCTTGAAGATTACCCATCAGATAAAGGCTTTCCTGGTTTTGTCACCGATAAAGAAGCAGAACCAAATGGCATAACCGGCTCTCAACCATCTAAAGTTGTTTATCAAGAGGGGACACGAGTAGGCTACAGATACTTTGATGCGGCGAACGAAGCGGTAGCATTTCCTTTTGGCTTTGGCCTGTCATACGCTAACTTTAGCTATCAAAACGTGTCTTTAAGCAGTACATCTTTTTCAGATGAGGTGAAAGTTAAGGTAACGGTTACTAATACCGGGGAGGTGCCAGCCAAAGACGTCGTTCAGCTTTATATTGGTGCACCACAAGGCCCACAATCCTTAATTAAAAAGCAGTTGAAGCATTTCGCTAAAACAACGCTGTTAGCGCCCAAGGCGTCAGAAGATGTAGTGTTTACCTTAACCGCAGAAGATCTCATGTCGTTTAATACAGAAAAAAACGCTTGGTACGCCGAGGCCGGGTTGTATGACGTGCATCTTGCTTCTTCATCTAAAAACATTTTTTCAACCCAGCCCCTTGAGTTGGAAAGCCCCATCTACCAGCCGCTTTAAAGGAGATTGCGATGTTAAGAAAAATTATAGCGATAGCATTATTAGCGGCGAATACGTCACAGGTAATGAGCGCTGAATTTGATAAGCAACGAGACAGCGAAAAGCCGAATATCGTTCTTGTTGTGGCAGAAGATTTAAGCGCGCGTATTGGTGCCTATGGTGACGACGTTGCACGTACGCCAAACTTAGACAGCTTGGCTAACGAAGGCGTAATGTTCAACAATGTGTATACCATGGCTGGTGTTTGCGCACCATCTAGAGCGGGGCTCATCACTGGTGCTCCGCCACACAGAGTAGGCCTACAGCATATGCGTACTGCAGACAGAGAGTATTTTGGTGTTCCGCCTGCACAGGTCAAAGCCTATCCTGAAATTCTTCGTAAAAATGGCTACTTTACTTACAACGATATCAAGACCGACTACCAATTTGCCAAAGGTGCCGTTGGCGTGGGGCCTTTTACTATTTGGAGTGCTAACGGAAATGTTCGCAACCCTGAAGACTCGTTAGTGCCTTCGGCATGGAGAACACATGACCTGCAGGGTAAACCGTTTTTCCTAAACTTAAACCCTTTTATTACACACGAGTCAGCGCTGTTCATACCAGAAAATACGCCACCTCATTTACAGCAAATGAACCAAATCAGTGAAGGGATCCGCGCAAACTACCAATTCAGTACACCCGACTTAGATAAAATTACGGTGCCTCCTTATTTAGTCGATACAAAAGAAACGCGGCAGGAAATCGCGAGGTTTTATGAGAATATCGAGGTGATGGACCAACAAGTTGGGGCTGTCATCGAGAATTTGAAGAAAGATAAACTGTGGGACAACACCATCTTTATATTTACCACCGACCATGGTGATGCGTTGCCTCGCAGTAAGCGCGAAGGGTTAGTATCAGGTATCAAAGTGCCAATGATTATGCACATTCCTGAAAAATATAAACCTGATTGGATGCCAGGAAGTGGCCAAACAATAGACAGGTTAGTGTCTTTTGAAGACATAGCGCCAACCCTGTTGGGTTTTGCAGGCATCGAAAGGTTACCCTATATGCAGGGGGTTGATTTGTCTGATGACGCACCGGTCAAACGGCACTATATTTTTGCTGATCGTGCCAGAATGGACGCTGTCGATCTTCGCTCTTACTATGTGTTAGACGAAAAATATCAGTACGTACGCAACTACGCTACCCAACCAAATGGCGCTGAAATTAAATTCAGAAACGTACTCTCATCAGTTAAAGCGTTGAACAATGCTAAAGCGAGCAACACGCTTACAGCCCAGCAGAAAAAATGGTTCGACAGCAAGGTGCCAGAGGAGCTTTATGATTTATCAAAAGATGCCGAGCAGCTTGTTAACTTAGCGAGCAATCCTGATTACGCCCATGTCCTGTCGCGTTTCAGAGAGCAGTTGGATAACTGGCGTAATCTTGGTAGTGACTACAACTTAATTGAAGAGAGCGTATTAATTCAAGATAGCGGAAATCGTCATGACGCGCAGCAAACAACCCTTCCTGCCGTTGCCGAGATTGATGAGATCACAGGTAAAGTTTTCATAGCCCCTAGAACAGAAGGTGCATCCATAGGCTATAGCTATGACAACAAAGTATGGCAAGTTTATGATAAAAGCTTTGTACCAGATAGTGCGCACAATAAGCTTTTCATCAAAGCGGTACGCTATGGCTGGGCAGAAAGTGAAGTTATCACATTAATGTACTAGCCACCACTAGGCTGGCTCTGCAAGGCAGCGCCAGCGCATTCAAAGGGATCTCTCTGTAAAAAAATCTGCTACAGCCTTCTAATCCGGCTGTAGCTATTTTTGTAATCTTTCAATACCTAACTATTTGCTACCTCTTATTCCTTAAAACATTTGCCTTGCGATAAAAAGTAAATCTAGCTAGCGGCGGGTCGGAGAGAGAACGCATAGCTTAGACCAGCACGCATCAGTGAAAAGCTCACTCATGAATATGTCACAAGGGCCTTTTATGAGCGCATACGGTAAGTATCGCCATTGCCAATACCTGTATATCGAGGCGAACAATTATCCTTCGAATCCTATGCAAATTACTATCAAGTGAGATAAGCGGTAGAGACAATAAAAACCAGAAGGGGTACTTGTATGACTGCTTTAGATAAACAAGGCGTAGCGGCGTCTAAACATGGTGTGATTTTAGTTTTAGCAGCCATTATGCCCACTATGGCAATCATTTCTTTAGTACCGGTTTTGCCGCTATTTATGAAAGAATTTGCCTACATAGAAGGCGCTGAATTTTTAGTACCAATGGCAATGACGATCCCCGCGCTTTGTGTAGCACTGTTCTCTCCCATAGCCGGATGGCTATCCGATAGAGTTGGCCGAAAGCCAGTGTTGCTTACCGCGCTAATCATCTATGCATTCATTGGACTTGCACCCTTCTTCCTCACTAATTTGTTCCATATCATTTTATCTCGCGTGGTGTTAGGTATGGCAGAGGCTGCCATTATGACGGTCGCAACAGCACTCATTGCAGATTACTACACGGGTAAAGCACGTCAGCGATGGGTAACAATACAAATTGCCAGTGTCAGTATTAGTGCAATAGTACTTATTGCCTTTGGCGGTATTTTGGGAGAGCTGTTAGGCTCAAGAGGCCCTTTCTTATTGTATTTTCTCGCTCTACCCATAGCCCTCTTAGTCCACCGGGTTTTGTTTGAACCTTCCGCGTCTTCTAAAAATACCGCATCCGGCGTGAGAACGCCGTGGCGCGACATTCTTCCGATACTTATAACAACGTTATTTGTTGGTGTAATCTTCTATACCATCATCGTTAAATTAGGAGAGATATTAGCGCTATCAGCCGAGGTGTCACCAGGTGTCATTGGGGGGATTGGTGCCGCTGCGAATATCGGTGTTGCGCTAGGGTCTATCGCATTTAAAAAAGCCAAAGGGTTAACTGGCCCATCGCTTATAGCTGGTGGTCTAATACTAGCTACCCTGGGCTATGTGGGCGCGGCGGTTTCCACGTCGTTGGTTATGACTTCTGTATCTGTGGTAATAGCCTGCTTGGGCTTTGGCTTGCTATTACCCACCACACTCAACTGGGTATTGAAAGTGCTACCAGTAAATGTTCGAGGAAAAGGCACTGGACTGTGGACTGGCGCATTTTTCCTTGGGCAATTTAGTGCGCCAATTCTGGTTACCTTACTTCAGGTAGAGTTTGGTGGTCTGTACAACGTATTGATGCTATTTGCGACGTTAGCGTTTTTGGCCGCGCTACTAGCGCTTGTAAAAACAAAGCATGCGCAGCCGCTTGTTGCAAAATAGCCGATAATTAAGATTCTCTGCGGGCCCTCATGCACCTAGGGCCTACATTTTTCTAGGCTTGTATAGCTTATACGTATTGGAATTAAATAAGTCGATATGATTGATAGTGGCAAGAGAATGCTCTTTTAATAAAGCCTCCACACGCGCACCTTGGCCTTTGATCATGGCATCTGCAATAGCATGATGTTGGGTATGAGCGTATTTGAGGCGATGAAACTCTCTGTCTAATTGGTTCGGGTCGTATGCAATGGCACTTACCGAGGCGAAAGGAAAATGTTCATTTAGCTGCAACGCACTTTTAATCGACGTGTTTCCGCTTGCGTTGATAATAATATCGTGAAATGTTTCGTTCATCTGTTGATATGCTTCTATGCCAGCCTCATCAATGCTGCCATCAACAAATAGTGCATCTCCTTGTGCCAAGCACGTTTTTAGCTGTTCAATTGTGTGCTCGCTGCATCCTATCTCAACCGCTTGTCTGGCTGCTAGCCCTTCAAGTACACCGCGCACTTCTACCGAATTCGTAATTTCTGTGACGGTGACTTCTTTTACTCGATAGCCTCTAGCAGGAAGCTTTTCAAGAAGTCCTTCCTGCGCTAAAGAGCGCAGCGCAATACGAACCGGGGTTCTTGATACTCCCAAGGCTTCAGCAGCTTGCGTTTCTGCCAGACGCTTCCCAGCAGGGAATTCACCCATCAATATTTTCTCTCGAAGAATACTTACTACGGCTGGGTTCGTTTTTGTCTCGCTCATAATTCACTTACATACATCGAAATTGGATCCAATTTACCGTCTTTAATCAGTGCAACTCAAGCCCTGTTTCCTGCTAATTGGCGATTATCAAGGGTGCTTAGGACCTTAAAGGACACGTTATTTAATTATTGGATCCAATTTACGTTTAAATAACTTGATTTTAACGTGTTATGGCATATATTGGATCCAATTCTGGATGGGGACAACAATATGAAAGAAAAAATTTATCCGCTAAACACCTGGTATGTAGCGTGTTATTCACATGAAGTAAATTCTGACAAACCATTAGCACGTACAATTTGCGATGTGCCACTGGTTTTTTTCCGCGATAGCAATAAAACCGTTGCTGCGGTTGAAGATTTTTGTCCCCACCGCGGCGCACCTCTTTCGCTAGGCTATGTTGAAAATGGAAAGTTGGTGTGTGGCTATCATGGCCTAGTGATGGGGAGAGAAGGTAAAACCGACGCAATGCCCAAGCAGCGGGTAGACAAATTTCCATGCATCAAAGCGTTCAAAGTCGTCGAAAAGTACGGCTTTATCTGGCTGTGGCCGGGCGAACAAGACCTTGCAGATGAAGATGCGTTACCTAATCTATTTTGGGCTGATAGCCCTGACTGGGCTTATGGTGGTGGGCTGTATCACATTAATTGCGATTATCGGTTAATGGTAGATAACCTGATGGATCTCACCCACGAAACCTACGTGCACTCAACAAGTATCGGGCAATCAGAAATAGAAGAAGCACCAGTAAATACAAAAGTTGAGGGTGCACAGGTTGTGACCTCACGCTTTATGGAAAATATTGTAGCCCCTCCATTTTGGCAAGCGGCTTTGGAAGCTAATGATTTACCTAAAGAAGGAAGCGTAGACCGATGGCAAGTTTGTCGCTTCGACTTACCCAGCCACATTATGATTGAAGTGGGTGTTGCTGTGGCGGGAGAAGGCGGTATCAATGCGGCACCAGATAAAAGGGCTGGCAGTATCGTTGTCGACTTTATTACGCCAGAATCTGACCAATCCATACATTATTTTTGGGGCATGGCGCGAGATTTCAAAGTTGATGATACAGCACTAACTGAGCAAATTAAGCAGCAGCAGGGAGCGGTATTTGCTGAAGATCAAGAAATCTTAGAAGAGCAACAGAAGAACTTAAACTTATATCCCGATAGGCAGCTTCTCATGCTGGATATCGATTCTGGCGGTGTTATGGCCAGAAGAATGATAACCCGCGCTATCAAAGCTGAAAGCCGTTAAGTCACGGGAGATAAAGCTTATGCAAAACGTTAAGATAACACTTAAAGAAAAGCTCACCGATAACATTACAAGGCTTAAACTAAGTGCCGTTGATGGTACAAGTCTGGCGCCATGGGAACCCGGTGCACACATAGAACTGCATTTAGCTAATGGGTTACTCAGACAATACTCCTTGTGTGGCGCTTCTAACAATAGCGACTATGAAATTGCAATTCTGCGTGAAAGCAATAGCCGTGGCGGCTCATCGTTTATTCACGATGAGTTGGAAGCAGGTCATGAGCTACAAATTAGTGAACCCAAAAATCACTTCCCGTTTACCCTGCCCGCTAAGGATACTACAGTACTATTTCTTGCCGCAGGAATTGGCATAACCCCCATTTTGCCAATGGCAGAGTTATGTGAGGAAAAAGGGCAACCCTTTGAATTTAGTGTGTGTGCAACTAATGCTTCTGCAATGCCCTACGGCGACAGAATAAGGCATTTGCCAAATACGAAGTTCTACTTTTCTAACGATACTCAGTCGTCTCGACTTAGCGTAAAGGACTATTTGAAAAGTAAATCTACCCATATGCCTATTTATGTGTGCGGCCCTCAGCGATTTATTGACGACGTTATAGAAAGTGCACTTGCGCTTGGTTGGAATCACACGCTAATAAACCGAGAGTACTTTTCAATCGATAAAAGCAGTCTTGAAAGTGACGAAGATAAAGCTTTTGATGTCGAGATAAAAAGTACCGGTCAAATAATTCACGTTCCTGCTGATGAAACCATTCTTACCACATTAGAAGACAGCGGCATTTTTCTTCCTGTTGCGTGTGAAGAAGGGGTCTGCGGTACGTGCGTAACTAAAGTTCTGGAAGGTGACGTCGAGCATCGTGATGTGTTTTTAAACGAAGAAGAAAGAGCGGATGGCGCCTTGATGACACCGTGTTGTTCTCGAGCAAAAGGCACAAAGCTGGTATTGGATCTTTAACTTTAACAGGTTTTAGTTTTTTATATTTAAAGCAAAAAAGCTAGCAGTAAACTGCTAGCTTTTATTTTATAAGCACTTTAAAAGTTTAGATAGGCTGTGCTAAAGCAATAATAGATTCGCGCATAATTTGAGTATGCTCTTCTTTATCGCCACCTTCTATTTCTATCTGACATAAGCGAGCAGAATTTTCGACGACCATTCTACAGCGCTCCCAGCGTCTTTCTAAGAACGAATTGAGTGCCTGTTCAACTGAAACATCCTTTGCTAACTCTTCAGCTAAAACGATGGCGCTTTCAATGCCTATGCACGCCCCTGAAGCTAAATGCGGGGTGGTTGCGGCCACAGTATCACCAATCAACACCACTCTTTTTCTATGCCAGGGGGCAGGTACTAAAAGGTTACCCAGAGCTCGAAAATCGATAAGTGAATTTTCGTTCAGCATATCTTTAAACTGATTAACCATGGGGGCAGGGAAGGTACCCATTAATTCTTTCAGTTTGTCAACGTAAGTGGCAGGGTCGTATTTAGGTCTTTCCTTTTTGTCTTCTGTCAAAAACAGGTACATTTCATCTTTAGACATAGGGTTAACACCAATTTTCAAGTGCGGACCTACCCACATCATTGTATTTTTTACTTCAGGAAGTTTTGGCAGCACAGCGCGCCACACACCTTGGCCGATATATTTTGGTGCTTCAACTTCAGGAAATACGTCTTTACGTACTTGCGAGTGCACGCCGTCTGCACCGATAACTAGGTCGTAGGTTTTGGTCGTACCGTCGGTAAAACTGACTTCTACGCCCTCGTCGGTATTAACCATTTCTTTATAGGTACAGCCTAAGCGCACATTCGCGCCAGACGCCAGGGTTTTCTCGGCAAGGATCTTTGCAAGGGTAGGTCGCATAATTGCACCTGCGCCTGGTATGCCCTCAGCGTTGGCAACAGAGGGCGTAGGGACATGCGCTAAATGCAAGCCGTGCGGCGCAAATACATCCAATCCGTTATGTGCATGGCCTTGCTCTAAAAATTCATCCAATATCCCAATCGTTTTGAATGCTCGTAAGGTTGCACCGCCAATGCTGATACCCGCGCCGTCTGTACGCCAGTTTTCATCTATCTCTACTAAGTCTGTTTCTATATTGCGCTTTCTTAATTCGATAGCGGCGGTCATACCTGAAAAACCGCCCCCAATTATTAAAACATTGCTCACACTTGATTTCATAATTTAAAGGCCTTTATTGTTTTTTTTGAAATCCAAATTTGTTGGTTCGATTCAATCCGTATGGGTATTTTTTGAATTCGCTGATGTTTACAAGGTCCTTGAATACAAACACCCGTCGCTATGTCGAACAGCGCGCCATGTGCAGCACAAACAATATGCTCGCCTTTTACATCAGTGTACTCATGTCGCTTCCATGGAAGTGTAGTACTGTTGTAGTGAGGGCAAACATCTAAATAAGCGAAAAACTGGTTGTTTTTTCGAGTAACGAAGAACGTATCTTTACCATTTTCGCCTATCTTGAACCCTTTTGCCTTCCCTTCCTGAATCTCTTGGGTACTGCACACTAAGTGTTCGTCCATAACGGCAGTCTATTTAGCAGGTGGTCCACCTGAAGGTGCCCACTTCTCTCTATGCTCTAACAAAAAGATTTGAGAGTAGTCTGGCCCCATATTCGCTGCGCGCTCTTGCCACGTATCGTCATGCTGGTCCATATCGGCATCAAATTCCATATTGCATCCAAACGGACTTTTGAAATACCAAAACCAATTCGATCCATAAATGTGGCGACCGGGCCCCCAAAAGCTCTGATAACCTTTGTTCACCATGTTAGTACCCGCCCTGACAACATCTGTCGGGCCGCCAAGATGGAACGTAAAGTGCTCAATACCTTTCATATGGGGTGGGGTTTTGATAAAGAATAACGTGTGATGGTCTGTTGTCCCTGCTGGGCGCATAAACGCCCCAACACCGTTAAATCGGTCAGTGGTTTTAAAGCCCAGGCGCTGCTCGTAAAACTGTTCCATAGCGGCTGAGTCAGGCACAAAATATACAACGTGAGATAATGAGTGGATCTTCGGTGGCGTTGATTCGTCGACTCCGTTCACATTCACGCCACGGTTAATATCGCCCGGCGCATTTATTTTTTCTGACCGTAAGTCTGTTGTGTTGCGAAGGGTAATTTGAAAACCTAATACAAAGCCTAAATCGTCGACAGCTTCAATACTTCCGTCAGAAAGTACTTTTACTTCTCTGTCTTTAGACAATTCAGCGTTAATGGCATCTAAACTCGCTTGATCCGGAACACCGTAAACCGTTTTTCTAATGCTAGCGCCGGTTTCTAACGGCGCAGGTAACGAAGGGTCGTCTTTCAACCGAATTTCTAGGCCGGTACCGTCTTGAGCAACAAAATTGTGCTCATCTACTTGTTTAAGCCCATAATCCAAAACGAATTGTGTTGTTGCGTTTGTGTCATCTACACCAAAGACTAGCTTGTCTAAGCCAATAATATTCATCGTTTTTTCCTTCTAGGCAGTACGCGCGTTAAAGGTTTCAGCAACCCAGTCCGCGATGTATTGACCCGCGTTAGCACTGTTATCGAAACTCGAGTGTTGAACACCACCTTCTCGCTCGGTAAAAATCTTAAGTTCGCGTTTCGGGCTGTTTACAAGCTGCTCATAGGTTCTTTCTGCCCATTTAAGAGGGATTTGTGAGTCCTTCGAACCATGGGTGACCAAAAATGGCACTTTGATCTTTTCAATTTGCCCGTCTAAGTGAACTTTCTCGGCGATTTCCATGAATTCTTCCATGGTTTCTGCACCCCATACCCATTTTACGTGTGCCCAATAATGCGGTACCGGGAAGTCACCTTCTTTTTCTAAGCGGCGCTTCTGAACATCACGCCAGTCATGGTTTGCACCCCAGCACACACCCAAGGCTAAACGTGGCTCGTTAGCGACGGCGCGAGGGCAGAAATAACCGCCTAACGATACGCCTTCCATGCCAATGCGATTGCTGTCTATCTCTTCGCGTTGTTCAAGCCAATCAACAGCTGGAGACGTCCAGTGCTCGCTGTCGTAACGGGCGTGAAGGTCTTGCAGTCTTAACGCTTCACCTGTTCCAGGCTGATCTAAAATCAACGAAGAAACCCCACGCTTGGCAAGCCAACCCGGTAAGCCAACGCGATATTTCATTTCTTTGGTTGAGTCTAAGCCGTTAACTTGGATTAATACTGGGGCAGGGCCTTCTACATTTTCGGCTCTAACATACAGTGCTGATATGTGTTTGCCTTCATAAGGAATTTCCACGCGCTCGCAGTTTTCTTTGCCCAGGGTAATAGATTTTTGAAAAAGCTCGAGCTGATGCTTATACAACTCAAGGCGTCCTGGCGCTTTGTGGGCTTGTAGGCGTTCGCACGTAATTAAGTACGAGGAAGCACGGTTGTATTTTTCAGCCGCTGAAAACAACCGGCCTCGGCTTTCATCTTCTTCAGCAAGCCCGACGAGTTTATTTGCCATTTTTGCCCAGGTATCACGAAATGCCTGCACACCTTCTTTGTCGGGTTGTTTTGCCGCTTCTTTTAATGGCGCACACATTTCTTCAATTTCGCCAATACGTGCACCCATTTCTATGGCCAGGTCGACTGACAGGTTCCAAACATAGTTTGTCGGGAAATATTTAAACATTGTAGTTTCCTGATTTTTCTGCGGCGCAAATGCGCCAAGTTAGCTCTGATAATTTATTTTTTTATAAATGCGACTGCGCGAACAAAGCCTGCAGAAGCGTGTTTAATTTTGTAAGGAAAACAAGAGATCAAAAATCCAGTTGCGGGTAACGCTTCAAGGTTGCTCAATTTTTCCATTTGACCGTAACCAATATCCCGACCTGCTTTATGGCCTTCCCAAATTAAGGAGGCATCGCCGGTCTCGGCAAAGCGTTCACGTGTGTATTTGAAGGGAGCGTCCCAACTCCAGGCGTCAGTGCCCACCACTTTTACGCCTCTTTCAAGCAAATACATTGTGGCTTCGCGGCCCATGCCGACCCCTGCGTCTAAGTAACCTGGTTCACCAAATATCTTGCCTGCACGGGTGTTAACCACAACAATGTCCAGCGGCTGTAAATCGTGATTAATGCGTTGCAACTCTTTTTCCACATCGCTGGCAGTAATAATGTAACCGTCTTCAAAGTCGCGAAAGTCCAGCTTAACGCCCGGTTGGAAACACCACTCCAGGGGCAATTCATCAATACCGAATGCAGGCTTACCGCCATCAGTAGTCGATGCATAGTGCCAAGGCGCATCCATATGGGTGCCGCTATGGGTGGTTATTGCAAGTCTTTCTGCCGCCCATGATTCGTTGCCTGGTAACTGGTCGAGGGTCAGCCCCGGAAACATTGACGCCATTTCGGGCCAGCCTTCCTGGTGGTCCATATAATCGATTTTGGGCAATAAAGGCGGTGGGTCGGTGTGGGGGTTATTGTCTAACGTCACCGACAAATCGATAATTTCGTATTCTCTTGGGTTAAACATTTGAGGTCTCCAACTCTACGTTTTGGATAATGTCGCCAAACAAGCTGGAGCCATTTTTATCCAGCGCTCGCATCGTTATTGTTTCGCCCACTTTTAAGAAAGGCGTCTTGGGCTCGCCAAATTGAACAAGTTCTTTCGCGCGGAGTTCTGACAGACAGGCTTGGCCTTTGTTAGGAGTGCTATCAGATACCGTGCCCGAACCAATGACTGAGCCAGGTGGAAGGCTTCGTGCTACAGTTATATGCGCAATGAGTTGGTCAAACCCAAAGAACATTTTTGCGCCATCTGGTGCACCAAACCACTCGTTGTTTCGGTGGATTTCTAAAGGTGCACAGACTTTTGAGTCTTGCCAATGCTCACCAAGTTCATCTGGCGTAACGGCAATAGGTGCGAAGGCTGTGTCGCCTTTTGCTTGTACAAAGCCAAATCCCGTCTTCATTTCGCGAGGGGCTAGGGCACGGAAACTGACGTCATTTAACATGACGACCAAGCGAATGCTCTGCTTGGCCTCTTCTTGTGATGCGCCTACAGGAACATGGCCGGTTATGACGCCGAACTCACCTTCAAAATCGATACCGTGTTCTTCTTTTGCAGCAAAAAGCGGTTCGCGTGGACCCCTGAACGAAATGCCAGAGCCTTGGTAAACCAAAGGGTATTTGTCGGCGCCTTCAATAGGATCTAAGTTGAAGGCTCTTTGCATTAAGTGCCCGTGATTTAAATAGCAAGAGCCGTCAAGCCAGCTCCAAGCGCGGGGTAGGGGCGCTAAACATTGCTCGGGCTTAAAGTGAGACGCATTATTCGCGTTCCCATTATTAAGTAACTGATATCGCTCGTTAAGCTTGTCATAACACGCATCCCAATTATCCAGTGCAAACTGCATAGTAGGGGCAATATCACTAACCTCTGTACACAAACTATGGTCCTTAGAAACAAGTACTAGCTTGCCATCAGGCCCATTGCTTTTGAGTGACGCTAACTTCATTGAATAAAGTCTCTTCGTAATTAAAAGTTTTAATTATTGTTAACAGAAGATGGTAGTATTCAGAGTTACTAAGCAAAAATCGTTTGTGCCGATACGTGATATCTCAAAAACCGTTGGTACAAAATAGGTAGATAAGTTCTCGGGGTAGAAATGCGGTACGAAAAACTAGACTTAAACCTGCTGGTGGCGTTAGAAGTTTTGCTAGAAGAAAAAAACATTACGAAAAGCGCTTATCGACTGCACCTTTCGCAGTCGGCAACAAGTGGTATTTTATCTCGTTTGAGGGACTATTTTGATGATGATTTGCTTGTACAAATGGGTAAGCAAATGCACATCACGCCACTTGCCGCTGAAATGCAGCAGCCAGTCAGCGAAGTGCTAAGCACTATTAGAAACCGCATTATAGATAAGAAAATAAACACACCAGAATTATCAAATCGCAATTTCAAAATTATTGCGTCAGACTATGTAATGCAGGTGGTGCTGGCTGATTTATTGGCCTACGTCACGAAAATAGCGCCGAACATAACATTTGAATTTATGTCTACTTTTGCTGGTGATTTAGACAGCCTCGCAAAACAAGGCGCTGACCTTATTATTGCCCCTTCTGCTTTCATGCTCGATGGCTATTCATCCCAAGAAGTTTTAGATGATGAGTTCGTTTGTATAGCCGATGAAAACAACAGCAAGCTAAATGGCCAAATTACCCTAGAACAATTCTCAGACATTGGCCATGTAACCATTGGCTATGAAAAAGCGAGTCAATTGAGCATAGAGAAATGGATGGTAGACTCAGATGAAGTTAACCGCCGCGTAGAAGTCATCGTCAACGATTTTTCTAGTATGTTTTTTACAGTGATAAATACCGAAAGGGTGGCCCTAGCACCAAAGCGTCTTGCTGAAATTAACGCAAAACATCTCCCTATAAAGATTTATGATATTCCGTTTAAAACGCCACAGTTGAATGAGTCTATGATGTGGCACCCAAGTTTAAATAACGACCCGCTACACAAGTGGCTGCGAGAACAAATTCTTAAACATAGGCCCTAAAAGGTTAAAAAAAAGGCTCTGCGACCTAGTATTACTGCTGCCTACCCCCTCAAGCCGTTGGGGCTTTCTCAATACAGCGTTAACCGTTGTCCCATAATGGTTAGTGCTGTATTTGTACCAAAACCATGCGTTTACTCACCTTCGACAAAAATCTATGAAATGTACAAATATTGATGCGCTTTCGCCATTATAAAAGCAGGGCGCATTTATATAATAAAGGTACGTTTTAATTTGGAATACGTCTAATGACTTGGCAGAAAAAAGATTACGAGGACATTCCTGGTACCTATGTGTTCGATGGAAAGCGCGCTCACCCTGCTTATGCTCTCAATAAGCTACTGTTTTCTTTTAACAATGAAGAAAACAGAACGGAATTTGATAAAGACCCTGCAGCATATTGTGACAAGTATGGGGTTAAAGGTGAGTATAAAGACGTCGTGGTAAATTCTGATTTTCTACAAATGCTTCGATTAGGCGCCAACATATACTTCATGGCAAAAATGGCTATTCCTCGCGGTGTGTCTGTACAAGACGCAGGTGCCGCTTTTCAAGGTATTACAACGGAAGAATTTAAGCAGAACTTGGTGGCCAAAAGCGACGGTCTTATAGAAAAAATTAAGAAAAAAGGAGACTACTGGAATGGCTAAAATCATTGGTGGAATAACCAGTTCGCACATACCTGCCGTTGGTAACGCTATTACTGAAGGTCTTCAGCAAGAGCCTTATTGGAAAAGGTTTTTTGACGGGTACGGGCCTGCGAAAGACTGGTTAAATGAAGTAAAGCCAGACCTGGTTATTGTTGTATACAACGACCATGGCTTAAACTTTTTCTTAGATACCGTTCCGACCTTTGCTTTAGGGTGTGCAGATGAGTATCACAATGCTGATGAAGGGTGGGGTTTAAAGCCGGTTAACCCGTTTAAGGGTAATGCACCACTTTCTTGGCATATCGCAGAGTCGCTTATTGAACAAGAAATAGATATCTGCACTTGCCAAGAAATGAAAGTCGATCATGGTTTCGTTAATCCTATTCGCGCGTTGTTTGGCGATTGCGAAGAGTGGCCGGTAGAAGCTATTCCGCTTGCTGTAAATACAGTACAGCACCCAGTACCAACGGCCGCCCGTTGTTTAAAACTAGGCAAGGCGTTGGGTAAAGCACTGGAGTCATATCCTGAAGACCATAAAGTTGTGATATTGGGTACGGGCGGCATGTCGCACCAGCTTCAAGGCGAACGAGCCGGTATTATAGACGTCGACTTTGATCTTGAGTGCATGGATAAGATAGCTGAAGAACCTGAATGGATGACGCAGTTCTCCAATGCTGAAATTATGGAACGAGCGGGAACAGAAGGTATTGAAACCATAATGTGGCTGGTCATGCGCGGTGCGCTAAAAGACGATGTTAACGTGATACACAAGCACTACCATGCACCTATTTCAAATACGGGCGCAGGTGTGTTGGTTTTAGATAACCGCTAAGATAACGCGGCGTACATAACGCCGTAAGCATAGCGTAAAACAAAAAAGCGGCGAGTACATGTGAAGTACTCGCCGCTTTTTATTTAGCAGTATTAAAATTCTTCTGTGTCTATATCAGCCTGTGCAGCGGCCGGATATCTTGGGCCTTGCACCGTTTCTTGATTAATTAACTGACCGGCGCGCACTAATATATTGCTATCAATGGTTAATTCGCTCGCCCGCAAATTCTCCTCTAAATGAGTGATAAAGCGGGTGCCGGGTAAAGCGTGTATATAGTCTGCTTGTTTCAAAACCCAATGAATGGCCAGTTGCGCGGGTGTACATTCAGCTTCATTTGCTAAGGCTGCAAATTGGGTAAATATACGTCGGTTTTGCACCCAGTTTTCACCTTGGAACCGAGGCATTCCCCGCCTAATATCACCACTATCTAAGTCATCAATATGAGCAAATGTATTACTTAAATATCCACGTGCTAAAGGGCTAAAGCCAACGAAAGCAACGTCTAGTTCTTCGCATTTTTTCAGAACTGCAATTTCTGCATTACGTGTCCACAGTGAATATTCTGTTTGCATCGCGGCTATTGGATGAATGGCGTGCGCTTTAACAAGCGTTTCGGCAGACGCTTCAGATAAACCAATCGCGCCAATCTTGCCTGCTTTAACCGCATTTGCCAACGCGCCAACACTGTCTTCTACCGGCACGTTAGGGTCAATCCTGTGCAAATAGTACAAGTCGATAAAGTCGGTTTGTAAGCTTTTTAACGCGTTATTAAGCGTAGCCTCTATAGCTTTAGGCGAGCCATCAATAGTGCGCTTGCCGTTCACGCCAGTCATCCCGCACTTACTGGCCAGCAAAATCTTGTCTCTAAAGGGTTTTATCCCTTTTCCGACAATGCGCTCATTTTCTCCGAAGCCATATAATGCCGCAGTATCAAAATGATCGACGCCTAAATCATAAGCCTTGTGTAGTAAATCGATAGCATCATTTTCGCTGAGTTTGCCAGAATAGGCATGGCTAAAGTTCATACAACCAAAGCCAATCTCACCCACCTGTTTACCCAAAAGATTACGCGTTTTAATAATCGCCTCCAATTACGCTAGCTGTTGCTCAAGGTCATGAAGCACTTTATAGCAGCCCAATACGCTCGCTACGCTAGCATTGGGTTGGCGGCCTTCTTTTATCGCGCTAATAAATTCGCGGTCTTGTAGCTCAATACCATTTAATGATACATCAACGTTAGACACATCAATTGGTTCTTCATGGCCGTTAACAAGGTCGTCGTATCTTGCGATATAAGTGCCGTTGTCGCAGATGTATCGGAAGAATGTACCTAACGGTCCATCATTATTGAAAGATAGTGAAAGGGTACAAATGGCGCCATTTTCAGCTTGAAGCTGAATTGACATATCCATAGCAATACCAAGTTCAGGGTGAATCGGCCCCTGTACGGCGTTCGCTTTTACAATAGGCGAGCCCGCTTGGTAGGCAAATAAATCAACCGTATGAGCAGCGTGGTGCCAAAGCAAATGGTCTGTCCAAGAACGAGGCTCACCTTTCGCATTAATGTTTTTGCGACGAAAGAAATAGGTTTGAACGTCCATTTGCTGAATATTCAATTCACCCTTGCGCAAACGCTTATTTAGCCATTGATGAGACGGGTTAAAGCGGCGAGTATGACCCACCATGCACACCAAATTAGACGCTAGTTGTGCATCCATAACGGCTTGAGAGTCTTCCCAACTGTCGGCGAGTGGTATCTCAACTTGTACGTGTTTGCCCGCCTGCATGCATAAAATAGACTGCTCGGCATGCATCTGGGTGGGGGTGCAAAGAATAACGGCATCGGCATCAGAGGTTAGTGCCTCTTCAAGTGTAGTGTACACATGGGGAATCTTGTACTCATCGGCAACCGCTTGCGTTTTTTGCGGGTTTCGGCCCACTAAACCGACAACCTCAGCATCATCAATTTTGCTCAATGCATCTAAGTGCTTTATGCCAAAAGCGCCAGGACCTACAACTATAATTTTCATAAAATCTTCCTCAATTTCAAAAAGCAGTATCGAGCCTTAAGACCAATAAAGCTTCATTGGGTTATCAACCAAAAGTTTGCGCTGTAATCTTTCTGTAGAGGCAATAAGCGGAATGAAATCAACCAGCTTTCCGTCATCCGGCATGTGACTTTTCATATTCGGGTGAGGCCAATCTGTGCCCCAAATAACACGGTCTGGAAAGCGTTCAACCACTTCTCTGGCGAAAGGGATGACATCGTGGTAACCGTTACTCGGCCCAGCCAGTGAGATTCGCTCTGGGCAACTCACCTTCGACCAAAAATTGGTGTTCTCTGTCATTAGTTTTAGAAATAACCCAAACTCTTCACCGTCTACCGGTTTACTCACGTCGGGACGACCCATGTGATCAACAACAACCGTGGTAGGCAGTGCGGTAAAAAACGAATAAAGCTCTGGTAGTTCTTGGGCTTCAAAGTAAATAACAATGTGCCAGCCAAGTTCTTTAATGCGGTGCGCTACTGTATTTAATGCATCAAACGGCAGGGCATCGACTAAACGTTTAACAAAGTTAAAGCGCACGCCTCGTACGCCAGCTTCGTGTAGTGCATACAACTCTTCATCTGAAATATCAGGTTTTACGGTGGCAACGCCTCGCGCAAGTCCCTGAGAGTTGTTTAGCGCATCAACTAATGCACGGTTGTCGGCACCGTGACATGTCGCCTGCACAATAACATTTCGGCTAAAACCTAAATAATCACGCAGCGCCCACAACTGCCACTTAGATGCGTCACATGGTGTGTATTTTCGCTCAGCAGCAAAAGGAAATTGTTCACCAGGGCCAAACACATGGCAGTGCGCATCTACCGCGCCTTGCGGTAATGTAAACTGTGGTTTCGACGGTGATGGGTGCCAGTGTAACCAATCTGGATCAACGGTAAATTTGCTCATAGCCCCATTCCTTTTAGTTTGGCATCTAGTCGAGGGTATACCCTACGAGCATTGCCAGAAAATATTAACTGCTTATCTTCTGTTGGAATATCCAACGCATCAATATAGCGTTTTGTGTCATCAAAATAATTACCCGTTTGAGGGTCAATACCTCGCACTGCGCCAATCATTTCTGAGCCGAATAGAATGTTTTTAATGTCAATAACATCGAATAACAGGTCTATCCCGGGTTGATGGTAAACACAGGTGTCAAAATACACGTTTTGCATTACATGTTCATCGAGTGGAGGCTGCTTTAGCATATCAGCTAAGCCACGATAACGCCCCCAGTGATAAGGTACGGCGCCGCCGCCGTGTGGAATAATAATGCGCAGTTCGGGGAAGTCCTTAAATAAATTACCCTGCAAAAATTGCATGAATGCCGTGGTATCTGCATTCATATAATGAGCACCCGTAGCGTGGAAGTTCGCGTTACACGAGCCCGACACGTGGATCATGGCTGGTACATCTAGTTCTACCATTTTTTCATAGAACGGATACCAGCTTTTGTCCGTTAAAGGCGCTGATGTCCAATGGCCACCGGAGGGGTCTGGATTTAAGTTGCAGCCTACAAAGCCCAGCTCATTAACACAGCGCTCTAGCTCATCTATAGAGTTTTTGATTGGAACACCGGGTGACTGGGGTAATTGACACACACCAATAAAGTGTTGAGGGTATAAATCGACAACGCGCTTAATCAGGTCATTGCATGCGCTGGTCCACTGCTTTGAAACTGCTTCATCGCCAACGTGGTGCGCCATCGCAGATGCGCGCGGAGAAAATATTGTCATGTCTGAACCACGCTCTTTTAGTAACTTAAGCTGGTTTTTCTCAATACTTTCTCGAATTTGGTCATCGCTAATATAAGGAACTTCAGGCAGCGCCTTGCCGTCTTTAAACGCTTTAATTTGCGCCTCTCTGAAAAGCTGTAGTGGCTCGGGTGCAGTGGTGTAATGTCCGTGGCAATCAATGATCATTTTCGGTCCTCTTTATCGTTTTTATTCATGAGCTAGTGTAGGGTCAGAGTCGGGAGCAAACACCGTTCCCTGCATGAGCAGTCTGGCTGTGCGCAGTAAAGCGGCGCGCTTCACTTCAAATGTTTCGAATGCATCAGCATTTGCGACCTCCATATCTACCTTGAACGCTCCCGTTGGATGCTCAATTGCAAGGGGCACAGCAGATTGCAATTCGTTATCACGTTTAGCGCAATGGCGGCGATAAAGGTCGTAGGCAACGGTGCCTTTTGCCAAGCAAGCCGTCGCAACGCTAACTGAGCCTAAAACGCCAATAGCGTCGTGTACTCTGTGTGGAATAAAGGTACGAGTATTGATATCTCCGCCATTTAGAGGGGCAGAAATGATCGTCATCTTAGGGACCGTTTTGGCCGTGACATCGCCTAACTGCATCATTTCGCCAGCCTTAAGCCTGATAGCTTCTACTTTTTGTTTTAAGGCGGCATTACTTTCTAATTGTTCTGGTGTTTCGCTTCCCTTAAGTCCCAGCGAGTGAGCATCAATAAGCACGACCGGCATACCATTATCTATACACGTAATGTTAATTTCTTCTACGGTATTTTGAGCAGCTCCAGTGGGGAATAAGCTCCCACAGGAAGAGCCTGCAACATCTAAAAAGTCAATATAAACAGGGGCGGCGGTATTAGGTACGCCGTCAATACTCGCACTACCTTCGTAATTGACCACGCCGTTAGGCGTTTGAACTCTTACTACAGCGAACGTGTTGGTATTCACCATGCGAATACGTACATCGGTTGTCGTGTCCTGCGCTTTTACTAGCCCCTGCTCAATAGCAAACGCACCCACGCCAGCAAGAATGTTTCCGCAGTTTTGCGTATCGCTGACCTGGGCTTTATCAACCGCTACCTGTAAAAATAAGTAGTCAACGTCGGCTGCTGGATTAGACGACGGGTTTACAACGGCCACCTTACTTGTTAGCGGGTGACCACCGCCCACACCGTCTATTTGCCGGCTATCGGGAGAGCCCATAGCCGACAATAAAAAGGCATTTCTACGATGAACATCAAGGGGTAAATCTTTGGCTAAAAAATAGAGTCCTTTAGAGGTTCCGCCCCTCATTAGGCACGCAGTTACGGCTTTCATAAGTGCTATTGCTCACCGTGCTTTACATAGCGAAGGCCTTTAGCTGCCAGGCGTTCGCGCATATTATAAATATCCAGACCAAGCTCACCTTGTTCAAGACGTTTGCGTTTCGACTCTTCGTTTTCTACGCGCAGCTTAACCTTTTCAAACGTGTCATCTGCTTCTTCTTGTTTAACCACCACAACGCCATCATCATCAGCAACAACAATATCCCCAGGGTTTATCAAAGCACCTGCACAAACAACAGGTACATTAACACTAGCAATCGTCTCTTTTACGGTGCCTTGCGCAAACACGGCTTTAGACCACACGGGGAATTTCATGTCAGTTAAGGTAGCGATATCGCGAACACCAGCATCAATAATCAGCCCTCTTACCCCTCTTGCTTTTAACGATGTAGCCAACAGGTCACCAAAAAAGCCATCTGAACAAGGGCTGGTTGGCGTAACAACCAATACATCTCCCGGCTGACACTGCTCAACCGCGACATGAATCATCCAGTTGTCTCCTGGCGCTACTTGGCATGTAACCGCAGGGCCGGCTATTTGAGCAGGTCGGTAAATAGGGCGCATATCTTGCGCTAAAAGCCCCTTTCTACCCTGCGCTTCGTGAACGGTAGCAACCTCCGACCCCTGATATTTTTCAATGGTTGACAGGGAAGGTCGTGGGCAGTCTGTTACGCAAATAGCCATTAGGATATTCCTTTAATATTGAAGTCTCTCGATTATGGATAACTCGGCGCTGAAAAGAACGTTAGATTGCTGCCCTTTGCTATTAATTTTTTCTATAATGACTAAAAAACATTAGGGGCATACGTTGATTTTTAATACGCGTCACTTGCTTAGTGCTATGAAAGTTAGAGAGTTCGGTACGCTAACCGAAACGTCTCAGCATATTCATTTATCACAATCGGCCTTAACGCAAGGTATCAACAAGCTGGAGTCTCAGCTTGGCCACACAATTTTCGAACGCACCCAGTCAGGTATGTTTACAACAGATGTAGGCGATGTTTTTTTGAAGCGGGTAACAAGAGCGTTCGACTACTTACTGTCTTTTGCCAATAACGTGTTTGAAAAAAGTGCGAAGAGAAAGGAAGGTTTTTTACGGCTTATTACAACCCGTCAACTTATTGCATTAATTACGGTTGTAGATACCGGAAATTACACCAACGCAGCGACAAAGCTGGGTTTAACACAGCCAACGCTGGGTAAAACGATCAAAGACCTTGAATTTACGCTTGAACAAAAGTTATTTCGTCGAATTCCCACTGGTGTTGAACCAACGTGGAGAGCAAAGCAGCTTGCTCGTCTTGCTCATTTATTTGTAGCTGAAATTGAACAAGGGCAGCAGGAAGTCAACGAGTTCGTTGGGCAGCGCTCTGGCAAAATACGTATAGGCAGTTTGCCGCTGGCAAGGGCAAACATAGTACCTATGGCGGTGTTGCGGTTATTAGAGGAATATCCCCAAGCGGAAGTGAGTATCGTTGACGGCCCATATGAGGAACAACTTGTTGGCTTGCTGCAAGGGCAAGTTGATATCATTGTAGGGGCATTGCGTGCCCCCAACCTTGATAACACAATCTCGCAGCACAAATTGTTCGACGATAAACTGCACCTTGTAGCGCGCAAGCACCATCCTTCTTTAGCGGCCATAGAAGAGGGGACTTACGCTTCCAACATAAGTAAATGGCAATGGGTTATTCCCAAAGCCGGTACGCCAACGCGAAAGGTTTTTAATCGCATGTTCGAGCTTGAAGCTATGCCGGTACCCAAAGATATTATCGAATGCAGTACTATGATGGCGATCCGCGGGATCTTGTTAAAAAGCGACAGAGTAACCTTGTTATCTGCAAGGCAAGTTCAAGACGAGGTCGATGCTGGTTTGCTTTATGTAAGCCCCAACCCCTTGCCAGATAGCTGTCGAGAAATAGGCTACACACTACGACGCGATTGGCAGCCAACAGCACTTCAAAGACGCTTCCTTGAAGTGCTAGATGAATATAAACGTAACTGAACGTCTGCGACTAATTACTTAAGTTTTCATAGGGCATGCCTACATACTGGTTGGCAATAACCTTTTTCCCTTCCTCGGTAGACGTGTAGTAATCCAGCTCAGAGTTCATGAATCGCTGAAATGTCTCTGGGCCCATATCGTTGACATGCTCATTATCGAAATTATGCAGCATGTTCGAGAGCCACCACGAAAATCGTTCGCCGTGCCATACCCTTCGTAATGCAATTTTTGAATAGTCTTCAATATGTGAGTTGTCGTCTTCAAGATAAACGCGACAAAGTATTTTGTACAAAGTTGCCACATCGGATGCTGCTAAATTTAAGCCTTTTGCGCCTGTTGGGGGAACAATATGTGCAGCGTCTCCAACAAGAAAAAGTGCACCGTATTGCATAGGTTCGCAAACAAAAGAACGCAAAGGAGCAATACTTTTTTCAATGCTTGGCCCAGTTATGAGCTTTTGGGCAACCTCTGCAGGTAAGCGCTTTTTAAGCTCATCCCAGAACATTTCGTCTGTCCAGTTTTCTACCGCGTCAGTGGCAGGCACCTGAAGGTAATAGCGCGAACGCGTAGAAGAACGTCTGCTTGCTAAAGCGAAGCCCCGTTGGCTTTTGCAATAAATAAGTTCTTCACTAACAGGCGGCGTATCGCTAAGCACTCCTAACCAGCCAAATGGGTAAACTCGCTCGTGCTCTGTTCTTTCCGACTCAGGAATAGTTTTACGAGAAACACCGTGAAAACCATCACATCCAGCGATATAGTCGCAATTTAGCTTGTAAACATCGTCCCCTTTTTTGAAAACCACATTGGGCGATGCGGTATCAATGTCGTTCAAAGTCACATCTTCAACTTCGTAGAAGCTGGTTAACTTTGCGGCCTCGCGTGCTTCCATAAGATCTTTAGTGATCTCGGTTTGGCCGTAACACATCACAGCTTTGCCGTCTGCCAACGCTTTTAAATCGATATGGACCGTTTTATCATCAATGGCAATCTCGAAACCATCATGCACTTCACCTTCTTTGTCCATGCGAGCACCAACGCCGGCCTCTCGCACAAGCTCGGTAAATCCCTGTTCCAAAATGCCCGCTCTAATACGACTTAAAATATAATCTTTGTTTGCTCTATCTATAACAATGTTATCTATGCCTTGCTTAGCTAAGAGTTGACCAAGCAATAAACCAGAAGGGCCAGAGCCAACAATAGCTACTTGTGTTGTTAATGTTTTCATCTTCACTACCTTTGCGAATATTGTGCAAATAGTGTGAAGTTAAATGTGGTAACAAATTATTAACTTTTCTCTCATTCTATTGTACTTTTCAATCAAGTTAATAATTGTGTTTAATATGGCTTTTAGAATGACATCGCAAATTTATCAATATCCAAACTACGACCTATATGGGGAAAGTGGGCTTATAGAAAGGCCGGGAGCGGTGCATTTGGAAGATATCTCCACGCGAAGTGAAAGCCTGGACTGGGTAATAAAACCGCACAGACATGCACATTTATTTCAAGTGTTGTACATTTTAGATGGGCAGGCAAACGTTACGTTAAACAAAAAAACATTCAGCATAAGGGGGAAATGCGCAGTAACTATTCCTATGGGGGTAGTACATGGCTTTACGTTTCAGCCAAACATTAAAGGTTTTGTACTGTCTGTTACAAGCGCTATCTTGGGTGAAGAAATGCAAAGTGCGCAAGACACCGCCATAAACAACCTTTTCCATTCTGCTCATGTGTTTCAAGAAGACAGTCAGCAGTTTAATAGGTTAACGCGATACTTCATTGATATTCGCGACGAGCTAAAGCGTGCCCTACAAAATCAAGACCAATCATTGCTGTTGTTAACAAAGCTTGTGTTGCTAACCCTTCAACGACTAGCAGCTGAGCAGCAGCTTGAATACAGTGCTGGGCCACACGAAGCGCGCATATTGACCAAATTTAAAAGGCTAATAGAAGAGCATTACCTAGAGCACTGGCCCTTATCCAAATATGCCAGCGAACTATTTGTTTCTATGTCTAGCTTAAATCGCCTATGTAATAAAAATTTAGGAGAGTCACCCAAAAACATTATTCAAAGGCGATTAATTGACGAAGCGAAACGGAAATTGGTTTACACCCAACAACCAATACAAGACCTATGCTACAGCCTTGGTTTTAAGGATTACCCCTACTTCTCAAGGTTCTTCAAAAAACACATAGGCATGACGGCGGGTTGTTATCGACAATCTTTTCAAAATGCTCCTCGGCAGAAAGGCAAACCTGAGTAGGTAATGACTAACGCTCTTTTCTTGATCACAACACATCGCAAAGTCGTTATACTGAAATTCACTACTTCACTTTTAAGCGTACCCACGTGTCACTAACGTCGCCTCAATCTTTGCGTAGCCCCAGTTTTGCTCAGTCACTGCTTTGTTTTGGCGTTATTGCCGTTATTATGGCTGCATGGGGGGGAAGTTTATTGAAAGCGAAAGCCGCAAATCGTTAAGAGAGCCATTTGCACTTTCTGTAAGTGGCTGCCACGGTTTATCCTCTAGAGGGGATAATTACGACTTTATCCCCTCTAGAGGATAAAGCCGCAAGGATAGTGGTGTTATGTTTTAAGCCGATTTAGGCTTCAGCCAATGCTGCGCCAACATACCAACGATCATCGCGCCAACAAACATCAGCACATCAGTTTGAAGCGACGCAATGGCAACTACGGCAGGGCCGGGGCAAAAACCGCTAATGCCCCAGCCAATGCCAAAAGCGGCAGAGCCCAATATCAATTTAGCATCAATAGTTTTGCTAGTTGGTATATCGAACTTGTTCGCAAACATCGGCTTGTTGCGCTTGCGCACCCAGTACATACCTGGCGCAGCTACTAAAATAGCACCGCCCATTACGAACGCTAACGTGGCATCCCAGTTGGCGCTTAAATCTAAAAAGTTAAGTACACGGGCAGGGTTACTCATACCTGAAATTAGCAGGCCTAAGCCAAACAACAGCCCACAAAGTAGCGAGGCGATAATTGCTCTCATAATATTCTCTCCTCGGTGATTTACAGGTGCCTGATAATTGTGGTGGTAAGTACAGCCGCACCCATAAACGTGAGCGTGGCAACAATAGAGCGGGGAGATAACCGTGAAAGGCCAGCCACACCATGGCCCGATGTACACCCAGAGCCAAGGCGTGTACCAAAGCCTACGAGTAAGCCGGCCACAACCAACCACGCTGAGCTCATTTGCGTTTGAACCTGTAAATCGCCAACAAACACCATGTAAAGCACGGCAGATAAAACAACCCCTATTAAAAACGCCAAGCGCCAGTAGCGTTCAATGCCGCGCTGTGTCATCGCGCCTGCGGCAATACCTGAAATGCCCGCAATACGGCCTAGGGTAAGCAGTAATAAAACCACTGATAAACCTATCAGCAGCCCACCTGCCAAACCGGCAAACGGCTCGAAGGGCGTTGATGTCCAGTTTTCCAATTTTCTCTCCTAAACTTACTTGTGTAATGCCTTATTCAAAAAGCATTTTTATATAAAACATATTATAAACAGCAGCCTAAATAAGGCCTGCTATTCAACTTCTATAAAATCGATGGCAAGGTGCATGGCGAGTGCTCCCTCTCTGTCTTTTACCAAATCATGCAGCGTAAATTGGTCAAGCTCGCTGATGAATTTATCAGCCGCGTCTTGAAGAATTGACTTCAAGCGACACGCGGGCGAGATCACGCATTTATTCGTTGGTGATGCAAAGCATTCTGCCAATGCCACGTCTTCTACGGTGAGGCGAAAAACATCGCCTAAATTAATTTCTTCTGCTTCCTTGGCCAGCGTAATACCACCACCGCGACCTTTTGTGCCAGTGACATACCCCTGCTCAATAAGCAGCGTAATGACTTTTTTTAAGTGATTGAAAGACACGAAATACGCATCTGCAATATCGCTTGTCTTCACAAGATGATTTTTTCGCAGCGCAAGATAGATCAAAACGCGAAACGCTAAATTAGTAAAAGTATTGATTTTCATGGGATTTATCATAAACGCTAAGTTCAACTTTCTTGATATTACAGCAGCACGAAAATTAAATATATATTTGAGATGTACATTATTATATATTTTGTTCTATGATATAACAAAATGAAATAAGGTGTCGATATGATTATTCTTGGCTACATCGCTGCTGTTCTTATGGGAATGGTTTTAGGCGTAATAGGCGGAGGGGGCTCTATCCTTACCGTGCCTATCCTTGTTTACTTAATGGGCGTTACGCCAGATGTCGCCACCGGCTATTCATTGCTTATTGTTGGTGCCACGGCCGCATTTGGCGCAGTAAGGTATTTCAAAGAAGGTCTTGTTGACGTTAAAGCGTCTATTTTATTTGCTGTGCCTTCCATCATTGCTGTTTATCTAACACGGGCCTTTCTCATGCCCGCCATTCCCGAAACTATCGCTTTTCAATCGCTAACCATAGATAAAAATCTGGGCATCATGGTGCTGTTCGCCATGCTGATGTTGGCCTCGGCCGCCATGATGTTGAAAAAGGCTTACAGCAAATCGGCGCCAGCAACCCAGGTTGTTGAGAATAAACAACCCAACGTTGGGCTGATAATTGTTGAAGGCGCCGTAGTTGGTGTTGTTACCGGCATACTCGGCGCGGGTGGGGGCTTCCTCATCATACCTGCCTTGGTACTTATTTTAGGCATGCCCATGAAGAATGCAGTGGGCGCGTCGCTATTCATTATCGCCTTAAAGTCGTTACTTGGCTTCATTGGCGACCTACAAACCGGAATTCAATTGGAGATGCCTTTGCTGCCGCTTATGCTGGTAGCCACGTTTATTGGGATGGCTGTCTCCACGAAGGTAGCGGGAAAACTAGACGGTGCAGCTTTGCAGAAGTTCTTTGCATTCTTCACTCTAGTTATTGCCGTTTTCATCATGACCAAAGAACTTCTTTAGGAGAACATCCATGAACGTTGAAACATTTTACGATAACAAAACGGCCACATTTACTTACGTGCTATTCGACCCCGCTTCCAAAGAGTGTGGCGTGATAGATTCGGTTGCCGATTACGATATCTTTTCGGGGCGCGCGTCAATGGAAAGCGCCGACAAAGTTATCGACTTCGTCAATCAAAACCAGCTTAAGAATAAATGGATTTTAGAAACCCACGTGCACGCCGACCACATTACGGCGGCGCACTATTTGAAGTCTAAAATTGGCGGCAAAATTGGTATTGGCTCAGGTATTAAAACAGTGTTAGATACCTGGTTAGACGTATTTGAGACGGCCAACGATACGCCGAGCGATGGCAGTCAGTTTGATGTGCTGTTCGAAGAAGGCGACACCTTCAATATCGGTGAATATGAAGTAAAAGTATGGCATACACCGGGCCATACCCCAGCCTGCGCAAGCTTCTTGGTAGACGGCAAAATATTTGTAGGCGACACCATGTTCGCCCCTAACTTAGGAACGGCGCGCTGCGACTTCCCGGGTGGCAGTGCCGAGCAACTTTACAACACTATCCAGCGCTTCTTCACCCTGCCTGACGATACTACTGTTTACCTTGGTCACGACTACCCTAAAGATGGTGCAGCTCCGCTATCAACAGTATCTATCAAAGAAGCCAAAGAAACGAACAAGCAAATTCGCCCAGACGTAACCCTTCAGGAATATGTGGAAAAACGCGAGGCAAGAGATGCAACCCTTGCGGTACCCAAATTACTGTTACCCGCTATTCAAGCAAACCTTCGCAACGGCCAGTTTGGCGAAAAATCTGAAGGCGGTAAGCAGTTCATTAAAATTCCTGTGAATGCCATTTAAAGGGGTGGGTTATGCAATATGCCAACGTAACACAACAGCTATCTGTCTGCCCTCAAATTTCAGTGGATGATCTGGAGGCAATAAAAGCAGCAGGGTTTAAATCTATTATCTGTAACCGCCCTGATGGTGAAGGGGCAGATCAGCCTACCTTTGCGGAAATAGAGGCAAAAGCATCGTCGCTGGGTTTACCCTGCGTATATCAGCCAGTAGTAAGCGGTAAAGTAACTCAGCAAGACGCAATAACATTTGAAGCCAACTTACAGAAGTTAGAAGGCCCCGTATTTGCCTACTGCCGAACAGGTACTCGCTCTATTACGCTATGGGCCATGACCGCAACTAAAACACTTTCTTATGAAGACATACTCTGTTTGTCGCAGAAGGCCGGCTATGACCTAAGCGGGGTAGTGCGACGCCTAAAAAACGGCGGTGAAACGCCCAGCGACCATGCCGATCACTCTCATGCGGTAGTCATTGTAGGGGCGGGCGCGGGCGGTGTTGCTGTTGCATCTAGTTTGAAGTCGCGATGCCCAGTTTTAGATATCGCCATAGTAGAGCCCAATGAAGTGCACTACTACCAGCCAGGCTGGACGCTAGTAGGCGGGGGCGTATTTAACGCCAACGACACCGTGCGCACTGTGGCCTCTGTTATTCCTGACAATGTTAAATGGATAAAAGCCGGCGTAGCGGCCTTCGCGCCAAAAGAAAACATGATTGTGGTAGACGGCTGCCGCACCATTAAATATGAACACTTGGTGGTTTGCCCCGGCATTAAGCTAGATTGGAATAAAGTGGAAGGCTTAAGCGAAACCCTAGGTGAAAATGGTGTGACGTCAAACTACCGTTTTGACTTAGCGCCCTACACATGGGAATTGGTGAAAAACCTTAAAAAAGGAAAGGCAGTATTTACACAGCCGCCAATGCCTATTAAGTGTGCAGGCGCGCCGCAAAAAGCCATGTATATGTCTTGTGACCACTGGTTTAAAGAAGGCGTGCTAGATGACATTAACGTAGAGTTCTACAACACGGGCGCCGTACTCTTTGGGGTAAAAGAATACGTGCCGGCACTTATGGAATACATTAAGAAGTACCACGCAAACCTTAACTTTGAACATCAGCTGGTAAAGGTTGATGGCAAAGCAAAAGTGGCTTCATTTAAGAGCGTAGCAAACCCAGACGCCCCGCTCGTTGAAACTGAGTTCGACATGCTGCATGCGGTTCCGCCCCAGTCCCCGCCAGATTTTATCAAAGTCAGCCCCCTTGTTGATGGCAATGGTTGGATTGATGTCGACCAATCAACGCTACAGCACAAATCGTTTGAAAATATCTTTGCTCTTGGCGACGCCATAAACGCGCCTAATGCTAAAACTGCCGCGGCGGCGCGTATGCAAGCGCCAGTGGTTGCCAACAACTTACTTTACGAGCGTGGTGTGAAAACAGATAAAGCCATCTACAACGGTTATGGTAGCTGCCCACTTACTGTAGAGCGAGGCAAAGTGATATTGGCCGAATTTGGCTACGGCGGCAAAATTCTTAACAGCATGCCGGCGTGGGTATTGGATGGCACGAAGCCGTCGCGTCTAGCATGGTATTTAAAAGAAAAGTTGCTTCCTCCCATTTATTGGGAAGGCATGCTAAAAGGCAGAGAGTGGCTGGCTAAGCCCGAAACTCAGCACGTGAATAAATAACGTATGGTCTACATGAAAACGCTTTAGCCCAACTGATTTGGGCTAAAGCACTTACGTGCAAACTCTTCGTTAATAATCCTTTTTTAAAACTCTTTGTGAACAACGCGCATGCGCGCTAAAAAATCATTGCCCACCTCATTTCACACTATTCTGTTAAACTATTTTAAAAGAATGCCCGTTTAAAGCGGTACAGCATAATGGCGTCTATAAAAATAAAACAAAGGATCGTGTATGAGTAGTAATACCCGAAATGCAGCCTCATCAAAGGCTGGCACTGAACAGGAAACCGCGTTTAGCGTAATTGATAAGCCTACGTTTTTTGGCTCTCTTATTCTTCTTCTTTCCGTCACCATCCCCCTTATCATTTGGCCCGACCAAGGCGCACAGTGGGTAGCCACGGCCAAAGAGTTTGTTACCAGTAAGCTTGGCGTTTTATACCTGTTACTCGGTGTGGGTGCAGGTGGTTTTATGGTGTACATCATGTTCAGCGATATCGGCCAAATAAAACTGGGCGAGCCTGAAGAAAAGCCTGAGTTCTCGCCCGTATCCTGGGCCGCCATGCTGTTTTGCGCCGGCATTGGGGCGTCTATCTTATACTGGTCAATGATTGAGTGGGTGTACTACTACCAAGCGCCGCCGTTTCATATAGAAGGCGAGACTCCAGAAGCCGCAAAATGGGCCGCGGCCTACGGCATATTCCACTGGGGGCCGTTAGCCTGGGCTATCTACCTTATTCCTGCGGTACCCATTGCCTACTTCTACTACGTACGTAATCACAGCGTACTTAAAATATCCGAAGCCCTAATGCCGGTAATAGGCGAGAAAATGGCTCACGGCTGGCTAGGTAAAATTATCGATATCAGCTTTATCTTCGGCATGCTAGGCGGCGGGGCCACCACGTTAGGCTTGGCGGCACCTATGATAAACGAAGGGGTGCACGAACTATTCGGTGTACCTAAATCGCTAACTACGCAGGTGGTGGTGCTAATAACCTGTACCGCCATATTCGGGTACAGCGCGTATGTTGGCCTTAAAAAAGGCATTAAGCTGCTGTCAGACATTAACTTTTGGCTGGCCGTAGGGTTACTGCTATTTATCTTCATTGTTGGGCCCACGCTATTTATGGCCAATACCGGCTTAGACGCCCTTGGCCGGGTAATGAGTAACATCATTAAAATGGCCACATGGCTAGAGCCCTTCGCCGAATTCAACGGCTTTGAAGACACCCACTTCCCACAAGACTGGACTATATTCTACTGGGCTTGGTGGCTGGTGTTCGCGCCAAGCGTAGGCTTATTCATTGCCCGTATTTCAAGGGGCCGTACTATTCGTACTATGGTGGCAGGCTCTATGTTCTTCGGCACCATGGGCTGCTTTTTATTCTTCATGGTAATGGGGAACTACGGCCTGTATTTACAGCTATCGGGTGAACTAGACGTAGTTACCATACTGAATCAAGAAAGCCCAACAGCCGCTATTTTTGCCATGCTGCATACGCTGCCGCTCGACTATTTAGTTATTTCTGTATTCACGCTACTGGCACTAATCTTTACCGCCACTACGTTCGATTCCATTTCTTACATTTTGGCTGCCGTAGTACAAAAAGAAGTAGACGAAGAGCCACTGCGCTGGAACCGTTTATTCTGGGCCTTTGCGCTATCTTTCATGCCTATAGTGCTTATGTTTGTGGGTGGGTTAGAAACCCTGCAAACCGCATCAATAATCGGGGGCGTACCGCTATTAGCTGTGGCCTTTATGTTGTGTGTTGCCATTGTACGGGCCGCAAACTACGACATGCGTTACCAGCCCGACTATTCGGTAAAAGAAATCAACATTGGTGAGTTCCCAGACGACGACCCATGGAGCGAAGAGGGCAGTTGGGACATTGACGAGGAAGGTGAGGAGGCCGAAGAAGACGTGCCCATTGCCGCAAAACCCAAACCGCGCGGGCCGAAAGACCATATTGAAGGCGACCCGCACAGTAAGCCATCGCGACTGTAGGCTTTACCGAACAGGTCATAAATAAGTGTTAACTTATAAAAAGTGATTAAGTTATAAAGCAAAGCGCTACCAAAAGGTGGCGCTTTTTTCATTTTAACGCGCCACAATTAACTTTCACAAAAGGCGTGCTGTGTTAACGTAGCCACTTCAAATAGCCCTATTTTTTAGCAACAACGTTCAAGCAAATGGCAGCATGTCAGTAAAGAATTACCAAAAATTCTACCAGCCACTAAGAGCCGTGAATTCAGAAGACTTCGGGTGCTGTTTTTATTGCGGCTGCGAAACTGCACGCCAAGACTTTATCCCGCCCATAAAATTCATTCACGACTGGCAAAGCGGGAACCTGCAGGCTGATTTCATCTCTGTACCTTCATGCAACGAATGCTTCGACCTATTAAAAAATGAAAACAACGGCACCCTAGAACCCAGAATAAACACCTTAAAAAAGCGATTGGCAGAAAAATACAAAAAGGCCGTGAGGGTATATAACCACTGGAGCATGGAAGAAATAGAAGAAATGGACGCGGCATTTCAAATAAGCCTAAAAGGCGGCATGCGACTAGGCAAAGAAACCCTTTCACGCCTTCAATTTGCTGGGTTCGACTATGAAGTAAACGGCAGCATAACGCGGGTGGCAAAACCACAGCGCGAGGTGTTCAAAGTATTCGATGAAGAATTTAGCAGTTTTAAAGAAGCGCTAGCCTTTGCCAGCGCTACTTACAAAATAAAGAAGAGCCGACTAAGTCAGTTATATTTCGACAACGATGAAAGCTTTGATAGGGCGATTGAGGCTTTTCATGAGTTGGTTGAGGGTAGACCCTGACAATTTAACTGATGGTTTTGTGCTCCGTAGTCAGAGGTTCGAACCCTATCGGCCCACCATTATTCTTGAACGTTCTTTAAGAAGTACAAATCAGAAAACCCCATCTTTGCAAATTCGGTATCTCTGAAGTTTCTTACGGTTTTTTTGTCTTTGCTGATAGCAGCAAGTTGCTGTTCAGTTTGCAGAAACTGGGAAAGGTCTATTCCCTCGGCATCGGCCACAGCTTCATGCATATTTTGATGGCGGCTGTAAGAAAAATTTATCTCTTTCGCCACACCTTTAAACTTATAACGTACTTTATGGGCCATGTTTTACTCACGTTGGTCGATGTAATTCAAAAACGGTTTAACAGCTATTATAAACTCAATTAGCGCCAATAATTACCGTATTAAAAAAGCGGGTGGCAAATTCATAGCGAGATATGTTTAAAGTATTCGAAGGAGAGTTAAATGGCTTTAGAGAAATTCTAGCCTGTGCCTGCGCTATCTATAAAAAAAGGAAAGCTTACTAAGCTAACCTTATTTTGACCATGGTGAAAGCTTTGATAGGGCTATTTGGTGTTTGTGTGGGCTGTGTTAATATTGACCGCCGCAAAAGCTATAACTCATAACGACAACAATGTAATATTCATTGCGTACATATAACTGAAAGGACTCACCTTTGGCTACACTCACAAAATCTTATATTGTTGATTTTTACGCCCCTGCAATATTGGGGGATAATGAAAGGGATGTGAGCGTATCTGGCTTATTAATTGAGTGTGCAAAGACATCATTAATTAGAGAACATAAACTCGGTCAATACGTATTTCAAATCAAAAACGTCGTAAGGAACGAAAATATTCTTCACGGTGTTTTTGTTAAGTTTCGAGAAAACGACCTCCCTCATATCGGAAGCAGGACTTCCCTTCAAGAAAAAAATATAATGTTAATGGAAGGGGAAGGCTTAATTGAAAAAAACTACTTTATATATGATCTTCGGCTGAACGTAATTACATTCCAAGTCAACTCATCGGCCTGTAATATTCACCAAGTTGCACAGCTATTCACAGCGTTGCTGGGGGAGACTGTAATGTTCAATCCTATACTTACGTTAGATGCGGCAGAACGCTTATTAAACAATGATTTGCGAGCCAAGAAGCTTGCGTTAAGTGTAGCTGCGCCTAAGAACCCTCAACTGTATAACAGTAATGATTTTTCAAACAATGTTATGCGGCTGTTGACATCGACTGAGGGGGTTTCGCTATCCTTGACAATATCTGCAAATAACCAAGGGCGAGGCTTAGGCCAAGTATTAGCTGATACCGTAAAAGCAGGAATGCTAGCCTTTACGAACACAGACGACATAAAAGTACGAGTTGGGAAAGTATGGTTTGAGGATGGCTCTGACCCTATAGATTTAGTTGCCGACAGAATAAGAGGAAAAACTTGCGCGATAGCTATGTACGGCAGGTACCCTTTGGAAAAAGATATCCTTACTTCGTTAGACAAAGTAAGAGAGGAGCATGAGGTTCATATTCGAAAGGTCTTAATTGGAAAATAGGTATGGCAGAAAAGAAACAAAAATATAGATATTGGCCGTACATAAGGGTCGTGATGTCGTCTATGATTGCATGTATAGTTTTTTTCGCAATCGATGGGTTTGATAAAAACAAAATTAGTAGTCTTCTTGGTGCCGTTGCAACTAATTCCGTGACTATTATGAGTATCATGATTGCAGCATTGGCAATTTTAATCTCTATTTCTGGTAGCAAGCTAGTTAAAGAAATGAGTAAAACGGGCCACATGAAGGTATTAATTGATAGCTTATCTTTTACCGCTTTAGCTTTTTTTGTGAGTGCAATAGTAGCAGGGATTGGACTGTTCACAACTGGAACAACTTCTCAACTTATATTAGTTTTTTCTTCTTCTCTTTTGTTCTTCTCTTTGTTACTCCTTCTTGCTGCAGGATATCGATTATATCAAACTTTAGTACACCTTCATAAGTGACTCTAACTTCCCATTCTATATAAGCTTTTAGTGCCTTTTCCTATCAAGAGCTGAGGCTATTTATGGGAGTTTAAACATTGGAACTTCCAGTGATTCGTGTGTGGCTGAAAGTTTGAATAACATTATGGTACCTAGGTACAGTTATCCTAACTGTAAAAAGTTGATATCTTCTCATAAAATGATTTAAAGGTTAGTTCTATGAACCAGATGTCAGTAAATGAGTTATATCAATTAATATATAGAAAAAACTTACAACTAGACAGAGCAGAGGTATTGCTTTCAAACTTGCTTGCCTTAAAAAGCGAAGACTACAAGAGTTTTGCTGTACCTTTTGAAGATGTGATAACAACTTTGGAAAGCGTGATTTTTATCCTCGCTAGCAACAAGATTGTGGATAATTGGAGTTAACCCACTATTTTTATCAAGTTAGATGTAGCGTGGTAATTTAAGATTTTACGTACGCTCTGCACCTAATCTTAAGGCAGACGTCAAACGATGTAAGATAAATAACTGCTCGGTGTCCCACTACTAGATAAGTATAACTGCTTAATCGCGCGTGTTGCTGCTACATGCAGTAGTGCTCTTTCATTTAGTTCGCGGGCTTGTTTTTCAATGTGGTCGTCAGTTGAAGTGAGTGCTTGTTTAAGTGGAACTACCCCTTCGTTAATCGATGAGATGAAGACATACCGAAATTCAAGGCCTTTTACACGGTGCATCGTTGCTAAACGTACACCTGGAAGTGTCCTCTCATCGCCGTTCTGCTTTAATTCGACTATTGTTAAACCTGCCTGCTTCAAATATGCAGCTATTTTATCACGTAACCCTATAGTTCTTGTTACTACACAAATATCTGCTAGCTCAACTCCATTTTCAAGAAGGGCCTTAATATTTGTGTATATCCAATTAAACTCTTCGGTAGTGTCTTTAAACAGTCCGATTGTTGGCTCAATTCCCTGTGTCAAAGAATAGTTGTTCGTATTACTATCAAGGCTGCCATCTAAATCATCTATTTGAATGCCTTCGAGAATTAATTTTGCGTAGCGTTCAATTTGTTCTGTTGTACGATAATTAATTTTAAGTTTGTTGCCACGGCCTTTGATATTTATCCCAGATTTACTTAAAGCAGCTTGGTTTGCGTAAATTCTCTGGTGCCCGTCCCCAACTAAAAATAAATCATTATTCTGGCTCGGCACTAATACCCTTAACATTTTTAACGTTTCAGTGCTCATGTCTTGCGCCTCATCAACTATAACTGCTCTATACTTGCAGTTTAGCTTTCCCTTGCTTATTAGATTTGCAAGATCGAGCGTAGCTTGATTGAATAGTTTATAGCTTTTTTCCTCAAGTAAGTTCTTAAAAGTTTCGAAAACTGGCCAGACTTTTTTCCGTGTCGTTCTTGGCAATCTAACGCCTCTTCCTACTCTAGCAGCTCGTAAATATTCGTTTATAGTGTTGATTTGCTGCGGAATAATTACCCTATCTAGTTCTTCCTGATAAAAGCTTTTCGGCAATGTAACATCAGGTGAAATTTGCTTAAGTGCTCGCTGCCAGAAAAAATCATAATTACTCATCGTTTTATATAGCAGTTTAAAGCTGTACCTAGCCTCTTTTAGCGTCTGAGCAATCCATTTATCTATATTCTTTACCTCTATTCTTTGTAACTCTTCGAGAGAGCAGATTTTTTTTAAGTTTTGATATATATCGACAGATAAGTTAGATGTATAGGTAGTAAATAGTAGTTTTTCATCGTCTTTAAGTACATTGTTCACAAGCCATTTAGCCCTGTGCATCGCTACTACTGTTTTACCTGTTCCGGCTCCCCCTAAAACGCGAGCTGGTCCGTTCCAATATTTTTCTACTAACTTCCTTTGTGAAGAATGTAAAAAAATACGCCAGTGCTCTAGCGGGCGGTCAAGCATAGTTCGTAATTCTTCTTCACCCTCTACTACTTTAAATATGCGCTTGGAGGCATTACGCAATAGTGCTTTTTCAATGTCGTTAGGGTCAACTTTATCTTTAGTAGATTTACAGTATTCTGCCTCTAGCTGTTCCCAGCTCTCGCCCATTGCTGCCAAATAAATAGCTTCAAAAGCTTCTACAGGCAATTTATCCTGAAGCTTTTCAAGTTCTTGCTCATTTGTGATGGCTTGAACGATGTCGATGTACTCTTCTGGAACACCAAGTTTAAGAAGCTGTTTTTCACTTAACGTAATGGTGAGTTGCGATAAACGGCGTTGGTCACTAACTTTTATGACGTTTGAGTCAAAGTCACTTTTTTTATCTACAGTTTCGAATACCTGCATAGCACCATTATAGGTGTTTATTTGACACTTTTTGCGCCTGGCCCAGTTATAAGCATCGTCATGTTTAGCTACATATAGTAAGAGGAATGTGGACCCTTGTTCAGGCTTTCGGACAATGCCTCGGAAATTTTGATCAATTCGAACTGAACGATATGCTTTGTCTGCCGCATCAATAATTTTTTCATAGTTAATACCAGGAGACTTGGGGTCATTCTGAAATTTTGTAAAAAACTTTAAAACCCCGCTCTGCGCTTTTCTAGGAATTTTAGCAAACGCACTTAGGCATTCAGAAGAAATTGCTACCTTTACATCCATGCACTCATCCCATTCGAAAGTTTTTCTGTATTCATTGCAGCTCTAAAACTCTCAAGCCAAACTGTGGCTTAAGTCCCGTATTCCAATTTTTATAAAAATTAAGATAAGAATGGGGACTTATTTGCAACTCTTTCAACGTCGTTTATTGTTTTTATGACCCTAACAAGGCCTTCTTTCATGTCATTCGCTTCCCACCACCCTTCTGGTGCGACCCACCATAAATTACTATCATCTGCTTCGAACCTAGAGTCTGCGGGCAAGCTTGCCTGAAGCTTCAAAAGTTTGAACGCTGCACTAGGCCCGACCATTTTTGCCTTAGGCCGCGAAGCATCTACTATCATTAGCTTTAAGTTTTTCTCAGCATCTACATGGAGTGACAAGTCGCAACCTGCTCTAGGGTTAAGCCCTGATATACGATACACTTTTATAGTCTCGCTTGATTTAGTGTTGTCCGCATATAACCATGATAAGCAGTCTTTTTCTTCTAAAGGTAGTAAGCCTAGTTCAGACTCTTTTAAATCTGATGCTTCAAGTGAATTCGCTTTTTGATTGGCTTCTAATTCATTTAATGAAGTGACACTAAACGATGAGTGCAAATTTTTATTAAGAATACTTGCTCTGAAATCATCCAAAAAAGAACGTGCAGATGGGTTTTGAGCTCTCTTACTATGGTCAAGATAACTGAAACCAAATCTAAGGGTTGCAAACTTCATAGCAAGGCGCTCTACTTCGTCACCGACCTCAATGGAATTATTTGCCCTCAGCGCTTTTATTTGGCGAGGTTCGGGATTAAGTAAAACTAAAATTGCAGCACGGAGAGCTGGTTTTCCACCATCAACGAACGGTGCATTAGATAAGTCGCCTGTCAGCGCTAGCTCAGCTGTAGCGAGCCATTGCGTAAGCTCACTTAACTTTTCACTTCTAGTCTTAATTATATCGTTTATAATTTCGTGAGCATTCCAACCTGCGTCATTGTTGAATTTTAAGCAACTATGCAAAATGCACTGAGCTACAAATACTTGCAGCTCATCGCTACCATCTATCCCTAGGATTTCGATCTCAGGAAATTTATCTTCCCTATATATTTTGAGCACCTCATCCTCACTTAGTGAACCTTTGCAAAATTCCTCGAAGATAAGACCACAAAACGCATCGACTTCCAGTAACTCTCCGGTCTTGGCCGTATTATAGTCAACCTCAGGCTCTAAAAATTGGCCAGTAATTTTGTGGCTCTCAGTGGGTTCTATCAAACCTAGTTCGAGTGTCTCAACATTGTAATTGCTATATGCTCTCAGCTTAAAATTCTCAAGTGCTTCTTCATCCACAAACATAACCTTTTGGATAAGCTTTATGGGCCAATAAGGCTGCGTAATTGATGTTGCGAGCTGAATTATAATATGCTGATTATTTATAGCCTTGAGGCCCACTAAAGCTTGAACTTCAGCTTCTTCAAGCAATTTACGTCCTTCGATGCTGAAGGCTATTGAAGAGGGCAAGATTTCGAATGCCAACACTAGTCTTGTAAATGCTTTTCGGTTGAGAATAATAAATTTTGAGTTCATAAGCTTTTGGTCACCAGTTCAACTATTGATATTCTATCAAACCTGTATCTTTAGAAGGTAAATGATCGAGCACAGAAGTGTCGCACGTATCATTTGCAGAAATCATTAGTATTAGCTCAGTGCGCGCTCGCGAGCACATTACATACATATTCATCTTAAAGACATCAAGGTTACTATCGTCAAATTTAAAGTTTTCCATACATGGTATAAATACAGTATCAAACTCAAGGCCTTTACAGCTTCTGCGATTGAGTACGGTAATTACACCTTGCCGCGTGTCGTCAAAAACCAGCTTATCACTACCCTTTGATGATTTGCTCGTATAGGTTTGAACGCGATATGACGGTAGTGATTCGGTAAGATGATCTTTAAAAAATTTTCGATCTTCCTCTGAATCAACTATTACGCCAACCTCTAAAGCTCCTCTAAACTTCAACTGCTTCGAAATTTCAATTGCTTGTGACTTTGCATCAGGCAGCTTAAATAGCTTCGGTACATTACCGACTCTAGAAGGTGGTAGGGGCTTGCCAGTATCTAGCCCAACGAAAAAGAAAGAAGCTAGATCAGAAATTTGACGAGTGTTTCTAAAGTTTTTTGTTAACTGGAATTTGTTTTCGTCCTTAATTTTCAACGCGCTACTAATCTCAGCGATGCTAGAATTTTGGCCTTCCTGTAACCTTTGATTTTCGTCTGCCAAAATAGTAATCCCGCCTTCAGGGAGCTCTCTTGCGGCCAGTCTCAAAAATCGAAACATTTCAGGGCTGAAATCTTGTGCTTCGTCGATAATTAGGTAACCCCAATCTTTTTTTTGTTTTTCGTCAATTTCTAAAAACTGGTCTATCATAGTATCCCAGTCGTACAACCATTGTTTTAGTTCTGGAGGGCGGTAATTTTTATTTTTTTTGGATCCCCCTACCTTTTGTTCTTTCTCACAGCGCCATCTAGCGAATTTTTCAGGATCTTCGTTAAAAGTTTTACTGGATACTAACCATTTTTTGGCTGGACCATCCCAACGCGCACCTGCTGCTTTAACCAGTTGGCGGTCAGAATATGAACAGTTAACAACCATGAAATCAACTTCTTGCCATTGTTCTAACGCTTTAGGGTTAGCCGTGCCAGCATTTTTCTCTACATACCACTGTTGTCGAGCGCTGTCCCATTTGCCACCAAGCGACTTAAAATCTTCTTTTTCTTGAAAAGGTACATCGTAATATACCTTTTCGGTTGCTGTGCTTTCTTCGCTTTCACCGCTAACTTGAGCAATTTTTAGCGATTGCCACCACTCACAAAGCCAACTATGGAAGGTTTTTGACGATATGTTTCCTTCCATTTGTTTGGCCACATTTTCTGTATAACGCCTTAATACACGGTTATACATTAAAACAGCAGCTTTGGATTTTTTTCGTGCTACCGCATTAGCTCTGAGAAAAGCTATTACAGTTTTTCCGGTACCGGGAGGTCCTGTAACAAGTACGGTACCATCTATAGGTGCATCTTCAAATACATCCTGTTGCTCTTCTGAAATTTGGCGAGAGTTAGGCATTCGCATTAGTCATCACCCTCCGCCGCTTTCTTTAACACTTCAGAAAATAGGCCAGCGCCATTGTGATCACCAATGAGGAGCTTACGATCTAGCAGTAGGTTGTTGAACTCGCAGCTTGTTTCGGAAACTAAAGAGCATGAATGACATGCTGCTCTATTTAGCCCAGTAATCCCTAGTGACTCTGACTCACTACATACAGGATCGTTAGAGCACCAACTGGCTGCTTCTAAAGCTGCAATAATTGCAGGATATAGTCGGTTAGCTTCCCCTTGTTGAATAAGTCCACCGAGGCTACCCTCTGAATCGCCGTCCGCTGTATATATTAGTACGCCAGCTTGACCTTCACTTGCATAGATGCGCTCTCGAAGCGCACCACTAGAATAACCGCTCTCAAAGCTTAGTTGTCTGATGAGTAGGTGTGCAAACGTGTGAAGAACGATAAGCTTGGCCGTCGGCTCTGGAAGGTAGTGATTGACTAGTGACTCCCAGATTGTTTGTGCATTTTTTCTTCGTAACTGCACAAAAGCTTGGTTATCTAGTTTCCAACTTTCAAGCTCATCTTGGTTGAATTCTATAAAAATACCCTCTCCAAAAACTTCTATAGCGGGTAGCCAGCTATACTCAGTGCGGTTATCATTCATAATAACCGCTTTTTCTTCATTAGGTTTGACGCGGTTAAATCCTAAAAAAGCACGAACTTCTCGCAACTTGTCAATTAATACGGTTCTTTTTATTAATCTTTCACAATTAAAAGTGTCTGCACCTTCCGTGCTTGCTACGCGCGCTTGAAAAGTATTCGAGAGTAAGGCTTGTAAATTCCCCGAAGTTAGAATTTGCCATTCTGCGACTCTCAATCCCTCGTCTGAAGGGATAGTGAATTTTTCCCCCTTTGCAGCGGAAGCTTCTACGGCTTCCAAGACTGCATCAGCGCCGCCTTCAATGCCAAAATCTTCAGCGATTTCATCAGCTATCAATCGAGCTCGCGGTCTCTTCCCTCTAGCAAGGGCGTTCATCAGGTCTTCATAATCATCGGAGCCTTTGAAAATATCAAGTATTGAGCCATTTGCCTGCTTAGAAGTTGCTGGAATATCAAGTGCTGAACGAATAATGGGGTAATACAAGTTGCTAGCGCCACGTTGTAATACATGAAGCTCTTGTTCATCACAGGTAGATTCATTGTTCGCTTGGTATTCCCAAGGTTGTTTGCCTGAACAGCGAACTTTTAGTGCCCCTTTCTGCATAATATTGGCAAGGTTATTACTTGCACCGCAATTAGGGTTTTTACAACGTATTTGTAAAGATCCTAAACCGCTTCCCGATTCAGCCTTGGCTTCAAAATAAAGGTTACTCTCCGGCTTTTCACACATGGATTTTTCATTCATATGTGCCCACCGATCCCAAGGAACGTCTTGTAAATGCCCAGATTCACAAGCTACGACAAAGCGCATTGGCATCATCGTTCGGCCCTGACATGAACTATTTTTACAAATAGGGGCGCCAAGGTCGTTAGTTTTATCGTCTGACTTCCATCTTCGCAGGTGGCGACACCTAGGGCAAAATAACCACCTTGGAAAACGATATGACATCAGTGAGTTTTCGGCGTGTTTCTCTGTGTGCCAGTCTTTTATTACAGGAGGCTTCTTGAGTGCCCGAATACCTATCGCTTTGGTAAGGCGCTCCAACTTAATATGTTCAAGTTTCTTTGGCCATTGATTAATATCGATCATTAACAGTGACTCATCCCCTATATCGACGATTGCGCCTGGGCCAAACGGTGAAATCAATTGGGAACTGCGGTAGCTTCGTGAAATATCAGTCATTGTATTCGCCTCGAACAAGAATCGAAGTTTCAGTATCAACATTTCGCATCGAGTTGAGTGTTTTCCATGCTTCTTCGTGTTTATCGCTTTCAAAAGATTTGAATAGCGGTCTAAATTGAACCGAATTAGAGAAGTATCTGTTAATTGGGTTTTCGTCTCTTGTTGCTCTATCGTGCCAGTCATCGATTAACGCGTTAAGGTGTTTGAAAACTGCGTCCTTTTCTCGTTTAGAGACCCCATTCATGGCTAGTAATAGCCTAGCCTCAAGTTTCTGTTTAATTGTAATAAACTCTGATGACGCTTTATCAAAATACACAGCACTTTCATTGTCTCTTAAATATCCAGATATACGCACAGCTGCTATTAACGCTGCGTGCAGCGCTCTTTCAATGGCAGGCATTGCCCAAGGTGTAACACTAGTGGGCTCGACATAGCGATAAAGCGCTTGATGATAGGTTTTAAAGGTTTCGTAATGGGAACGATCGCGTGGCTTTGAAGCTGAATATGCAGTTACCACAAGGCCCGGAGGCCGCTTTTTAGAGCGTCCAACTCTACTAGACGCCTGAATATACTCAGCTGTAGCTTTTGGCTGACCTGCGATTAACATTAATCCGAGACGCCCAATGTCTACACCGACAGAGATCATATTTGTACAAGGCAGGGCATCAACAGCATCATTTCCCACAGTTTGCTCTACCTTTGCCAACACTTCAGGAATTCTTGAACCTTTGACGTTCGCGCTTAATTCTTCAACGTTTTCAACTTCTCTAAGATCATTCTGATTCTTAGAAATTACTTTGATACGTGCTGGAATATCATCTTGCGCCAGCGTCATTGTTTTACCTAATTCTCTACGCGAGTTGTGATAAATAGGGAGCGTCCAATAGCTGTCTAATATTTGCCCGTCTAGCCCTAGTTCAACTGGCGCTTGTAGCATTGCCGCGCCAATTTGGACCATAGCGGTCTGGCTGGTATGCCCTGCTGGCATCATTCCAATGTAGAGCCTACCGGGGTTAACTTTATCTTCTTTAGAAAAGAAGGAGTCAGCTTGATCTGTTCCCGATGGGGGGAATATGTTTACTTTGCGTCCGAATAACCTATTTACTTGCTGTGCCGCGCTTCTAATGGTTGCTGTTGCAGCTATTACTTTTGGCCTTCTTCCCATTAGGTCGAAAACTGTGTCAAAGCCTGCTTCATATATACCAGCTATAGTACCGAGGGGTCCTGAAATAAGATGAAGCTCATCTTGTATAACTAGGCTGGGTGGAAGTTTCGCACCATTACCAAAGAAAGCACTAGCTTCGGCCTTCCAAGTCAGCCTTGCAAATTTATCTATAGTGCCAATTAAAAGGGTTGGAGGTGAAGCATACATGGCCTCATCGACAACCTGAATTGGTAGGCCGTCGTGAAATTCACAATGGTCACTTGGACAGTAAAACTGGAAGCTAGTCTTTGTGCTTTTTACTCCATAATCTTCGCAAAGCTCACTATGACGTGTTGGGAAAATTGTCGTACCGCACCATGGGCAAGATTGAAGTTGAAAGGGGTTCTCGGGTTGTTGTGCATTGCGCTGCGTTTTAAAAAGTGTATAAGCAGTTTGAAAATCGTTGGGCGCACTAGCGCTACCAACCCACAAACCAAGGGTGAACCGTTCACTGCCTAGAAGTGCGCTTTCAGACTGGCGTATTTGTTCCAAAGCACAAATTAATGATCCTGCTCGCTGAAATTGCTGAGATGTGAGAAGTCTTAATGTGTACCGTTTTATTACTGCGGTTCCACCACCACTCATACCTTCTGCTAATCTGCGGTAAAGCATTTCCCAAGCGGCAACAGCTAAATATGCTTCAGTTTTTCCGCCTCCCGTGGGAAACCAAAGAAGGTCGACATCGTCGTGAGTGCAAGAGAGCTTACCTTCTGCATCTGGTATCATTGATTCTAATGCCAATAGCTGAAACGCTAACTGGAAAGGTCGCCAAGTGAAGTTAGCTCTGATGTCTTCTGTAAAGTAGTCTTGTTTAGTATATCCCCAATTCCTTGCTTTCGCAGTATTTGTTAACGAACTATGAACCATTTGCATTAACATAGCACGATTCGCTAAACGAAAAGCGAGAAGAGCTTTAGAGTTATTGCGCAAACGTTCAATGCCATCATACATACGGTCAGCGTTTATTCGTAGCCGTCCAATAACTCTTTCTTTAGCCTCTTTATATTGCGATGGTAGTTTTTCATTGTCTAAACTATCAATCCAGTCAGTATACAAATCTATCAGCTCTTCGTAGCCGGCTAAAAGTTCGGTGGCGCTAGCTTCATTCTCGTCTGCTATACGAGTTATAGATAGAATATTCGTATTTAGTTTTTTTGCTTGCTGCTTGTCCAAATCGGTTGTAAAGCCTTTAATTTCATGACAAGGCATTGGGGATGTTACTAGCTTTTTAGGCGGAGTCGTGTTTTCATCCCATTCGACGGAAATGCCATGGCCGACAGCCCATGGTTTAAGATTTCTATATATAAGAGCGAGGTCTTGCTGCTCCTCGTCAAGTTTAAATCTATCGCTGGTCGGGTACTCTCTAAGTTTACCTTTTGTAACATTTATCTCGATGCCACATTGATAAAGACACTCTTCGGGTTTTAATGTATCGCCAGACTTAATGTTATTCGTTAAAGCTAAAGTTACGATTTTTGATTTCGCAAAACTTTTAGTATTTACGTCAAGACGACCGTAATTCCCAAAGATTTCTTCACACAACTTTAGGTTTTTATTTACTTGGAGTGGAATGGTAAGCTCAAGTGGCTCGCGTCGCCATTCGCTTGAATCGCCTTTGGTGTATCGGCCACAGGAGATAGTAACTTGTAGACAGGAATTTTCTTCTACAGCAAACGACAGCGACATAGATGATGGCTTAAAATCGTTACTGAGAGCTTCGGTGCTCGACTTAGTATCTTCAGTTTCATCTGTCTCGTCGCGGAGTGCAGAGATGGGAAATAGCGTACCCATCAAGTAACGTTTATGCGGTATATCGTCTTTGAGAAGCTCTTGAGGGCCATTAACTGGGCCAATAAGTTGAGCCCTAAAATAATCAACTAGCTGACGACGTGCATCAATGAACTCTGATTTCAATTGAAATCCTCCCTGATATACAATTTTGATTCTACTATAGTCGCATTTATTTTATTACCACTCAACATCTTTATTATAATCAATGGCCTACGCCGATAAAATTGTTCGATAGGTAGCGGTTGTGCGGACCTTTGGGCTTTTTGAAGTTACAGTTTACATATATTGTCTCTTTCGAAGGTAACAATTCTGCCTTTAAAACTGGCGCGCTTGCTCTGCTGATTTTAAGGTTTTTACTAACTCTCGGGCTAACGCCCTTACAACAGAAACGCAAACAGAGTTGCCAAATTGTTTATAAATTTGAGTGGGCGATACAGCATCTACGACAAAATTTTCGGGGAAGCCCTGCAATCGTGCACATTCTCGCGGTGTGAGTTTTCTAGGGTTCTTTCCTATATTCTTTTGGTCAATTAATATTTCGGAACCATCCTTGTAATATCGAGCACTTAAAGTGTTTGTGTACTCACTTTCGGCGTTGAAAAGAGAGTAGCCAAACCCATTCCCTTTTTTCTTGTGGGCTTCCTTGCGCTTTTTGTGGCCCGCCCATAAGGTGTCTGAGATGGTATAGCTATCCTCTTTCATGATTGTTATGTCTTCTAAGATATCCCCTACTTTTGTTTCTTTTCCTTCGGGGGATGGCCAGTTGAAGATGTTTTCAAAATGCGTTTTACTAGAAAAATAATCTTTATCAAACCCTATAATGAAGACTCGCTCTCGATTTTGCGGGACGCCAAAGTCCTTGGCCCTTATAACTTTGAAGTCAACCCAGTAATTGAGCTTTTGAGTTAACGCTTTTCTTGCTTCTTTAGACATAGGCACATCAGCTGGTATGTCTTGCGAGTGCTCCCCTCTTAGTATCGAAAGAATTGTCTTTAGCGTTCTGCCTTTGTCATGCCCCACAAGCTGCTTTACATTTTCTAGTAAAAATGCCTTAGGTCGTTTTTCAGAGAGAATTCTTTGAATCTCGAAGAACATAGTGCCTCGAGTATCATTAAAGCCACGCTTTAACCCTGCTTGTGAAAAAGCTTGGCAGGGAAATCCCCCTAATAAAACGTCATGCTCAGGTATATCTGTGGATGAAATTTTCGTTATATCCCCTTTAGGAACTTCACCAAAGTTAGCGATATAAGTTTTCTGTGCAAACTTATCCCACTCGGACGTAAAAATACATTTTCCACCTTCCTCCTGAAAAGGTATTCGAATGCCACCTATCCCTGCAAACAAATCAACGAAAGTGAAATCAAAATTTGCTTCGCTTGCACTGAATGGGGCACAGTCTCTTATACTACGAAGTCGCTCTTCTAAACAGGCTATGTCTTCTAGTTTTCTTTTAGAAGGTTTATGTTCGCCTGTTTCCCAACCTCGGACAGTCCGCTCACCAGTCGCATTCATACCTAGTAGGTTAGCAAACTCGGTTCTACCAAGCCCTAAATTAACTCTTGTCAGTTTAACAAAATCAGCTATTTCGATATCTGGCATGTTCTTATTCATCGCAAATTTTATCCGGTTTTTGACCCGGATTTTACATCATTCAAATATTGTTTGCCAACGTGTAATACCAATTGTCTTGGATTCACAATTTAAGGTGACTATACTTTAGCTGCACGTAACAATGGAATGATTATGAAATACAAAGATTTGAATAAGATTATAAGTATACCCGAACAAGAGAAGGCTGAGTTCAAGAGCTTAATAAAAAAGTACCGGAAGCAACTTATTAGCCCCCCATCGCTTACTGTCGAGCAGGTATTTGAAGAGCATCGCCCAAAAATCGAGCTTGTGAAGAAAACAAACGAAATCTCAGAATTAATACACTTTCTTCGTGAAACTGCTTACAAGTACTTTTTGGCAGAAGAAGCTGAGTTTAACGTTGCAATATTGAGACACATCACTAGTAACCTTAGTACACCTGCCGACATCTTCGATACTATTTTACACGAAACAATAGATTTCCAAGCGCAGCCTAAGAAGGTTGTGGAACAAATACAGCGTTTATGTGGTGAGTACGCTGGCCGTATTAGTCCATATATATATGAATTATGTTTGAGTAATACTCAATCGCGAAGATCTAGGGCAGGAAAAACCTTTGAAGCGATTATTTACAAACTATATGAAACATATGACTACGAGTTCTCCTCCCAAAAACAAATAGGTAAAATAGCTTTTAAAGATAAAGGTCTTGGAAAAATAGTCGATTCGCTATTACCCAATATTGAAGCTTTTGATCAAAGACGTGACAAAGTTATTATTGGAACGATGAAAACAACTTTAAGAGAGCGGTGGCAAGAAGTTATAGAAGAACTTCAGCGAACCGGTTTACCATGCATACATTTACTTACAATGGATGATAACATAAGTAGTTCAAAAGCAGAGCAAATGGGAAGACACAACGTAATCATAGTAGTTCATCAAAATGTAAAAAATGAAGCTCACTTAATTAATAAAAGAAATATAGTATCATTTGAAACATATTTTTTAGAAGAAATTCCTGAAACGATGAGATATTGGTATTAGTATTAGCCCCCACCGCTATATACTAGAATCCTAAAGCTCCGGCCCTCTCTGGCTCCCACTTATGTATTATAGAGAGGCTGGAGCAGGTATATGCATCTTGCAAGAAACCAATACGTTGTTTTTCAGTAACGCCAGTTTGTAGCATCAGTGTTTCTCTTAAAGGATGGTGACTTTTTATTAAATATTCATTTCGTAGATGTAGCCTTTCCAGTAAGTTTATAGTAGGGATACGGTCAAATTTACCATTAGTGCCACGATTACATTCTTTACATGCTAAAACTAAGTTCGCTATACCATCAATAACCTTTTTGTCGGCACAGTCCTTTAGTCGGTGCGGAAAGAAATGATCGACTTCTGCTATTTCAAAGGAGTATTTTTTAAGTGATATTTTTCGAAAGCAATAAAAGCACTTTCCTTTTTGATATCCGTTGAGTGCGCTGCGACTGGAAGTTATATCTACTCTCTTCATATTATTGTTTTGGGTATGAAGTAAATCAGTTTCTTGGTCGAACGCTATTTGAACAACGTTTTTTGAGATTCCAAGCGACCAAGCTGTTTCGACAAGTCTCCACCTAGAATCAGTTTCTTGATTAAGATCATCAAAGCTAGCGGATTCTGCAATTTTAAAAAAGTTGTCGGTTAGTAGAAGCCCTCCCATGGATTTTCTTTCGTCATAGAAAAAACGATTATTTATATTTTTATTATGGACATTGTGAAATGCCCCAAATACATGATTAAAACCAAATCTTGCTGTAGCCTCTATGAGCTCGTTTAGCGAAATCTCTTCACGATTATACTGTCTACAATAATCCAAGTACCTACTCGAACTGGTGGTTGTTTGCTTATCGTTTTCTTTTAAGTGAGAGCATATATGAGCAGAAAACCTAGGAGCAAGTTCTTCAATACTTATTATCTCATTTTTAGTATTTCGAAAGTCATAGAGGGCTTTAGCGAGAGCGAATTTATAAGAGGCAACGTTCCTTCCAAACAATATAATTGCTCTCCAATAATTTTCATTAGTTGGGTTGATTTCATAGAACTTATTCACTTTTATTTATTCCATTTCTAAGTGAGATTAATCTTAAATGAAGAGGGTTATCACCACCAAAGAAAGGATTCGGATGTTTCTTACGTTCGTTGCTATAACTAAATATAAAGTCCCGTAGCCACTCTAAATCGTCACTAATTCCTCGTGGGATCATGTTTGGTCTTTTTTCCCATTCCCAACTGTCCTCATACCCCTCTTGGTACCTATAAAACTCTCTTATCAAAAAAGCTTTAAGGAAGGTTAATTGGCCATGACTATCCCAAATTTTTGAGAATAGTGTTTCATTGTCAGAGGTATATTCCTCATTTATACAACGCTTAACTATAGCGAGTTGCATCGACGTTGTGGTCGCATCTAAAACCGTGTTCAAATAATAAATGGCACCTTCCCAATAACTTCCGAACTCGAAAACGGCTTCAGATTGGTCTCGATACTCAACTAAAGGATAGGCTGGTACTGAAATTGGATCTCCTTGAAGACCTTTTCCATTTAAAATTCTTTTTATCTTCTCGATGTATGCATCATGCCAATCAATATCACCAGTTAAGTGTGGAGCTGAAATATACTGATAATGTTTATTATTAATCGAAAAGTCAGACATTCTTCTTTACCTCATTACAGAACTCTTTAAAGGAATAATTAGAAAGGAATTTTATGAATGTGGAATCATCAATATCGCTAAAGTACAAATGATAAAGTTTAATCATTAGTCATGTTGACACACTTCAACCGTAACCCACTTTACATCATCTCGACTCAAACCATCCTGACTTGGAACAGGGTTTAAATTGCGTGCAGTTAGTCCATTATTTTTCGCCAAGGTTGCCACTTCCTCATAGCTTACAGAGTGCATAGGCCGTGCTTCATCATTTGGGCCGAACCGAAGGCTTATGTACATTTTTCCGTTTTCTGAAAGTAATTCAGCTAACCGTTTTAACGCAGGTGGTCGTTCCGCTTCCGGCAAGTGCATCCATACCGCTGAAAGCAGTATTAGGTCGTATGTTTTTGGCTGTTGGGGTAGGGCGGTAAGCGCGGGTAGGCTGGCGTTACACCATGTAACGCTGTTATGTGAATTGGCTTGTGCAAGGTTTCTTAGCTTATCGGCAGGCTCTGCGGCTGTTACTTTCCACCCTTGCTCGGCTAGCCAGTTGGCATCACGGCCACTGCCTGCGCCTACATCTAGCGCGGTGCCTGCTTTGGCATTTTGTAGAAACGCTTTCCAATCGCCGTGCACTGTTTCGGCGTTTACCGAATTATACAAATCGTAATAGTGCTGCGCTTTTTCGCTGTAATGCGTAACGGTGTTTTTTGTACTGCTGGTCAAAACGTAGATGCCTCCCTGATCTAAATTACAGATTATCGCATTACCCTCAGCGCAGCCAGCGTTTAGCGATTTCACTTTTTGTTTAATTGTAAATGGCAATAATTATCATTTAAATTAAGTTTAAGGTGTTTTATACTCCTGCCCCGAAAACATACAAACCCTTCAAAACCAATAACAGAGAAAACCATGAAATTAAGCAGTTTATTTGCACTAACGCCTATCGCGTTTGCATTGTCGGTAAATGCGCAAACTACGCAAAGCGATACGGTAGAAGTTAAAGAAGCAGACGTTGAAAAAATTCGTATTGTTGGCGTTCGTCAAAATCGCGTTAGCCGCGGTGCAACGGGCTTAACCATGGAAATTAGCGAAACGCCGCAATCTATTAGTATTCTTTCTGAAGACTTAATGCAGTCGTTCGGTGCGTTTAATATTAATGATGCGCTAAAGCTTGCGCCGGGTATTAATGTAGAAGAGTGGGAAACTAACCGTACCAACTATACAGCCCGTGGTTTTGAAATTAAAAACACGCAAATAGACGGTGTAGGCCTGCCGAACGACTGGGGCATTGTTACCGGCTCTGTTGAAGCTTACGGTTATGAAGAAATTGAAGTTATTCGTGGTGCCAATGGCCTGCTAACCGGTGTGGGTAATGCGTCGGGTACCATTAACTATGTGCGCAAGCGCCCAACCAATGAAGAGGGTGGTGAAATTGGCGCAAGCATTGGCTCGTACAACTTTAAGCGCGTACAGGGCGACTATTCAATGCTGCTTACCGAAGACGGCAGCTGGGCCGCCCGTGTAGTAGCTAGCGTTGAAGATAAAGAGTCGCACCTAGACGGCCTGGAAAACGATCGCAGCTTTGTGTACGGTGTAATCGACGGCCAGTTAACCGACAACGCTACCGTAACCTTTGGGTTGTCTTATCAAGATGCGAATACCGACGGCAACACCTGGGGCGGGCTAGTATTTAACTATACCGATGGCACCCAAGCCGAGTGGGACATTAGTGATACCACAGCACAAGAGTGGTCGAAATGGGATACCGAAACTACCAATGCGTTTGTAGAGCTAGACTACGTGTTCGATAACGATTGGCAGTTACTACTTAGCTATAACTACCGCGACTTTGAAGATCAAAGCAAACTGTTTTACGCCTACGGCGCTATTGATAAAGATACGGGATTAGGCCTAGTTGGCTGGCCGGGTCGTTATGACTCAGAGCGCGATTCTCATCTTGTTGAAGGCCGTGTATTTGGTGACTTTTCCCTATTTGGCCGTAATCACGAAGTGAACTTTGGGGTAAGCCACGCTACCAGCGACGATGTGTCTTTTGTTCACGCATTTGATTACGCTGCAACTCCTGCCTATGGCCCAACGCCTGCGTTCCCTTATGCGCTAGATGCCATTGCCGAGCCAGATTGGCTAGCAGCTGCCGAGTACTCAAACATTGAGCAAAACCTAACCCGTTACTTTGGCTCAGCTCGTTTTAGCGTTACTGATGAAATGCATGTTATTGCTGGCTTTAACGCCATCGATTTTGAGCGAACAGGGCAAAACGCTGGCGCGGTTATCGATAACTCTGAAAGCGAAGCCAGCCCTTATGTTGGTGCTACTTACGCAATCACTGAAGATGTGAACGCGTACGTAAGTTATTCAGACGTGTACCAGCCGCAAGAACAGTACGACATTAACGGCCAGTACCTAGACCCAACTAAAGGTCAAAACTTTGAAGCGGGCGTGAAAGCCCAATGGTTTGACGACCGTTTATTAACCACGTTCGCTTACTTTACTGCAGAGCAAGATAATTTGGCGGCCTACGCAGGCACTAACCCAGACACGCTTCAGTACTACTACAAAGGCGTTTCAGTAGAGTCTGATGGTTTTGAAATTGAAGTAGCCGGGCAGGTCACCGATGCACTGCGTGTTAATGCGTCTTATACTGCTATCGAAGTAGAGGATGAGCAGGGCAATGATGCTAACTTATGGGCGCCCCGTGACGTAGTAACGTTCCAGCTAGCGTACACAGTGCCACAAGCACCAGAGGTGGAAGTAGGCTTTGGTGGTCGCTGGCAGTCTGAAATAAGCAATGTGGATTATAACGTTGAACAAGGTGCGTATTTCTTGGGTAATGTGTACGCATCACGCGCGTTTACTGAAGATCTTACCGTTCGCATGAACATCAATAACATCTTCGATAAGAAGTACATTAACAGCCTACACACTGTGGGTTACTACGGCGCAGGTATTAACGCCCAGCTAAGTGCTTCGTATAGCTTTTAATTAAACGCGCTTCATGAATGTATAAAGGCGCGCAGCACTGACGACAATCCTGAAAACTACCCTTCAGTAATTCTTACTCTTATAACACCAAGCCACTGCCTTGATTAAAATTAGGGCAGTTGCTAGTGTGTTTAATCGGCATAAAAAATGGACTTTTAAAAACGTATGTTGAAACAAACATGGGTTCATTTAACTGGCCGCTTCTCGCTTTTTTACCAATGAAAGCGAATAACAATAAAGTAGGTGAACTCAATGTTTTCAACCGTGTTATCGCGCTCAATGCTAAATGGCGTTATCACCACCGTAGCCTTTGTATCTCATGTTGTTTTGGCACAAACCTCTGAACCCTGTAACAGCCCAGATATAGTGTTTTATAACGGTGTTATATATACCGCTGACGATAAAAACTGGCAGGCCGAAGTGGTAGCAGTTGAAACCGGTCGCATAGTGTTTGTTGGGAAAGAGGCCGACGCAGCGCCTTGGTACTGCGGTGCTGAAAAGCGTATTGATTTGAAAGGCAGCACGCTTTTTCCAGGTTTTACCGACAGCCATCAGCATCTTGAAGGCATAGGAAAACGCACCCGCACCCTCAGTTTGTTCGGTATACCTACGTTAAAGGCCACAGTGGCTGAAATTAAAGCCTTCGCTCAAACCGTGCCAGACGGTGAATGGGTATTAGGCCGTGGATGGATAGAGCGTGAGTGGCAAGATGAACAGCGTTTTCTTAGTGCTGCCGACCTAGACCCATTCACTGAAAATAAGCCGCTGTTTATGCCCCGCGCCGACGGTGTTTCAGCCGTGGTAAACTCAAAAGCGTTGGCCCTTGCGGGTGTCACCAAAAACACCCCCGACCCTGAAGGCGGTAAGTTTGAACGCTATGACGATGGCACGCCCACCGGTTATGTTTTGGCAACGGCAATGGACTTCTTTAGAAATATTTTACCGCCCGAGTCCGACCAATATATACAAGATAATTTAAAGCGCGGTATGCAGGTAAATGTGTCGCAAGGGTGGACGGCAACCCACGACGCTGGAATGAAGTGGCGAGAAGTTCAGCAGCTAAAGCAACTGGCCAACAATGACGAGATGCTGCACCGAGTTTATATTGCTATACCTATTAGCGAGTCTGATAAGCTTTTTCAAAATGGCACAGAAACACTCGCACAAGGGCTGTTTTATTTAAATGGGATAAAGGTGTTTATCGACGGCACCTTAGGTTCTCGTGGTGCTGCGCTTCTTGCGCCCTATAGCGATGCCGATCATAGCGGTTTTATGAACCGCACCACAAAAGCTGAACTTATGCCCGTATTGGAACAGGCCTTAAAGCAGGGTTTCCAAGTGATGACCCACGTTATTGGCGATCGCGCTTTATATTCCACGCTTAATTGGTATGAAGAAGCATGGAATGGGCTACCAAAAACGAAGTGGAAAACCGAAGACTTACGCTGGCGCTTAGAGCACGCGCAAATTATTCCACCTAAACAGCAAGTCAGACTGGCAGACATGAACATTGTGGCATCAATGCAGCCAAGTCATGCCATAGGTGATTTAAACTTTGCACCAAGCCGTTTGGGCTACAGCCGCTTAGAATACGCTTACCCATGGAAATCACTGGTTGATAAAGGTGTGATCTTGGTAGGGGGATCAGACGCGCCAGTTGAAGTGGGCGACCCACGCATTGAGTTTTACGCAGCTATTACCCGTAGCAGGCTTAACGGTACGCAAGATAAAGGATGGCACCCAGAATTGTCGTTATCTCGGGAAGATGCGCTTCGCATGTTCACCCTATGGCCTGCCTATGCGTCGTTTCAAGAAGATATTTTAGGCTCTATTGAAGTGGGCAAGTATGCCGACTTTTCTGTTTTCGACACTAATTTTATGACAGCAGAACCTAGCGATATTTTGAAGGCCAACGTTGTAATGACGGTGGTAAACGGCAAGGTAGTCTTTCAAAATCTTACCAATAATTAATCTGTTCTTATAAGCGCTTCATGCTGTTGCGTGTGGCGCTTTCTGCGCTCCTCTTAATAACAAAGCGTTCTTTTATCCTAAAGGCTAATATAATATTCGTCTAATGAGTGATAATTATCTCAATAAGGTATATTTTTTAGTTAATTTATTCTAATTTAAAGATGCATATTAGTTTGGTTGTACCACATTCTATTCAACAACCGCTAATAAGTGTTGCCTACACCAATAATAAAAATAATCAAAAACCTTAAAACGCTTAAAAAACAACAAGTCTTGAAGGAGAAACACATTGGATCAAGGTAACTTCCCTAAGGGGAAAAAACTTAATCGAATAACCTCAGCCATTATTGCTAGTTCGTTACCGTTTTTTGCGGCAATGTCAGCGCCTACTTTTGCACAAGAAGCAGAAGAAAAAGCAGAAGATGTTGAAAATATCATTGTAACCGGTACGCGCATGAGCAACCGCTCTGCGGCTGATTCCCCGGTACCTGTAGACGTAATTACGGGTGATGAATTCCGCCAAAACTCGTCTAGCGACGTGCAAGATATGTTGCGTACGAATGTACCGTCGTTCGATGTAAACACCCAGCCAATCAGTGATGCGGCTACCATAGTACGTCCGGCTAACATGCGCGGTCTGTCACCTGATAACGTGTTGGTGTTGGTAAACGGTAAACGCCGTCACCGCGGCTCTATTATCTCTTTCTTAGGTGGTGGTATTTCTGACGGTGCGCAGGGTGTGGATATTTCAGCAATCCCTTCGCTTGCGCTAAAACAAGTTGAAGTACTGCGTGACGGTGCATCGTCTCAGTACGGTTCAGACGCTATCGCAGGGGTACTTAACTTCTTGCTTCGCGACGACGATGAAGGTTTTGAGTTCCGCGCTAACTATGGTTCTACTTATGAAGGTGATGGCGACAACTACACTATTTCTGCTAACGCTGGTTTCTCGCTAGGTGCCGACGGCTTTGTGAACATCACAGGTGAAATTCGTGATGTTGAAGGTACTGTACGCTCAATTGTACGTGACGACGTACAAGGTATGGTTGATGCTGGCTATTTAGCCCAGTCAGATTTTTCTACCATCAACACTTATACCAATGAAGTGCCACAGTATTGGGGCCAGCCAGACGTAGAAGACGACTATAAAGTTTTTATTAACTCAGCGTACGAGCTAAACGACAAAGCCGAGCTTTACCTATTTGGTAACTACGGTAAACGTACGGTTACTGGTGGCTTCTTCTACCGTAACCCGGTAACGGAAGGTAGCCAGCGCGGCGGTGTATACGCAGGTCCATTGGTTGACCCACTAACAGGTTTAGCCGACCCAGACGGCGTACACTCAGTACTAGTTGGTGACCTTGACGGTGTTGGCGTAGGTGGAAGCTGTATCGATGGTATTCCTATTGGCGGTGAGGGCAATGTATTCCCAGATCCAACTTTCCTAGCCCAAGTACAGGCTGACGATAACTGTTTCTCGTTCATTGAAACTATTCCAACGGGCTTTGTACCTCGCTTTGGTGGTGACAACGAAGACATGGCGTTTACCGTAGGTGTACGTGGTGATTTAGAAATTGGTAACGGCTTAGGTTACGACTTCAGCGCGCAGCGTGGCTCTAACCGCACAGATTTCTTTATTAAGAACACTATCAACGCTTCGTTAGGCCCAGATACGCCTCGCGACTTTGTGCCAGGTGGCCAAGAGCAAACCGAAACACTAGTTAACCTTAACTTTGTGTACGGTGTTGATGTTGGCTTAGCATCTGACCTAAACGTTGCGTTTGGTGCTGAATACCGTAAAGAAGAGTTCGATCTATTTGCCGGTGATGAAGCGTCTTATGCGCTTGGTCCGCTAGCAAGCCAAGGCTTCTCGTCTAGCTCGAACGGTTTTGGTGGTTTTCCTCGTGATACTAGCTCGTCACAAGACAGTAACGCGGTCTATATTGACTTGGAAGCTGACGTAACAGACCAACTAACCTTGCAAGCAGCGCTGCGTCGTGAAGACTTCAGTGAATTTGGTGATACTACCGACTTTAAACTGGCCGGTATTTTCCACGTAACGGACGACTTCCGTTTACGCGGTGCATACTCAACCGGTTTCCACGCGCCAACAGCGGGGCAGGCAAGCATTACTAACGTTACCACGCAAAACGTGAATGGTGTGCTAATTGACCAAGGTACACTGCCATTATCATCGGCGGCAGGTCAGCTAGCGGCTGATTTCATTGAAAGTCAAGGCAACGGTCGTCCAGAGCTAGGGCCAGAGGAAGCGGTTAACTTCTCATTCGGTGCATCAATTGATGTGGCAGATATGAGCTGGACCATCGACTTCTACAACATTGAAATGGAAAATCGTGTAGCACTAGGTGCCAACGTAAACTTCCTAGATGCGCTTAACTTCGCTGGTGGCGGTACCGACTACGCAACTGTATCTGAAGCGCTGACCGAGCTTGATGCATCGGGCATTATCGACCGTTCAGACTTTATCGGTCTAGACGACCTATCACAGTTCCGTTTCTTCTCTAACAGCTTCGACACCACTACACGCGGTATCGATATTGTAGGTAACTACAGCTTCGATTTATGGGAAGGTAATTCACGTATTACGTTAGCTGCGAACTACAACGAAACCGAAGTGGACGATGTAGGCACACTTAACCCAATTGGCGAAGGCCGTGTTGCTGCAATTGAAGACTTACTGCCAAACCTTCGCGGTAATATTTCTTGGACACACACACAAGGCGCACTTCGCACTCTAGTTCGCGCTAACTACTACGGTGGTTGGGACGACACAGGCAATGGTGTAGATGGTATTGATGCGGCTATTTTGATAGACGTAGAAGCCAAGTACTCTTATAGCGAAAACCTTGATCTTGTTGTTGGTGTAAATAACCTGTTCGACGAATACCCAGAAGAAAACCCAAGCGCAGGAAGCTTAGGTCAGCTTTACTCAGAAGCTAGCCCGTTTGGTTTCAATGGTGGTATGTGGTACGTGCAGGCGCGCTATACTTACTAAGCCTTAAAGCAATAAAAAATGCCGTTTCATTGAAACGGCATTTTTGTTTCTGGCCCTAAATTGGGCGCCTTATAAGTAGGCTTCTATCAAGCTTGCTTTGTTTTCAAACGCCCTTGTAGAAAGCTTATTGATATTTTTTAAGTTCTAACCTAGACACCATACCCTTGTGCACTTCGTCAGGGCCATCAGCTAAGCGAAGGGCTCTTGCGCCAGCCGCAAAGCGTGCTAGTGGGAAGTCGCTACACATGCCTGCGCCACCGTGAATTTGTAGCGCCATATCTACTACACTTTGAAGCATATTAGGCACTACCACTTTGATAGCCGAGATCTCTGTCATAGCGTGTTTCACGCCAAGGTTATCTATCTTCCACGCCGCGTGAAGGGTAAGCAGTCGCGCTTGCTCAATAGTCATGCGAGCATCAGCCACACGTTCTAAGTTGCCGCCCAAGCGGATGATAGGTTTACCAAAGGCTACGCGCTCGTGACCGCGTTTAAGCGCAAGTTCTAACGCTTTTTCTGCCATACCGATAGCGCGCATACAGTGGTGAATACGGCCAGGGCCTAAGCGACCTTGTGCTATAGCAAACCCTTTGCCTAAACCCATGATAATGTTGTCTTTGCTTACGCGTACATTGTCGAAGTGCATTTCGCCATGGCCGTAAGGCGCATCGTAATCGCCGTAGGCATCTAGCATGCGCTTAATGGTAATTCCGGGTGTGTCTAGAGGAACTATCACCATGCTGTGGCGGCTGTGCTTGTCGTTGTCGGGGTTCGATAAACCCATGAAGATGGTAAATGCTGCGTTAGGGTGCCCTAAGCCTGTCGACCACCACTTTTTGCCGTTAATAACGACGTCGTCACCATCTTCAATGATGGTTGCCGCCATGTTGGTAGCGTCTGACGAGGCAACATCAGGTTCGGTCATGCCAAACACTGAACGAATTTCGCCAGCCAGTAAGGGTGTTAGCCACTGTTCTTTTTGTGCATCGTTGCCGAAATGATAAAGCACTTCCATGTTGCCGGTGTCTGGCGCATTACAGTTGAATATTTCAGGGGCAAACAAGTATTTACCCATGCGCTCAGCCATTGGCGCATATTCTAGTGTGGTAAGACCCTGGCCTAGTTCAGCATCGGGCAGAAACAAGTTCGCTAAGCCAGCTTCGCGTGCTTTGGCTTTTAGTGCCTCGGTGCCAGGATGCAGCTTCCAGCTTTTCCAGTCGCCGTGGTTATTCTCTTTATGATGAAAGTCGTAAACCTCATTTTCAATTGGCGCAATATGCTCAGCAATGAAGTTATCCAGCTTTTCTAATAAGGCTTTGGTTTTGTCGTTATGTGAAAAATCCATAGGGTACCTTTATTTTTTAATTGTTCGCTTTAGTTTGTAATGCTTGCAAGCAGCGTATTAAGGCTTTGCATCACATGATTAGCCTACTTGTTAAGTGCGCACTAAATTCATATGCCTTAGATATCGCCTAAGGTGTGCGAAAGTGCTTCGTTAACTTCATACTAGAGAAACTTGCTCAGTGAATGAAATGAAATATAATCCTTAGATGGTGTGAATTTCATTCATGGTGGTGCGTGTGTTAGAAAACAGGCAATTTGAAAAGCTAGATTTGAACCTACTCAAGGTTTTCGAAGCGCTATGGCAGCATAGAAACATGACCCGTGTGGCTGAAGCGCTGCATATTACACCGTCTGCAGTTAGCCATGCCATGCGCCGATTCCGGGATATTTTAGGCGACCCGCTTTTTGTAAAAGAAAAGCAAAGCATGTTGCCTACCGCTGCTTGTGAAAGATTAGCGCCAGCCATCTTAAAAGCCTTGAGCGATATTCGAAAGGCGCTAGGCGAGTTTGCCGATTTCAACCCGCTACACAGTCATCAACGCTTTGTTGTTGCCATGCAAGAGTCGCTAGAGTTAGGGGTTTTGCCCGTACTACTTTCAACCTTAGAAAAGCAAGCGCCTAATATTGAAATAGTAAGCACTCGCTTACACCGAGACACTATGCTAGCTGACTTGACCAACCGGAACCTTCATTTGGTCATTGATATTGGCCGTGCAGTTGCTGCGCCTATTTCACACTCGTTATTGCGTCGCGATACCTACAAAGTGCTTATGAATAAGCAAAACCCCTTGGCCCAGAATTTAGATAAGAAAAAGTACGTGGCAGCCCGTCATATTACGGTTTCTAACCGCGCTAAAGGGGCGTCAGTGGAAGAGATTGCCCTGCAACAGTTGGGAGTAAGCCGGCCTTCCTTGTGGCGCTGCCAAAACTATCGCGCGGCAGCAGATGTGGTTGCTAATACCGAGGCTTTGTTAACCTTGCCGGGTTCTGTAGCCGATGCAGTAAGCGACGATAACCTGATAAGCACTAAGCTGCCTTATCAAATACCCGCATTGGAAACACACCTTTACTGGCATAGCCAGCAAGAAGGCGAGCCGGGGTTGATGTGGCTGCGGGATTTAATGCTACACTTGTTCGCTGAATCTGGTCTTACCAGATAGATTCTGATAGGATTTAACCCAATCAATGCTGGTGACACACGGGTATTAGCATAAGGTTTTACGTAGTAATGGCTGGCAACTTTCACAGTAAAAAGCGCCAAGATATATGGGTAATACGTGGGTAACTAGAAGTAAGTGCTTAAACTTGTTAGGCAGTACTTTTAGCAAGCGTTGCAGGTTCGGGTGAAAAGGAAGCGGTAATGAAAATTCACACATTAGCAGGCTATATACAGCACATTTATCTTGTTGAAGACAGCAACGGCATACTATTGCTTGATGGCTGTAGCCGGGCCGATGTAGACAATGTATGCAAATACATTACCCAAACCCTAGGCCGCCCGTTAACCGACTTAAAGCTTGTTGTGGTTACCCACATGCACCCCGATCATGCCGGTGGCGCCATTAAATTGCGCAAGCGCACAGGGGCACAGGTTGCATCGCACCCTAAGGCGATTAAGTGGTATGCGGGCTTTGCCGGGCGTACGGCTCACGGCATTGATTTGCTGCTAACCTGGTGGGTGGCAAACCGCATTGGCAAGCCTAGAATGCCTATTTGGTATAATCCAATATTAGCACCAGATATCACGCTTGCCGACAATCAGCGGTTGCCGGGTTTTCCCGATTGGCAAGTAATGTACACGCCAGGTCATACCGATCATGACCTAACCCTTGCGCACATTCCTACGCAGCAGGCCTACATTGCTGACGTGCTAGTGCAGGTAAAGGGCGAACTCGTTCCACCGTATCCGTTGTGTCACCCGAATCAATACCGTGAAAGCTTAAAAAAGCTGGCGCAGTCACAAATTGATACATTCTTTTGTGCACATGTACCGCCAACGAAAAAGTCGGATATTGATTTTGAGCATGTTATCGAGAATGCACCTCGCAAACCTAAGAACCACTGGCACTCCAGCAAAAATCGTATAAAGAAAAAGCTCTTCAATCAAACTCGCGAGCATTAACTTGCAGGCCAAGGGAAACCTGGCTTTGCCTGCTAAGTGGCGTGTTTAAATGGCACTGCCCTTGCTTTTAAACGTACAAAACCTCATTACTCTTGTATCGCGAACTTTATATTAAAGTAAGTGCAGCCCCTCTCGGCACATTGTGTTTGTTGAGATAGGCTCAAAGGTATAGGAGCTGCAAAGGCAGAATATAAAACAATAATGCAGAAAAATATCGCTACGCTTTTTGACAAAACTCGGGAATTAGCGTCGCTAACCGGCGACAAACTAAGTAGTGCGTTTAACAAAGAAACGCACCGATTCACTATTACTGGGCTGAGTCGAAGCGGTAAGTCCATGTTATTTACCAGCCTTATCACCATGCTGAAAAGCCGTAGTGAAGAGGGTTATGCATGTTTGCCTTTGTTGCGATATTTGCCGCCTTCCCATGTGCTTGATATGCGCATAGAGTCCATTGAAGGCTATAAACCTTTTCCGCACTTGCAGAACATTGGTGATCTTGAAAACGGTCAGTGGCCTAAAGCGACTGAAGAAGCGTTTGGTTTTAAGTTAGTGGTACGTTTAAAAGAAACGGCTTCGCTAAAGCGCCATGTTTTGCCCCATAGCGAAGTGGTGTTTGAATTTATTGATTACCCCGGAGAGTGGGTTACTGACATTCCTATGTTAAGTAAAACCTATGCTCACTGGTCAGACTCTGCATGGGCGCAGCTTAGCAGCGGGCCGCAACAATACTTTGCCAGCCAGTGGAAAGCTTTTGTTAATCAGTTCGACTTTGAGCAAGAACCTACAGAACAGCGCATTCAGCTGTTAGTTAACGCCTACCGTGATTATTTGGTTGAAGCTAAAGCGAACGGTATATCTTTGCTGCAGCCGGGCAGTTTCTTATTGGAGTCGAGCGACTTTGATTGGCAGGCTTTTGGCTTTACGCCGCTACCGTCTAGCATTACCAGCGACGTGTCGCACCCGTGGTTTAAAATATTTGATAAGCATTTTTCGAAGTTTCAAAGCGGGTGGTTAACGCCGTTAAAACAGTCCATTTTCAAAGAAACCGATAAGCAAATTATTTTGGTAGATTTGTTTGAAGGGCTTAACCATAGCAGACAGCATTTGTATCAGCTAAAGGAAACCCTAAGCCATTTGGCCGATACTTTCGTGTACGGGCAAAGCAATTGGTTTTCGCGCAATGTGCTGAAAAAAGAACAAATAGGCAAGGTGGCGTTTGTCGCCACTAAGTCTGACTTGGTGCCGGTAAGTCAGCGCGGTAATTTACTTAATTTGCTTACCCAGATTACCGAAGGGGCACGAGCACGGTTCGACGGTAAACCTATTCAGTTTGAACATTTCTTAGTGTCTAGCATGCAAGTCACAGACGACGGCAGCAATGAAGACGCTATTCGCTATAAAGACAGCGAAGGCCGCTATGTAGAATCTACGTTTGAACCCATACCCAGCACACTAAAAGATATGGAAGAGGGCAGTCATTTCCCAGTACCTAATGTGAGTGTGCCCAGCGATTTTAAAGCGCGTATTTTAGCAGGTAAGGGCGTAGACAGATTGCTTCAGTTTTTACTGGGCAAAGGAGAACAAGAATGAGCGATAAACCTTATACATTTGATGAAAGCACAGAGCCGTCTAGCTCGTCCGATATTAGTAATTCGCCCAGTTCGTCCGTTTCTAGAAGTGACGCGCTTTATGGCGCGAATAGCGATCAGCAAGATAATGCAGACACGCATTCTCAAACAGCGTTTCAGGAAGACCAACAAAATAGTGCGGTGAACAAGCCACAGTATAAAACCAAGGTTAAAACGCAAACCTTAGATATTGCGCAACCTGAAACCAAGCTTCCGCAGCAGGTTGGTGAAGATGTGTGGGAAGTTGAAGCTAAGAAAGACGGTTTTTCGTTAGGTGCCGCCACCTTGGGCTTTGGTGTAGTGTCGTTAATTGGCTTTTTTGTATTTGAAGCCTATACCACCCTTGCGGCTAACCTTTCCGAGCACCCCATTGGTACAGGCGTTTTGGGTGCGCTGCTGGTGGGGTTTGTTAGCTGTTTCAGCTTTTTAAGTTTTAAAGAGTGGCGTGGCTATAAGCAAGTAAATACAGCGATGGAAGATGCTGGTGTTATCCGGGAACTACTGGCTAATAAAGGAAGTGAAACATCGCCGCAACAAATAGACCGCGTGTTAAGTCAGCACGGCAAACGCTTTTCTAGAGGGTCTTACGCGGCCCATTGTTTCGACCGTTACAAGCAGCAGCGTCAAGACGATATGACGGGGCCAGAACGCCTTGGCCTGTACGAAGATACGGTGCTAAAGCCCGTTCAAGAAAAAGCACATAAGGTACTAAGTAAAGAGTCGGTGACCGCAGGAAGCCTGGCGTTTATTAGCCCAAACAACCTTATTCAAACCTTTGCAGTAATATGGATTAGCTTTCGCACTATTCGCCGTATGGCGCGAGTATACGGGTTAAGGCCGAGCACAGCGGGTAACTGGAAGCTGTTAAAAGTACTGGCACAAAACATTGCGGCACAGGGCGTGTTCGACTTGGCTACCGACGAAGTAGCCAATCAAATTGGTGGCAGTTTGTCGGCCAAGTTTATGGAAAACTCGGCTGAAGCCATTGCCGCTGGCGCGCTTAACGCTCGTTTAGGGCGAGCGTTAATCAAGTTGCTTAAATAGCACGTCTCGCCCACTTGTTAGGCTGCGCTTGCAATTGTGCGCAGCCTAATGGTACCAGCCGCGCTCTAACGCGAAACCCTCAGGTTACTGCATTAACGTTATAGCGCCTTTTTGGTGGGCATAACCACATTAGCAAAGATAAGCCCAGCCACTAGCGACATAAAGATCAGAAACACTTCTTGGCCCAAATGGTCGGCCTTTACAAAGTCTTGGCCGGTCATAAACGAGTTCAAGCCAATATAGGTTTTAGAACCCGGCACCAGAACAATAAGCCCGTGCATTGCAACAATGGTGGCGGGCTGATCGGCAATGCGGGTGAACGCATTAGCAAAAATGCCTAGCGCAAATGCGCCTACGAATGCACCAAGCCCCGGGCTCATGTAATCAGAGCTCCACGCGGTAGCGCTATAAGCAATAAACGCAGCTGCCAGTGCCCAAGGTATGTGCTTAATACGGGTTCTAAATATAGCAACTAGCGCAATACACAGTAAGAACACGGCAAGCCAAGTTGCCCAATAGGGCAGGGATTCAGCAGGGGTATACACGTTTTCACCAAACACGCTAAAACCTACCGAAACACCTAAGAATGCACCGAAATACAGTTTAAATAGTTGCATAATGGCGTCCATTGTGCGAGCGGTTCCCGACACCATATTTCGCGATGAAAGCTCGGCTAAGCCCATCGTCAGCGCAAGCCCAGGCACAAATACAATCACTGATGAAAGCACAACCAAGGGAATATTAATGCCCGGGTCAACGTACTGGCTTATGGCACAGGTTAAAATGCCGCCTACAAATGCGGTAACAGGCTCTAGCATTAGGTTTACGCGCTTCGAGCGCTCTGCCCATAACGTCCACAAATAGGCCACAATTCCCAGCGCAGCAGACCAACCTATTTCGCTCCAGCTTGCACCCATTAGCATAGCGAATGCACCGGTGGCCATGGCAAATGCCGTACCGGTAGATAATTTACCATAGGGGCTGCCCATCGCATCTATTTCATTTAGGCGCTTATCGGCTTCTGCTAGCGAAAGGTTTCCCGATAGTAGCTCGCTGGCTAATTCATCGGTTAGCGACAGCGCGTTCATATCTAAATCGCCTGGCTGCAATCGCGCCGAGTGGTTGTATTCGTCTTCGTGACGGTCACTCCAGATAACAAAAGTGAGCGAGGTTGGAGTAGAGATAAAAGAAGCATGTACACCTAAATACTCTGCCACATCGCCAAGGTAGGCCTCTAGCCGAAATGCAGGCGTACCGTATTTGTGAAGCATTTTTCCAAGCTTCACAATAAATTTTCGAATTTGAATAAATTCAAAAGTATCCAACGCCAATTCCTTAACTTCTGATAAATGTAATATGGGATAAATAAGACGAAAAAGCCAGACACTTCAAAATAGCATCTGGCTAAAATTTGGGCGGATTCTACGGAGGGTTTTACATGAAAGCAAAACAAATTTTTTATTTGTTTTGCCCTAAAAAAACTAATCTTTTAATGCGTGATAAAGCAGCGTTTAAATGCCGCTTCAACGGAAACATTTATGCTCGTACTTCAAATGGCATCCAATCCTTCCAAACAGGTTCTAGGCCTTTTCTAGCAATTGCGTTTACCACTTCTGGCACCGAGCGACTATCATCAATATCAAACTGGTTTAAAGCCTGTGAGGGTTCGCTGTAACCGCCTGGCTGAGTTTGAGATGCAGCACTCATTGATGTTATCCCAAGCGGCATTACGCCGTCTCTAAATACTGCCGACTCGCGGGTCGACAGAGATAATTCCGCTTGCGGGTTAAACAAGCGATGAGCACATATCAGCTGCAGCAGATCACGTTCGTTAGGTAGTTTGTTATTGGTAAGAGCGTTGCCGCCATTGCTATTACCTTCACAGCTTCGAAGACGCGGGAAGGCAATAGATACACGGCTTTGCCAATAATGCTGCTGGATTAATTTGCCGTGAAGTGCGGTCATAGCGCTATCAACTCTCCAGTCACCTAAACCAAGTAACGCACCTATGCCTATTTTATCGATCCCCGCTTTCCCAATACGGTCGCTGGCTTCTAATCGCCATAAGAAATCCTGCTTTTTACCTCTGGTGTGGTAGCTGGCGTAGTGCTGGGGCGAATAGGTTTCTTGATATACCAGCACAGCATCTAATCCCAGATGTTTTAACGTTTGGTATTGTTCCCATTTAAGCGGTTGCACTTCCATCATAAGGTAGCTTACCTTGTCGCGAATGGCGCTAAGGGTTTGCTCAAAATAGTCTATGCCCACTTTGGTTTCATGTTCGCCAGTTACCAGCAATACCTGAGAAAAGCCCATATCTTTAATAGCTTCAATCTCGGTAAGCACTTCACTTATAGATAAGGTTTTGCGCTTGATTTTGTTACTCATGGTAAAGCCGCAATAGGTACACTCGTTGGCACACAGGTTCGACAGGTACAAAGGCACAAATAGTTGCATGGTATTGCCAAACCGGTGGCGGGTGAGTGCTTGCGCGCGACTTGCCATGGCTTCTAAGTAGCTTGCGCCTGCCGGAGAGATTAGCGCCATAAAGTCATCGAGTGAGAGTGATTCTTTACCTAATGCGCGCTCTACGTCACGCGCAGTTTTACTGTTAATTGACATAGCGAGATGAGCTAAGTCTTGCTGCATTAGCGCCTGTGCTACCTTCATACCGCTGGCTCCAAAAAGGCAGTTAGTGGGCTAGAGGCCTGTGCAAAATTGCTTGTAATCCCTAGTCCTGCTTCATAGGCTTTTCGGCCTGTTTCTACAGCGCTTGCAAAGGCCTCTGCCATGGCAACAGGGTTTTGGGCAGTGGCAATAGCCGTATTCACCAACACCCCATCTACGCCCATTTCCATTGCCGCCATGGCTTCACTAGGCTTGCCAATACCTGCATCTACAATGACCGGAATAGAGGCTTGTTCAACAATAATTTGTAAGAAAGGCTTAGTTTGTAAGCCCTGATTGCTACCAATGGGTGCACCTAACGGCATAACAGCAGCGCAGCCTACTTCTTCTAGGCGTTTACACAAAACGGGGTCTGCGCCACAGTAAGGCAGCACATTAAACCCTTTTTTTACCAAAGCCTCGGCGGCCTGAAGGGTTTCGATTGGGTCAGGCAACAGGTAGCGCTGGTCGGGGTGAATTTCCAACTTTATCCATGGGCTACCTAGCGCTTCATAAGAAAGTTCTGCGGCAAATATCGCTTCTTGGGCATTTTTAGCTCCCGATGTATTAGGCAGCAGGGTAACTCCTAACTCTCGAAGCGCCGTTAGCGTTTCGTCCTGCTTGCTATTAGTCGACACGCGCTTCATTGCCAGGGTAACAATGTTACTTTGTGCAGCGGCCACCGCGTCTTTCATAGTGGCGGCGTTGCTGAACTTTCCTGTACCGGTTAAAAGACGTGATGAAAAAGTGTGGTTTGCAAGCGTTAGCATATTAGCCTCCTGCAACTAGGGTGAAGATATCAACGGTGTCGTTATCTTTAAGATAAGTGGTCGGCCATTCTGTTTTACTTACTATGGCAGCATTCCTAGCAATGGCGGTACCGTCGTCATTCAGTTGTTTAAGGGCGATTAACTCGCTAAGTGAGATGGGCGAGATCACGTTCATAGGTTGATTGTTTACGTTTACTTTAATTTGCGTCATTGCAAACCTCGCAGGTGGAAGAGGGGGGCAATGCAAAGCTTTGTAGGGAACCTAGGCCTGCATTCCCAGTTAGGTAGTGCCCCCACTTAATGTCGGCTTTAAATCCTTTTGCTAAAAACAACAAAGCCTGTGTTGCCTGATGACAAGCAGCCATACCAACAACAGGGCCAAGTACGCCTTTGCTCAGGCAGTCTTCGCGCACAGAAACCTTATTTACTAAGCACTCGTAACAACCACAGGAAGTAGAGTTTTGTGGCAAGTTCAGTGCTTGCCATGTAAGGCCACTGGCGGCTGCGATAAAAAGCGGAATAGAGGCGCAGTAGGTCGCAGCATTAATCTGGCGCCTTACCCTAATGTTATCGGTGCAATCCAGCACACAGGTGGCCGATGAAATTAAGGTTGGTAAGTTATTACTATCAACAAACTTACTTCTAAATTGAATATTTAGATGAGAGTTAACTTTGCGAAGTTCGTTATACAGCGACTTAGCTTTAAGTTTGCCTAGGTGCATTTCGTTGTAGCTAACCTGGCGCTGCAAGTTACTGATATCGACAGTATCGCCATCTATCAAAGTAATATTGCCAACACCTGCGCCAGCAAGATAGCGGGCGGTTAAGCTTCCTAGACCGCCCAGCCCAATAACAACGGCGTGTGCGTTTGCTAAATTAAGCTGGCCGTCGTGGTCGATACAGTCGAGCAAGAGCTGCCTGCTGTAACGCTGTATGTCTTGGTGCTCAAGCAAAACCTGCCTCCTGAACCAATGCTTGGTAGGCTTTAAGCGGATGCTCCGCATGTGTAATGGCACTAACCACGGCAATACCGTCAACGCCAGTTTTAGCCACGTCTCTAATGCGCGATAAATTAATACCGCCAATGGCAACTGTGGGTATGCCTTCACACAGCTTCACATATTTTGCCAAGCGCTCTACACCTTGGGGTTTAGAGGGCATGTCTTTGGTATTGGTTGGAAATATATGACCAAGGGCAATGTAAGACGGGTTTAAAGCGCGAACACGCTGAATCTCAGCGAAACCATGAGTTGAAATGCCCAGTCTTAGCCCGGCGCTTCGAATAGCGTTTAAATCTGCAGTATCAAGATCTTCTTGGCCCAAATGCACGCCGTAAGCTCCTAGCTCTATGGCTAACTCCCAATAGTCGTTAATAAATAACTGACAGTTGGTGTGTTCCACTAACTCAATGGCCTCTTTTATCTGTTGGCGAATGTCTTGTTCTGACCCTTCCTTTACCCTCAGTTGAATGATTTTTACGCCCGTTGGCCAAAGCCGAGCTATCCACTGAACGCTGTCTACTACGGGGTATATGCCTAGGTTCGACTGAGTGAGTGTAGGGAAACGGGCTACATTACCTAGCACACTTTCTGAGGGGAGGTCGCTGTTCGACAAATTCTCTAGGCACAAATCTTTATTGTGAAAAACAGCGCTACCTTGGTGAAAGTTTACCTTTGGAAAGCTTACGGCGTGGGCGGGGAAACTGTTAGTTCGCGGGAAGTACGTGGGCAAATTAGCCCCATTATTATGCGCCTCAGTGCTGTCCGTATCAGACTCGCAAAGGGTCTTTCGCCTTACTTCACACACATAAGCATTTGCTAGGGTGAGGGCATCTTCTATGCAATAGTCGTGAACGATAAATGCTGCAATTGCACTTGCTAACATGCAGCCAGTGCCCCGAAGTTTACCGTTATTGATTATCGGCTGACTAAAGTGAAGGGTGTGCGAGGCACAAACAAAGGTGTCATATGCCTGAGTCTGCCATTCGGCGTGGCCGCCTTTAACGTAAACACTCTTCGCCCCTTTTCCAATAAGCCGGTTTATTGCTGACGCTAGGCTGGTATCGTCGTTTACCAGCAAATTAGACAGCCAAGCGAGCTCGTCGATATTTGGGGTAACCAAATCTACTGTGTTCAGCAACTCGTCAACAACGCTTTCGCTTAAATCGCTTAACATGCCGCCAGATGAAGAAGACTGCACAGGGTCCCATATCACAAACGGGCGAGGCTTTATTAACGACTGAATACGTGCGCAAAGTAAAAGCGCTTGCTCATCGTTTGCGATCGCGCCAATTTTAATAGCGCGTGGTGGCGTATCTTCGTAAAGCACTTGCCACTGCTGGTTTAAAGCAGATGCACTCATGCTTTCTGTACTAAGCAGATGCTGGTTTGATTGCACAGTAAGTTGTGTGGTGAGCACACAGGCATGAACGCTTAAATCGGCAAGCGTGATGGCGTCGCGGGTTATACCCGCGCCACCGCTTGAATCAACGCCGCCTATACACCATACCACCGGCAGCCTTGCGCTAGGTGGCTCTAGTATGGGTGTGGTTAGGTGGCTGTTTGTCATGGCAGCTCTACCTTGCTATCTGTAGTGTGATAAAGCTCAGCGCCCGATTGATTAAACGCATCAGCCATGTCTTTCATGCCTTTTTCTTTCTCAAACTTTTGTTGCTCTGCTTGTTTAGCGACGTCACGTACTTCCTGAGAAATTTTCATGCTGCAGAATTTTGGGCCGCACATAGAGCAAAAGTGCGCAACTTTACCAGAAGCCTGCGGCAAGGTTTCATCGTGATAGGCACGGGCAGTGTGAGGGTCAAGTGCTAAGTTAAACTGATCTTCCCATCTAAACTCGAAGCGCGCTTTCGACATAGCATTGTCGCGTATTTGCGCACCGGGGTGGCCTTTTGCCAAGTCAGCAGCGTGGGCCGCTATTTTGTAGGTAATAAGCCCTTGCTTTACGTCTTCTTTGTTAGGTAAACCCAAATGCTCTTTAGGCGTTACGTAGCACAGCATTGCGCAGCCGTACCAACCAATCATGGCGGCACCAATACCTGAGGTGAAGTGATCGTAGCCAGGTGCAATGTCTGTGGTAAGCGGGCCAAGGGTATAAAACGGCGCTTCGTGACAGTGCTTAAGCTGCTCTTCCATGTTCGCTTTAATCATATGCATTGGCACATGCCCTGGGCCTTCAATCATTACCTGAACATCGTATTTCCAGGCAATTTTAGTCAGCTCACCGAGGGTACGTAACTCAGAGAATTGCGCGCCGTCGTTGGCATCGGCCACGCTACCAGGGCGCAAACCGTCACCTAGCGATAGTGCTACATCGTATTTCGCGCATATTTCGCAAATATCGTGGAAGTGTTCGTACAAAAAGCTTTGCTGGTGGTGGCTTAAGCACCACTTCGCCATGATTGAACCGCCGCGAGATACAATTCCAGTAACCCGCTTTGCGGTAAGGTGCACGTACTCTAGCAATACGCCAGCGTGAATAGTGAAGTAGTCTACCCCTTGCTCGGCCTGCTCAATTAGGGTGTCTTTAAACATCTCCCAGGTTAAGTCTTCAGCCACACCGTTTACTTTTTCCAGCGCTTGGTAGATAGGTACGGTGCCAAGAGGTACCGGGCTATTTCGCAGCAGCCACTCGCGGGTTTCGTGAATATTTCTGCCGGTAGATAAGTCCATGATGGTATCGGCGCCCCAGCGCGTTGACCACACCAGCTTTTCTACTTCTTCTTCGATAGACGAGGTGACTGCTGAATTACCAATATTCGCGTTAATTTTCACCAAGAAGTTACGGCCAATAATCATTGGCTCTAGTTCGGGGTGGTTAATGTTACAGGGAATAATGGCGCGGCCTGCTGCCACTTCCTGACGTACAAATTCTGGCGTGATGGTATTGGGCAAATTCGCGCCAAAGTGCTCGCCTTTGTGCTGCTGCGTTAGCTCCGCATCTTTAATAGCTTGGCGGCCCATGTTTTCACGAATGGCAATGTATTCCATTTCAGGGGTAATAATGCCCTGTCTTGCGTAGTGAAGCTGAGTGACGTTTTTTCCTGCTTTTGCTTTTAGAGGTTTGCGGCTGCGAATAAAGCGGAAATCTTCAGTAAAAATGTCGTTTTCACGTTCTTTTGCAAAGCTTGATGATACGCCTTCTAGCTCGAACGTATCACTGCGTTCTTCAATCCACTTTTGTCGAAGCGGGCTTAAACCTTTATGTACATCTATGTTTTCTTGCGGGTCGCCGTAGGGCCCTGAGGTGTCATACACTGGAATAGGTGGGTTCGGCTCTAAGATAGGGTTTTCTTCGGTGCCACCGATTAGGCTATCGTGCTGGTGGATAAGGCGCATGGCTACGCGGATATCGTTGCGGCTACCACACTCGTAGTAGCGTGTGGAATTGGGGTAAGCTTCGCCGGCTAGTTCATTTATGAATTGCTGAGCTTGTTGGCGTTGTTCGCGTCTGTTCGACATAGCATTTTACCTTTTAAATTTAGGTTCTAAAAATGCTTGTCAGGAGTGAAGGAGAATACAGTGTGTAAGTGTAGAAGGGGATAAGCCCGTTACTTTAGCGAGATTGTTGGTGAAGGTACTGGTGATTACAGCCCTTTACACCGTTGATATTCACTTGATGATAAACTTGAGCAGTTTACCTTGAGTAACTAGCCACACCGTAATGGGTGTGTCTGTATCATCAACAGCAAAACAACTTCGCTTCACAACGCTAAACCTCGGTTTAACATTGTGCACATTGTATTTTCTTGTTCCCTTCGCAGGTATTAGCCTGATCAGGTTCTACGGATCCCACTTTCGCGGTCTCAGCTTACTGGGTTAACAGTGAAGCACTCCGACAAGTTGTTTGTTTCAGTTCGGGCTGTTTTTTATTTAAGCAGCCCGAATTGAGAATTCCCTTTTACTATATCTTCAACTTTAGTAGGAATACAAGTACTACCAGAAAGCTAAACGAATATTCATTTAGCTCGCTAGTTGCTGGCCTTCCTTATAAAGCTGAAGTGCAGTGGCTGTGTCGTGCTTGCGTTCGCTAATTGCAGACAAAAGTAATAAATCTTCTTTGCGCGACTGCATTTTAGTGGCTTTAAGCAATGCTTTTTCCGCCAACACATCGTCGCCAGAGTTGAACGCCACTTGGCCTAGCGTGGAATAAAGCTCAACGTTTTCTTCGTCCTGCTTTATCCAGCTTTCAAGTAAACGTAATGATGGCGATGCATCAGGAATATTAAGCTGTGTGAACAGCGGGAATAGCGCGCTGTTCGGGCCACGTTTTTGCCATTCAACTAACAAACCTTGAGCGTCGGCATGCATACCTTGGTCAAGAAGTTGTTGAATGTAAGCGGCGCGATAAGCGTCGTCATGACGTAATTTACGAGGCAGGGTGTCCCAGTATGATTTAAGCTCAACTGCACCTTGCTTACTGGCAATTTCTGCAAACTTACCTTTAGCAATACGCTGGCTCCACGCGGTGTAGTCAGCTTTAGGCAAGGCTTTACGCCAGCCAGATAAATTCTCTTGAAGCACCTGCCACTTACCTAGCTTGGCAAGAATTTGCGCTTTTAGCTGCACAACCTGCTTGTTGTCACGATCTTGCTCGTCTAGTTCGTTAAGCTTTTCGAGTGCAGCCTCAAACTTTTCTTCAGCTACATCAATGCGTGCATGCATTACCGTTGCAGCTACTTTCGCTTTCGGAAAGTCGGTGGCTTGAACCAGAAAGTAACGAGCTTTGGCTAGGTCGTCGTTGGCAAAGGCAATTTGCGCTGAGGCTAAATAGTTTACGCCTTCAAAATCACCATTGGTGGTTTTGCCTAACGCTTTTTGTGCCGAATCAAAATCACCTGCGGCCATGGCGTGCAAGCCATCGTAAAACGCGCGCTTGCGCTTACGTTCACCTAAGGTGCCGAACCATTTATGTGAGCCTGTAATTAAGCTTAATGCCCACAAAACAAAACGGGATAACACATACCAGGCAATAACGGCACCAATGACCAAAATACAAAAGCTGATCACGGTCATTTCAATAGCTGTGCTGCCTAGGGAAATAAGTACGTAACCTTTATCGCCAAGAATCATTGGACCAACAATAAGCGCAACAACGAATGCGGCTAATACCGCAAGGGCAATAGCTAACCATTTCATAGTGCACTTGCTCCTTGTCCGAACACTTGCTTAACGCGGCTATCCAGTAGACGCTCTAGCGGTTTTTGTGACGCTAGCTCTGTAGGTATTGGACGCGATACATCGGTAGCCATTAGGTTTTGAAGTGCATCCACAAAGCCGGTTACTTGGCTTTTTTCAGTATCGTATTTTTCTGTAAGCAGCGTTTGTGCATATTGAAGTGATTGGCTGTAAAGGCCAGCATCGCCTTGAAGTGCGGCGGTTTGTGCGTGCATAAGCTGCAGACGAAGCTGCTCTTTTGCCAAGAACTGCGCTTCTAATGAAAGTACTGGCTCAACCGGGCCTTCAATAGTTTTAACGGTAAGAAAATCATTTACCAACGAACGCCACACCTTCGCAAGGTTGTCCTGCCAGTCGTCAGCCGACTCAGACAAGGTGGTGTCTTCTGCGTTAGCGTCTTCAGGCTTCTCAAAAGTATCAAGGGGAAGCTTATCAATTTGTGCAATCATGCCGGTAAGCGCAAGCGCCACTGAGCTTTGCGACACCGGGTTTAGCTGTTGAAGGGTTTGAATATCTTCAGCTAGCGTAGCGCGAACGGGTAGCACCGACGGGTCGGCCAAAGACTTTAAGCGTTTATCCGCATTAACTAGCAGTAAGATTGCTGTGCGAACATCGTTCTCCAGCCAAAGCTTTCTGCCCGCCATACGAACTAAATAGTCAGCTTCTGCAATTAGCCAGTCGGCAGGGCGGCGACCTTCCATATTATTAAGCTGTTGAAGGGTAGACTCGGCCTGTAAGCTAAGTTTCTCGTTCTCGGACTTAAGTTCATCTACCGTATCTTGTAAGGCTTTATTCGTTCGCGACACGTCTTCTAGCGTCGCTAAGATGTCACTACGCTCGCGTTCGATATTGTTTAACTTTGCCGTGTTGCTTTGCTGTGCGTTGGTAGAATCTGCGCTAGCCGATTGCTGCTGCATGTAATACCAGTAGCCCGCGCCAGCCATGCCTATTACGGCTAAGAGCAAAATGATTACAACGAACCATAGCAGGCCATTGCCTGATGATTTCTTCTTCTTAGCGCCAGTCTCAGTCGATTCACTCTGCGTGGCAGAAGACTCAATTACTTCTTTTTCAGCTTCCACTTTTACGAGTTCCTCTTTTTGTGGGCTATTTTCATTATTGTTGGCCATTCAATACTCCCAGTTATCCTTTACCCAGGCGATGAGTGCCTGATCGGTGGCTCGCTGACATACCGCTACCTCTTTAACACCTTTACTGTTAAGGGTTTGGGCGACTCGGTCACTCACTGTTAACCATTTAAAGGCTAACAAAGCGTTACCAAATTGTTCTATCAGTTGCAGTGCCATTGCTTCGCTTGTAGCGATAATGCCGCTAACTTCGCCCATTTTCCAACGTTTTGTGCAAACTGGGCGTGTAAGTTGCTCCCTTTTATAAACGCAAAAGCTATTTACTAAAATACCTTTTTCGTCTAATCCTTTTGCTATGGCTTCTCGTCCACCTTCACCTTTAATAATAACGACATGCTTACAGTTTGCCTCATTAAGCTGATGCATTGCCAGTATACCTTCGGATGTATGGACCTTTGGAGTAACAACATTCGCCGAAGAAAACGTTTCAAGGCCAGCCTGCAGTTTGCGCGCAGTGGCATCGCCAACGGCAATAATCAAAGGGAGTGGGGTGGCTGTGTCACGCAGCCCCGAAATAACACTATTCACAGCGTATACGCTGGTAACAATAATTGCGTTTACTGTATTTAGGGCTAAATACTCTGCCGCGGCTTTTTGTTCAGAAGAGATGTTAATAATGTCAGAAGTGGCGATCCCGACCGCATTAATGCCCGCTTGTTCGAAAGCCGAAGCACTCGCTTTTAATTTTGGCAGTGGGCGCGTGAACAGAAGCATTTTATTTAACTCTCATCCTTTTAAGTCTGCTGCGCATTCCTATTTGCCTATAGAAATGCGCGCTTCTACTAAATATAACTTAGTTATAAAGTGCTTTAAGAATTTCTCCGGCACCTTGCTCTAAGAGGGCTTCCGCCACTTCAATACCGATATCAGTCGCTTTCTCGCGTGACGCGGTAGCCGATGCAAACAGCAGCTCAGAGCCATCTGGTTTGCCAACCATACCCGTTAAGGTTAGTACGTCGCCGTCTAGGGTAGCAAAACTACCAATAGGTACTTGGCAGCCGCCTTCCAATCTCTCATTCATGGCGCGCTCTGCGGTAACACGGGTGTTGGTATCGTTATGATTTAACGCTTGTAGCAAGTTAATTAGCTCTTTATCGTCATTACGGCATTCAATTCCTACAGCGCCTTGGCCTACAGCCGGCAGCGAAATGTCGGCAGGTAATGCCATGCGAATACGAGATTCCATTTCAAGGCGAATAAGACCAGCGGAAGCCAAGATAATAGCGTCGTACTCACCAGCGTCGAGCTTGGCTAGGCGGGTGTTGACGTTACCGCGCAGGTCTTTTATGACAAGATCCGGACGATATTTGCGAATTTGGCACTGTCTGCGAAGGCTAGATGTGCCGACAACTGCGCCTTGTGGTAACGCATCTAGGCTATCGTGGTTATTAGAAACAAAGGCGTCAAACGGGTTTTCGCGTTCACAAATAGCGTGCAGACCAAAACCTTCAGGAAACTCTACCGGGACATCTTTCATTGAGTGAACCGCGATATCAGCACGGCCTTCCAGCATAGCTATTTCAAGTTCTTTGATGAACAATCCTTTACCACCAATTTTCGCCAATGGCGTGTCTAAAATTTTATCGCCCTGGGTACTCATAGGCACAAGCTCAACGGTCATTGATGGATAATGCTCCATTAATTTTGCCTTCACATACTCTGCTTGCCAAAGCGCTAGCGCGCTTTTTCTAGTAGCAATTCGAACGGTGCGGGTAGTGTTGAGGTGACTCATGGCTATTCCAAACTCTGTAAAAAAAGAAACTTAAACGCTGTAACACAACGTTATACGAGATACTTCGTAGTATACGCATTTTCTGGGTTAATGTTTGAAATTAGGCGCAGTTTTCTATTTGGTTTTTGTGCACATATACGTCTATGCTGTAGTTGGATGAAGTGTCTGCTTATAAATTCGGGGAGTAGAGTTGTTAGATGGACAACACGCCAATTGGTCAATTACTAAGAAACGCACAACAAGACGAAGCTGAAGTAAAAAGACGCAAACTGACGTTGTATTTTATTTCCTATGTTGGTGGCACCATAATCGCATTTATGGCGTGGCTCAATTTTGGTACCAACAACCCATTGTTGGTTAGTGTATTAGCTACATCCGCAACCGTTATTTACCTTAACGTTGCGCTTTCACATATTTTCCCCAAAAGTGATGTGTTCTATTATTTTGCAGGGCTTATTGTTCTTTTTACCATCAATGCCTTGATTTATACCGGCGGGCTGAATAACACTGGACTGTACTTCATTTTTCCTTTGCTTTTCGTACAAATAATAGTGGTGCGATTCAAGCCTGCCATGGTCTATGTTGCTGTCACCATGGTGCTGTCGATTTATATGCTCTACAACCAAGACACTATTGTTGCTAAATACCCTGATGAGCATGTTTCACGGTTCTTGATCGCTACATTCTGTTTTATTTGCGTTGCTTTTATTGGCGAAAATTTTTGGCACAAAAGTCGAAAAGAAATGCTGCGTGAAAACTTAGAGCGGATGAAACAGGCAAATACTGATCCACTCACCAAGTTACCGAATAGACGATTTTTAGAAACTGTCTTTTTTGAACGTGCCATGAAAGACCCTGGTGCCTATTTCCCCCTTACCGCAGTGGTTGTCGATATAGACCACTTCAAAAAAATAAACGACTCCTATGGGCATGATATCGGTGATGAGGTACTAATCCACTTCACTACCGTTATCAAAGGTGCAGTTAGAGCATCTGATGTCATTGCGCGCACCGGTGGTGAAGAGTTTTTAGTCCTCTTTCCTTTGGCGCCGTTGAGCCAAGGCGTAAAACTTGCGGAAAAAATGAGAACGGTTGTTGAAGAAAGCCCATTTATAGAAGGGGATATCAATCACAAGATTACTGCCAGTTTTGGTGTAGCTACCGCACTTACCGATGACAAACTACACGCTAGCTTAAAGCAGGCTGACGACAACCTATATAAAGCAAAAAATGGGGGCAGAAACCGCGTTGCTGAATAGCGCTACGTATGAGAGTTTCTGCTTTTTGTCTTAATGCCAAGTATAGCGGAGACGAGTAAATCTAATGGTAATAGCCGAAAAGCTGCTTGACGCAGTGCGATAATTAGCCCTGTAGCTAGCTATCACACTGGGTATGGCATTGTTGAGTAAGGCATCGTAAAAGTTAGTTTAAAACCTTCTGAAGCCAAGCGCTGATATCGTTTAGTTCTTGCATGCAGACATTATGCTGCATTGTATACGTCTGCCAAGTAGCGTTAAAACCGCTCTCATTTATCGTTTTAAATGCCGCGTTGCCCATAAATACCGGTACCACTTCGTCCTGGTCACCGTGGGCCATCATAATAGGCGTTTCACGGTTGGTGTCTGTTGCCTCACTTGCAAGTAGCGATGGCTCACACATGTAGGTTGATAGCGCGATAACGCCAGCAAACTTACGGTCATATCGAGGCGCTAAGTGAAGCGCAATAACACCGCCTTGAGAAAATCCAGCAAGCACTATGCGTTCACTGGGAATACCACTTTCAATTTGCGCTTCAATAAGTGCTTCTACTTGTGCAGCAGACTCTTTCACGCCTTCTAAATCGGCACGACTTTCAAAGTCTAATGATTTGATGTCGTACCATGCTCGCATACGCATGCCACCGTTAATGGTTACGGGGCGCTCAGGTGCATGGGGAAAGAGAAATTTGACCGCCATTGATTCGGGAAGTTTAAGTTCAGGCACGATAGGCGCAAACCCGTGGCCGGAATCGCCTAAACCATGTAGCCAGATAACGCAGGCATCAGGCGTAGTGGATGGGTTTATCTCTACGCACGGCAGAAGTTGCTGAGTCATTCTTTATTTCCTAGTTTTGTTGTTGCTTTATCACCAATGGTTATCCTTTCTCACGGGCAATCTCTGTCTTCCCAAGAATGGTGGGGTCAGAGTCACGACTCTGACCCCATAACTCTTGGAAAATTATTATTGTTATTTATTTTACTAACACCGGTCTGCGACTAAAGAGTATGTACCATCAATGGATAAACCAGATAATCGCAGTTACGGCGCAATGGCTTCATATGCTATCATTGCCGCTTGAAATCACCACATTTTGATAGAATTTTAATATCCTATGGCTTCACTACTCGGTAATTTATTTATTCTTGCTGCTCCTTCAGGAGCAGGAAAATCAAGCCTTATCAAGGCACTAATGGAAAAGTATGAAGGCAATGCAGCCACGCCTATGCAGGTGTCTGTGTCTCATACCACACGTCAACCGCGGCCGGGTGAAGTCGACGGTGTGCATTACCATTTTGTAAGCCGAGAACAGTTTGAAGCACTTATCGAACAAGGCGTATTTTTTGAGTACGCAGAAGTGTTTGGCAATTATTACGGTACATCCCGTGTGACTATCGAGCAAACATTGCATCGCGGTATTGATGTGTTTTTAGATATTGACTGGCAGGGCGCTCGCCAAGTCAAAAAGCTTATGCCAGACACATGCGGCATTTTCATTCTTCCACCGTCACTCGATGTATTAGAGCAGCGCTTAAACAACCGCGGTCAGGACAGTGAAGAAGTCATTGCGGGGCGTATGGCACAAGCAGTAGCAGAGATGTCTCACTTTAGTGAGTTTGATAGCGTGATCATTAACGATGATTTTGCGACTGCATTGAGTGACTTAGAAGCCATTGTGACAGCGCAGCGTTTACGAACAGTAAAACAGCAAATGCGTCATCAAGTGCTATTGGACGAATTGCTCGGTAGCGCGTAAGCTTAACCAAACAATAAGCGTTTTGTTTAAAACTGATCCCGATCGCTGTATATCTTGCACGATCTGAGTGCTTTAATTTCAAACAAAATGCTAGGATCGCGCTACGTATCTGTGTATACTACGCGGCCGTTTTTTGAATAACTTGCTCAACCTAATTTTCGGAGAAATACATGGCTCGCGTAACTGTAGAAGATGCCGTAGATAAAATTGGTAACCGCTTTGACCTAGTGCTTGTTGCTGCACGCCGTGCACGTCAAATTGCCACTGAAGGCAAAGATCCTATGGTTGACGTTCAAAACGACAAGCCAACTGTTACAGCACTTCGTGAAATTGAAGAAGGTTTTGTAACTGCTGCAACGCTTGAACAAGCAGAACTTCAAGCTCAAGAACAACAAGAACATGCTGAATTTGCATCAGTAGCAAATATTTTATCTGATCAATAAGACCTCTTTTTAACGGTTTTATCGATATTTTGGCGCCAGTGCTTTGAAAAAAGCACTGGCGCTTTGCTTTTGGTGTATTGGCTTATTGCACAATTAAACGTATTCTTAAGGTGTCTAGGTATATAAGGGTAACGCTTCACTGTGTATTTGTTTGAAGGTTTAAAGCAGAAAGTTGTAGAGTACTTGCCAGCAGAGCGTGTTCAGTTGGTTCAGGATTCTTTTGTGCTAGCTCAAGATGCTCACGATGGGCAAATGCGTTCAAGCGGCGACCCGTACATTACTCACCCTGTTGCCGTTGCGGGTATTCTTGCCGACATGCACCTTGATCATGAAACGATCATGGCGGCGCTTCTTCACGATGTTATTGAAGATACCCATTACAGCAAAGAAGATTTGGCTGAAGCGTTTGGTGAAACTGTTGCCGAACTGGTTGAAGGTGTTAGTAAGCTAGATAAACTTGCCTTTAGCACTAAACAAGAAGCGCAGGCGGAAAACTTCCGCAAAATGATGATGGCCATGGTGCAAGACATCAGGGTTATTCTTATTAAACTTGCCGACCGCACTCACAATATGCGCACGCTGGGCTCGCTTCGACCAGATAAGCGCCGTCGTATCGCACGCGAAACGCTAGAAATATATGCACCTATTGCCCACCGTTTGGGTATTCACGATATTAAAAATGAGCTTGAAGATTTAGGTTTCCAGGCCATGTACCCGATGCGCCATCGCGCATTGAAATCTGCCGTACGTCAGGCACGTGGCAATCGTAAAGAAATCATCGAGAATATTCGCGAAGAGCTTAACACGCGCCTTGATGCCTACGAGATAGAATCTGATGTACTAGGCCGCGAGAAGCACCTGTATTCCATTTACCGAAAAATGAAAAACAAAGAACTCATGTTCAACGAGGTAATGGATATTTATGCGTTTCGTATCGTGGTTAAATCAGTAGATAACTGCTATCGCGCGCTTGGCGCTATGCATGGTTTATACAAGCCAATTGAAAATCGTTTTAAAGACTATATTGCTATTCCGCGCACCAACGGTTATCAGTCTTTACATACGTCATTAATTGGCCCGCACGGCATTCCTGTTGAAATTCAAATTCGTACCCAGGAAATGGACCAAATGGCAGATAAAGGGGTGGCTGCCCACTGGCTTTATAAAGAGCCAGGCGATAACGGCACTACTGCACAGCTACGTGCACGCAAGTGGATGCAAAGCTTGCTTGAACTTCAGCAGTCAGCCAGTTCATCCTTTGAATTCATAGAATCGGTTAAGACTGACCTGTTCCCTGATGAAATTTACGTGTTTACACCAGACGGGCGAATTATCGAATTGCCAATGGGCGCAACCGCTGTCGACTTTGCGTATGCTGTGCACTCTGATGTAGGCAATACCTGCGTAGGTGTGCGCGTAGAGCGCAGAAACTTTAGCTTAAGCAAGCCCCTTGAAAACGGCCAAACCGTAGAAATTATTACCTCGCCAAAAGCGAAGCCGAATGCGAACTGGCTGAACTTTGTAGTGAGTGCTCGCGCACGTACCCGTATTCGTCAGTATCTGCGTAAGCAGCATTCTCAAGAAGCCGTGAACATGGGTAACCGTCTACTTCGTCATGCATTAGGTGCAGTGAAGTTAGATGATATTCCTAATGCAGATATTGAACGTGTGGTGGCAGAAACCAAGCACGCAAATTTTGACGATTTGTTAGTAGATATCGGCTTAGGTAACGAACTAAGTGCTATCGTGGCTCGCCGTTTGTTAGGTGAGAGCACAACAGACTTATCAGATAAGAAAGGTAATGTAGCCATTCGTGGCACAGAAGGCCTGCTTGTTCACTATTCTCGCTGTTGTCACCCTATACCTGATGATGAGATTGTAGCGGTATTAAGCCCAGGCCGCGGTATGACCATTCACCAAACTGGCTGTAACAATATTCGCAAGCTTACCCGTGAAGAGCCTCAGCGCGTGCTACCCATGCAATGGGATGACAACCCGCAAGGTGAATTCAAAGCGTCTCTGCGTATAGAACTGATAAACCATCAGGGCACACTGGCAACATTAACGAACACTATTTCAGGGTGCGATTCCAACATCATTGGTCTGCAAACTGAAGAAAAAGAGAGTAATATCTACTTTATCGACCTAGAACTTACCACGCACAACCGTGTGCACTTGGCGCGAGTAATGAAGAAAATACGCACCATGCCGGAAGTTCAAAAAGTGTCTCGTCATAGTCAATCACGACACTAATTACTCAAATATTTAGGAACTACTATGTCTAAGTCTATTATTCAGACCGATAAGGCTCCTGCTGCTATTGGTACTTACAGCCAAGCGGTTAAAGCAGGTACTACTGTTTATCTTTCAGGCCAAATTCCATTGGTTGCTGAAACCATGGAAATGGTTTCTGACGACTTTGAAGCTCAAGCGGTACAAGTTTTTGAAAACATTAAAGCGGTGTGTGACGCTGCTGGCGGCACCACAAACGACCTGGTGAAAGTGAACATCTTTCTTATTGACCTAGGTCACTTTGCAACGGTGAATGAAATTATGAGCCGTTACTTCAATAAGCCTTACCCAGCGCGCGCTGCCGTTCAGGTGTCTGCATTGCCTAAAGGTGCACAAATTGAAATTGATGGTGTAATGGAACTGCCGGAGTAAGCCATGTCACCTGAGCGTTACCAGCGCATTAGAGATGTGTTGGAAAAAAGACAAACCGATTTAACGGTATGCCTTGAAAATGTACACAAGCCTCATAATGTTTCGGCAATAGTAAGAACTTGTGACGCAGTAGGCATTCATCGCGTTCACACCGTGTGGGAAAAGAAATACCAGTTTCGCCGTGGTACGGCTATGGGCAGCCAGCAATGGGTGCGCCAAACCAACCACGATGGTATTAGTGATGCGATGGCTGAATTAAAAGGCCAAGGCATGCAGGTGTTGGTTACCCATTTATCTGACACCGCGGTCGATTTTCGTGATGTCGATTACACCAAACCTACCGCAATTTTGTTTGGTCAGGAAAAGTATGGTGCCTCTGATGAGGCGAAAGCCATTGCCGATCAAGACATCGTTATTCCCATGATGGGCATGGTGCAGTCGCTAAATGTATCGGTAGCCGCAGCTTTGGTTCTTTATGAAGCACAGCGCCAGCGCACTATTGCGGGTATGTACAATACACAGCAGTTGCCGGAAGAAGAATGTCAGGCTTTGGCATTTCAAAACGGTTATCCTCGCTTGTACAAACTATGCCAACGCAAAGGTTTGCCACTGCCTGCTATTAACGCTATAGGTGAAGTGGATGCTGACGATAGTTGGTGGCGAGAAATGCAAATTACTAAGGCGGAAGCTAACGCGCTAGAAGCCGACTAAGAACTAATGTACAAGTTTTGCTTTTACTGTCTCCTTTGTATAGGCCAGCGTAAAAAACTGGCCTAAAGCGTACTCGCCAACCTCTCAACAATCCTTTACACTTCTTTTCCTATAACATGTTGAATAACACCAGCTTGTGCCTTTTTAAAGGTTAAGCCATTTATGTTTAAAAAGAAGGATGTCGTTTGATGCAAGCACTGGCCACTACACCCATAACTGCGCTTAAAGGCGTGGGTGCAAAGGTGGCAGAAAAACTTAATAAAATAGGCTTGTTTACCCTTCAAGATATACTGTTTCACCTTCCTCATCGCTACGAAGACAGAACCCGTATTTACAGTGTGGCTGAGTGCCGCCCGTTTACCCATGTAAGCGTGCAGGGCGAGGTAATGAGCGCCGACATTCAGTACGGCAAAAAACGCATGCTAGTGGTGAAGCTGAGTGATGGCACAGGTACTATAACCCTACGCTTTTTCCACTTTGGCGCCGTACAGCGGTCAATTATGACACCGGGCAACACGGTACGCTGTTTCGGTGAAGTGCGTACTGGCAAGTGGGGCATTGAAATGATGCACCCTGAATTTAAGCTAGTGGACGAAGACGCGCCGCCCACAGAAGAATCATTGACGCCGGTTTACCCCACCACAGACGGTGTAAAACAGTTAACCCTCCGCAACTTGACCGACCAGGCCTTAAAACTTCTAGATAAAGGTGCGCTGGCCGACCTACTGCCAGAGGGTATTTACCACGAGCAAATTAGCTTAAACGAAGCCCTTCATTTGGTGCACCGCCCGCCACCCGATGTAGATGTACACGAAATGGAAGAAGGGCTCCATCCTGCTCAGTATCGTTTGATATTAGAAGAGCTTCTGTCACATCACCTAAGCGTGCTTAAAGTACGCAAGCTATCTGACGCACAGCCAGGTATTCCTATTAGTGTGAATCAGCCGCTTATCGATAAAATGCTCGCTCAGCTGCCGTTTTCACCAACGGGTGCACAGGCTAGAGTAGTACAAGACATTCAAAAAGATATGCAGCACCCTCGGCCTATGATGCGCCTTGTACAAGGGGACGTAGGCTCGGGCAAAACCTTGGTTGCTGCACTGGCAGCGCTATCAGCCATTGGTGCAGGGCATCAAGTAGCATTAATGGCACCTACTGAGCTGTTGGCAGAACAGCACGCGAATAACTTTCGTGGTTGGTTGGAACCACTTGGTATTGAAGTCGGCTGGCTTGCGGGAAAGCTAAAGGGTAAAGCCCGCAATGAAGTTTTAGCTCGCTTAGAAGCCGGAGACATTCAAATGTTGGTGGGTACTCACGCTATTTTCCAAGAGAGCGTGAACTACCAGCAGCTAGCGTTGGTTATTGTGGATGAGCAGCACCGCTTTGGTGTACATCAGCGCTTGGCCCTTCGTGATAAGGGTGAACAGCAAGGTCGCTATCCTCATCAGCTGATCATGACGGCTACGCCTATTCCAAGAACGCTGGCCATGACAGCCTATGCCGATTTAGACACCTCGGTCATAGACGAACTGCCGCCGGGCAGAACACCGGTACAAACTGTTGTGCTACCAGATACACGCAGGGCCGATGTGATAGAGCGAGTGCGTCAGGCCTGTAAAGACAACGGCAGACAGGCCTATTGGGTGTGTACGCTTATTGATGAGTCGGAAGTGTTGGAATGTCAGGCAGCAGAAGATGCCGCAGTTACCCTGCGTACCGCATTGCCAGACTTACACGTTGGTTTGGTACACGGGCGGTTAAAACCTGCGGAAAAAGCGCAGGTTATGGCTGACTTCAAAGACGGTAAGCTGGACTTACTGGTAGCGACTACCGTTATTGAAGTAGGCGTAGACGTACCTAATGCCAGCATCATGATCATTGAAAACCCTGAACGATTGGGATTAGCACAGCTTCACCAGCTAAGAGGCCGAGTAGGGCGTGGTGCGGTAGAAAGTCAGTGTGTACTTATGTACCAAAGCCCGCTATCGAAAACCGCTACTCAGCGCCTAGGCGTATTGCGTGAGTCTAACGACGGTTTTTATATTGCACAGCGTGATTTAGAAATTCGTGGCCCAGGTGAATTTATGGGGACGAAACAAACCGGAATGGCGGAGCTTAAAATAGCAGATTTGGTTCGCGACGCTGCGCTTATCCCTAAGGTTCAGGAAATTGCCTATACCCTTTGGGACAAATACCCGTCTCACGCCCAAGCAATCATCAATAGATGGATAGGGCATAAGGAGCAATACGGTCATGCTTAAAAGTGTGCCTTTGATTGATTGCGATAACGGCAACAGCGCTAACGCAAATAGTGAAGACGCTGGGCTAATTAGCGCAATTAGCGAAAAATGGGGCTTTCCTGTTGTTAGTAGCAGTGAAAAGCCCGTCGAAGGCTTGTACTTACAGGTGCAAAATGGTGTGCTGGGTCTTGCTGACGCGGGCGAGAAAAAACTGAACCCTGTAGAGGTAGATTTTGCTTCGCCAGCTAGTTTGTATCGCAAACAGCACGGTGGCGGGCGCAAAGAGCCTATTGTCAAAGCCATTGGCCTTAAAGGTAATGAAGCGTGGCATGTGGTAGATGCAACGCCTGGGCTAGGTCGTGATGCCTTTGTTTTGGTAAGCGTTGGCTGCAAGGTCACAATGATAGAGCGATCGCCTGTGGTTGCCGCCTTACTTGAAGATGGTATTCGCAGATTAGCACTTAGTTTTCCAGAACTTGCAGCTAAAATGTCGCTTCAACATGGAAATAGCGCTGAGGTAATGCAATACTTCACTGGTGAGAATGTGAACGCTATTTATCTAGATCCCATGTTCCCACATAAAAAGAAGTCAGCCTTGGTGAAAAAGGAAATGCGGCTGTTTCAGCAACTGCTTGGTCATGACCCAGACGCAGATGCGCTGTTACCGCCAGCACTAGAGCTAGCTACGCACCGGGTAGTGGTTAAACGCCCAAACAGTGCAGATGTGCTGGCAGGAATAAAAGCATCAATGGCTATTGAAAGCAAAAAACACAGATTTGATGTGTATTTGTGTCAAAAAAATCTAGGAGAGTAGCATGATACAAGTTGGGGGCACTTTGCCTGAAGTAGATTTTAGCCTTTTAGTAAATGGCGAAATAACTAACCCAGGAACGAACGAACTGTTTTCAGAAAAGCGCGTTGTACTATTCGCTGTACCCGGCGCTTTTACACCTACTTGCTCACAAGCACATTTGCCAGGCTATGTAGCGCTTGCTGATAAGCTTAAGGCAAAAGGTGTTGATAGTATTATTTGCCTAAGTGTGAACGATGCATTCGTTATGGATGCGTGGGGTAAAGCAAACAATGCAGAAGAAATTACCATGCTAGCCGACGGTAATGGTTTCTTTACCAAGCAAATTGGCTTAGACATGAGTACAGGTAACTTCGGTGGCTTACGTTCGCTTCGTTATTCTATGCTTGTAGAAGATGGCGAAGTTAAAAAGCTAAACGTTGAAGACCCTGGTCGTTTCGATGTAAGCGATGCCCAAACCATGTTAGATAGCCTTTAATTTTTAAAAGGCGTTAAATACTCAAAGCCCGCAACAATTGTTGCGGGCTTTTTTCGTTTAGTCTTTTGTGAATATTCATTAATTTATATATGCGTATACTTGGTCGCTATTTTCATTAAAATGTAACCCAATTATGATCTAGCGTTTTGCAAATTGCGTTGAATATCAAAGTGTTCAGCGAGGGTTAATGAACTTAATTGCATCATTGTGCGTTGAAAATGCAGTGAAATTAAAGGTTCATGTACTGCGTTACTTAGCGTGTAGCCTCGTTTAGTTACCTTTACTTGATTAATGATAATAAGTATCATTTGCGAGAAAAGACAAACGTTTTAGGAAAAAATATGACAATAACACTGAAAAAAATAAGTGCTTTAGTAATGGCTTCGGCCGTTACTTTTTCGATGTTTTCTTCACAGGCGCTTGCTAACGGTGCCATTGGTGATCACGTAAACAACTTGCATGCGCATATTGGTGAATACACCGAAGAAGTACATTGGTTAGAAAGTAAATTTGGCAGTGTTGTTGATGCGTATGAAGCAAAAGATAAATCGCTTAAAACCGACGCGCTAATTGAGTATTGGGAAGAAGTAGACTTCCACTCAGCTATCGAAACCCAGTACGTGCCTATCTATGCTTCTATTTGGCAAGGTATTTATGGTGTAAAGGTAGCTATTGATGAAGGTAAGCCAGTTTCTGACGTGCGCGTAGAGCAAGAGAAGCTAAATCATGCCTTGTGGCAGGCGCTAGGCGCAGTTAAACTTGCGTCTCAATATCAGAAGAAAGGTCTGGTAGGCAAGGTTCAAACCACTGAAAAAGAGCCGACTACAGGGCCTGAAGTTATCGACGATATCAAAACACGTCTTGATCGCGTTGTTGCTAAATATGCAGAGCAGCTTCACGAGGTTGCAACAACACTAGTGCACGACACCTACCTTCAACGTTTTGAAGGTGTAGAGGGTGACTTGATTGCAAAAGACGCAGCCTTGGTTGAAGACCTAGAAAAAGATTTTAACGTAACGCTTCCGCAAGCCATTTCGAAAGATACTGGCGTAGATGCAGTACGCAAAGTAGTAGAGTCTATGCAGGCTAAACTTGATCGCGCTCGTACACTGCTAGTTGAAGTAGAACAAAGTCGTAAAGACGTATTTTAAGGAAGGGGTATGCAACGTAGAACATTCTTACAAGGCTTAGCTGCAGCCGGTGCATTAACTGGTTTGCCGTTTAGTTTTGCCCACGCTATGACCCAAACTGGCAGTGTGTCAGTAGAGTCTTTGCCTAAATTAGAAGGTGATCTCACACTCTATTTAGGGCGTGGCGAAGGCGGTCTGTATGAGAATGTTCTAAAAGCCATTGAAAAGCGCAACCCCAAGTTGAACCTAAAAGTTAGACGCGGCGGCTCAGCAGCACTGGCAAATACCATTGTTGCTGAAACAAGAGCGGGCGTTAAACGCGCTGATTTGTTTTGGGCTGTAGACACCGGTTCTATTGGCGTTGTTACTGATGCTGGCGCTGCAAAGCCATTGCCTGATGACTTGCGTTCGCAGCTTCGCGAAGATTTTCAGTACCCTAGCTGGTCACCGGTAACTGGGCGAGTGCGTACACTGCCGTATAACACAGAGCGCGTTAAGCCCGAACAAATTCCGGAAAGCGTGATGGCGTTAGCTGATAGCGATTTGAAAGTGGGCTGGGCACCGGCTTATTCATCATTTCAGTCTTTCGTCACCGCCATGCGTATTTTGGAAGGCGATAAAGCCACTAAATCATGGCTTAAAGGCATTAATAAGCATTCGAAAAAGTATGCGGGTGAACTTGGTGTAGTGATGGGCGTTGAACGTGGCGAAGTAGATATTGGTTTTGCCAATCACTACTACACTCTTCGCCTTAAATCGGGTAAACCAAACGCAAATGTGGCCCTTGCTTACAGCAAAGGCGATGCAGGTTGCTTGGTTAATGCGTCTGGCATTGTGGCATTAAGCGACGGTGACTTACCGGTTAACTTTATCCGGTATCTGCTGTCGCACGAAGTACAGTCTTACCTTGCTCGCGAGGCATATGAAATACCTTTGGTTCAAGGGGTTGAACCACCACAAGGCTTGGCGGATTTAAGCACGCTTTCGCCACCTGAAATGGACCTTCGTAAACTGGCTGATTTACGCCCAACACTTAACCTTATGAGGGAAGTTGGCGTACTGTGACAAACTGGCCAAAGTCGTATCCACTGGCACTACTTATTGCGCTGATGGCTTTATTGCCCGTCGGCGTTTTGTTTTCTTTAGCTCAAGATAGTGCCCAGCTTTTCGATACCCATAACCTTCGTGTACTAGGCAATACTATTTCATTGGTAGTACTTACCATCATTGGTTCGGTGCTTATTGGTGTACCCCTTGCCTTTTTAACCGCCTATGTGCAAATGCCGTTCAAGCGGTTCTGGCTTATCTTGTTGGCTGCGCCACTGGCGTTGCCTAGCTATATTGGCGCATTCGCCATGTACTTCTCATTTGGTATTGGTGGAGAGATTGAAAACGTTCTAGGAATTAGCACACCCCCTATTAGCGGCTTGTGGGGCTCGGCGTTGGTCATGAGCCTATACACCTATCCCTTTGTAATGATGACAACACGCTCGAGCCTGTTGAGTTTAGATGCAAGCTTAGTTAACGCGGCGCGTACGCTAGGTCTGTCGTTAGGTGCTAGCTTATGGCGTGTGGTGCTACCGCGCGTAGTAAACAGCGTTGCTGCGGGGGCACTTCTTGCTGCGCTTTACGCGTTATCTGATTTTGGCACACCCGCAATAATGGGCTTCGACACCTTTACCCGCGTTATCTTTGTTGAATATAACGCTTTTGGTTTGAGCCAGGCGGCCATGCTAAGTCTGCAGCTTATGGTGATTGTTGGGCTTATTCTGTTTATAGAAAGCCGAATAGGTGGGGCACAAGAGCGCCCAGGAAAGCACTTATCTTTATTTCCTGCACGCTGGCAGCGCAACCTAATGTTGCTTGCGACCATGCCCGTTGTATTTATGGCTATTGTACTTCCCCTAGCTATTTTCACGCTGTGGTTAGTGCGAGAGGGCACAGGTGGCTTTGAATTAAGCTATGCATGGAATTCAGCCCATGCGTCATTTATTGCCGCGATTGTGGCCGTGCTTCTTGCCATTCCGGTTGCTCACGCGGCTATTGCAGGCAAAGCTGGCCGCTTTATGGAGCGTATTACTTATTTCGGCTTTGGTGTACCAGGTATAGTTATGGGAACAGCGCTGGTGTACGTGGGCCTTAAGTACTTACCTGCGCTGTATCAAACTTTAAGTTTATTGGTTATGGCCTATGTACTGCGTTTTATTCCTCTTGCGGTGGGAAGTGTTAGAAGTACCGCCGAGAATATAGATTCGGGGTTGGTTAAAGCTGCCCGCGTACTTGGTGCTAGCCCAAGGGAAGCCTTTATACGGGTTACGCTGCCGCTTACCCTTCGTGGTATGATTGCAGGGGCTGCTTTAGTATTTTTAGAAGCCATGCGTGAGCTGCCTGCCACGCTGATGTTGGGGCCTACAGGTTTTGAAACCTTAGCCACTTACATGTGGCGTGTTTACGAGGCGGGTTACTTTGGACGTGCTGCCGTACCTGGCCTTCTACTTGTTTTATTATCTGGTGTGGGATTAATTCTCATGCTGTCGGGCGAAAGAAAAGCCCAGTTTACCGTTACCGAGGATGATCGTTCGTAATGCTTAGTGTAAGTAATTTGTCAGTGAATTATGGGTCTACCCGCGTTGTCGACAAGTTAAATCTTGAGCTTGGGCAAGACGAAATCCTGATGTTGGTGGGGCCAACTGGCTGCGGTAAAACGACTATTTTGCAGGCATTGGCAGGGCTTATCCCTATTTCAGAAGGCGCAATGAGCCTAGGTAATTGGGAAAGTACAGCAAGCAAACACGTGCCGCCTGAAAAGCGTAACGTGGGCATGGTGTTCCAAGACTTCGCGCTGTTTCCCCATCTTACTGTTCAGCAAAACGTATGCTTTCGATTAAAAGACACTAAGCTTGCCGACCATTGGCTTAAATTATTAGGCCTAGATAATTTCCGCGATGCTAAACCTGCACGTCTTTCCGGTGGGCAAAAGCAGCGTGTTGCGCTAGCAAGAACCCTTGCGCACGAACCTTCTTTTGTCCTGCTAGACGAGCCCCTTTCAAATCTAGATGCAGCACTAAAAGACAGCTTGCGTTGGGAAATTCGCGATGCGCTTAAAAAGGCGGGCGTGCCTGCAATTTGGGTAACCCACGATCAGGAAGAAGCGTTAAGTGTTGGTGATAGAGTGGGCATATTAAACAAAGGCGTGTTGGAGCAACTAGACACACCTGAAGCCTGCTACTCTTCGCCAGCTAGCCGATTTGTGGCGCGCTTTATGGGTGAAGCAAGCTTCTTAAGTGCAACCTTTGATGCTAGCGAAGTAAATACAGACAAAACGGTCGTTACTGAAATTGGCAAGGTGCCTGGAACGCCGCTTCAAGGTGCTAACGGCAATGTAGATTTGCTCGTACGCCCTGACGATTTAAGTTTAGATGCAGCTCACAGCGAAACTAACTGTACGGTAGAGTGGGTGCGCTATGAGGGCGAAAGCAGACTTTATGCAGTTATGCTAGACAGCGGCGATGAACTTAAAGTACGAGTAAGTCATGAAAATGCCATTAAGCCAAATACTCGAGCGTTCGTTCAGTTAATTACTACGCACCCCTTGGCGGTGTTTCCTAAAAAAGATAAGGCATAAGTCGGTTCATAACTGACTAAAACCAGAACATAAAAAGGGCAGCCAATTGGCTGCCCTTTTGCTTATTAGGACGTTATTTGTTACCTGCGCGCTATGCGTTTTCGTTTACCACAATCACTTTACGGTGCGGGAACGGAATCTCGATATTCGCTTCATCTAGCGCTTTCTTAACCTGCTCTGGCACTGAGAACAGGATGTCGAAGTAGTGTTCACCGTGACAGAATGGACGCACAATAAAGTCTACTGAGCTATCGTTAAGAGTAGACACTTCAACAAATGGTGCTGGGTCTTTAAGTACGTGCGGGTGGTCTGCCAACACTTTATCGATAACGGCACGAGCGGCATCAATGTTTTCGTTATAGGCAATACCAAAGGTCATATCTACACCGCGAATTTCATGATGAGAGTGATTAACAATTTGCTCGCCCCAAATTTGGCTGTTTGGAATGATAATTTGCTTATTATCGAAGGTTTGCAAAATAGTAGTAAATAAGTCGATTTCAGTTACTTTACCGAACTTACCCGCAGCATCGACAAAGTCATTTACTTTATAGGGGCGGAAGATAAGTAGCATGACGCCTGCAGCCAAGTTAGATAGTGTACCTTGAAGTGCTAAGCCTATCGCTAAACCTGCGGCACCTAACAGCGCAATAATAGATGCTGTTTGTACACCAAAGCGATTAAGTACCGCTATGCCAACAAAAGCAAGAATGGTATAGCGCGCTACGCTACCAAAGAACTTAAAAAGGGTGTCATCAAGTTGAGGGTGGCTATTCGCAATGGCGACGATAGCGTTATACACCTTACTCGCTACCCAAAGACCAATAATTAGAATGGCCAAGGCTAGAAGTATATTGATAGCCCAAGCTAATGCGGCAGGCAGGTACTCATTAATATCGAGTGATGCTAAGAACTCTTCCATGGATACAATCCTCTGTAATTTGTGAAGTAGTTACTGCTTGTTTTGTTCGTTTGTTCGTTCAAATTGAGTTGCACCTCAATTCTGGTGCGTAGTTATAGGCGAATTAAAAATCTTTTAGTATTGTTAAAAAGTATTAAAACCCATGATTTTCTACTAAAGAACTAGATTAAATTTACAGTAAGATTGGGCTTTGCGTTGTGCAGCAAGGCTTATTACGTATAATCCCGAACTCTTAACCTACGCTTAAATGAGCGTGAGTATTTTTAGCTTGATGTAAGGTGAATACAGAGTGATTAAGCGCGATGTTATTGTAATTGGAGCAGGTGCAGCAGGGCTTTTCTGCGCGGCACAGGCAGGCGCGCGCGGACGCAGCGTAGAAGTACTCGATCATGCCAAAAAAGTTGGCCGTAAGATCCTTATGTCAGGTGGTGGTCGTTGTAATTTCACCAACATGTATGCTGAACCTGCCAATTTTTTATCGCAAAACCCGCACTTTTGTAAGTCGGCATTAAGCCGCTATACCCAGTGGGACTTTATCGGTTTGGTTGCCGAACATGGTATTGCCTATCACGAAAAAACCTTAGGTCAGCTATTTTGTGATGACAGCGCAAAAGACATCGTCGACTTATTACTTAACGAGTGTAAAAAAGCAGGTGTCACCATAACCACTCGCTGTGAAATCTCAAGCGTAGAAAAAGTTGAGGGTGGGTACTTACTAACTACTTCCAATGGCGAATATAGCTGTGAGTCTTTAGTAATCGCGACCGGTGGTTTAAGTATGCCGAAGCTGGGGGCAACGCCATTCGGTTATAAAATTGCGCAGCAATTCGGCCTGAACGTATTACCCACGCGGGCCGCTCTTGTGCCCTTTACCTTACACGATAAAGACAAAGAGACGCTGGCAGAGCTTAGCGGTATAGCCGTTGACGTGTACGCTAGCTGTAACGACACTACGTTTAAAGAAGCGATGCTCTTTACCCATCGTGGGTTGAGCGGCCCGGCTATGCTGCAAATTTCAAGTTATTGGGAGGCAGGTGACAGCTTAAGCATTAATACGCTGCCTAATGATGATGCCACGGCACTTATACAAACTGCTCGCACCGAAACGCCAGATGCACTGCTTGCTACCTGCTTAAATAAAGTATTCCCCAAACGCATGGTGCAAAGCTTTATTGATTATCATAACTGGCGCAATGTACCGGTAAAACAGCTAACTCACAGCGAATGCGATGCTATTGCTGACACATTAGAAAATTGGCAAATAAAGCCTAATGGCACCGAAGGCTACCGAACAGCAGAAGTTACCATTGGTGGCGTAGACACCAACGAACTTTCGTCAAAAACCATGATGGCTAAAAACGTAGAAGGCTTGTACTTCATTGGTGAGGTAGTTGACGTTACTGGCTGGCTCGGTGGCTTTAACTTCCAATGGGCGTGGAGTAGCGGTTGGGCAGCAGGGCAGGTGGTTTAAAACGACATACCAATTGCTAACCCAGCAACAACGGCGCTTTTGTGGTTTCTGTGGTAATCGTAATGAAGCTGGGGCGATACGGTAAAACCCGACATTTCAAACTCGTACAATAAGCCCACTCGGGCTACTTCCATCTTATGGCTACCGTGAAACTCAACGCCAGGGCCTATTTGCGCGATAAAATTGTTGGTGATGTGAAGGTCGGCAACAAATAAATAAGTATAGGCGTCTAGGTCTTCAAACGCGTATTCAGCAACAAACCCCACACCAAGAAAGTCACTAAGCCGGTATTCATAATCAATACCCAACGTAAACGCGTTGCCACACTCTTTCGTGTAGGTTGTACCCATAAGAGCAGACAAGTGGTGAGGGGACGTTTCCCAATGATGAGCATTTCCTTTTGCTGCCCCCTTAGCTGTAACAAGGGGAGCAAACGCCAAGACTGTTATCATTCCCAAGGCTATTTTTACTCGCATAGTGATGCTCGCTTACGTTTGTCTGTGACTTCCTGGAAAGTTTAACTTCCAGCACTTGATAAAGCGTAGGTGGTATATGGCGTTCTCACCAATGAACTTTAGTTGCAGTTATCGATAGTACTAAGAGCGAGGGCAACGCGACGTTAAGCTAACTTTGATGGCGCTATCTAAAACTAGCAAATACCGCTAAGGTATAGAGGCAAATAAAAGGGATGCGAAAATGCAAAACGAGACTGAAAAACAACTATTTTTAGACGCCTGTAAAGCGCAATTGGTAAGCCTTTACAAGGCAAGTAAAGATGGGAAAAAAGTAGAGGCAGAAAAGTATCGCGTGCAAGGATTCATGCACGCCGGTGAAGTCATAGGCTTAATCAGCAAAGAAGAAGGTAAGGCCCTTATAGCCGATTTGCACATGGAAGTATTTGGGGAAACCATTAATGAAAGAGCGCAGAGAAAGCGCAAACTCGATGCATTAAAAGAGTCAGACTTAGATGCTTACTTTGCCATACCCGCCATTGAACGACGTTAAATAAAAGTAAAATTTTTCGAGCGAACTTAAATTTATAAACTAAGCTTAATATGTGTTGGTTTTTATACCTAAATATAACCGAGCATAACTTATCTTAGTGTAATAGCCGTACAGGGATATTTTTGCTACATGGATTTGGCTGCGGTACCAGTAGGAAGCAAATCTATGACATGGTGTGTGTCACGTAATTTTATTCGCTTATTAATAGGGCTTGTTTTATGTGCAGCAAGTTCCCACTCGCTTGCTAAATGTAACTTCGAAAACGAAATTGATGCACCCACTTCAACAACCTTTCTTCTTAAAGCGGGTGATCAGCGACTTGCGCTAACCTGTAATGTCGATGCGCAGTATGTTCTGTATTTCCCGCGTAATTATATTAATTACAACCAGCTATACGATAGCAAAATGCGCAAAGTTGAAAGATTACCTAGTGCCTTTGAAGCATACATAATCAACAATTCAAACAACCGCTTTTATTTAGATATCAACGCACAGGTGGAACGCCGCGTATCGGTCAAGGTGACGCCGCTTGGTGATTTTCATAAATTTGCTTCTATTCACACTCTCACAATGAGCTTATTTATTGGCTTTTGTTTGGCACTTACTCTATACGTAGGCATGCTGGGGGCAAGTATGCGCAACTATGGCCTGTATTCGTATAGCTTCTACGTTTTCAGTGCTGGCGTATTCTTTTTGCTCCAAGAAGGGCTGTTGAACATTGTATTTCCGCAAGTCGCTTTGCTTGCGAATTTCCAACTGCATTTACTATTTGCTGGAATTACCCTTTTTGCAGGTGTGAAATTCTTAGATCAGCTACTTGATTTTAAAACGCTTCTAAAAGGTTGGCAGCGCCAATTTATGCTTGGAATGGCATGTGCAGCACTCGCGCTTTCTGTCGTTCAGTTGATTCTTCCAGGCTCAGATGCCATGAAAATTAACAGCATGTTGAGTCTGATTACACTTATTACTATGACGTGCACGCTATCAAGTTGTGTTTATGCTGCCTATCGTAAGGTGCATTGTGCAAATTTGGTCATGCTTGGGATTGCAGTGATGGTTTTGTCCATGCTTTTCCGTTTGGTTTTTACAGAAGTATCGCCATTTTTATATCGATACTCCCTTGTATTAGGGATAACTATCGAGGCCTTTATTTTTGCCATTGCAACGTCAAGAAAAGTGAAAAAGCTTAATGACGACAGGCTTAGTGCATTTAAACGCGCATCTACAGATTCTTTATGTGATGTGTTAAACCGCGCCGGTTGGGAAGGCGTAGCGCAGACGCTGCTGAATAATTTCAACAAAGAGGGTGGCTACTTAACACTGCTTTTCATTGATATTGATAAATTTAAAGAGATTAATGACCAATACGGACACCACGCAGGAGATAAGGTCTTGCAGGTGGTGGCAAAAATTTTAATGAGTCGCTGTCGCGAGCAAGACGCCGTGGGGCGCCTAGGAGGCGATGAGTTTGTGGTATTAAGTCACTGCTATAGTGAAGGTCAGTCTGAGCGATTGGCCGCCCGCATTGAGGAAAGCTTATCCGAGCGTGATATCAGAACAGAAAATGTGGTGATAAACACCACGGCGAGTGTAGGTGCTTACATCACAAAAGAACGCTACAAAGACTTGCCGAGTTTGCTAAACAAAGCCGACAAATTGATGTATAGCGTCAAAGAAAAGCGTAAAAACGCGGTGTTTGCTACTAGCTCTTGATGTGGCGTTACCTTAATTGTCCCTTCGCGACCTGTTTTACAGCTTTAGTGAGGTCGGCAAGCGCAGCCGACTCGAGCGTTGCATAGTGCCAAAAAAGAGGTACAGCTAGCGCTTTGTCTGGGAAAAGCGCAATAAGCTCGCCTTCTTTCACTTCTTGTGCCACCTGAAGAGTCGGGAGTAGGGCCCATACCACGCCGTCCAGCGCCATTTTTACAAAACCATGAGACGAGGGATACCAGTGACACGTGGTAAAAGTAGGCGAAATATTTAAACATTCCCTTTGATAGTCAGTAAGTAACGTAACATCGTATTCATCATATAAAAGGCCTGGCGTATTCATCACGTTTTCAGGCGTTATGCCCTTGTGAAGATATCGCTCAATAAACCGTGGTGACGCATAAAGTTGATAGCGCATGGTGCCCAGTCTTACCGATTGCCCGCCAGTAACCGGTGTACCTGTTTGACTAATACATGCCATAACGCGACCTTGCTGAAGAATGTCTCGTGTTTGGGTTTGATCCGCGTTAACAATGTGAACTGGGTTGGCCCGCTTATCGCTGAATGCTGCCATAACTTGCGAAAACCAAGTAGCGAGCACATCGTTATTCACCGCTACGCTGATAGGTACCGCCGAGGCTTCTAAACCACTTTTTATATTCAGCGCTTCTTCTAGCACACTCACTTTTTGTATATGCGCTAGCAATTCTTGCCCTAACGGTGTAGCACGAAGGGGCTTTGTTCGCACCATAACAGGCCCGCCCACGCTTTGTTCAAGACGTTTAATTTTTTGCGACACCGCAGACTGCGTAAGGTTTAGCGCCTGAGCGCCTTTTTCAAAGCCACCATAGCGCAGTACTTCATGAAAGCATCGAAGGGCATCGTAATCGAGCATTTTTTAGAACCTGTGAAAGGAAAGTTAAAGTTATTAATTTTACTTATTGAATACAATTATCATTAATTTAATTAAGTATCGCAAGCTGTATAAAATAGCGCCACTTCAAATTCTTGTTTGGCCGGCTACACCTAACGTTAGGCACCATAAAGCCAAGCAACGAAAGATCGAGCAATAGAACCGTACTTTCAATTTATTATTTTAAGAGGCATTTGGCATGTTAGCGGCAGCAACGAGTGGTTTTGTAATGGGCGGCACCCTTATCATCGCAGTAGGTGCGCAAAACAGCTTTCTGATTGAGCAGTCCATGAAAAAACAGTGGACCACACTATTTGTCTTACTGTTTATTCTAAGCGATGCTATTTCGATTAGCTTAGGCGCTATGGGATTCGGCTTATTGCTGCAAGAGTACCCAATGCTAGTTACGGTAACCAAATGGGCTGGCGTAGCCTTTTTGTTGTGGATAGCGTTTAACAAAATAAAGTCTTCGCTGGCTAATGATGCCCTTGTATTAGAGATGGCACAAAAGCAGCTGTCGTTTAAAAAAGCGCTACTTATTGCGCTAGCCGTAACTTGGCTAAATCCACACTTTTATTTGGATACATTGCTGCTAATGGGGAATCTGGCGAGCCAGTGGCAGGAAAATAAATGGTGGTTTGTGGGTGGTGCGATAGGTGCGTCTATTGTGTGGTTTATCGGTTTAAGTACGCTTACAGCACGTTTTGCCCATCATATGCAGCGGCCCAATTTTTGGCGTTGGTTTAACCGTTTAAATGCTGCGGTTTTGGGGATGGTAAGTATCCAGCTGGCGAGCCTTTAGTGAAAAAACGCTGAATAGCAAAATACTAAGGTGCGTTGAGTATCTTGCTTTCAACGAATAAGTATACTTTTACAAATAAGCCAAACCTGCTGTTTTGAAGGATACATAAGTGAGCTGGATTTATTTGATTGTTGCGGGCTTACTGGAAATTGGATGGCCCGTAGGACTTAAGATGTCGCAAGAGGCGGAAACCCGCATTATGGGAATTCTGCTAGCCATAGGTTTCATGGCAGCCAGTGGTTTTTGTCTTTGGATGGCACAAAAGCAAATACCCATAGGTACAGCGTATGCTGTATGGACAGGGATAGGTGCCGCTGGCACGTTTTTAGTAGGCGTGATGTTTTACGGCGACCCTTCGTCACTAGCGCGTTACTTTGGCGTGGCGCTTATTGTGGCCGGCGTTGTGGTACTCAAACTCGCGCACTAGTACGACAAAACCGAGTTCTGATTTTAACGGCTGTGTTTAGTCCGTTTGATAGATTGATAAAGTAAAAAGCCCGACAGTGATTCACTGTCGGGCTTTTTATTTTGCGTTTGATTTTCTAGGTGAGCTTATTGATAACCTAGCTGGTTTCGTAGCTCTGCCATAAAGGTTTCGATGCGTTCAGCATTTTTGCCCAAGTCACTTTTACCTACGCGCGACTTACTGCGAATATCAACAAGGGTATCGTCGCTTTTAACTGTCAAGCGAATGACCACATCATCCTTAAACCCGAACCACGCCGTTGTATCTGTGGCTTCTAGTGTGTTTGGCAGTGCGCCCTCATTTACACGCTCCCAACCCAGAACTTCTATGGCTTTTTCGGCAGCCATATAAACTTGATTTATAGGTTGAGGAAGCAGCTGAGTTTTAATCTCAGGGTATGCTTCAAGCTGTTGCTTCGTTACATCACCGCCTTCATAGGCAATAGAATTTGGCGCACCTTCTCTAAGCGGTGCAATGGCAACAAATTCAGGCGGGTTTGTAACATCAGTGGTGATATCGTGAATTGGCGGTACGGCGCTAGCTTTACTCATCATGCTAACGGGCATGCCAACGGCTACTAGAGCAAGAACAGCACATACAAATGTGCTTCCCCAACTTACGTTCTTACGATTAATCAATACTTGTAAAATAATCAGTATTAACGCTGCACCACCTACGTATACACCAAAGCGAAGTGACGTAAATGCGGTGCCTAAACTAACACCAGCATACTGATACAGTGGTCCGGGTAACACCACCATCAAAAAACCAACAATACTGGTAAGGGCAATGAGTGCTTTCAAGGGAACTCCAAAGTTATTCTTTTTAGTTTGACCAACCTACTTTAACAGCGAAAGCGGCAAATTGGTTTACTTTCGTTAAAGAAAAATTCGACTAGGCCCGCGTGCAACATCTTTGTACACTGGTCCTGTCTTTTTTATCGGCATCAAGTTATAGGTACCAGGTTTTGTATACACAACCGGACGCTAGCCACACGTACGCAATGCAAGCTGAACTTCTCGTTGATATCTTATCGACGCAAAAAAGCCAGTTCATTAAGGGTATTACTGAATATGCGCTTATCGATATGTTAAAAAAGCCGCCTTATCAGCTTTTCGAAGAAGATGCTTTGCGAGACCCGCTCATGCTTTTTAAAACGCACTTTATTCTGTTTCATGCACTGTATCAATTGAGGCAGTATTGGATAGAACAAAACGAAGGTGTGTTAGAGATTCACGCACTTGGCATAAAGTTAAACCTGTTTAACGAGCGTCATTTGACGCAAAGCAATGATGGTTTAGGTGTGACGACTCTAGAAAACCCTGACCCACTTGCAACGTATTATCTCGACTGGGGAAATTTTGAAAAGGCTGATCGCGATACGGTCGATAACCTGCTAAACGCGTTTTGGGAAAGGATGCTGAAGGGAGATACTGTCAGCTATAAGCAAGGTGATATTGAAAAAGCGCATGCTGTACTTGGTCTTTCCCTGAACGAGCCTGTCACGCTGCTGCAGTTAAAACGTATCTACAAACGCTCGCTGCAATCGGCGCACCCTGACAAAGGTGGAACACAGCAAGATGCTCAAGCGGTCATTCACGCCTATCAAACTCTTAGCCGCTATTATTCGTTTAAATAGAATGTGTATTGGCGTTCAACTTCGTATTATTCGCATAATGTATACAGGCTTCGGTAATTGACCGACAACATCGGTAACTTCAGCTTCATTGACTTTTCTTGTATGTGATAAATGCGCACAATATGACCTATAAGAGCGTAGATTCGTATCAATGATCGCTTAACTATGCCACGTCTTTTCCGATTGTCCTCATGTCCAAGTTACAGGAGCAGGATGAATCGGCGCATTGGAAGCAAAACTTACGTTTAATTTATCCGTATAGAACGCAAATCGCGTTCTATGTGAAAGTTATTGGGAAATAGAAAATTTATGAGTCGCATTTTTTATGTTACTGCAGCACTAATAACACTATTAGGTGTTACTGGGTGTTCGAATGAAGGCGAGCAAGCACAGCAAGGTGCTCAGCAAGGTATGCCTGCACCATCGGTGTCGGTAGTTACGCTGAAACAGCAACCTGTAGTACATGAAATGGTGTTACCAGGGCGAGTAAGCCCGTCGCGCCAATCGCAAGTACGACCTCAGGTGGATGGTGTTATCACTGAGCGCTTGTTTGAAGAAGGCGCTCATGTGGAAAAAGGGCAGCAGCTGTATCAAATTGATGAGGCACGTTACCTTGCCCAATTAAACAGCGTAAAAGCGGATCTGAAAAGCGTTCAAGCAAATCTAAAGACCTTGGAAGCTAAGGCGCGACGTTACGACGACCTTGTTGCACAAAATGCAGTAAGTAAGCAGGAGTACGACGATGTAATTGCGCAAAAAGACCAAGCGCAAGCCGCTATCAGCGTAGCCGAAGCGGCAGTTGATGTGGCAAAGGTAAACATGGGCTACACCAAGGTATACGCGCCTATAAGCGGACGAATTAGCCGTTCATATGTTACCGAAGGTACATTGGTTACCACGAACCAAGCCCAGCAGTTAGCCACTATTACTCAGTTAGACCCGGTTTATATTGATATGCAGGAATCTGGCGCTTCTATTATTACACTTCGTCAATCTATGCGTAAGCAAGGCTCAATGGATGTTGAGCTGACTGTAGACGAAGTTACTGGCAAGCGTTACGAAAAAACAGGCAGCGTGAAATTTTCAGAAGTGACCGTAGATGAATCTACGGGCTCGGTTACCCTTCGCGCCGAAATGCCAAACCCTGATGGTGTGTTGCTTCCCGGCTTGTTTGTAAAGGGCCATGTCATTACCGGTCGTGAAAATGCGCTTTTGGTTCCTCAGCGCGCGACGACTCGCCAGCCAGACGGTTCGCTTTCGGTTTACGTAGTGAACCAGAGCAACGAGGTAGAAGGCCGAAACTTAGAAATCGGCAAGATATACCGTGATCAGTACGTGGTAATAAGCGGCGTAAATGAAGGCGAAAAAGTCATCGTAACTGGTTATCAAAAGGTAAAGCCTGGGGCGAAAGTTAACCCGTCAGAATGGCAACCATCTTCACGCGGCTCACGATAGCAAACAAGGGATTTAAGTAATATGGCTCGTTTTTTCATAGACAGGCCCGTGTTTGCATGGGTGCTGGCAATTATCACAATGATGGCAGGTGTGTTGGCGATAACCTCACTCCCCATTGAACAATACCCTAAAGTTGCGCCACCGTCGGTCACTATCTCGGCAACGTATCCTGGTGCTTCAGCAGAAACCGTTGAAAACTCGGTAACGCAGGTCATTGAGCAAAGCTTAACGGGTATCGATAATCTCCGTTATTTTTCGGCAAGTAGCTCTAACAGCAGCATGTCAATAACCCTGACGTTTGAGCCAGGTGCCGACCCTGATATTGCCCAGGTCCAGACTCAGAATAAGGTGCAGGGCGCGTTACCTTTACTGCCAACGCAGGTTCAGCAGCAAGGGGTTACCGTTACCAAGGCAAATAGTGCATTTGCATTAGCCGTAGGCTTCTATTCTGAAGACGATTCGATAACGCAGTATGACCTGAGTGACATGCTCGTCTCTAACTTTCAAGACCCTATTTCCCGAGTAAACGGTGTAGGTAACGTAAGGGTGTTCGGTGCGCAGCGCTCTATGCGTATTTGGCTAGACCCAGATAAACTGTACAGCTTCAACCTAACGCCAAATGACGTACAGGCCGCAGTTCAGGTACAAAATACCGATGTCTCAGCAGGTCAGTTGGGCGGGTTACCTGCTATCGAAAATCAGCAGATTAACGCCACTATTCAGGCACAAAGTCGCCTTCAAACCGTTGAAGATTTTGAAAATATCGTGCTACGTGTGAACACAGACGGTTCTCAGGTGCGTGTCCGTGATGTGGCCCGAGTAGAGCTGGGTGCGCAAAGTTACGATGTTATTGTTCGCTATGACCGTAAACCCGCGTCTGGTATGGCGATAAGCCTTGCTTCTGGCGCAAACGCGCTAGACACCATCAAAGCAGTGAAAGCTCGCGTTGAAGAGCTGCGCTCGAATCTACCTGATACGGTGAAAGTGGTTTACCCCGTAGACAGTTCGCCTTTCATCGAGCTTTCTATAGAGTCAGTAGTACATACGCTTATTGAAGCGGTTGTGTTGGTATTCTTAGTGATGCTGCTGTTTCTTCAAAACTGGCGCGCAACGCTTATTCCCACCATTGCCGTACCTGTTGTACTACTTGGGACTTTCTCGGTGCTACTGGCCTTTGGTTTTAGTATCAACGTATTGACCATGTTTGCCATGGTGCTGGCTATCGGCCTTCTTGTTGATGACGCTATCGTTGTTGTAGAAAACGTTGAGCGTATCATGGAAGAAGAAGGCTTGCCGCCTGCTGAAGCGACAAAGAAGTCTATGTCACAGATTACTGGCGCACTTGTGGGCATTGCCGCTGTGCTATCAACGGTATTTATCCCGATGGCGTTCTTCAGCGGTTCAGCCGGGGCTATTTATCGTCAGTTTTCAGTAACTATTGTTTCAGCGATGGCGTTCTCTGTGTTGGTGGCTATCGTACTCTCGCCTTCTTTATGCGCCACGTTATTGAAGCAGCATTCCGAGGATCACGATAAAAATAAAGGTTTCTTTGGGTGGTTTAACCGCACGTTTAACAAAGGGCGCGACCGCTATCAGAAAACGACCAACCACATGGCGAAGCGTTTTAAGCGTTATTTCGTTGTATACGGCTTACTTGTTGGCGGGATGGTGTTTATCTTCAGTCAGCTTCCTGGTGCCTTCCTTCCAGATGAAGATCAAGGTCGAATGATGGTGTTGGTAAGCACGCCACCAGGCGCTACCGCGGGTCGTACGCTCGAATCCATTAAGCAAGTGGAAGACTACATTCTTGAAGAAGAGAGCGAAGCGGTTAACGGTATGTTTGCGGTAGTGGGCTTTAGCTTTGCAGGACAAGCGCAAAATGCCGGTATGGCATTCTTAAACTTCAACGACTGGAGTGTACGTGACGAGAGTAACTCGGCCTTTGCTGTAATGAACCGAGCTTTTGGCGCATTTGGCCAGATTCAAGATGCTTCAGCATTTCCTATTGTGCCACCACCTATTATGGAATTAGGTAACGCAACAGGCTTTGATATGCAGCTGGTGGACCGCGGTGGGAACGGCCACGAAGCCCTTATGAATGCGCGTAATCAGCTGTTAGGTATGGCGGCACAAAATCCGAAACTGGCGGGTGTTCGTCCTAACGGTTTAAGCGATGTGCCCCAATTCAAAATTAATATTGACAGTGAAAAGGCGTCTGCGCTTGGCTTAAATCTAAGTGATATTAACAGTGCGCTACAAATTGCCTGGGGTTCAAGCTATGTGAACGACTTTATTGATAAAGGGCGAATTAAGCGGGTGTACATGCAGGCGGACCTTCCTCATCGTATGACGCCAGAAGATCTTGAGAAATGGTTCGTGCGCAACAGCGACGGAGAAATGGTGGCTTTCAGCACCTTCTCAACAACCGAGTGGGTATATGGCTCGCCCAAGTTAGAACGCTTTAACGGTATATCGTCGGTAAACATACAAGGTAGTGCAGCACCAGGAATTTCATCAGGCGAAGCAATGGATGAAATGAAGAAATTGGTTGAGCAATTGCCTGCTGGTTTTGCCATTGAATGGTCAGGCTTATCTTATGAAGAACAAGAGGCTGGCTCTCAGGCGCCTATGCTTTATGCGCTTTCAATTTTAGTCGTATTCCTTTGCTTAGCTGCACTATACGAAAGCTGGTCGGTACCGTTTGCAGTTATGCTAGTGGTGCCGTTAGGGATATTGGGTTCGGTTACCGCAGCCTTTATCTTTAATTTACCTAATGACGTTTATCTGCAGGTAGCGTTTTTAACGACGGTAGGCTTAGCGGCGAAAAACGCCATTCTTATTGTAGAGTTTGCTAAAGAGCAGTACGAAAACGGTGAAGACCTAATGACGGCTGTATCTAATGCGGCTGCTCAGCGCTTCCGTCCAATATTGATGACGTCTATGGCATTCATCTTAGGTGTTACGCCACTAGCGCTTGCCAGTGGCGCAGGAGCGGCAAGCCAAAATGCAATTGGTATTGCGGTAATGGGCGGTATGTTTGCAGCGACCTTCTTAGCCATATTTTTCGTTCCCATGTTTTACGTTATGGTAGAAAAACTATTCCATAAGGAAGACAAGTAACGAGTAAGTACGCTAGAGTGGGAAAAAATTTTTCATTTTTTACATAGGGATATTGGTAATGACCACGGTTGTTTTTTCTCACGGTAAAGAAAGCGGGCCATGGGGCAGTAAGATAACCACGCTTTCGAATGTAGCAAACGATATGGGCTTTGGTGTTGAGAGTATCGATTATCAAGATCTCGACTGCCCCGAAGCCCGCTTAGAGCGATTGAAAGAAACTATCGCTGAAAAGTGTAATGACGTTGTATTAGTGGGTTCGAGCATGGGCGGCTATGTATCACTTGCCGCTGCCAGTCAGATCTCTGCCAGAGGCGTATTTTTGATGGCGCCAGCGCTTTATTTACCCAACTATAAAGTTCAACGCTTTCCGTACGACGGCTATGTTAGTCTAGTGCACGGCTGGAACGATGATATCGTGCCAATTGAGAACAGCCTTAAGTATGCTCGCCACCAAAAGGCGCAGCTGTTGCTTCTAAACGATGGGCATCGACTTGCGAACAGTAAGTCCGTTATTTCACCTTTTTTCAGAAATTGGTTGGAAAAATTCCGCTACTAGGGTACTAAGCGTCATGGCAACGGCTGCTTAGCTTCAGTTTTCTAAAGCTAGGCTACCGTGCTTCGTTAGGCATCTATGCTTGGCAGTCTATACTGAGCAATCTAATCAAAAAGCAACGCCTAGCAATTAAAAGCTAAAAACTCTGTTAGAAGCCTACTTATCGATAACCGCCTGGGTAACTATCGATGATGTAGGCTTTTTTGTATCTGCGTATGAGTTTGTAAGGGTAAGACTAATCGCTTATAGCGTTGCATCAGGTTAATACATGAAATTGCCTGTATTTATGGCATGATGGGATATTGCTTAAAACAGGGCAGGTGGAAATGGCATTTAACTTACCTCAAGAGCCGCAATGGTCGTCGTTGATAAAGTCGGGTTGTCGTGTCTTTGTCGGCGGAAACGCAGCAGTACCGCACGCACTAGTGCAGCACCTTATTGATAACAGCGAAGGGTTCAGCGACATCGAACTGGTACATATGCTGGCCTTAGGTGATACGAGGTGGGTAAAAGACGAGTATAAAAACCTTTTTAAAGCGAATACGTTTTTTATCGGCGGCGAAGCCATGCGAAAGGCAGTTGATGAAGGACGCGCCGACTATACCCCCGTATTCCTTTCTGAAATTTCAAGTTTGTTCAGCGATGGCACGCTGGCACTTGATGCTGCGCTGGTTAACGTAAGTCCACCCGATGAATTTGGATACTGCTCGCTAGGCCCAGCGGTCGATATTGCAATGTCTGCCATTAGGCAAAGCAAAAAAGTCATTGCTCAAATTAACCCTCAGGTGCCGAGGACTTCAGGGCACTCTTATATTCATATTAGCGAGATAACGGCGTGTATAGAAGCGGAAGAGCCACTAGTAGAGGTGACGCCGCCGCCAATAGATACAGTCGCAGAACGTATTGGCCAGTATGTATCTATGCTGGTGGATGATGGCGCAACGCTCCAATTTGGTATTGGAAAAATACCCAGCGCCACGCTGAAATATCTGTGTAATCACAAAGATTTGGGTATTCACAGCGAAATGCTTACCGACAGTATTATCGAGCTATTGGAATCTGGCGCGATTACGAACAAAAAGAAAACTTTCCACCCTGGTAAAATTGTTACCAGTTTTGCCATTGGTACACGCAAGCTATACGATTTAATCGACAGCAACCCGCATATTGAATTTTACCCAAGCAGCTATGTCAACAAGCCGACTAATATCGCTAAAAACGACAATATGGTTGCCATAAACAGTGCCCTTGAAGTGGACTTAACCGGGCAGGTAGTAGCCGACTCACTGGGCTATGACTTTTACAGTGGCATAGGAGGGCAGGTTGATTTCGTCACTGGTGCGTCTATTAGTAAAGGCGGTAAAGCCATTATTGCGCTTCCTTCTACCGCAAAAAATGAAACTATTTCACGTATTACGCCGCGTATAAGCGAAGGCGCAGGCGTGGTAACTTCCCGCGGTAATGTGCAGTATGTGGTAACCGAATACGGTATAGCGTCACTTAAAGGTAAGAGTATTCGAGAGCGTGCGCTAGAGCTTATCCGCGTGGCCCACCCTAAGTTCCGTGCAGCACTGTTAGAAGAAGTACGTCAGCATTATTGGGTGCCCCATTATCAAGAAAAGTACCCCACAGATATTCCAGAGTTGGGAGCTATTCAGCTTAAAAAGCTTAATATTCAGGGCGAGACGTTTTACATGCGACCTCTGAATCCGGCGGATGAAAGGCGTCTGCAAGAATTCTTTTATTCCCACACAAAAGAAACGTTAAGGCTGCGCTACAACTACGACCCGAAACAAATGTCCCGTGAAAAGTCGTGTAACTTGGTGTCGGTAGATCAAAGCTCTGATGCAGCGCTGTGTATTGTCAGGCAAGAGGGCTCGCGCATTACTATTCACGCAGTGGGGCGCTTTTACTACAACCCAAACGACAATACCTGCGAAGCTGCTTTTGTTACTCGAGAGACCCAGCAAGGAAAAGGCATGGCAAGCCGCTTGTTAAATGAGCTTATCACGGTAGCAAAAATAAGAGGCATTGCGAAAATGATGGCCTATGTGCGTGGCGATAATAGCCCCATGATCACTATTTTCGAACAAGCCAAATTTAAACGGAAATTTACTGGCGACCCCAGTGATATAGAGTTAGTACTAGACGTGGCATCTCTGCATGACAATTAAAATATTTCGCGGCAAGCACGGCACCAAACACGATTTAGGCAAGGATCATCCTGAATCGCCAGACCGTTTATTTGCTATTGACGACCAGTTGCTTTCTTCAGGACTCGATATGGTGTGTGAGCATGCTGACGCCACTCCCATTGCTGAAGCCTACCTGAAACTAGCGCACGACCCATATTATGTGAAAAGTGTGTTTGAGCCTGCAGCTCAATCTATCTTTAACGACCACGAAAAAACGCTCTATTCAGAAAACAAAGACAACGTGGCTTGGTTAGATGAAGACACAGGTTTAATGCGCCACAGCTTAAACGCTGCGCTAGAGTCGGCGGGCGCAGGGTGTAATGCTGTCGACTGGGTAATGGAAGGCAATGACCGGCAAGCCTTTTGTGCTACTAGGCCACCCGGGCACCACGCAACATACGATAGTGCTATGGGGTTTTGCATTTTTAATAACATTGTTATAGCTGCTCGCTACGCGCTTCAAAACTATGAGCTAAAACGGGTTGCCATTGTCGACTTTGACGTGCATCACGGAAATGGAACCGAGCAAATTGTCGCCGGCGACCAGCGCATAATGTTGTGCAGTAGTTTTCAGCATCCCTTCTATCCACACAGTGGCTCGCCGGTTTCAGCAAGTAATATTCTCTCGGTACCGCTTGAAGCTGGTGCTACGGGAGACGTTTTTAGAGAAAAAGTGCAGCATTGGTTCGATGCATTACGCAACTTTCAGCCTGAACTGATTTTTATCTCTGCAGGCTTTGATGCTCATGCTGAGGACCCAATGGCTCATCTACGCCTAGTAGAAGATGACTATTTCTGGGTGAGCCAACAGCTTCGCGCCGTTGCTGATGCATGTTGCGAAGGTCGTATCGTAAGTATGCTAGAAGGCGGCTATGACCTAAGTGCCTTGGGACGCAGCGTAGTGTCTCACCTAAAAGGCATGAGTCGTCCTATCGAAGACACTCAATAGGACGACGGGTTATCTAGCCTCAACAATCTTTCAGACTAGGCTAGCCATCTTGCAAGCATATAAAGACCCGCACCTAGCATAGCAAGGTTTTCTGTCAGTGAAATAAAGCCAAGGGGTAGGTCTGAATTTCCGCCAACACAGGCACATTTAAGCTCTCGCTTATCGATATAGACTGCCTTGATAACTGAAACGGCACCGATAGCGCCGATAAAAATGGAAACCGGTGAAACCAATAAAGCTGGCAGCCCTGCTAACATGCCAAGCCCTGCAAATGCCTCTGCGAAAGGATAAATATACGCGTATCTAACGTGCTTCATTGCCAATAAATCATAGGTGATAAACTGGTTTGAGAAAGCCACTAAGTCTTGCAGCTTTTGGAGGGCAAGTATCACCATAGCCACTCCAATAAAATTCAATATAAAAGGCTCTAATCCTGCTGGTAGGCCACCCTTTAGCATAAGGGCAAACACCATGAGTGCCGCTAAGGAAAAAATTACGATAATAGGTGTGTAGCGCGATCCAAATTCACTTTCTTGTTTTAAATTGAAGTAATCTCTCAAGTCGTCATAACCGCCAATACGTTTCTCGTCTATGAACGTCTGCGGGGTCGTTTTCACACCGTACTTTTCTTTAAAAGCGTCTGTTTCACTTCGATTAGACAAATGGTGATCATCGACTTTATAGCCTTTTCTTTCGAGCAGGTCTTTTGATTTGAGTCCAAAAGGGCAAATATGCTCAGGAGTGACCATGCGATAGAGGGTGGCGTGCTTAGACATAGTGGACTCCTTGTAAAGCTTTCACTAGATAGGTATGAGCGTGCAATATTTGCCCATTTTTTCCGCTATCTAAATTGATATTACGAGATACAAAGAGGGGTACATAATTTATGCCAGTGATTTAGCAGAAACAACCTGTAGCATCAGTATTAATAACAGCACCTGCATAGGGATGCAGCGTGGTGTAGCTTACCACCTGTTCGACGAGGTTTTTGCCAGTAAAGCATCCATAGCCTGTGGCGTAAGGGCCTAGATAGCGAAGTTGCGCTTGTTTATCTATCACGATAAGGGCCGGCACGGCCTCAAGTATAGCCGCTAGTTCAGGCACATCTTCTACGTTTAACCTGACTTGGTGATAGTCATCCCCGATCTTTGCTAGCAACTGAGACTGGTGTGGTTTTGTTAGCGTGTCGCAATAGCAGCGGGACTGCGTTCCCACATGAATGACTGACCCTGGGTTGATGTTCTGACTTTTTAATACATCAACGAGGGATGAATCAAAATTTGGTGCTGTGCTTCGGTGTAGCAACTCACCATTAGGGTCAAAGTCTGTGAGTTGACGCTGGCCGTATACTAGCAAGGCGGTAAGTAAACCTACCGCCCATAGTATAAGTATTAACCAGCTCGTCTTTTTTTGCATAAGGCGTAGCGCCTTTCACTGTGCTTTATTGTCTGCACTAAAGCTTAAAGCGTTCAATTGCGCTGCGCATACGCTGAGAAATTTGTGACAACACTTCAACTTCACCTGCAAGCGACTCAGCGGTAGCAAGCTCTTCAGAGGTAAGTTCACTCAATCGCGCGGTGCTTTGCGCAATGGAAGCTGACGCGGTTTCTTGTTCCACAGCAGAGGTGGCAATTTCAGTCATACTTTCGCTGGCTTCGCGGATCTGCTGCATGATTTCTGACATGGCCGATGTGGCACTATCACTTGAAACAACAGCTTCATCGACCAGTTGTATACAGGTTTGCATTTGATCAACCGAACTGGCGGTTTGTGCTACTAGCTGTTCAGTAATGCTAGTAATTTGGTCTGCACTTTCTTTTGAGCGAATCGCCAGGGTGCGCACTTCGTCGGCTACCACGGCGAAACCGCGGCCGTGTTCGCCAGCGCGGGCCGATTCTATAGCTGCATTCAGTGCAAGCAAATTAGTTTGTTCAGCTACCGCAGTAATCGAGCGCATGGCATCAGAAATGTGGGAACATTGTTCGTTAAGAGCCGAGTTAGTCTGCGCCGCAGCATTTAGCGTGTTGCGCAACGAGTCTATTGTTTTACTGGATTGAGAAATAGAGTCGCGGGTAGACTGGGAGGCACTTTGCGCTGCCGACGCTTTATCACTAGCAAGGGTAGTTTGCTCTGTTGAAAGCTGCATGGTTTGTGCGATTTCTTCTGACGATGCCGACACCATGGCAAGTTCTTGGTCAGTATTTCTGCTAATTTCAAACATGTTATTAGCCGCTAACTCCATATTTGAAGCCCCTTTTACCACTTCATCAGTCAAGTTAGAAGCAAGCTCGATGAGAGATTTCACTTGATCAATAAGTTCAGCGAAAGGCCTGACTATTTTATTGCCGCGATTTAGCTCAACGGACAAATCAAGCTTGCCATCAGTCTGTTGCATGGTTTCAATGGCCAGGCGTAGCTCGGCGGCGCCTGCACCTTCATGATGGGCTTGCTTAGCCATGTACATCAATACGCCACCTTCTGTTAATGCAAAAGCTGCGTGCATGAGCAAGATAGTAAAGGCAACATGACCTTCTTCAAAAATCATTACTGGCGCGCCGCCTGCCTGCAGAAAAAAGAACGAAATATGATGAACGGCTACAACCGCAGTCCCTGTTGCAACCACTTTCCAGTCTCTGAAATAAGAAAGAAAGGCAAGAAGTACAAAAATTTCGAAGTGGACTTCGATTAAACCGAAAGATTGATGAATATGAAGCGCAGTTAGCAATTGAACGCCGATTGCCATAGCATGGCGGCTTATCGCCGAGTAAGGGTTTTGAAGGCTGAGTACAAGTGGCAAAGCTGCAATAGGAACACCTAAGATAAACGCAGGTAAAAGTTCACCTGTATACACACCAATAGCTACAGCAATGAGTAATTGTATAACAATCACAACGCGAAAAATTTTGTGACCTTCAAGGAGCCAAGGGTACTGCATGCCGATCTCCGATGGTTATTTAGATTAAGTGTAGGTTAAAAATTATAGGTGTGCTAATTTCGCTGCAGTCTACGCAGATTGCGGTGTCTACGCTATTTGACTTTGGTATAGATACTTAAATTATTACAAAACTTTAATGCGCCGAAGCCCGTGTAAATTGAGGACTCAGTTATGCCTGCTATCGCTTTTTTATCGACCGATAATCTTGAAGATTTTTTCGTCTATGATGAATTATTAATACCGTTTTTCGAACAACGCGGGTGGACTGTAAAAACTGTCTCTTGGCATAGCGCCTCGCCGAATTGGGATAAGTTTGACTATGTTATTGTTCGCAGCACGTGGGATTATCAGCAGCACGCTGAAAAATTTTTAGCTTGTTTAGAAGGCATTGAGGCGTCGAGTGCGGTGTTATTAAACCCGATATCCTTGATGAAGTGGAATATTGAAAAGCACTACCTTAAAGACTTGCGGAGCAACGGGGTTCCTATTGTCGAAACAATGTGGGGAAGCGAGTTTAATAACAATGTTATAGAGGAAGCGTTTGCGCAATTTGGCTGTGACACTGTGGTGATTAAACCCACGCTGAGTGCTAACGCTGATGATACTTTCAAGCTTTCTGCTGCCGACTGGCGTGAGGGGCATGTAAATCAGAAAGTACTTTACGATACATTTCACCAGCGGGATTTTATGATTCAACCGTTCTTGAGTAGTGTTGTTGATGAAGGGGAGTATTCATTATTTTATTTCGGTGGGGAGTTCAGCCATGCTATTAAGAAAGTGCCACAAAAAGGCGACTTTCGCGTACAAGAAGAGCATGGCGGGAGTTTACACTCTATCGCCGTAGATACTGAACAACTGGCTATCGCTGAAAAAGCAATGGCAGCTATGCCGTGTGATGCATTGTATGCGCGGGTTGATTTGGTGAGACAGAGTAATCACTGGGCGATAATGGAGCTTGAACTCATTGAACCCTCGTTGTATTTCAACCTTGACCCCCAGTCTCCGCTTCGCTTTGTAGAGGCTTTATTGAAATTCCACGCGTCAGCGCAGTAAAAAAAAGCGGCGTGCACACTCTGAATCTGCAAGCCGCTATTTAACTAACCGTTCTTGTCCGTATTTATTTAAAGGCGAGCGTTTAAAACTAGCCCTTAAAATCAGCGCTTTAAGCTATTTCCTTTCGAAACGCTGCGTTCCACCCGAGATATTTGCCTTTGTGGTCTTTCTCGCTGAGACTGTTTTACCGATCTATGGCTAGATGTTCGTTCTACACGCTTAGGTTTACTACTTTCACGGGCAACTGAACGGTGTTGTGGACTCGTCCTTTCAATCCGTTGACGATTTACGTTTTGCTTCACTGAACCATGTTGCGCACCATTCCTGTTTGCATACTTCCTAGACTGTGGCGAGGAGGCTGTTCTAGTTGGCTTGTCACGCTTCAAGGCTTTAAGTGTGTTGTTCCGCGTTGGTTTTTCATTTTTAGCCACCGATTGATTGCGTTTCAGCGCATGCTCTATCGATTGTTTGCGCTTCACAGAGTTCTGCTTGTTCGACATACGGGGTTCTCTAAGCGGCGTTACTTGTTTAGGCTCAATCGTCCGCTTTATCGGTTTAGCATTATTGGTACGTGTCACAGAGCTTACTGAGCGCTTATTGTCGTTATGCGCTGGGCGATTGGCCGTTCTAATATGTTTATTGGAAACACGTTTTGCGCGCGTTACACCTGCATGCTCATAGCGCGCAGGCGCACTGTGAACCACGCGATTAGAATAACGTGCCCGGCGATGCACTGTATTGTGCTCCCAACGGCGATAGTCACGACTTACCACGCGTTTACGTGGGCTACCGTGATAATAGCGGCGCACGGGCTCGCGGTGAATGACTACGTGACGGTTATGCCAATGCACGCTGCCAAAGAAGAAGAAGGTAGAAAGGCGAACGCTTGGAGACCAGTATACATTGCTATGGTGATGGTAGCTTACATGGTGTCTCCAGCGAATTGGCGAAATTGGGTGCCACCAGTTACCATATACAACATGTGGGTCGTAATATGGCACATAAACCACCTCTCTCTGGCGCGGCTCTATGTAAATAATTTCTCGACTGCTTTCTCGTTCTCTTTCAACTTCAATGTAGTCGTTAGTTACCAAGTTACCTGTGTTATGAGCATGCTGCCTAAGCACTTGAACACGATCTAACACTCGACTTTGGTCAATAAGCACATTGTCGCCAAGCTGCTGTAACCACTCAAGATCAGTGGCCAAGGTGTTAAGTAGCTCGGTGAATGGCGCGAGTGCTTTTACGCTCGGGTCCCAACTTACGCCATCTAACACACCCTCTACTTGTTCAGGCGTTAGATGCTTATTGCTTTGACGCCAGCGGTCGGCTGAAACTACGTCTAAAGGGTAGGTAGAAGCAATTAAAATATGGGTAAGCAGTGTATCGGGGTAAAGGGCAATGGGCGCAAGTGCACTATCTAATTCGGCATCAGAATATTGCTGAACTGAAGACGAAGCCTGAGCAAGGCTTGTATTCGACTGAGCAAGTACAGGCAGCGCCTGCGCACTGGACAGCGCTATAACTATCGATAAGGCTATGTTTTTCATACATTCTCCTTACATTGCTATGTTACAAAGCTGCTGCTTTTTACGCGCAATGTGGTAAGTCTGTATACATTATGCTCGAACGATAATTAACCGAAGCTGAATAGAAAACGCCCACATTGTTGTAGTGGGCGCTTTTAGAAGATAATGAATGCTAGTTTGTATGGGCTTTGCCAATGTCTCTAGCTATTTGAAAACATGCGGGTCGAAGGCGTGACCGAGCTTCTCTGTCTTCGTTTTAAGGTAGTGTTTGTTGTCTTTCGTAATACCGTGATCTATCGGCTTTCTTGCTACAACATCTATTCCCAGAGCTTTTAATGCAGCAAGCTTCTTAGGGTTGTTTGTCATTAGCTCCACGTGTTTAACATTGAGTGTGTCTAACATTAGCTTGCAAATGTCGTAACTTCTAAGGTCTGCGTCGAAACCAAGGTGTTCGTTCGCTTCAACGGTGTCCATGCCGCTATCTTGAAGGTTATAAGCGCGAATCTTGTTTAAAAGACCAATACCTCGGCCTTCTTGGCGCAAGTAAAGCAATACACCGTGACCGTTATCTACAATATTTTGCATTGCTTTTTCTAACTGAAAACCACAGTCGCAGCGGGTACTAAATAAAGAATCACCGGTTAAACATTCTGAATGAATACGAATAGGCACTACGTCATCTTCTTTCCACTCTCCGTAAGAAAGGGCAACGTGCTCCTGACCACTGGCTTCAACAAAGCCGTGTATTTTAAAATCACCCATTCTTGTGGGTAATTTTGCGGTACTGACATATTCGTATTTAGGCTGTTTGCTACTCATGTTACTTCTACACTTTGGACAGTGGGCAATAAGTGGGGACGACTTCTATTTTTGCAAGTCTACCATTTTATTATACGCGAGTTGACGCTTGTGCTATCACTTTTTTCGCAAAGGGTGTATCAAGGATAGTTATCAGAGGGGCTTAAATTCTCGTAAAGGCGCGGGCTTAGCAACACCGTAGCCCTGGGCGAAATCAACGCCCATTTTGCCTAGCTGTGCCATGATGCCTTCATCTTCTACAAATTCGCCAACAGTTTGCATACCCATGGCTTTGGCAACATCGTTAATAGAGGCAACCATAGCCGTATCTACGCTGTCGTTTAGCATATCTTTAATAAACATACCGTCAATTTTTACCTGGCTCACAGGTAAGCTTTTAAGATAATTATAAGAAGAGAAGCCACTGCCAAAGTCGTCGAGGGCAAAAGAACACCCGAGACGGTTAAAGGTACGCATAAAGGCAAGAGTGACTTCCATTTTAATGATGGCTACTGACTCAATAACCTCAAAACATATTTTGTTGTACGGGATATTAAAGGTTTCGAATGCATTGAGAATAAACAAGGTAAAATCTCTATCTGCCAGTGAGTGGCAGTTAAGGTTGATGCTGCATCGTTTCAATTGTGCAAGGTGCTCAGGGTTTTCAGATAGCCATTTGAAGGTATTTGTTACTACCCATTTATCAACACTGACATTCATCTCAAATCTCTCAGCCGTGGGTAAAAAGTTGGCAGGCTCGACAAGTTGCCCGTCTTTTTCCCTAAGACGCAGCAGAACTTCGTAGTAGTGCCCGTCGCTGGTTTTACTTAATGGCCTTAGCGATTGATAAAAAAGCTCGAAGCGACCTTCTTCTAACGCGTTGTTAATAGAGGATACCCAATCAAGTTCGCGCTGGTAGCGCTGCATACTTTCGTCATTTTTGTTGTATCTATGAACCTGATTTCTGCCTTGCTCTTTAGCGAAGTAACATGCGGCATCGGCCATACTTAAATACTGGCCCGGGTCGACATCGGTATCGTCGCATACCACCATACCTATGCTCACGCCTAAGTTGAAAATGCGGTTGTCCCACATAAAGCGATAAGCCTGCACGGCGTTTAGGATTTTTACCGCATTTACATAAACGGCGTCGGCATCAATACCTGAATAAATAATGCCAAACTCATCGCCACCAAGGCGGCCCAATTGTGCGCCCGAAAGCAAGGTGTTCTCAATCAAACGGGCAATATCCTTAATAAGTACATCGCCAGCTTTATGGCCACAGGTATCGTTAACTACTTTAAACCTGTCTAGATCTAAAAACAGTAAACATACTGGTGTGTCGTTTGCGTTCACTGCTTTATCTTTAAACATAGATTCAAACTGGCGTCGGTTATAAACGCCAGTTAGCGAGTCATGGGTAGCTAAATATTGCAGGCTTAAGTCTGACTGCTTCTTTTCGGTTATATCCACAATAGAGCCGTAGAGAAAGTCGCCTTCGCCATTTTTTCGGATTTGACAGGATAGGGAGAACCAAAACTCGCTTCCGTCTCGTCGCCGACCTCTAATTTCCTTACCGGTTACATGACCGTTTTGTGATATTTCACCGAGTAAAACCTGCCTGTCTTCCGCACTGGCGTAAAACACTTTTGTGTTCTCTGCTTCGGCAAGCATCTTCTCTTCGTTTTCATAGCCGAATACGTTACACATGGCCGGATTAACGGAAATAAGCTTTCCATCCAATGTTGAGGTGTAGTGCCCTTCCGCTGAGTGCCTAAATAAGTCATAGAAGTGATTTAAGCTTGATATTGTTTCTGCTTGCGTTGAAAGCTGTCGCTGATTTAACACGTCTTCTTTAGCGATGACAGCAAAGCCAAAACACATAAAGCCGAGTGTAAGAAAGAACAGCATTCCAATAGCAACGTCTACGGTATAAACCAGATTACTAAATAGGTTTTGCGTTACCAGTGCATAAAATGCGAAAAAGGAAAGCCAAGCAAGTGTATAAGTGATACTTACTGCACGACTCCCTTTATCTTTAAATACGAGTGCTAGTAAAACGTGATAAAGCCCCATGCCCGCGGTTAACAGTAGAAGTGTGATAGACGCTATATAGGTATTCACAATAAAGCAGTAGGCGGTAGCGACGACGGGTACAAGATAACTTAGGGACCGCAGAGCAATGGGAATACGGGTGAAAAGATGGTGTGTTACTTTGGCAATGCACAACAATAACATGCAAAAACATACAGCATAGAAGTGCTCGCTGCCGTTAGTTAAGCTTGGCCAAATTGCCAATCCTCCTGCTGTTATAAACAATAGTGCGATAAGTACAAGCGACGACATGGTAAGCCAAAACCGAGTGGCAATGCGCTGATACAAGTAAGAAAACAAAAAATAGAGCGCAATTAGCGCCATGATCCCCGTTATCGCTCCAAGCAAAGTAAGCATATTGGTGTCATGCTGTGCGAGTAAGTCTCTTTCCCACAAGGTGATAGGGAAGTACTTAAGCCCTTCGTCTTTTACCGCAATGAGTAAGCGAGCGTCTTGATAAGGCTGAAGAGTAAATGCAAGCCTAATATTAGGAAGTGGCTGCTTTAAAGAATAATCACCTTTTCCTGCTTGGTACCGATAGGACTTGATGATTCGCTCGCTACTATCAAGAAGAAATATCTGTAAATCGTCCACATTCAGGCGGTCAACATTGAGTACTAATGGGATAGGGCTATAGCCTGTATGAATTAGTTCGGTGGAATACCATATGCGTTCATCGGTAAAAGAGGCGTTGGCTGAAGTATCCTTAGTGTTGCCATTTAAAACATCAAAATATGTGGCGCTAGTGGGGGCGACAGACAAACGCGCATGGAGATTAATAATCTCCCGCTCAAAGGACTCATTGACAGTAAGCTGACTGTTAGCCGAAACGTTTAGGCTTAGCAACATCCAACTGATGAGCAAAGCTGATACGTACTTAAATAGCCGGGCTATTACCACTCGTTAATTCCTTGAACCACATAGTAAGAGGATGTTTATAAAGGCGAAATATGTGTTGTTAAGCCCTCTTATCCTTTGGATGCTACCCTTAGAATAATACTAGTTTTAACGAAAAGCCAAACTCAACGTATAGTGATAATTTACGGGTTATGCTTGCAAAAGGTAATTAAAAATTACCGATGGCGACTGCTGCGTACCAATAGGCTCCAGCCATATCGCTTCGCAAAGCCATTCTATACAAAGCATACACTGCAAATCTGTGTCGCTTGCACTTGCGGTGACAACTGCCTGAAACCGGTCAGCTCCCCAATCTGCTTCTGAAAGTTTGAAATTAAATAATGCACAAAATTGTTCCACCCACTGTTGAGTTTTAAGTGGGGTAGCGGGTAGCGCAGCGCGAATTTCTACGCTGCCTTCGTTAACAAGGGCGTGTTGTAGAATGTCTTCTTTTGTAAGTTTTTGCATAGAAGTTAACAATTTATTGGCGTTAGTAAACCCGCTTGGTTTAAAAAGTGTATATAGTACAACACAAAAACAATAGCGTTAAACTAAGCGTATTAAGGACGAGGTATGCTAACACTTCACCATTTAAATAACTCTCGCTCACAGCGAATTTTGTGGCTTTTAGAAGAGCTAGGCGTAGAGTACAAAATAGAATTTTATCAACGAGACAGCACTACGAACCTGGCGCCTGACTCGCTGCGGGCTGTGCATCCTTTGGGTCGCTCGCCTGTTCTTACTACGCCGCACGGTGCAATTGCAGAATCTGGCGCTATTGTGGAATACCTAGTTCGTCATCACGCTACCGACGCATTTGCTGTTCCCCAAGACCCCGAAGCACTTCAACAATATTGGTTCTGGCTTCACTTCGCGGAAGGTTCATTAATGCCGCCATTGGTGGCCAATTTGGTGCTAGAAAAAGCACGGCAGAAAGGTTCTAAACCCTTTTTCATAAAACCCATCACTAATAAGCTAATAGACGGTATTCTCAATGCCTATTATGGTCCTAACTTGGCTCAAAGTTTGCGCTATGTAGAATCTTACCTCGCTAAGAACACTTGGTTTGCCGGCGATGCACCGAGTGGCGCAGATGTTCAAATGATATTTCCGTTAGAGTCGCTGGTAGCCAGCGGGCGAGCGAAAGACTTTACTGCCATTCAGGGTTACGTGAAGCGTGTTCATGCCAGAGAAGCTTACAAAGCAGCGTTAGAAAAGGGTGGTGAGTACGCTTACGCCTAATGTGTTCATCCGCAAGGCGCGCACCTTTACTTTGTGCAAACCCTGCGGCCGACTGGGAAATAAAGACCTAATTGGCCCTGAAGCTTTTAATGGTCGCGATTGATATAGTCGTCAATGAGCTGAATAAAGGCCTCACCGTAGCGTTCCAATTTTGTTTGGCCCACACCGCTTACCTCTAATAACGTGTTGCGTGTAGTAGGCAGTTTACACGCCATATCAACCAAAGTGGCGTCGCTAAATACCACATACGGCGGCACTTCATTTTCTTCGGCCAACACCTTGCGCAAGTGCTTGAGGCGCGTGAACAAGGTTCTGTCGTAGTTAGCAGGCGCTTGCTTTGCCTTTTTCTTGTCGGGCTTAAATTCAAGTCGCGGTACGGCTAATTGAACGGCGACTTCGCCTTTTAGTACGGGCCGTGCGGCTTCGGTTAATCTCAGTGCGGCGTGAGCAGTTATATCAACGCGAATAAGCCCTTTATGCACAAGCTGGTTGATAATGTTATGCCAGTAGCTGTCCGATTTATCCTTACCTATGCCATAGGTTGAAAGCTGATGATGGCCGGCCTCTTGGAGGCGCCTAAGCTGCTTGCCTCGCAATACGTCAATTACATACTGACTAGAAGCTTGTTGTGAAAGTCTTAATACGCACGATAGTACTTTTTGCGCTATCACTAAGCCGTCAATCATTTTAGGGGGATCTAGACAGATATCACAGTTGCCACAGGCGCTGTCACTGAACTGCGAAAAGTAGTTCAGAAGCACTTGCCGCCGGCAGGTTTGTGCTTCTGAAAAGGCTTCCATGGCCGCGAACTTTTGCAGCTCTATTTGGTTGCGCTCAGCTATTTCGCCTTGCTCTATCCACTGTTTTACGCGGGCCGCGTCTTTTTCGTCAAACAATAATAGGGCTTCAGACTCTAGGCCATCTCGCCCGGCGCGCCCAGTCTCTTGGTAATAGCTTTCAACACTGCGCGGTACATCATGATGCACCACGTAACGCACGTTTGATTTGTTGATACCCATACCAAAGGCAACAGTGGCCACCACAATATCGATTTTGTCATTAAGGAACTGACGCTGTACTAACTCTCGTTCGTCGTTATCCATACCGGCGTGATACGCCGCGCAGCGAAAGCCTTGCTTGAATAACTTTGCGTGTAGGTCATCGACTTTCGCGCGACTGTTGCAGTAAATAATGCCGCTACCTTCTTGTTGCTTTACGTAAGCGACAACTTGATCGAAAGCCTTGTACTTACTCATTACGCGGTAGCGAATGTTGGGTCTGTCGAAACTTCCTTTGTAAACGAGCGGGTCGTTTAGGTTTAGCTGCGTTAGTATGTCTGCTTGTGTCGCTGAATCTGCCGTAGCCGTTAGGCCGATGACGGGAATAGTGGGAAAACGAGACTTTATTTGACCCAAGGCGCGATAATCCTGCCTAAAATCATGACCCCAATGGGAAACGCAGTGCGCTTCATCAATGGCAAATAAAGCGATGTCGGCGTGGGCTAGCGACTGCTGGAAATAGTACTGCATTAAACGCTCTGGCGATACGTACAGTAAATCCAGCTTACCAGCTTGGAGGGCATCGTTTATGCGCGCTTGTTCGTCAGCTTCCAGCGTGGAATTAAGATAGGCGGCGTTTACGCCAAGCGCTTTTAGCTGCTCTACTTGGTCCTGCATAAGCGATATAAGCGGTGAAACGACAATAGCGGTGCCGCTTCGCACCAGTGCAGGTATTTGATAGCACAGCGATTTCCCGCCACCTGTAGGTAGCAAAACAAGTGCGTCTTTTCCTTCACATACTTGGTGAATAACTTCGCCCTGACCATCGCGAAAAGCATCGTAACCAAATACCTCTTTTAAGACGGTTTCAGGCGTTTTTGCGTGCTGGGTTTTAGGCGTTAATTCTGATGGCGCGATTGCAGTTGTCATGGCGCAGGATTTTACGCGTTTTTAGGCTCGGCTTCACGGGGCAATTTAAAAAACTAGACTAAAATGTAGCGATGACGCGGGTAATCACCATTCAAATAAACAGGGCCGTGTGCTTTTTGAACAAATTGTGTGGCGTGAAGGTGCGGAACCGATAAGGGCGTTGTGGTACATAAGTGACTCTGATTGGATAATATTGGTTGGATGAATTTCCTTACTCGATATATTCAATAGTAATGTTTTGGGTACTGTCACAGTAAGTGGATAACACAATGCCTATCAATGAAGAGACTAGGGTAAATAAGAAATTAGACCACCAAGCTATGATCGATCATGTCATTACGCTTTTTCGTGATAACATGCCCTTTAATCAGCTGTTAGGCTTGGAATTTGTTACGCAAGGTGCCGGTCTAGATACACAGATTTCGTTGCACCTCAATTGGCAACCTACGCTTACCGGTAATCCTTTGCAAAAAATTCTACACGGCGGCGTAACAGCGACTATGCTAGACACCATCGGTGGTTTAGTTTCAATTTTAGAGACCATAAAGCAAACCCCAGAAGAGCACCTTGCAGATTTGCAGATTAGATTGCCGACCATGGGCACCGTTGATATGCGTGTTGACTATTTGCGTCCAGGGCGTGGCGAGCGCTTTATCGCGACGGCAGCGATTATACGCAAGGGTAGTAAACTAGTGGTTTGCAGAATGGAGTTACACAACGAAAAAAGCGATCATATCGCCTTCGGCACGGGTACTTATATGCTGGGATAGCCGTGCCTTAATAGGTTTGCATTATCCCGCAATACTTGTTTTTCGTTGTGTGAGGGAAGTGAGCGGTATTACGGGAGGTGTAGCATGGCAGAGCCATTACCAGATTTAATCGAAGAGATTGTTACCGAAAGTATAGGGGATGACCCGGCAACTCTGTTGGCGGCTTTAGCCGGACAAGACGAGGTATACATTGCATCTCTTTTAGAATCACTGCCTGTAGAAAAACGGTTGGTGGTGTGGGATGGTATCTCTCGCGACCGCAAGCTCGATGTACTTGTTGAGATGCGTAGCGATCCTCGTGAAATCCTTATCGACAATACGCCTCACAATGAATGGGCGTCTATTTTTGCTGATATTGATGCCGAAGACTTACTTGAACTACTTGACTCACTGCCAAAGCGCCTTGTGGACATGGCGTATGAGTCACTCGACTCCAAAGAGCGAAAGTACTTCAGAGAAGCCACACAATTTCCCGATAATCAAATAGGTCACTGGGTAAACCACGAACAGTTAGTGCTGCCGTCGAACGCTAAAGTGCGTGAGGGATTACGGCTATTAAGAAGGGATATACCTCAGCACTGCGACAGTATTTTTCTTGTGAATCGGTCGGGTCAGTTTTCAGCATTGGTTAAAATTAGCCACCTATTTAACGCACAAGATCACGTGTCGCTATTTGATTTATCTGAAGAAAATGTGAGTACTATTCAGGGAGAGGATGACACCATGAATGCGTCGCTCCTTGTACAGCGTTCAGGTCTGGCGTCTTTGCCGGTGGTTGATGAGAACAACAAACTGTTAGGTCGTTTAGATGTTTCCTCGGCGAGCGAGCTAGTCAATGAATTTTACGAACGCCAGGTGATGGCGTCGGCAGGTATGGATGAGGACGAAGATTTATTCTCGCCTGTAGCAAAAAGTGCGAAAAACCGTGCCCTGTGGCTTGGCATAAACCTGCTCACCGCGTTTATGGCATCTTGGTTTATTGGGCTGTTTGAAGGTACGCTGCAGCAAGTTGTTGCCCTTGCGGTACTTATGCCAGTGGTGGCGAGTATGGGCGGCATTGCTGGTAGCCAAACGCTTACTTTGATTGTACGCGGGCTTGCACTAGGGCAGGTAACCCCAGCCAACTTAAGAGCGCTAATGGTGAAAGAGCTGAAGGTAGGCGGGGTGAACGGCGTGATTTGGGCTTTGGTAATCGGCGTGGTTGCTTATTTCTGGTTCACTGACGCTATGCTTGGTTTGGTGATTTGTTTAGCCATACTGTTCAACATTGTCGCCGCTGCCTTAGCTGGCGTATTCGTGCCCGTCATTTTAGACAAGCTTAAAATAGACCCAGCATTGTCTGGGTCGGTCATACTGACTACTGTCACCGATATTGTAGGTTTCGTGGCGTTTTTGGGTTTGGGAACGCTCTTTCTTCTATAAGTCGGCTTCTTCTGAAAGATGGCTCCGGCCTAAGGCCTCGTTCAGCCTAAAAGTGTCGTACACATCTAAAGCCCCACTGAATGAATACATTCGGTGGGGCTTTTTTCGTTGGTTGCGCCGCCTGTTACCTGCCCTTTGCCGCATTGGAAAGCGTTAAGGGTTGTGTATTACGGTAACCTGATAAACAATACGCGCCTTCTTACCCTGAATCTCGTTGGAGCCAGCCTTGTCTAAGCAAGCCAGTGCCGCCCAAGTCGGCGTTATTTGCGCGATTGCCGCATACAGTATGTGGGGTGTTGCACCTGTTTATTTCAAACAGTTAATGGTATTACCCGCCGCTGAAATACTCATGCACAGGGTAATTTGGTCTGTTTTGCTTTTAGTTGGGCTTATCGCTGCATTAAAACAATGGCCAAAAGTGGGGGCTGCTCTTCGTAATAAGCGGGTTATGCAGATTTTGTTTGTCGCTGGGCTGTTGCTAGGGGCAAACTGGCTTTTGTTTATCTGGGCAATTAATAACGACCATATTCTTGATGCAAGCTTGGGCTATTACATTAACCCTCTTATCAACGTTTTCTTAGGCCGACTATTTTTAGGAGAGAGATTGCGCAATTTGCAGCGTGTAGCGGTAGGTCTTGCTGTTATTGGCGTGGCAATTCTTATTTTTTCTTACGGCCACGTGCCGTGGATTGCCTTAGTACTTGCTGGAAGCTTCAGCGTATACGGCTTATTACGTAAGCAGGTGGCGGTAGACTCGCTACCAGGTCTGTTCATTGAAACTTTAATGTTGTCGCCATTAGCTATCGTCTACTGGGTATTCTTTGGTTCTGAATACAGTAACTTATTTAATAATGATGCCACCCTAAACTCCCTTATTTTAGCGGCAGGCATTGTTACCACTGCCCCGTTGCTTTGCTTTACCGCTGCAGCGCGACGCATTATGTACTCAACGTTAGGCTTTTTTCAGTACATAGGGCCAACGCTTATGTTCATATTGGCAGTTTACCTGTACGGCGAACCCCTTGAAGAGTCGCGTTTGGTTACGTTCGGGTTTGTGTGGCTTGCGCTAATTTTATTTAGTGCCGACTCCTTGGTTAATTATCGCAGTCAGCGTAAAGCGCAAAAGCTAGCGGTAGAGTAGAGGCTGGTTCTTGCAGTCTTTTGAGACGTAAAGCCAAAACGAAAACTACAATAAGGAGCCTTGCTCTTGGTGAGGAGCATCAGGCGGCTCGCATTTGACCTGGTTTCGCCCGCTATTTTTGGCAGCGTACAGCTGCTTGTCGGCAAGGCTTAGCAGCTTATCTACACGCTGGGTATGGGCACCACTTGCTCCGATACTGCAGGTAACTTTTATATCGGTTTTGGGAAGCTGGATAACTTCAGCTTCTACCACTTTTCTGAAATCTTCCAAGCGTTTGCAGGCTTCATCAACAGGCGTTGAAGGCATGTAAATGCAAAATTCTTCACCACCAAAGCGCGAAATAATTTCATCTGGGAAGTAAAACTCAATAAGTGCTGCCATGGCCTTTAGCACTATGTCTCCGGCGTCATGGCCATGGGTATCATTAATTGACTTAAAGAAGTCTAGGTCGATAAGTGCCAAGGCATGATCGTCAGATAAATTTTGATGCTGAACCGTAACCATGTAAAAGAAGTGGCGCCTGTTGGGTAGGCCCGTTAAATAATCGGTATTCGCTACGCGACGAATTTCTTCAACACTTTCAATATATTCCACGTTTTGCATTACGCGGCACAAGAACTCTTCATGGCAATAAGGTACGCGTAAGAAGTCATTAGCGCCGCTTTTGATAAAGTGTGCAGACATTAGCATGCCTTTACCTCCAGCAATGCCCATTATGGCTAGCTGTTCTTTAGAGAACGCTTTTCTCAAGCTTGCCACAAAATGGGTGCCCGTCATGTCGGGTAATGTATTATCGGTAATAACAAGACGAACATTTTTATGCTCAGAGAGGCACTGCATTGCGTCGGTAGCTGTTAAGCATTCGAAGGCAATAAAGTTATGTCGCTGAAGAAGTGAAACCGTTTTTGAGCGCAAAACACGATTGGTACTTACCACCACAACGCCGGTAGATTTGTTTTTTTCAAGGCGGCTTATAAGCCGGTTTAGGTAGTCGTAGTTTTGTGAATTTTCTTTCGGAATATAATCAACAACATCCCGCTCAAGTACCTTGTCGCGAATAGCATTGTCTAGGTTTTCTGTTGTCGCAATGGTAGGAATGAAGGATTCGACCGCAAAGTCGATGGCCTCACCTTTTGGCGCATCGGGTAATGAGTAAGCAACAATGGCGCACAAAAAACTTTCTGGTATTTCTTGTGCAAAGCGTGCCTTTCCTTCGGTGAGCGAGGTTGCGCCCACGGGCGTAAGGCTCGAACGGCGTACTAATTTCGCGATAAGTTCAAGGTTGCCTTCACCATTTTCGATGATCAGCACGTGTTGCTGCATACATTCCAACTTAGAGTTAGGCTACCTTGCCAATTAATAACGTTACGCTTTCTCCAGCTTTGCGTAAGCAAGTACCAGCCATTTGCTGCCAAACTCATCAAAGTTTACTTGAACTCGACCATGCTCACCACTACCTTCGTAGTTAAGCACAATGCCTTCCCCGAATTTACGATGCACTACGCGCTCACCTAAACTAAAGCCTGTTTCTTCAAAACTGGCGTGCGAGGTTGCTTGGCTAAAGCGGTTATGTACAGGTCGCGAGATGGTGGATTTAAGCCTAACTTCTTCCACACAATCTGCTGGCATCTCGCGAATAAAGCGCGAAGCCGTATGATACTTATCTTGACCATATAATCGACGACTTTCTGCGTAAGTGATATACAACTTTTGCATAGCGCGAGTCATACCAACATAGCAAAGTCTGCGTTCCTCTTCCATTCGACCTGGTTCGTCGTTGGTCATCTGACTAGGGAACATGCCTTCTTCAACGCCCGCTAAGAACACCAATGGAAATTCGAGGCCTTTTGCAGTGTGGATAGTCATCATCTGCACAGCGTCTTGGTCTTTATCTGCTTGGGTTTCCCCGGCTTCAAGGGAAGCGTGGGCCAAAAACGCGGCCAGAGGCGACATTTCTTCCGCTTCTTCAGGCACGATAAAAGTTTTACATGCACTGACGAGTTCTTCTAAGTTTTCTAGTCGAGCCTGAGCTTTTTCACCGCGCTCTGCTTGGTACATGGCGTACAGACCAGATTGACGAATCGCTTTATCGGCCTGCTGGTCAAGCGGCTCGTCTAATGTGGCTTGTTCAAGCTCTGTAATGAGTAATACAAAGCTTTGCATAGCGTTTAACGCGCGGCCTTTAAAGCCACCTTCGTTTATAAGTAGCTGGCTGGCTTGCCACATAGAACAGTTATGCATACGTGCAGTGTCGCGTACTTGAGATAGGGTTTTCTCACCAATACCGCGACTTGGGGTGTTTACCACACGTTCAAAAGCAGCATCATCGTGGGGGTGGCTTACCATGCGCATATAGCCAAGGGCATCTTTAATTTCTTGGCGTTCGAAGAAGCGCAAGCCACCGTAAATGCGATAGGCCAACCCTTCGTGTAATAAAGCTTCTTCCAATACACGAGACTGAGCGTTGTTTCTGTAAAGAATAGCGGTGTCGCTAAGGGCGTTGCCTTGATTTAGCCAGTCTTTAATTTTTGAAACAATGAAGCGGGCTTCGTCGAGTTCGTTAAAACCGGCATAGACAGAGATAAGCTCGCCCTGAGCATCTTCTGTCCACAGCTCTTTTCCTAAACGGCCTGTATTATTGTCGATAACCGTATTCGCTGCTTTCAGAATGTTCCCGGTAGAACGGTAGTTCTGCTCAAGGCGAATAGTGGTAGGCTCATTAAAGTCTTTTAGAAAATGCTGAATATTGTCTACGTTTGCACCGCGCCAGCCGTAAATAGACTGATCGTCGTCGCCAACAATCATAATGTTGTTATTGTCGCCGCTACACAGCATACGAAGCCATGCATATTGAATATTGTTGGTATCTTGGAACTCGTCAACTAACACAGCACGGAAACGGCGCTGATAGTGAGCCAACACTTCAGGGTTCTTTGCCCATAGCTCATGAGCACGTAGCAATAGCTCGGCAAAATCAACTAAGCCTGAACGGTCGCAGGCGTCTTGATATGCAGCGTAGACTTCACGCATGGTCTTTTGGATATGATCGCCATGTGTCTCGATATGCTGAGGACGCAGGCCTTCGTCTTTATTGCCGTTTATGTACCACTGAATTTGACGCGGGGCCCAATGTTTTTCGTCCAAATTCATGGCTTTCAGAATGCGGCGAATCAACCGGTACTGATCGTCAGAATCGATAATCTGAAAGTTTTCAGGCAAGTTAGCTTCAGCGTGGTGTGCGCGTAATAGGCGATGTGCAAGCCCGTGGAAGGTACCAATCCACATATTGTGTAGGCTGCGACCCATCAACGACTCAATACGGCCGCGCATTTCTTTTGCTGCTTTATTGGTAAAGGTAACCGCGAGAATAGAAAAAGGTGCGATGTTTTCGACTTCCATCAACCACGCAATGCGATGCACTAATACACGGGTTTTACCACTACCTGCGCCAGCTAATACTAGGGCATTTGATAATGGGGCTGCTACTGCTTCACGCTGTTTGTCGTTAAGCTCGTCTAGCAGTCGAGATACATCCATAGTGTGGTACCTGTTAGTTGATAGTGTTATACATTCAGCAGCGGGCTATTATGCCATCTGACTGTTAATTTATACAGTCCAGTTTTTTAGCGTTTTCGTTAAGTAAAAGCGCGGTTATTTGCGTATTTAAGATGTGCAGTTATACGGGTCTTTTAATGAAATAAATAGGTGTTTTAACCGTTCTAATTAAATTGTTACAGTGCTTAATGCTGCCAAAGGCAGACCCAAAAGTGCACAACTGGAAGATACAGTTATTAGCTATAACGAATTAATACGATAAATTGATCGAATTATGCGCTTGGCAGGTATCACATCGGTATTGCATCACGCCAAACTCGGGTAAACTTTCAGCTCTTTTTCTTTGGCAACCTCTGCACTTTCATACAAGGCGAGAGTTAGTCAAAAAGTTAAGCCATTTTAGGCAAGCTGAAAAAGCACACGGCCCCAATTTTTTAACGACGTACATTGGCTCACAAACAGCACATTAACGGGATATGCTCATGACCGCACTCTCTACGCCCATCGATTTCTGGTCGACGCTCAAACAAGAAGCGCAAATTGTTGCTGAAAACGAACCTTTGCTATCTAGCTATGTGCATGCCAGTGTTCTTGCGCATCATAATTTTGAGTCGTCGCTAAGCTTCATTTTGTCAAACAAAATGGCAGATGACGTGATGCCTGCGCTTGCTATACGTGAGGTGTTCGACGAAGCCTACTTGTTAGAGCCAGGTATTAGCGAGGCTGCCATTGCTGATATAATGGCGATTAATGCGCGGGATGCCGCAGTGAACGATTACCTTACTCCTTTACTGCACTTTAAAGGTTTTCACGCCGTGCAGGTGCACCGAATGGCGCACTATCTTTGGCTTCACGGGCGCCACCAGTTAGCCTTATTTTTGCAAAGCCGTAATTCATCAAGCTTTGGTGTAGACATTCACCCAGCAGCGAAAATTGGTAAGGGCGTTATGTTCGATCACGCAACTGGTATTGTGGTGGGTGAGACTGCGGTAGTAGAAGATAACGTGTCTATTTTGCAGAGCGTTACGTTAGGCGGTACGGGTAATGAGTCGGGCGATCGTCACCCCAAAATTCGCCAAGGCGTGTTAATTGGCGCAGGTGCCAAAATTCTAGGAAATATCGAAATCGGCGAAGGTTCGAAAGTCGGCGCAGGTAGCGTTGTACTTAACAGTGTTCCAGCTCACGTTACTGTAGTGGGCGTTCCTGCCAAGGTAGTTGGGAGACCGGTTTGTCAAAGCCCCTGTGAATCCATGCGCCAAAACGTCCTAGAAGATAACTAAAGCTGTGGGGTCAGAGTCCTGACTCTGACCCCATTATTCACAGGAAGTGGGTTAAGTCGTTGAGGTTGTCTAGTGCTACGTGAGGCAATACGCTTACAGGTTCGTTCGCTAGCGTCATGGGTCTGTTACAGGCAAACCATGCTGCTTGATAGCCAGCGTTAATTGCTCCTTGTACATCCTTGATAATATTGTCGCCTACATGAAGAATGTGTTTCGGTGCAATGTGTAAATGTGCTACGGCTTCATCAAACATGTCTCGGGCCGGTTTCATAGGGCGCGATGTGCTGGCGTGAAGAATGGTTTCAAAATAACCATCAATCCCTATTTTTTCTGCGTTTACATTACCATTAGTAATGCCGATAAGCGGTAATTGACTACTTACTGCCTTTAACGTTTCGTGCACATCGTTAGCCAATTCAAAGTTACTTCTTGCATCGTAAAAACAGTTAAAGCAGGCCTCTACTGCATCACTAAGTTCACCACAGTTGGTCAGGTCTGTTTTTAACTCTTCGGGAGCAGTATTCGATAGTGCGGCGGTAAGTACTACACGCCTAAGCTGCCCCATATCAGAGGCTAAGCGCAGATCTTTTTTTATGGCAGCTTGCTTAAGTGCTAGCCAGTCGTTAGCCGACAGCGCGGCGGCCGACTTGTGGTGCTTCGCAATATGCGCTTGAAGCGCTTCTTCGGCCCGTCGAATAATAGGTTCGTTATTGTAAAGGGTGTCGTCAAGGTCGAAGGTCATTGCCTGGACTTTGTTAATAGACCTAAAAAACTGCATGGTAAACCTTAGGTTAGCTTTATTTTTTGTGCGCCCGCGGATGAGAGGCATCATATACATTGGCGAGATGCTGGAAGTCTAGGTGAGTATAAACTTGTGTTGTCGACAAGTTAGCGTGACCTAACAGCTCTTGAACCGCACGCAAATCGCCACTTGATTCTAATACGTGAGTAGCAAAAGAATGGCGCAGTTTGTGGGGGCTTACTTTTTGCGATAAGGACTGTTCTTGCGCCATTTTATCTAAACGGTTTGCGACCTGCCTGTTCGATATTCGGGTTTTACGCTTACTGACAAATACTGCACTTTCGTAAGGTGAAGCGTAAGCAGGGCGTACTTTTAACCATGCGCTTAGCGCTTTTTGCGCGTGCCGCCCCAATGGCAGTATACGTTGCTTACTCCCTTTACCCATGACCTTCACCGTACCGTCTTTTAAACAGTCGGCTAAATTAAGCCCGGTAAGTTCGCTTAAGCGCAGGCCGCAACCATAAAGCAGCTCAAACATGGCAACATCTCTTAACTGCATGCCTTCATCATCGTCACTGCTTCGAGGCGAGGCATTAAGCAGTTGCTGCATCTCATCCACGCTAAGCTGCTTAGGTAACGGCTTTCCTTGTTTCGGGGCTTGGATGCCTTCAACAGGGTTGCTGAATAGCTGCTGGTGGTCAATAAGATATTGGCAGAATGTTCTTAGTGCCGATAGTCTAAGTGCGATACTTCGGGGGCTATGCCCAGACATTTTAGCATCAGCCATAACACGCTTAATATCGCTTGGCGTGAGCCCAGACCATTCGTAAAGCCCAAGTAGCTTTGCCACTTCGGTTAGCTGGCGCTGATAATTTTTGATGGTGTGTAGGGATAAACCGCGCTCTACCTGCAAATGAAGTAGAAATTTATCGAGCCATTGTTGGCAAGGTTCGCTGATTAAGGCGTCTTTAGACACTACACCTAATATCCCATCATTTCAGGCAAGATAATATTTAGCACTTGCTGAAGCTGTTGAAGCAAGAGGGTATCCATATCTGGCGTAAAGTGGCTAGCGTCGCTGCTGCTAATGCCCAAAATACCTAATTCACGGTTGTCACCAAGTAGCATTAACGCTACGGACTCTGCAGGGCTTTCGCCGAAAAGAAGTTGACGTTCGTGCTGTGACAAACGACCAAAGAAGAAGTTGGTATTTTTAAAGCGCTTTTCCGTAAACAGGCGTTGTTGTAGTTCAGGAATAGCGTGAGGGCCTTTAAAGCTTTTTATCACCGCAGAAGACAACTGCAAACGCTCTTGTAGTACATCTTCTAAGGTAAACTGTACTTCAGCTACGCTTTCACAGCGTAGTAGCTGTACGTTTAAATCGGTATAAACGCGATATATTTTTTCGTTTTGCTTAGCGATGGTAACCAGCTGATTCAGCTTAAAATTTAGCTGCCTGACTTTTTGTCTAAGCTGTTCACTTTGAATTTCGACAAGTGAAACACTGCCTTTGTGTTCATGGGGAAGCTTAATTTTTTCAAGAAGGTCGGCATGCTCTGCAAAGAACTCAGGGTTTTGTAATAAGAACGCGCGCACATCAGCACTCGACAATTCCGTTGTGTCGTTAAATGGCTCAATTAATTGCGTGGCGTTAGATTGCCCTGATACTTCGCTCATAAATTTATATGTCCGTCATATACGTGTTCGGCAGGCCCTGTCATTTTTAACACGTTATCTGGGCCAGGCCAGCGTATACGTAAGCTGCCTCCGGGCAAGTCTACCCGTACGTCTTTACTTAATTTACCCTGTATTTGACCAATTGCAACTGCTGCACATGCACCGCTGCCGCAGGCCAAGGTTTCACCCGAACCACGCTCAAATACACGAAGCTTAATGTGTGACTCGTTAATTATCTGCATGAAGCCAACGTTTACGCCTTCAGGAAAGCGCTCGTGTTTCTCAACAAGCGGTCCAATTTCGGCAACGTTAGCCGTATTCACATCGTCTACTTCCATAACGCAATGAGGGTTGCCCATTGACGCCGAGCCAATAAACAAGGTGCGTTCGCCCACACGCAAAATATACGTGTTCTCTTGCTTGTTGGCTGTAAGCGGAATGTTCGCAGGTTCAAACTCAGGCTTGCCCATGTTCACGGTAACCTGACCATCTTTTTCTAGATAAAGCACCATCTTTCCTGCTTTGGTACTTACCACTATCTTGTTGCGGTTAATAAGGCCTTTTTGCTTAACAAAGCGAGCAAAACAACGGGCGCCATTGCCGCATTGTTCTACTTCGGAGCCGTCTGCATTGAAGATGCGATAGTGGAAATCTTGTTCAGGGTCGTATGGCGGTTCTACCATCAACAGCTGGTCGAAGCCAATACCGAAGTTTCGGTTAGCTAATTGCTGAATTTTTTCTTTAGAGAAAAAGACGTTTTGAGTAACGTTATCAATAACCATGAAATCGTTACCCAAACCGTGCATTTTAGAAAATTGAACCTGCATTAAACGCGCATCTATCTTGTTAGTTTGTCTCTAGTTTACGGAAGTTTATACTCACCTTGCCAGAGATCTTTTTGTTTTTCTCGTTCGCGAACCACAATTGCTTTGTCGCCGTCTACCATAATTTCCGCTGGTCGACAGCGGCTATTGTAGTTCGACGCCATTACAAAACCATAGGCGCCAGCACTTCGAACCGCAAGTAAGTCGGTTGGTTCAATAGCTAATTCTCGATCTTTTCCTATAAAGTCACCGGTTTCGCACACAGGCCCTACAACGTCATAGGTGCGAGGCGTTGCCGTGGTTTCTTCTTTCACAGGAATAATATTTTGCCATGCTGAGTAAAGCGCAGGGCGCAATAAATCGTTCATAGCAGCATCGACAATGGCGAAACTCTTCTCTTCACCTTCTTTGATAAATTCAACTTCAGTGACCAGAATACCGGCGTTAGCCGCAATAGCTCGGCCAGGTTCAAGGATAAGCTTAAGGTTTTCACGGCCTACCATTTTTTCAGCCATGGCTTGTGCGTAGGCTTTTGGATGAGGAGGTTGCTCGTCGTTATAAGTTACGCCAAGACCACCACCTACATCTAGGTGTTCAATAATAATGTTGCGCTCGGCCAGTTCATCAATAAGCAGAAGTAAGCGTTCTAATGCATCAACAAAAGGTCCAATTTCGGTAAGCTGTGAGCCTATGTGACAGTCCATACCAACCACATTCAGATGAGGTAGCGATGCAGCTAATTCATAGGTAGCCAATGCGCGTTCACGAGCAATACCAAATTTGTTGGCCTTCAATCCCGTAGAGATGTAAGGGTGAGTTTTAGCATCCACATCAGGGTTTATGCGCAGTGAAATAGGGGCTTTTACACCCATTTCGCCGGCTACTTGGTTAATGCGGTGAAGCTCTGGCTCTGACTCTACGTTAAAACACATGATGCCTTGTTCTAACGCATAGCGAATCTCGTCGTGTTTTTTGCCTACGCCTGAAAATACCACTTTGCTTGCGTCACCACCGGCTTCAATAACACGGGCTAGTTCACCCGCTGAAACGATGTCAAAGCCTGATCCTAACTTCGCTAAAACATTCAACACACCAATGTTTGAGTTAGCTTTTACTGCATAACACACAAGGTGAGGGTGTTCACCGATAGCATCGTTAAACGCATGCCAATGGCGCTCTAACGTAGCGCGTGAGTAAATATAAACCGGCGTTCCGTGCTGGGCTGCAATATCAGAAACAGCCACTTGTTCAGCGTGAAGCTGACCTTGGCTGTAGGCGAAAAAATCCACTAGTTCAGCTCTCCAGAAGTAGTTGCGGGGGATGGGGTATTGGCGCTAGACGAAGCATCGACTCCTGTATTTTCAGAAGACGTTGGTTCAGTAGAGGTGTTTTGTGCAGGCGCGTCAGGAATATAAAGCGCCCCTTTATAACCACAGCCACACAATGCTGTGAGTGTTAGCAAGAAAACAACTGACTTTTTAAGCACGAAAAATCCCGCAAAGAATACGACAAATGCCGCTATCATCGCATTGCGGTGTTAAATTGCAAGAGCCAATAAACGTTCTTGTGTTTTATCGCCGTATTGAACGTTTTTCCAAAGGGCGTCACACAGGCTCTGTGTATCAGAAAAGTCTTTGTTTTTGAGCCAATCGATTAGAACATTGGGGTTATCAGGAAAAGCGATAGCTTCATTTTCAGGCGCTTCAAGCCACTCTTCTACTATGTCGGTGTCGAGTTGAAATAGCGTTTGACACAAATCCAATTGACTAAGAGTAAGCACATTCGATAACTGCTCAAATTGACCATGCAAGGGCTTAATGAGCAGTTTCTTTCCTAATTGAAGGGCTTCGCTAGACAGCTCAAAGCCTCCGTTAGCAATTACGCCACTGGCATGCTGCAGGGCTTTTTGAAAATGTTTTTTAGAGGTTGGATGCCAGTGGATATGGCCCATCTCTCTCGCTTCGTCGATATTCGGATGGAAACATTCGAATACTTGGTCGCTTAGCGGTTCAAGCATTTGGTGAATATCTTCAATATCTTCGAAAGGTAGGTAAACCAATACGTGGCCATTACCGGAAGACACAACGGGTTTTTCCGAAACGAACGGCGGGATAATAGGCTGATTAAAATGATACCAGTGTACACCTAGTTGAAGTTCGGTAGGTGCGAATAGCTTCATTATCAAACTATCAAAAATGGTATTGCCACTTTTAGGCACGTTGTACGTAAACGCCGCTTGATGGCTGATAGAAATAGAAGGTAGCCCCTGTTTCTTTGCAGCCCAGGCCGTTACGGGCTCAAAGTCGTTTACCAGCAAATCGTAACCACTGGTATCGAATGCCTTGATGTCTTTGTTTAACTGACGAAGGTTGGCGTCTTTAACGGTAGACCATTTGTCTACGCGCCCGCTTTTCGTAATAAAGCTTAACCCTTTGTATGTTCGGTATGTACCAAACACTTCCATATCAAAATATTTGTCAGGGGCGCGACCAGAAAAAACAAAGTCAACGCTAACATCGTCTCGCTCGGCCAATGCTGCCGCCATAATTCGTGCTCGAGCAATATGCCCATTTCCGGTGCCTTGCACACCATACAATAATTTCATGCTACCCCAGAATTGAAATACTTAGTGTCGCGATTGTTACGCCTAGTAGAGAGCCTGCGACCACATCAGAAGGATAATGTACACCTAACAGTACCCGTGACAGCCCTATGAGTGCTGCCCAACTGTAAGCAAGTAAGGCAAATGGCGGGTAATAGTGCGCAATGATACACGCCATTAGTGTTGCCGCAGCAGTATGGCCTGAGGGTAGAGAAAACTTATCAGAAGGCGTGACATGTGCTGTTAAATTCATTAGAAAATCGCAAGGGCGAGGGCGCTTGAACATTTTCTTAAGCAGCACATAGATGGGTAATTCCAGCGCATATGCCATCAGCGCTGTGTAAAGGAAAAGCTCACCGTGCTCCGGCTCAAATGCCCAAAGCAGCATACCGATTACAAAGTATAAGTAGCCGTCACCTGTTTTCGACAACCAGACAATACTTCTACAGTCTCTTTTTTGCGTCAGTTTGTAGAGGCGATAAAATAAGTCAGTGTCGTACTTGGTCAAGGATTTCATCAACATCGCCTTGTCCCCTATCGGTTAATTACTGCACAGGCTAAAGTGTGTCTGTGACCAGTGGGTGACGGAAAAAAGAAACTTTTTTGACATCTAACGCGGTTCCTATTTTTTGTCATTTACCCATTTCACTCACGGGGAAAGTGGTTATTAAACAAAATTTTTTAGAAGAACAATTTTAGCTTGATTCATGAAGCAAAATACGTGCTCAATTAAGGCTCATCTGCGTTGAATTACTGCTTTTTTAACAAAACATAAAAATTTGATGAAACGCGCTAAATCAACCATTTGCATCATCAGAATAAATGCTATGCTAGGTCTAACGAGCATAGAGCTTCAACGCTTCTCAATTTTAGTAAGGCAAAATAATGGAATACAACACATCTGAATTATGCGACTTGTTTGCTGACAGCGTAGACGTAGTAGATCCGATTTTCGCAAGCTTTGGTGGCCGTTATTCTTTTGGTGGTGAGATTACCACCGTAAAATGCTTTGAAGACCGAGGTCTTATCGACCGTGTGCTTGCCCAGCCTGGTGCAGGTAAAGTACTACTGATAGATGGCGGAGGCTCAAGCCGACGTGCACTATTTGATGCATCATCTGCTCAAGTCGCTATTGATAACGATTGGGAAGGGGTTGTGATTTACGGTAGCGTGCGTGAAGTTGATAGCCTTGCTGAATTGGATATTGGCGTATTAGCCGTAGCAGCCATTCCAGTAAATGCCGAATGTGAAAGCATTGGCGAAGTTGACGTACCGGTTAACTTTGGCGGCGTTACGTTTTTACCTGAAGACCACCTATATGCAGATAGCACGGGCGTTATTCTTTCTCCTGAACCGCTAGATTTAGATTGAAGTTAAGCAGTAAACAAAAGCTACCTGCTTTAAGAATACATGAAAAAACGGAGGCGTAAGGCCTCCGTTTGCGTTTTTATTATTTGCGGGGTTTACGATAGCGCCAATAAGACGAATTGATAAGCCCAGAGATAACGTCGAATTGACGTCGGTGCTACTTAAAACTACTTATTCGCTTCTTCAAACACTTGGTTTAAATACATAGCAATGCGAATACCGGCCATCTGTAAACGCTTTTTAGCAGTAGGCAGATGATTGTATAAGTAGTCGTAGCTCATGTTATTGGCGTCATCTGGGTAAATGGTATCGCTAATAGCGGTACTTTCCTCAATCCATACCATAGGGTCGGTCGTAGCCCAACTGCGAATGTCTTCTGAGGTAATGGTTTGTGTAAGCCATTCAGTCCACTCAGAATACGACAATTTGCGCTGCTCTAGCATCTGCGAATCCCATACGCGGTGTAAATTAGAATCTTGCCAGAAGAAGCGTACTTTTACATCGTTTCCACCGCGGTCGGTGCCGTTGCCAGCGTGCAGTGGTTGATGGAGATCGCCTATGATATGCACAATAAACTGAAGGGCTAGACGCTTTTCTTCAATGCTGGCTGTGTCGCTTTTTAAGGTTTCAGTAAATTGCTTTAACGCTGTAACAGCATCACCCTGCTTTGGTGCACCAACTTCTTCGTAGGTCTTTCCTTCAGGTACAGAAACATAGTGCCAAGGGCTAGCGGTTTTTTGCCAAAATTCGCTGGGGTCAGAACGCATTTCATCGGCATGGGTCGAGGCCTCAGCCAACGAACCATGTGGCAACAGCTCCATAAGTGCAGCCTGCGATAGAGGGCTAAGGTATTGCTGGGCAATAGCGCCTGTTACTCTGTGGCCTGTTTGTCCCCATCCGAAAGCGGGTGATGCAATACACAATGTAAATAGTGTACTCAGCGCAACTGCGCAAATCTTGTTTGCAAACGCGAACATGATTAATCCTCTGAATGTTTTGAAGACTGATAGCCCCATCTTGCGACAAGAGACTGCTCAATACCCAGGTGGTCTAGTATGCGCGCCACAACAAAATCCACTAAGTCGTCAATTGTTTTGGGGTTGTGATAAAAGCCTGGCGCAGCGGGCATTATAGTAGCCCCCATTTGTGAAAGTTTAAGCATATTTTCTAAATGAATAGATGAAAGCGGCATTTCACGTGGGACTAAAATAAGTTGTCCCCGCTCCTTTAACACGACATCGGCGGCGCGCTCAATAAGGTTGTCGCTTGCGCCAATACTAATGGCAGAAAGCGTACCTGTAGAGCATGGGCATACCACCATTTTAGCTGGGGCGGCTGAACCTGAAGCAACTGGGGAAAACCATTCTTCTTTACCAAATACTTTGATTTGATCAGGTTTAGCATTGCAGTGTTCCGTAAAGAAAGCCGCAGCGTCTTCGGGGCGGCCCGGTATTTTTACGTTCTCTTCAGTAGCAAATACCACCTTGGCCGCTGAAGAGATAAGTACGTAAACTTGATAGTCTGCATTAACCAGCGATTTCAGCAGTGTTAGAGCGTAAGGTGCGCCAGATGCCCCTGTAATAGCAAGCGTAACTTGCTTATCGTGTTTCATGATTTAGCCTCTGTTGATAACAAGCCTTGTGGCTTGTCCATCGAATATAACGTTATTCTAATTTTTTACAGTTTGGACTTCATTTTTAAAGCGTCGAGAATACGGCCGTGAATGCCTTCGAAACCGCCGTTACTCATTACAAGAATATGATCGCCCGATTGTGCTACGTTGCAAACGTCTTGAACGATCTTCTCTACATCTCTGAAACAGTGAGTAGGCGCATTACTGTGCGCTACCGAATCGACTAAAGACCAGTCCATGCCTTCAGGTTCATAAAGGTAAACCTCATCGGCTTTTTGCCATGAATTAGCCAGTGTATCTTTGTGTACGCCCATTTTCATGGTGTTCGAGCGCGGCTCTAGCACGGCTAATATACGTGCATTACCTACCTTTTTGCGCAGTCCATCAAGTGTAGTCGCTATAGCGGTAGGGTGGTGCGCAAAGTCATCGTAAAGCGTGACGCCGTCGACTTCGCCCTTAACTTCCATGCGGCGCTTAACGTTTTTAAAAAATGATAGTGCTGCTATAGCATCGGGTAAGGTAACGCCTGCATGATGGGCAGCGGCTATTGCCATAAGAGCGTTGTCTACATTGTGCTGACCCACAAGTGACCAAGTTACGGTTCCGGCTATAACCCCGTTATGTAATACATTAAATTCACTGCCGTCTTTCTTTAGCAGTTCAGCATGCCATTCTTTGCCTAAAGACTGACGTGACGACCAGCACCCTTTTTTGAGCATATCTTCAATAGCGGGCGTGCCGTTTGGCGTAAGAATAAGCCCATTTTCCGGCACCATGCGAACCAAATGGTGAAACTGGGTTTGTATAGCTGCAAGGTCTGCGAAAATATCGGCGTGATCAAACTCAAGGTTGTTGATAACCAATGTTTTTGGGCGATAGTGTACAAACTTAGAACGTTTATCGAAAAATGCGCTGTCGTATTCATCGGCTTCTATAACAAAAAAAGGGCTTTCACCCACGCGGGCCGATACGCCAAAGTTCTCAGGAACGCCGCCAATCAAATAACCAGGATTAAGACCAGCGTGTTCTAAAATCCACGCCACCATACTGCTGGTGGTCGTTTTACCGTGGGTACCAGATAGACCAATGACCCAACGATCTTTGAGTAGATTATCAAGCAGCCATTGCGGGCCGCTGGTGTAAGGTAAATTGCGATTTAATACGTACTCCACCGCCGGGTTGCCACGCGACATGGCGTTACCAATCACTACCATATCTGGTACTGGATCAAATTGGCTTTCGCTATAGCCTTGTGTAAGCTCGATGCCTAGTGCTTCAAGCTGAGTGCTCATTGGGGGATAAACGTTCTTATCTGAGCCTGTAACCTTGTGGCCTAGTGATTTGGCAATGGCGGCGATGCCACCCATAAAACTTCCACAAATGCCTAAAATATGTACATGCATAGCGCATTCTCGGTGATTTATTATGTTATTGGCGTACTGTATCAGAACCCTACGACCGATAGATAATTCAATTTTCATCGATTCATAGTGGTCGCCAGCCTTTGTTTAGAACAAATATTTGAATATTCGCAGCTTTCAAACTGGTATGGTGTGTGAATGACTTTTTGAAGGTGTGTTCCACTTAACTAAGAACACGGTTACAATCTAACCACAGGCTTAAAACCTGTGTGTGCTTCAGATAAACGCCGGTAAGGAAAGCTGAGCGACTGCAAGTACAACACCCTACACATAAAAAAAGGCTTACATTCAATGAAACGTTTAAATTCCCAATTGCAACAAGACGGTGCACCGCTTGAGTTAATACTGCTCATTCGTACACTGCTAGCGGGCTGTAAAGAAATTTCTTTCCGCGTGAGTCAAGGCGCACTTGCTGGCGTGCTTGGTTCAACTCTTTCAGAAAACGTACAGGGCGAAACGCAGAAAAAGCTCGACGTTATCTCAAACCACATTCTTAAGGATACGCTAAGGGAGTCTGGTTACGTTAAAGCCATCTCGTCTGAAGAAGAAGACGATGTTGTTCCGTGCAATCCGGAAGGTAACTATCTAGTGAGCTTCGACCCGCTAGATGGCTCGTCAAACACTGAAATTAATAGCCTAATTGGTACTATTTTCTCTATCACCCATGCACCGCAGTGGATGAAGCCAGATGATCCGTCTGCGTTCTTGCAGCCAGGCACACAAATGGTTGCAGCAGGTTATGTGCTTTATGGCCCGTCTACGATGCTAGCGCTAACTACAGGTCGCGGTACGCACATCTATACCCTTGATAAAACTCACGGTGGCTTCCTACTGACTCACCCGAATATTCAAGTGCCTGAAGAAACCTCTGAGTTCTCAATTAACGCGTCGAACCAGCGTCATTGGGAACCGGCAATGCAGGCATATGTTGCAGACCTGCTAGCAGGTAAAGAAGGTCCTCGTGGCAAAGACTTTAACATGCGCTGGGTAGCGGCTATGGTGGGTGATATTCATCGTTTACTTTGTCGTGGTGGCATCTTTATGTACCCGTTTGATAACAGAGACCCGTCTAAGCCAGGCAAATTGCGTTTGCTTTACGAAGCAAACCCAATGGCATTTTTGATGGAGCAAGCTGGTGGTAAAGCTGAAACGGGCGCAGGCCGAATTCTAGAAGTAATGCCTGAAGAAATTCACCAGCGCGTACCTTGCATTATCGGCTCGAAAGACGAAGTTGATATGTGCTTAAGCTACAACGACAAAGCGTAGTAGCGAAAAAATGGCCCTGAAGGGCCATTTTTTATTAAAAAGCAGCAAAATTTAATGAAAAATAAAGAGATTAGTACGACATGGGTCGTAAAGCGTTTTTATTTTGCTGTTGTCACCGTATACTTACGACCAAAATTTTTAATCCATTATTGAAAGGACCTAAGAATGAGCTTGAGTGCTATTTCTGCTGGTAAAAATGTACCAGATGAAGTGAACGTAATCATTGAGATTCCAGCACACGCTGACCCGGTGAAGTACGAAGTAGACAAAGACACTGGCGCGCTATTTGTTGACCGTTTCATGGCAACTTGCATGCACTATCCAACTAACTACGGTTACGTGAACAACACCTTGTCTGAAGACGGCGACCCAGTTGACGTATTAGTGATGACTCCGTTCCCACTACTTGCAGGTTCTGTCATTAAGTGTCGTCCAGTTGGCGTACTAAACATGACTGACGAGTCTGGTAAAGATGCAAAAGTACTAGCGGTACCAGTAGATAAGCTTTCTACTATCTATCGTGACGTTAAAGAAATTGCAGACGTACCTCCGCTTCTTCTTAAGCAAATCGAGCACTTCTTCGAGCACTATAAAGATCTTGAAGAAGGCAAGTGGGTGAAGATTGACGGTTGGGCAGACGCTGCAGCTGCAAAAGAAGAAATTACCGCAAGCATCGCGCGTTTCGAAGCAGAATAATTCACGCTGCTTTAAATTGATGATACAAAGGGCTGGTGAAATACCGGCCCTTTTTGTATGTGGTCTAAAAGTGAAGATTGAAAACGAAAAGCAAAAGCCTATACAAAAAAAGCTAACAAAATACTCAACGATAGAGAGCAGTATGATCCACCATAAATTATCCATGCCTTCATTATTTGCTGTAATACTGATGGTTGTAAGCTTCAACGCTCTGGCAGATAAAGCTCCCGTAGAAGTATATTGGGAAGACCTAGTGCCTGAAGGCTTTAATGAGCTCGCGCCACCTTCAGTTCAACACAATGGTGAAATGAGTCAGCTTCAGCCTGATGCACCAGTGGTCGATACCTTTGACGGAAAGCGTGTAAAAATACCTGGGTTCGTTGTGCCGCTAGAAGGTACCGCTGAGCTTACTACCGAGTTCTTACTCGTTCCGTATTTTGGCGCTTGTATTCACGTACCACCACCCCCTTCGAATCAAATTGTGTACGTAAAGTTTGAAGAAGGTGTGCGCATAGACAATATTTACGACGCGATTTGGGTAACCGGCGAACTGTCGACTGACGGCTGGAAAGGCGATATCGCATCTGTAGGTTATCGTTTGACCGGCGAAGCAGTCGAAGGGTTTTAAAGATAGCTAGCCGAGTTGGCTAGCCCTGCGTATAAATTTGTTCAGCGCGGTTAAATAGAAGCCACGACGTTAGAATGTACTTGTCGTTACTTTTTGGAATTTGGCCGCGGTGCGTGTGAGTAAAATAGGCGGGCGCAATCATCATTCTGCCTGCTTTGGGCTTGACCGCACGGTTTTGATAGTAAAATTCTGTTTCGCCGCCTTCGTCCACATCATTTAAGTAGTACATAAACAGCAATACGCGGTGCAGCGCATCGTTATGCTGAAGCTGCGGATACACTTCTGAGTGCCAATACGGGTAACCGCCGTTGCCCGCGGTGTAGCGCTGGGCATTAACATCGCCTACTCGGAATAGGTAGTTAACCAGGTTGGCTAAATTTGGCTTACCCACTTCTTCAAAGTTTTCCCCAGTAACTTTTACCGGTTCGCCGGTTTTGGGATGGCGTACGGTTAAGCCAATAGGCCCAACAAGCGCAAAATAGTATTTTTCAATATAGGCAACCAGCTGCTTTCCGGTATGCTGCATCACTTGCTGGAATAAGTCTTTAAATTCCGGGCTTCGGCTTATGGACACATCCATGCTGCGCTTTTTATCTAAATCTACACCACCGCCAGTGCGGCCTTGACTCAAATTAGGGCTGCTTTCAAAGCGCGCCATAAGCTGCGAGCACAGCTCTGGGGGTAACACATCATCAATAACTTCAATTAAATCGCTCATGGATACCTCTTGCTGCGCTTTATTACTTAGTGGGTAGTTCTTTAAAGTGTGGCTGTAGCTCTGACTTCACATTATCTGGGATAGGCGCAGAGCGCTGTGTTTTGTAGTCAAAATGCACCATGGTAGTCACGCCAGTTGAGCATAACTTGTCGTCTTGCCAAAGCTCCTGAAACACGTCGAATGCGCTGTTTCCCAATCGACTAATGTAAGTTTTAACCGTTACAGGTTTGCCATAAAAAATTTGCGCTAAAAAATCGACCTTGTAGCTGGCTAAAATTAGCGGCCAGTTTTGTAAGTCTAGCTCAGGCGTAAACATTCTAAAAATGGGCTCTCTGGCTGCTTCAAACCATGCAACTAGTGCCGTATTACTAACATGTTGTAAAGCATCGGTTTCGCAAAAACGCACGTCAAAAGAAGTGATAAGTGGTGCTGTATTACTCATAATTATTTGTAGGCATTGTTATAAGTTTAATTCCTACTCTAGCATTATGAGCAGGGGTTTTCAGTAAGCCCTTGTGTAAGCGATTGTGTTTAAGGAAAATCGTTGTGTTTTGATTAGCTTACAGGGGGTGTGCCGTTAGCTTCTTTTGCATTACAATCCGCATCTAACTTTTTGAGCGAACATACTATGACTGCGATTGGGATTGACTACGGTACATCAAATTCTGAGGTTGTGTATTTTGATGGAGCGGCCCATCAGCACATCAAACTTGACCCGCTAGATAAGAAAGGCAACAAAATCCGTTCTTCGGTGTTCATCTATTTTGAGGATGAACTGCCACCGCCTCCTGATGCTATGGTGGAGGCGAAAGTTGCGCAGTTACAGCGAGTGATCAGCGAACAGATAGATAAAGCCAAAGACGGCTATTATTCGGCAAAAGACCCGAAAGAGCAGGCAATGTATAGCAGCCGAATTGACTCGCTGCGTGGTGATCTGCATAACAAGCCAGCCCTTCAACGCAAAGCGATTCAGCAGTTAATGCACGCTATGTCGCTAGACGAGATTCCTTTGCTGCGTTTAGTAGAGCACGGCAAGTTTGCGTTTGGTGAAGAAGGGTTTAGACGCTTTCTTAAAATGCCGGACAAAGGCCGACTTATCTATTCACCTAAGAACTTTTTAGGCGCATCGCTAGATGGCGACCAAAAACAGGCGTTCATCGGTATTATTGCCAAGCAGCTAGCTTACTTTAAACAGTGTGCCGAGCAGCAGTTAGGCAAGGTGGTAAACAATGCGGTTATCGGCAGACCTGTGAAATTTCACGGCACCCGCGGTGAAGAGGGCAACGCACAAGCGATTCAAATTATGACTGAAGCGGCAACTAATGCTGGGTTTTCAGGTGTTAACTTCTTGGATGAACCTATTGCTGCAGCTTATAAGATTGAACAAACCTTACCAAAAGACACTACCACGCTGATTGTAGATATTGGTGGGGGGACCACAGATATTTGCTGTATTAAGCTCTCACCTGAGCGTTCCAATCAGCTTGACCGTAAAGACGATGTGCTAGCGGTAACAGGCCGACGTTTAGGCGGTATGGATTGTGATAAAAGCTTGGTTCTTAAAGGCATAGCGCCTGAAATGGGTATGGGCCTTAAAATGATGAACGGGCTTCCTGTTCCGCCTACCTATTTTTCTGATATGTGTGCAGTTGACAACATTCCAGCGCTTACGCGCTTTTTCTCTGATGACTACGGGTTAGATATTTCTCAAACCATGTCTGTAATTAAAGAGCCGGCCCAATTAGAGCGTTTGCTTATCGTGCAAGAGAACAAGTTGTCTGCTCGAGTCGTAAACTCAGCTCGATTAGCCAAAGAACTACTTTCGAGCAAGCAAAACATTACGCTGCCGCTGCACTATATTGAAGACAACTTTGATGTAGAGATTTCACAGGATTCACTTAAAAAGGCGTTAAAACCTTGGCTAGACAAAGTGAAAGCGTTAGTGGTGGAATGTTTGGAAAACAGCAGTGAAAAACCAGAGGTGGTAATGATAACGGGTGGTATGAGTTTATCGCCTATTGTCGTTGATGCACTCTATGAAAAACTGCTTACGGGGCTGCCTCGATTAGAAAACGATGCATTCAACTCGGTGTGCGAAGGATTAGCAATTCAAGCGGCTAAGCACGCTTAATATCGTCTATAATTAAACACTAAGCCTTAGCGTAGTTACGCCTACTACGCTAAGGCTTTTTTGATCAGTGCTTAAGAATATTGTGTTCTTTCAAAAAAACTGCGATGGCTTCTGGCGACTCGAAAGCATTTAACAGCATTTCTTGTGCGCGCGCTTTCACATCGTTATCTTCAGATGATGAAAGTAAGTGGTACCAAGTCTTAACTAAGGCTAGTGGTGGCGTTTGAGTCATTGGGTTTCGCTCCAGCAATTCTTACTGCAAAATTCACATAAATCATCGTAACGTATGATTTGCCAAAACAAGCTCTGACCAGCGTAAAAAACGTGTAAATAAGCATCAACGCGCACTTTTTACAAATTGAAGTGTAAATTTCACAACAACTCGCAAGAAGAAATCGTGCGCTTAATGCCTAAGAATTTACATCATAACTGGCTCAAGCTTGTGTGAGCATGGGTTTCAGAAAACGACCTGTATGTGAAACTTCTTGTTGTGCCACATGCTCAGGAGTTCCTTCTGCAATAATCTGGCCACCTCCGGATCCGCCTTCCGGTCCGAGGTCAACAATCCAGTCTGCGGTTTTAATTACATCCAGGTTGTGCTCAATAACCACAACGGTATTACCGTGATCGCGCAGTCGGTGGAGTACGGCTAACAACTGCTTAATATCGTGGAAGTGCAAACCTGTAGTCGGCTCATCCAAGATATAAAGGGTCTGCCCAGTGTCTCTTTTTGACAACTCTTTCGCCAATTTTACTCGTTGCGCTTCACCACCAGATAACGTAGTAGCGGCTTGGCCAAGTCGGATATAAGACAAACCCACATCCATCAGCGTCTGCAATTTACGTGAAATAGCCGGTATAGCATCGAAGAACTGACGGGCATCTTCCACGGTCATTTCTAACACTTCGTGAATGTTCTTATCTTTGTACTTTATCTCTAGGGTTTCACGATTATAGCGTTTGCCCTGACATACATCACAAGGCACGTACACGTCTGGCAAAAAGTGCATTTCCACTTTGATTACGCCGTCACCCTGACATGCCTCACAGCGACCGCCTTTTACGTTAAAGCTAAAGCGGCCAGGCTTGTAACCTCGTGAACGCGACTCTTGTGTTCCGGCAAACATTTCACGAATAGGTGTGAAAATACCAGCGTAAGTCGCCGGGTTAGAGCGCGGTGTTCTGCCGATAGGGCTTTGATCAATATCGACCACTTTGTCGAGTTGATCTAGTCCGGTCATCGACTTATGCGGTGCCGGTTCAGAAGTGGTCGCCTTGTTCAGCTCGCGCTGGGCAATTTTGTAGAAGGTATCGTTAATCAGCGTTGATTTACCCGAGCCAGATACGCCGGTTACACAGGTCATTACGCCGGTAGGTATACGCAAATCAACAGATTTTAAGTTGTTGCCTGTAGCGCCTAAAAGTTCTAACCACTTGTCGTCTTTCACCGGTGTGCGTGTTGCAGGGATTTCAATCTTCTCTCTACCAGATAAGTATTTTCCGGTAAGTGAGTCTTCACTGCTTGTTATATCTTCAAGTGAACCTTCGGCAATAATTTCACCGCCGTGTACACCAGCACCCGGGCCAATATCCACAATGTAATCGGCTTCGCGGATTGCATCTTCGTCGTGCTCTACAACCAACACCGTGTTGCCTAGGTCGCGCAAACGCGTAAGTGTGCCGAGTAATCGTTCGTTATCTCGCTGATGAAGACCGATAGACGGTTCATCGAGTACGTACATTACGCCAACGAGGCCTGCGCCAATTTGACTTGCTAGTCGAATACGTTGGGCTTCACCACCGGATAAGGTGTCGGCACTGCGCGACATAGAAAGATAATTTAGGCCTACATTCACCAAAAAGCTTAAGCGGTCCATGATTTCTTTCAAAATCTTTTCGGCTATCTGCGCTCGCTGGCCTTCAAGGTTGAGTGTCTCGAAAAAGCCGTAAGCATCAGCAATCGACATCTCGGCAATGGCTGGCAGATTAGTATCTTGGATAAACACATTGCGTGCTTCAACACGTAAACGCGTGCCGTTGCAGCTACTGCAGTGCTGCTGGCTTAAATATTTTGCTAGCTCTTCGCGCACCGAGTTCGACTCGGTTTCACGGTAGCGGCGTTCCATATTAGGGATAATACCCTCAAATGGATGCTTACGCTCCATCACGTCGCCACGTTCGTTTATATATTTAAACGACAGCGACTTGCCTTTTGAACCATACAGCACAATGTCTTGGTGCTTTTTATCGAGTTCTTCAAATGGCACGGTAAGGCTAAACTTATAATGGTCTGCTACTGCCTGCAGCATTTGGAAATAGTAGTAACTACGCTTATCCCATCCGCGAATAGCGCCGCCGGACAGGCTCAATTCGGTATTGCCGACAACGCGTGCTGGGTCAAAAAACTGTCTTGTACCTAGCCCGTCACAAGTTGGGCAGGCACCCGCTGGGTTATTAAATGAAAACAGACGTGGTTCAAGTTCACTAATGCTGTAGCCACAGTGAGGACAGGCAAAGTTAGCAGAAAACACTATTTCTTCTGCGTCTTTGTCGTCCATATCAGCCACTACCGCGTTACCGCCAGCAAGGCTGAGGGCTGTCTCGAATGATTCCGATAAACGCAGTGCCATGTCGTCACGCACTTTAAAGCGGTCAACCACAACTTCAATGGTGTGCTTCTTGTGCAAATCCAGTGGTGGAGGATCGGACAAGTCGCAAACCTCACCGTCAATACGCGCGCGAATAAAGCCTTGTGCAGAGAGGTTTTGCAGCGTCTTAACGTGCTCACCTTTGCGCTCTTTAACAATAGGCGCGAGCAGCATCAGCTTACTGCCTTCTGGCATGGCTAACACTCTATCTACCATTTGACTAACCGTTTGTGCATCCAGTGGCACATCGTGCTCAGGGCAACGTGGTGTGCCTACGCGGGCAAACATCAAACGTAGGTAGTCGTAAATCTCAGTGATGGTACCCACGGTGGAGCGCGGATTGTGCGATGTTGATTTCTGCTCAATGGATATTGCAGGTGACAAACCCTCAATATGATCAACATCGGGTTTTTCCATCATAGATAGAAACTGACGGGCATACGCAGACAAAGACTCAACGTAACGACGCTGACCTTCCGCATAAAGCGTGTCGAATGCAAGAGACGATTTACCCGAGCCAGAAAGGCCGGTTATCACCACCAGTTTGTCTCGTGGCAGTGTTAAATCGATGTTTTTCAAGTTGTGGGTGCGAGCACCGCGAATTTCGATTTTATCCATTGAAGCCTAAATGAGAGAAAAAGAATCAGTATGCCATAGGTGTCAAGTAAAGTGATATGACATTCAAGTTATACTGTGAGTGGAGTAAGCAGATCACCTTACAGGCCCAAGCTTACGATTAGAACTAACGAAACTACATTGTAAAATGGTGATTTTATCCCCACTTTTAAACCCCTACTAAGAAAAAGAGTAGCGCGAAAAGGCTAAATCAACCTCGCGAGTTGAAGAAAATGCCAATTGTATTAATCGAATTTAAGGTAAGTGGGTGTAAGTGCAATTTATGCTACACTTCGCGACCTTATTCTTGATGCTGCAGAAACAAGTGTTCTCTGCGCGCTTTTATGTTTTTTTGATTTTATTTATTGAGGGAAACAGACGCTTTGAACGCTTTGGAATTACGCGCCGCGCTTGCACTCGCCTCCGTTTACGTATTACGCATGATGGGGTTGTTCATGGTTATGCCTGTATTGGCTGTAGCCGCGATGGACTACCCCGATTACTCGCCGTTGCTGGTAGGGCTTGCCGTGGGTGGATATGGCTTAACCCAGGCTGCGCTGCAAATTCCTATGGGCATGATGTCTGACAAGTGGGGGCGTAAACCCGTTATTTTGCTAGGGTTAGCCGTGTTTGCATTGGGAAGCTTTGTAGCAGCCAACGCTGACAGTATGGCCATGATGATTGTTGGGCGTATTCTTCAAGGTGCTGGGGCTATTGCAGGTGCGATAATGGCGCTAGCTACCGATGTCAGCCGGGAAAGTCAGCGAGCCAAAGTGTTAGCCATCATAGGTATTGCTATTGGGTTTTCTTTCTATTTAGCCGTTATCTTAGGGCCTCTTATTGCTAACAACTACGGGCTTGCCGGCGTGTTTGGTATTACTGGTATTCTGGCCATTCTTTGCATGCCGCTGGTTAAATGGGTAGTGCCAAACGGTGTGCAACTTAGTAGTGGTGATACCCTTCCGCAAAAAGACCAGCTAAAGCGCTTAATCTTCTCTTCACAGTTGTGGCGTTTAAATGTCAGCGTAATGATTCTGCACATGCTGATTACGCTACTGTTTGTACAACTGCCCGTCACGCTACTGAACTTTGATATGACGCTAGATAGCCACTGGACGATTTACTTACCTGTACTTGGTGCGTCAATTGTTGGTCTAATCATTATGATGGGAGCAGCAAGAGGCCGTACGCCTAAATCGCTTCTTTTAACCGGTGTAGTGTTAATGGGCGGCGCGTTTTTAGCACTTAGCTTAGAAGACCAAAGCTGGTGGTGGGTTACCACAGCCGTTGTTCTTTTCTTTACTGGCTTTAATTATTTAGAAGCGAATTTTCCTGCATTGGTGTCGAGCATTGCGCCTGCCGGACAAAAAGGAACGGCCATGGGGCTTTACGCTAGTTTTCAGTTTTTTGGCGCGTTTTTAGGTGGTGTAATTTCAGGTTTCGTTACCGATATTTGGTCGCAAGAACTAGCGTATGGCATCGGCGCTGCCAGTACTCTGCTTTGGCTTTTCATTATTCTTGGGGTCAAAGAAGTGAGCCGGGTTAAGCGTGTGATGATGAACGCTGAATTTGATAATTCAAAAGCCTCCGCAATCGAGTCAGAATTAATGTTGGTGCCAGGTGTGCTGGAAGTAACATTAAACGGTCAAAATAATGCGGTATATCTTAAGGTGGACCGTGACTTTGATGCGGTAAAAGCGCGAGACGTACTGTCAGCATAATGGAGGCAGTACGTTAAATACCAAGATAAGTTTGCATCCCCCAATCTTTTAAAAAGGAAGTGAGCACCATGATTGACCTAAGCCGTTATAAAGCTATTATTTTTGACATGGATGGCACCTTGGTTGATTCAATGGGCGCGCATATTGATGCCTGGCAGTTGACCTGCGACGCGTTCGACTACCCCTTTGACCCTGACTATCAACATAGTTTAGGTGGAGTTCCTACCTTCGAAACAGTGGATCTTATGAATGCCAAGTATGGCAAAAGCCATGATCCTGCGCAGGTTGCTTTATATAAAAAACAGGCCTTTGAAGGGTTAGATCATGTGCCAAGGCTTATTCAAGATACCCTGGATGTGTTTAATCACTATAAGGGAAGTATGCCCATTGCAGTGGGGACAGGCTCAGAAAGGCAACATGCACAATGGGTATTAAACGAACATGGTTTATTAGAACAATTATCTGCGCTGGTAACGGCAGATGATGTGACTAAAGGTAAACCTCACCCTGAAACCTTTGTGCGTGCCGCTGAATTAATGGGTGTAGCACCGCAGCATTGTGTGGTGTTTGAAGATACCGAGATGGGCCGAAAAGCGGCTGTAGACGGTGGCATGACGTGCTTTATGGTCGATAACAGGCGGCTTATCTATTAAATCTAATTCGCATAAGCTTTAAAGTTTAGCGCCTACTATCATAATTTTTCAGCTTATACTGCCTCTAGTTCACTTAGCGCATCGCCACAGTTATGTAAAAGTGACGACTTTATACGTTTGGTGGCATCTTCAATGGCGGTTTTCATAGCATCGATAGCAATTTGATTGCTCTTTTCTTCACTGACATTCACGCTCATGCTTTTGCCTCTAAAAACAGTAACGGGTGAATACTCCTCAGCATAGTCAGGTTTGTATCTAACATTAAGTACAACTGTAGCAACCAAATTACTTCCCAAGCTTTTTACGAAAGCGCGATTAAGCCCAACTTTCACGCTATTACTTGCATCAATGTCAGGGCTTACATTCATTTGCTCTAGGCTTTGCTGCAGCAGCGTATAAAGAGCATCTTCAGTAACGTTACTGCTCCCCACTAACAAATCTTTGCTGGATCGAGTATCGATAAGCTCCGCTAAATTAACCGGGCAAGCCTTCGCTTTAGACATTGTCAGTCGATAATCGGCCTTTTGCGACTCGGGTATTAGTGAAGAATCGAATTCGGATTGCGTAGACTCACAAGCAGCGAGCAAAAGTAGAGTGCAGCAGGCAACAAACATGCGTGCTGATGGCACAATGCGGGGTGAGAAAAATGCTCTATTTTTCATTATTTTAATTTTTCTTATGGAAAGCTTATGGCAGTAATATAGACTCAAGTATAAGAAAATTTGTAACGTGAATAAACCTAACAACTGTTGCAAACTGTTACAGTCTGTTTAGCGTAGCAGAGTATAAGATTTGTTCAGCTACGCAACTAACGATAACTTATAGGTTTATTATAAATTTCCCTACTTTCAATCAACACGGACAGTTCTTAAATGATGACCTTTAAAAACGCAGTAATCAGTGTACTTGCAAGTGTTTCACTAATAGGGTGTGCAATTAACGTTTCCCCTTCGGCCTTTTTTTATCAAGACACACAGCAAAAGCCTCTTGATACTACAAAGCTGCACGCTGCTATTCAAAAAGATAAAACTTCAGCGGGCATAACCCGTGTTGAAGTTAAAAATGAAGCCGGATTAACCCTAAGAGGTGTTGCCGTTTCATACCCTGACCCTATCGTTAACATTGTTTTCTTCGCGGACAATCGTATGCCGGTAAGTGAAAATAATAGTATTATTCATAGACTGGGTAAGCTGCCTGCCAATATATTGTGGCTTGATTATCAGGGAGTAGGGGCTAGCGATAAAGCGAAGAGCCTAAGCATTAACGCTATCAAGCAAGACGCGTTAACTCAATTTGATTATGTAGAAAGTGCATTTGATGCTTCAATTCCAACTATTGTTCACGGGCGAGGCATAGGGAGTTATTTCGCAAGCTATGTTGCTGCTAATAGATCAATAGATGCTTTGGTATTAGACGGGGCTTTCAATAATATTTCAGACCTTATCGCCAACATGGTGCCAGGTTTTTCTAATTCATTTACTAATATGAAACTTCACGATGAAGTTCATAGCATGCAAATCGCGCCTATTCTTCGTCACTATGAAGGTCCACTGTGGTTAGTCGTCGGAGAGGAAGACAAGATAACGCCTTATCCTATCAGTCAGCAGTTATTAGAAGATGCATCTAGTAGTGAGAAATACATTTCCGTCATTCCTGGAGCTACACACAACGCAACGTTAAAAAGTGACTATGCCATTGAACAGTACAAACAATTTTTAGCGAGATTCACTCAATAAGCCAATCTTACCTGCTGTGGATAAATAGTGGAAAACCTTGTTGGTAAGTCTGTTAATAGCCATATAAAACAACAGATCACGATCTCGTAAGCGCTTTCTGGTCGGATCACGAAATGTCAGTTAAATCAAGCGCTGTAGAGCCATTGTTGCTGATCCTACTGTTTTTCGATCATAACCTGGTGCAGGATCAGGCAATTTTCTCTATTGGGGATAAAAGTTTGGAGCATAACGATCAAGCGCGTATTTTTGTCAATAGTTTCATGTCATGAAATTTTTAGAACACGGCTGCACGAGGATGCGGCGAATTACGATTAATCACTCATCAAATTGGCTTATTACTGTATAAATAAAATACCCGCCGCAGGCGGGTACTTGTTACTATCGTCAACTACGAGATAACCGAAGACTACACTCGTACCACGGAATCTCGCTTCACAACAGTAGGTGTATATTTAAAGGTTAAGCCTTCTTCTGGCTTACTTCCCGACGCGTACTTCAATGCAAGCTCAGCGGCCTTTGCAGCCATCATTTCTACAGGGTAACGCAGCGTAGTTAACTTAGGGCGACAGTATTTAGCGAGTAATACATCGTCATACCCCATCACAGATACTTGTTCGGGCACTGAGATGCCGTGATCCTGTAACATGGTCATTGCACCTGATGCCATCGCATCGTTATAAGCCAAGACAGCGGTAAATTTAGCGCCTGTGGCAAGCAGGTTCTGCATTGCCAATTCTCCACCTTCTTGATCAGGCGTGGCGTATTCAATCATGCTTTCAGGTAAGCTAAGCTTTGCGCTATCGATGGCGTTTCTGATTCCTTCGAGACGATGATTCGGATCATCAATACGGTATTGGCTGCTTATTACCGCTACATTTTCATGCCCTTGGTTGATTGCATATTCTGCCATAAGGCGGCCACCGGTCACGTTATCAAGCCATACGCAGCGGTTCGCGATTTCTGGGATGTATCGGTTAATTAGAACAAAGCCTGGTACTTGGTTAGCAAAGCCAATCAACGTCTTATCATCAAGAGCTTTGCTGTGAACAACCATGGCTTCAACACGGTGCTCTAACAAGGTTTCGATGGCGCGCAACTCTGTCTCTTTTTCAATTGACCCCGCGCTTAATAGTATTTGAACGTTATTTTTGCGCGTTATGGATTCAACACCATGGGCTAACATTGCGAAAAATGGATCGTGGAGTTCAGCAATAACCACACCCAATGAGGCACTGCGTTTAGTTACGAGAGCCCGTGCATTTGCGTTAGGACGGTAGCCCATTTCTTCCATGATTTTTTTAACGCGTTGTCGAGTATCGTTGCCTACTTTTGGGCCGTTATTGATAACCCTAGATACTGTGGCTAACGAAACGCCAGCGGCTTGGGCTATATCTTTTATTGTTGCCATTTTCTCTTTAACTTTGTTTTTTAATGCATTGAAGACCTTGGGGTCTGATTGGCATAGCGTACATTATATTTACATAAAAAGGTAAAATTCTCTCTTTCTGTGCTATGGCGGCACATCTCAAGCAATAGATAAAACTATCAAGTGGTTTTACCATACGCAGTTCTTCGCTAAACCCCTGTCAAAAAGAATGGAAAACGTATAACCTTTTAGCAATTCTGAACGCTCTACCGATTCTAAAACTTTGCAGGCGAGCACGAAAAATTGCCCGAGATTAATTAATCGAGCACCCGATAAGGTAAAATAATTGTTATGAAAATCAACGTATCGACATTTGGTGAAGTAAGTGGCAAAGCTGTTAGTGCTTTTACTTTGAGTAATGACAACGGGATGTCAGTTACCTTGCTCAACTATGGTGGAATTATCAAGGAACTCTATTTTCCCAACGCGAAGGGCGAGTTGATTAGCTGTGTTCAAACTTTTGATACGTTGCAGGGCTATATCGATGACCCTAGCTATCGCGGTGCAATTGTAGGGCGCTATGCTAATAGAATAGGGAATGGCACATTTACTTTAAATGGCCAGCAGTACACGTTAGATAAAAACGGGGGAGAGCATAATCTTCACGGAGGGCATGCCGGCTTTCACAAAAAATTGTGGCAAGCTAGTACCCAAGAATCCCCCGAGAGTGCCAGTGTAACATTCACCTTATCAAGCCCAGACGGCGAAGGTGGTTTTCCAGGAAATGTTAGTGTTGAGGCGTGTTATACGCTTAATCAGCAAAATGAGTTAACCCTTGTAGTCAAAGCAACGACAGATAAGGAAACGCCCCTTAGTTTTACACAGCATGCTTACTTTACACTAAGTAACGATGAGAAAGTGGGTAGTACACTGCTACATATCGATGCAAAAAAGGTGACGGATGCAGATAGTACTCTGCTACCAACTGGTGATTTAGTTGATGTCGCTGATACACCTTTTGATTTCACTTCATTTCGTGCAATAAAGGAAAGGGCTGAACAAGACAATTCACATCCATTGTTTGACCGAGTAGGTGGCTACGACCATAACTATGTACTTCAGCCTGCCCATGAAAATAGTCCGCAAGCAACTGTGAAAGCGCCTGATACTGGCTTGACCATGGAGTTATTTACTAGCTTGCCGGGGCTGCAATTTTATACGGGAAGTTTAAAAGACAGTAATCAGCTAGGAGCTCTATGTTTAGAACCCCAGCATTTTCCCGACGCCCCGAATAAACCGTCGTTTCCGAATTGTTTCCTAAAACCGGGTGACACTTACGAGGAAACGATTCGTTATAAATTCAGCGCTGAGTGAACGCACTGAAGTGCTAAAAGAAAATTAATTGTTATTAATTTAACAATTAATTTTCTTTGTTAGTTAATTGATAAACAGTATATCTTGCTATATTATTACTAGGGTAAACGTTTAACCCTATTTGACGTTGCGCTTCTCAGCGTAACTGACTAATGCAGAGAGAGTGATTATGGGAACCCCTTTCGACCCAACCAATGATCCGCATCGCCGTTATAACCCGTTGTTGGGAGAGTGGGTGCTTGTATCACCACACCGTGCTAAGCGTCCTTGGCAGGGGGCTTCTGAAGAGCCGAATAACGAACAAAAGCCATCTTACGACCCTACTTGTTATCTGTGCCCGACTAACACGCGTGTCAACGGCGAGGTAAATCCAGACTACAAAGGCACTTTCGTTTTTCAAAACGATTTTGCTGCGCTCAAGCAAGATACTGAGCAAGCCAGTGAGAAAAAAGGTCTGTTCCAATTTGAAACAGAGCAAGGCTGTAGTCGCGTTATTTGTTTTTCTCCAGATCACAGTAAAACACTTCCTGAGCTTACTGACGAAGAACGGGTAGATGTGGTTAACACGTGGAAAGAACAAACCGCTGAACTAGGTGAAAGCTATTGTTGGGTACAGGTGTTTGAAAACAAAGGCTCAATGATGGGGTGTTCTAACCCTCACCCGCATGGTCAGGTATGGGCGCAGCAGCACATTCCCACAGACCCAGCAAAAAAATTAGTACAGCTGAAGCAGTACTTTGGTGAAAACAACGCACCTATGTTGTTGGATTACGCTGAGCAAGAAGTTATTAAGCAAGAGCGCGTAGTATGCCAAAACGATGATTGGGTGGTTGTGGTGCCATATTGGGCTGCATGGCCATTTGAAACGTTATTACTGCCACGTTTTGATGTTCAATCTTTGCATAAGCTATCTGATTCGCAATCTCTTTCACTTGCGAAAATCATTGGTGAGATAACAGCTAAATACGACAATTTATTTGAAACGTCTTTCCCATATTCAATGGGTTGGCACAGTGCGCCATTTGATAATGAAGACCATCCTGAGTGGACACTTCATGCACATTTCTTCCCGCCGCTATTGCGCTCAGCAAGTGTTCGCAAGTTTATGGTTGGATACGAAATGATGGCCGAAGCACAACGAGATTTGACCCCTGAACAGGCGGCAGACAGATTAAAAGCACTGCCTACGGTGCACTACAAGCAACGTGAGAATACCAATGGATAACCAAGTACTTTCTTCTAAATTTGAAGCGCATTATGGCAACGAGCCTACGTTAATAGCACACGCCCCTGGTCGAGTGAACATCATTGGTGAGCACACCGATTATAACGAAGGGTTCGTCTTTCCGGCTGCTATCAACTTTGGTACTTGGGTTGCGGCAACGAAGCGCGACGATAATGACATTCTGGTTACTGCGATGGACTACGAAAATCAGCAGAATCAGTTCTCATTGTCAGACATTAATTACGACGAGGAACAAGGTTGGGCAAACTATGTTCGCGGCGTAGTGAAAGTGCTAAAAGAGGCGATGCCAGATTTTGGCGGCGCAAATTTGTTGGTAACGGGTAATGTTCCACAAGGCGCCGGTTTAAGCTCTTCAGCGTCTTTTGAAGTGGCAATACTGAAAGCCCTAAGCGCATTGTATGAATTGCCTCTTGATGGTGTACAAGCTGCGCTATTAGGTCAAAAAGCAGAAAACACTTTCGTAGGCTGTTCGTGCGGCATCATGGATCAGTTAATCTCAGCCATGGGTAACGAAGGTATGGCAATGCTGCTTGATTGTCAGTCGTTAGCCATCGAACATTCACCGCTTCCTGACTCGCATCAAATCGTGATTATCAACTCGAATGTGAAACGTGGCTTGGTAGACAGCGAATATAACTTGCGTCGTCAGCAGTGCGAGCAAGGTGCATCGCTACTGGGTGTTTCATCATTGCGCGAAGCAACCATGGAGATGCTAGAAGAAGCCAAAGCACACATGCCTGAAGTGGTTTATCGCCGAGCAAAGCATATCATTACTGAAAACGCGCGTACGTTGGCCGCAAGCCAAGCGTTAAAGTCTGGTGATATTGAAACGGTAAGTGACGCTATGGCCCAGTCTCACGTTTCTATGCGTGATGATTTCGAAATTACCGTACGCCCAATTGATTATTTGGTTGAGATTATCGGTGAAGTGCTTGGCAAATCTGGCGGTGTCCGTATGACGGGCGGTGGTTTTGGCGGCTGCGTAGTAGCGCTTGCCCCTACAGACAAAGTTGATGTTGTGAAGCAAGTAGTAGCAGACAAATACTTTGACGAAACTGGCTACCATGCAGACATCTACGTGTGCACCGCAACACAAGGCGCATTTGCTTAAGTTCGCATGAATGAAAACAAGGATTAGAAACGAAAACCTCTCCCTTTTCTAAACAATCCTTATCGTTAGAATTGTTTGTGTCCCTTGAGCCGCTCCCATAGGTAGCGGCTTTTTTTTTACAAAATTGCATGTTTCTTGTTAAAAAAGATCAACAAAGTGTGATACTAATACTACCCGCAATAACACGATGCGTTTATCGGTGACTTTCTGACCGGTTGACAGTTATCGTAGAATGCGAAAAACGCGTTGTAAAAAACGTGACACTGGTGTGGCAACAACCAATAAAATAATAAAAACAATTTTTCACCTGTGTACCCTGCATAACAATCGCCGCACCCAAAATAAGAACTTTGGGAAAAACTATGAAATTAGCATCAATAGATATCACGTTGTTCGTGGTATACGTCGTCGCGCTTATCGGAATTGCGTGGTGGGTTTCGCGCGAAAAGCAGGGTCACCAAAAAGACACTAACGATTACTTTCTAGCGGGCTCAAGCTTGCCATGGTGGGCAATTGGCGCATCGTTAATTGCCGCCAATATTTCTGCCGAACAAATCATTGGTATGTCTGGCTCAGGCTACCAGCTAGGGCTTGCTATAGCGTCGTATGAGTGGATGGCTGCCATTACACTGCTTATTGTGGGCAAGTTCTTTTTACCTATCTTTTTAAAGCATAAAATTTACACCATGCCTCAATTCTTAGAGCAGCGATACGATCATCGCGTGCGTAAGGTAATGGCAATATTCTGGCTAGGCGTTTATGTTTTTGTAAACCTGACAGCTGTGCTGTGGCTAGGTGCTCTGGCTATTAACACTATTGCTGGTGTCGATATGGTTTACGGCATGATGTTCTTAGGTCTTTTCTCGCTAGCCTACTCACTTTATGGCGGCCTAAAAGCGGTAGCGTTAACCGACATTATTCAAGTGGTGCTGTTAGTCATTGGCGGGCTGTTCCTGTCGTATACCGCGTTAAACCTAATCAGTGATGGAAACGGTGTTATTCAGGGGTTTGTCGATTTAACCAATAAACTACCTGAAAAATTCGATATGATTTTGTCAAAAGACAACCCGCACTATATGGACTTGCCGGGCATTTCTGTACTGGTTGGCGGTATGTGGATAATGAACCTGTCGTACTGGGGCTTTAACCAGTACATTATTCAGCGTACGTTGGCGGCAAAGAGCGTGCAAGAAGCCCAAAAAGGTATCGCGTTTGCGGCATTCCTTAAGTTACTTATGCCGTTAATTGTGGTGTTGCCTGGCATAGCTGCGGTACTAATTGTGCCTGACCTAGCTAAGCCTGACCAAGCTTATCCAAGCTTGATGACGCTAATGCCTGTTGGCCTTAAAGGTATTATCTTCGCCGCGCTTGTGGCGGCTATTGTGTCATCACTAGCCTCAATGACAAACAGCGTGTCCACTATCTTTACTATGGACCTTTATAAAGATAAGCGCCCAAACGAGTCACAGCAGCACTATGTAAAAGTAGGGCGAATCGTAAGCCTGGTCGCGCTAATTATTGCTATGGTGGTAGCTAAACCGTTATTAGGTAATTTCGACCAAGCATTCCAATACATTCAAGAGTTTACCGGTTTCTTTACGCCAGGCATTTGTGCGCTCTTCGTATTAGGTATGTTCTGGAAGAAAACCACGGCAAACGGTGGCCTGCTTGCCGCGTTAGGTTCATTTTTATTAAGCATTGTATTCAGACAGTTCTGGCCAGAACTACCGTTTATTGACCGTGTAGGGCTCGTGTTCCTACTGTGTGTTGCTCTGGCTGTAGTTGTTTCACTTCTGGAGAAAAAGGGCGTTAGCGAAAACGCGGTTGATATAAATAAAGTGCAGTTCAAAACCACAAGTGGTTTTAACGTAGCTTCAATCGCTGTAGTGATTTTGACGGCAGCGTTTTATATTACGTGGTGGTAGCAAGTACAAGAGGGTGTTTCTAATAGTAACGCCCTAACTAAGCTCTGCTCAAAACAACGCGAAAGTTCAGAAGACGCTGACAATAAATTTTGTTAAGTTCTAGAACGTGTTGCAGTTAGTGAAGTAAACGTGAGGCGAAAAATTTCAATTTTCCCTCATAAAATACGATATACTAACCGGCTAATATTCGATGAACTTTCGCGCTTGCTGATGTCTTACAAGAAGAGTTATACAGCAAGCCACTAAAAACATTACAGGAGACATCAATGGCAACGAAAGGCGTTAATAAGGTTATTCTTGTTGGAAACCTTGGCAATGATCCTGAAGTTAGATACATGCCTAACGGAAACGCCGTTGCGAACTTAAGCCTAGCAACTAGCGAAAGCTGGAAAGACCAACAGGGTCAGGTTCAAGAGCGCACTGAGTGGCACCGCCTTACAATGTACCGTCGCTTAGCAGAAATTGCCGGAGAGTACCTGAAAAAGGGCTCGCAGATTTACGTTGAAGGTAAATTGCAAACGCGCAAGTGGCAAGATCAGCAAGGTCAGGATAAATACACTACCGAAATTATCGTAGACCAAATGCAAATGCTTGGCGGTCGCGGCGGTGAAGGTGGCGGCGGTAACGGTGGTTACCAGCGTCCTCAAAATAATCAAGGTGGTTACAACCAAGCACCAGCGCAGGGCGGCTATAATCAAGCGCCACAGCAAGGCGGTGGTCAACAAGGTGGTTACAATCAAAACCAAGGTGGCGGCTACAATCAAGCGCCTCAAGGTGGCAACCAAGGTCAGCCTAAGAACCCACCAATGGCTGAGCCAGATTTTGACTTTGACGACGATATTCCGTTCTGAACTAAGACAAAATCGAGAATGTTGAAAAGTATAGAAAGAGCCGCTTATAGCGGCTCTTTTTTTGAGCTAAACTCGCCTAATTATTTCCTCTTATATTTCTAAATCATCAATAACAATAGTCTTGAGGTTGTGCCGTATCCGCAGCAAGGTATTATTTTATTAACTAATTAAAAAAAATGCCTATCACCATGAAAACGTTATCCCTACTTGCTAGTACCATCGCTTTGGTTTCAGCTACCGCCATCGTTTCACCCACAGTATCAGCTGCACAAAAGCTGTATAAGCCTTTTCCTACCGACGTGATGCCGTCGCTAAGTGAGAAAGGTACACATACAGTTGGCGTAAAAACTATTGAAGCCACGTATCCAGAAAAAGTGAAAGATATTGCTGGAAATGATGTCGAACGTAAGTTGACGCTAGAGGTCTGGTACCCAGCTTCAAGTGCTGCCGAGACGGCAACGTATGTGAATGAAACGCGAAGTGGTCAAGTATTTGAAATTGAGGGTGATGCAAGCCGAGATGCGCCTATTGCTAAAGCAGATTCTGATTACCCTGTGGTAGTTATATCTCATGGCTATACTGGCTATCGCACGCTTATGTATTATTTAGGTGAACACCTAGCGTCTCACGGCTATGTAGTAGCGGCAATCGACCACACAGACTCTACGAATAAAGATGTTAACTTCGCAGAAAACCCGTATTCAGGTTTTCCAAGCACATTACTAAACCGCTCGCGAGACCAAGTACTTACTTTAAACAGCATCAGCGAAAACGAATTTTTCAAAGAGAATGTTGACGCAAGTAAAGCAGGGGTAATTGGTTATTCAATGGGAGGCTATGGTGCGGTAAGTACAGTCGGTGGTTGCTATGCATTTAACGATCAAACAGCAGCAACCTTTACTGGTACACAAGACCCTAAAATGGCAGCGCTAGTTAAAGACGCGCTAAATACTTGCGCAGGTGGCGAAGAAAGTAGCAAGGATGTGCTGCCAGCTTGGAAAGCAGCGCTAGCGCTTGCCCCATGGGGCGGGCAACATCAGCTCTTTGACGTTGAATCACTTAACAATATCAAGGTGCCGGTTCTTTATGTGGCAGGTGATAACGACGATATTTCTGGTTACGAAGGTATCAAGTGGTTATTCGAAAATACCGGCAGTGAAGGCTCCAAGCTACTTACGGTTAAAAATGCGCGTCATAACGTAGCGCCACACCCAGCACCTAAAGAGGCCTATGGTAGCGAGTTTGATTTGGGTAGCTACATTGAACCTGCGTGGGAAGTACAAAAGTTAAATGCTATCAACGAGCACTTTGCGTTGGCGCTTATGAACTGCCATGTGAAAGGTTTAAAAGATGATTGTGAATACCTGAACGTGAGTGGCAGTATTGCCCAAGCACCCGTAGACGGTAAGAAGCCAGAGCCCTGGAAGGGCTTCGACGACCGCTGGGCATTGGGGCTAGAAATGGACAGTAAATAACAGTTTGAAAAGGGTGCTTCGGCATCCTTTTTTAATTTTGTTACATATTTATTTTCTAACTTTACGCATAGTGGCGTAATGTAAGACTGCTTCTATCAATCATCGATAGTAAAAAGCGCTTTAAAGCGGCATTTCGAGCTACCCATAAACTAAACCATAAGGAAGTGAAAATGCGTAAATCTACTGTGTCAGCACTATGTGCGTGTTCTATTTTGTTAATGCCTTCCATAACCGTTACCCAAAGCTATGCGGCAGCACAAAACGTTGCTACAGCAAGTGCCGATGACATAGAAACGCTAAAGGCCTACTTCAAACAAGGCGACTATAATTATGTTGTAGAATCCCTCGAAGCCGTTGAAGGCAAATCGCCAGAACAACACAACATGCTTATTTCTGCCCTGATGAACCTAGATTTAGATGATGCCGAGGAGGCAGCAGAGCAGTTTGTTCAGGATTACAGTGATAACTATAAGGCTTATCATACACACGCCAGCGTAATGGGAGCCCAAGCCTCAAGTAGTATATTTTCAGCCCTAGGCTATGCGAAAAAAGCAAAAAAGAGTTTAGAAAAAGCAGTGGAAATTGCCCCAAAAGAGGTTGCTGTTTACCAAGCCCTAATGCAGTTTTACTTAATGGCTCCTTCTATTGCTGGTGGCGATTTGGATGAGGCCACGAAACTTGCGCAAACTATTTCAAAACTTGATGCTACCGAAGGTCAGTTTGCTTTAGCTAAAGTTTATTTGGAAAAAGATAAGCAGGCAGAAGCAGAGGCGATCTTTGCCTCTTTAATTGAAGATGACAGCACCCACATTCGCGCTAGGGTTGAGCTAGGTAGTTTCTATTTAGGTAATGAGCAGTACGCTGCATCTTACGATACTTTGTTACCGTTATCAGATACTGATGTGACTGCAGCTTCGAAAGCGGATACTGAGTACGTATCAAAAGCGTAAAGCCAATCTTATGTATGGAAAGTATCGCTTAGGGCAAGTTGCTGTTGAAAGTGGCGAGTACACAACTTCAGGTATTAATGCGCTAAAAAGCTATTTGGAAGACTACCAAGTTACGACCATTGATACTGAAGGCTTACCAGGAGCTAATTGGGCCCAGCTGCGCCTAGCCGAACTTCTTCTTAACGCAGACAAAGTGAATGAAGCGCAAAACCTTGTTGAGACGATAAAAGAAGACAGCGATGAACGCTTTGCTAAAACACTTAAGAAAATTAAAAAGGCACTAAAAAAGCGAGCGGCGGTGTAATACCGCGTAGCTCGCTTACTCGTATTTCCTTTCGGCTGCGCTTAGAAGGCCACAGCGATTAGAAAGCCATAGCGTTTAGAAAACTACAGGGCTTTAACAGTATAAATCAGCGCTGTTTGCGGGAAGAGTACCGGCAGCTGCATACCGTATTTCATTAAGACTTCGCCAGAGAATACTTGCCCTTCAGTTTGTTGCAAAATTGAAGGAGTGTATTCTTTCAGCTTTTCAGGCCATACACGCTCAATGGTGTATTGCTTGTTAGCATCAAGCCCTGCAAAGTAGAAACGATTCGGCGTAGTGCGTACGGTTTCTGTAACACTGTTATATGCAAAAATACCTTCCTGCTTGTCTTTCGACACATAACCAAATTTCACATTCATGCCGTCATCATCCATGCGGAATAGGTCGCCGCCGTGGGTAATATGACGATATTTCTTATAAAGCGAAATTGCGTCTGTTAGCACGCTTTGCTCGTGGTCTGTCAGTTCACGTGGGTCCATTTCTATACCCATATGGCCAAACAAGGCTACTGCTGAACGAATTTCAATAGGTAGGTTACGGCCAGTAATATGGCAGTCACGCGGACCTACGTGGGCGCCCATGACTTCAGATGGGAAGAAGTAAGAGCAGCCGCGCTGAATGTATAAGCGGTCTAGTGCGTCGTTAGAGTCTGATGTCCAGAAGCGATCTGTGTGTGGCAATATGCCTAAATCTACACGTCCGCCACCTGAACAACAGCTTTCTATTTCGATGCCTGGCTTAGCTGCTTTTACACGGTCAATTAAACCGTAAAGCGCTGCCATTTGGCCGTGCATTGCTGGTTTGCCTTGAAGGTTACCCGGATGGTTTACATCGCGGTTCATGTCCCATTTGATGTAGCTAATTTTGGGATAGGCTTTTAGTACATCAGTAATCACTTTATACAGGTACTCAACCACTTCAGGGTTGGTTAAATCCAATACGTACTGATTTCTGAAAGGGACGTGAGGGTTATTCTCGGTTTGCAGCGCCCACTCAGGGTGTGCGCGATATAAATCGCTATCTGGGTTAACCATTTCTGGCTCAAACCAAATGCCGAATTCCATGCCAAGACCAGTAACATGGTCAATTAGCCCGTCTAGTCCTTCTGGGTAGATAGCTTCATCTACAAACCAGTCACCAAGCCCAGCTTTGTCGTTCCTGCGGCCTTTAAACCAACCATCATCTAATACAAAGCGCTCAATACCTAGCGGAGCTACCTTGTCAGCCAAGGCTTTAAGTTCGTCTTCGTTGTGATCGAAGTAAATTCCTTCCCAGGTGTTGTAGTGCACTGGGCGAGGCTTTGATTCAGCGCTGTGGTTTAGCACATTGCTGCGAATGAAGTTATGGAACTGTTGCGACAGGGAAGAAAAACCTTCACAGCCATAGCCGGTGTAAAGCACTGGTGATGTATAGCTTTCGCCAGCATTAAGTACAACTTCACCTGGAAATAATAACTCACCAAACTGTACGTAGCTTCTGCCGTCAGCCATGAGTTCAGCGCGAAGTTTATGGTTCGCTGAAGCGCCAAGGTGGTAACCAAAGCACTCACCGTTAAGTTCCCCTGTCCCTTCAGGAAATGCAATCAAACCAGGAAAAGTGTCGTGAGACGTTTTACCGCGACGATTTTCACGAACGTAGCTGCCAAAGAATAAGTCGTGATCTTTGGTTTGGAATTCAGCAGACCAACGACCTTCGAATGTTTTAATTTTACTCACTGTGGTTGGAAGCGGAAGGCTTGCTGCATTTAAGTAAGTTAAGTTGAGTGGAGTATCACCGCTATTTTCAATGCGAGAAACATACTTAACTACACTGGTATCTGCATCGAGTTCGGCAGTGGTAATAAGGCGCATGCCGCGATGCGTGTCTTCGGCAATAAAAGAGACTGATTGCGCGTTATGATTAACATCCACCAAGCTAAAGCCTGCTGACCATTGGTCAGCATCGCCGGAAACTTCAAGGCCTGGCTGTCCTGTCCAACCTTCACCATGGGTAGGTACTAAAGTAATGGGTGGCTCGATAACCGGCGCACATTTAGCTTCTTGGCGTGTGTTTAAAACGCTAAGCATTTCAGGCGTTGTGCTGTCACTTAATGGCGCACCATAGTAAATGACTTTTGGCATGCGACCCTGACAGTCGAATATTAAGGTGACTTTTTCGTTCGACAGGCGTACGAATTGAGAAAGTGACGACATAAAAACCTCAGCGTTAATAAAACGTAAATTAGGTGGCGATACAAATTTTTTTACAACGTAAGAAGTGTCTTCTTACGCTATAATTTCGCATATTAAATCACGTTCACTATACCTATTCTACAATTTTAGGGTAAACGTTTTACTTTCAATGGTAGTCTGCATTGCAAAGGAAATGAAGTCTGACCAATAGTCATAAAATATAGACGAAATTAATTGTTAAAAACAAAAAAGGATGTCTTTCGACATCCTTTTTCTACATGTTACTAATTTGTTAGGCTTCTTTTTTATAAAGCTCTAACGAAAACTCTGCCTTTTGGTTAAACACTGCGCGGTTCACAATCAGCGCGAATGCGACGCAGCCAATAAGAGTAGCGAACATTAGGTGTATGTAATGAAGCCCAAATGGTGCATAAAGAGGTGAAGCTTCAAAGCTCATTAGTGCGTAAATAGAAACGCCAAACAGTACCGCACCTATGGCTGCAAAAGCATGCACGTTTCTAAACAGTAGGCCAACAATGAATACCGAAAGAATAGGCATGCTTAATAGACCGTACAGCTTTTGAACTAGGTTAATAATACTATCAGCTTGTTGGTATACGGGGATTAGCGCAAGCGATACTAAGCACAATAAAATAGTCACGTAGCCGCTTAACTTAGGTACGTTAGGTGTTTTGTTGATATAGCTTTCGTGGATATCACAAACATATAGCGCAGTAGCAGAGTTCAAATTACTGTTAAACGTGGTTAACACCGCAGCTGCCATAGCCGCTGCGAATACGCCAGAAAGCCAATCAGGCAATACCGTTGCAACAATTTTTCCGTAAGCACTATCACCAATATCACCAAATAGCTTGTATGAAACAATGCCTGGAATAACAATTATGGCAGGTACAATCAGCAAGCGAATACCGGCCGCAGCGAATACGCCTTTCTGCGCTTCTTTCAACGAAGGTGCCGCCATTGCGCGTTGAGTAATTACTTGGTTAGTTCCCCAGTAAAACATTTGAATGAAAATCATCCCGGTAAGTAAGGTATGCCAAGGGATGGGGGACTCATCATCGCCAATTAGGGTTAGTCGCTCTTGCGGAATGCCGTCAAAGTTATAATCGATGGCTTGAAGCGCCAGAATAACCACCAATACAGCCATGGTTAAAAGAAGCACGCCTGAGTAGGTATCAGACACTGCTACCGCGCGAAGGCCGCCGAAGATAGCGTATAGAGCACCGACAATAACGAAGATAACTGCAATGTACATCAGCGGCAGCTCAACGTTAAACATTGACTGCATAAACAAAGAACCCGAATAGATTACCGCTGGGCAGAAAATTAAAGCACTACCTGCAAAGAAGAGCGCACTAATAACCGCACGTATGTGCTTGTCGTGATAGCGCTGCTCTAGAAGTTCTGTTGTCGTTGTACACTTGAACTTGTAATACACAGGCAGAAATACTTTTGCCAGTACGAAAAGGCCTACAACGGCTGCTAGCTCCCATAGGGCTAACAAGGCCATTTGGTTACCGTTCATACCTACTAGCTGGTCGGTACTTAGGTTGGTAAGGGTGATACTACCTGCAACGAAATACCAAGCTAGACCTCCGCCAGCAAGAAAGTATTCGCGGTTTTGGTTTTGGGCATTTCTATTTTGTCCGCGGCAACTTAAATAGGTAAGAAAACCAATTAAAGCAGTCACAAAGACAAAAACAGACACCTGAATAGTGCTGGAAAACATGTTGTACTCCTAAAGGACAGTTATGACTTGCTGGTTTCGAACTTAATGTTGTTAACAGCGCGATCAGGGAATTTAGTGTTATGAAGACGGATAACGCGGTTCACTTGCAAAATAGAACCGAGAATATTGAAAAGCACGTTGAGCAGGCCCTTTTGATTCAAACTAGCCAATTCTTCACCCGTAAGGTTTTGTAAGCGTTGTTCATTCACCGTAGCTAGCCCGCCTACGCGCTGATTGGTGTTGTCTTTGTACTCTATAATCAAGTCAACAGTATGAATGAGTCCCATCTCGCTAATTTGATTCATCATTACAGCGGTTTGTTGCATGGCGGTAACGCGCTCATCTAGCAATTTCTTTTTATTATTTAAGTACGCAGTAGGGCGCTTGGAAGGCAAAAAGAGTGCTTCACCGTTTTGAGAAGAAACAGCTGGCGAGTCGACATCAACTAAAACTTCTTGCTGCTGAGCATCATTTCCCAATCGTACGATAAAAGGTAAGGTGCGAAGACTAAGCGGTGCATAGTGACCAAGCCATGTACCTTGTGTTTCAAACACGTTTTCTTGAGGAGCTAGGCCGCACAGGGCCGAAATTGTCCAATACTGTGCATCAGTAGATTTGCTGAAAAACAGAGGGAAGTCGCTAGATGCTTGGACGGCTTCTTTTATCTCAATGTTGAGAAGGTGAAATTTCGAATAAGTACTAGCAAGCTTGCTCTCATCAATAGTAAGAGCGCTGTGGGTATCAGCCGATAAGGTTTCAAATGTTGGCATATTATAATTCTCGTTAGCTTGCTAACCACTGCTCAATGTAGTCGCGGTGATTAGGTAAGCTGCTTAGTTTTTGCTGCGTGATTAGCTGATTTTGTTGAATTACTTTATCAGCTAGGTCACGTTCGTTGTAGAAATGAGATTGCAAAGAAAAGTCTGGAGAAAATCCCATTCCATATAGTACGTACTGATAGCTGGCGGCAGGGAATAACTCTATTGCCGCTGAAAAATCAGCAATTTGTGGGCCGCGATACTTCCAAATTTCCAAATCTTCTTTCAAAGAGTCGGGGATAGAAGACGCGTCGCGGTTGGCAACCCAGTAAGGTTCACTGCGTTGATTAAAAATATAATGAAGTTTCAAGAAGTCGATAATGCGCTGCCAGCGATAATTCATTTGTTTGTTAAAGCGCTGGCTGACTATAGGCATAGCAGAAACGGGCAGCGGCATTTGTTCTGCAATATAACGTGCTGAAATCTCAATAAGCATGAGGGCTGTTGCCTCTAACGGCTCTACAAACCCTGCGGAAAGGCCTACGCCAATGCAGTTTCCTTTCCAAATACGCTTCTTATAACCAGAGTTAAAGCGAATGGAGCGCGCTTTCAAATCACCGTGCTTGTCACCGACGTACTCACGCAATACTTCTTCGGCGCGTTCATCGGTAGTAAATTCGGTGGAGTAAACATGGCCTACGCCTCTTCTTGAAGATAAACCAATATCCCAAATCCAGCCTGCTTCTTGTGCTGTTGCTTGGGTATAGGGCTTTATTTCGAAGTCTTCCTCGTGGGGTACATGAAGGGCAAGGGCAGAGTTATTAAATAGCACGTCGTCTGTGGAAATAACGCTTTCGCCAAGGGTTTCGCCAAGCAATAGTGAGCGAAAGCCAGAACAGTCGACAAACAAATCTGCGTTTAAAATCTTGCCGTTGTTAAGCGTAACGCTTTCGATATGTTCGTTTGAGGTTGCGGCTACGCTTTCTACCGTGGCGACAATGTGTTTAACGCCTAGCTCCGTTTTGCTGAAGTCTCGTAACATGTCAGCAAATGCGCCAGCATCTAAATGATACGCATAGTTCGATTGCGCGCTGCTGTATTCCTGTTCGCTGAGCGTGCGAGGCGCCATATTGCGTTCACACACGTGCTGCTGAAAGTTAGTGGCATTGGCAAAATTTGCAATGTCGCCTACGTAGGGGGCCATCTCAACGCGGCCATAACCTAGCGGAACGGTAAACGGGTGGTAATAAAAGTCGCCGTCGCCATTTACCCAATTTACAAACTTACCGCCTTGCTTAAATGCAGCGCTGCAGCGTCTAAATACTTCTTTTTCAGACAGGCCAATGTCTTTCAGCGTGTTGCGCATGGTTGGCCAGGTTCCTTCACCTACGCCGACAGTAGGAATGTCACTGGATTCGACTAAAGTTATGTCTAAGCCACATTCACCCATTGCTACCTTGTGTTTAGCCGCGACTATGGCGGCTGTAAGCCAGCCAGCGGTGCCGCCACCTACGATGACAATACGTTGTTTTTGAGATGTATGAGATGAATGGTTCATGAAACAACACTGCTTAAATGGAATTATGACTGTTTTCTACATTTGTCCATAAACGTACTCGTTTTGCCAATAGGCTTATGGATAAATGGCAGGGTTTTACCCCTGCCAAAACACACACACAAATTTTAGAATGAGCCTCGGATACCTACAGAGTAGCGAGCACCATTGTCTTCAATTGAGTAAATTTGGTCTGGGAAGCGACCTACTTGCGTAAGCTCTTCTTCAGTCACGTTGATACCTTCAACAAATACCGTAAGGTGTTCGTTGATGTCGTAACTTGCACTTACATCCCACTGACCGTAAGTTTCAGTCGTAATTGGCTCGCCAGTCGCGCCGCCAACTTCAGTGTTATCTAGTGCAAATAGGAACGACTCACGGTTGTTAAACGCTACACGTGCCTGGAACGCATCGCGTTCGTAGAACACGATAAGGTTTTGTGAATCACCAAGACCTGCTAGCGCAAACGTCTGCGTTGTATCGCCAGATAATTCCGCATCGCTGTTTACTACAGTAGCGTTAGCGGTTACACCAAAGCCATTATCCCATACGTGGGTAATCGCTACTTCGTAACCATTAACCGTTGCTGTTTCGCCGTTTTGAGGACGAGTAGCGGTATAATCTTCGGTAGCTCCATTGAGTTCATCAGTTGTTGCCACTACGTCACGCTCAGGGTTTTGAGGATCGAGTGACAATCCTGGTTCACACAACGGGTCGCTTGTACAACGGAAGTCGGGACCTGAGCGATTAAACAATGTGTAAGTTTCAGTTCCACCCAGCGTAATAATAAAGTCTTCCACTTCTTTATTAAATACTGCAAACGAGAATACTGAATCATCGCTGTAATACCATTCAAACGATAGATCCCAGTTTTCAGCGCTAAATGGCTTAAGATCAGGGTTACCACCGCTTGCCTGAAGGTTTTGTCGACGAGGCTCACCATACGTTGTCGCCGGAGACATCTGAGACATAGTCGGGCGTGTCAAAGAATCGTAGCGCGAGAAACGCACAATCATATCTTCTTGTACTTCTAACTTAACATTCAAGCTAGGTAAAAGGTTGGAATATGAAGATGTACCGGTAATATCTTCTGCAGGCCCAAAAACGTTTCTAAATAGCGTGAGATCTGAGGTAGGTACAATATCAGCAATAAACGCTTGTACCGCGGAAACCGCTACGCTTGTCTCTTCATAACGGGCACCAAAGTTCATGGTTAACGGCATATCACCGATGTCATAACCAAATTCGAAGTTAGCGTAAAGCGCGGTAACGTCTTCTTCAATGTTGTAGTAGTTATTTTGCAACGTTGGTGTTACTGGCGCGCCTTGAGAAGCAAGGTAATCTAGATATGCATCACCGTCGTACGTATACCAAGTGTCAATTAAACCGCTGAAGAAGTTGTTCGCAGTAAACGGACGAATGTTCAACTCATCGATAGGCGCCTCTGTGCCATAGCCACAGAATGCACATTGTGACGCAAACTCTTGGAATACGAACTTTTCACGCTCTGAACGTAAAATACCGAAATCAACTTTACGGAAAACGTCAGAATCAGCTAAATAAGTGAAATCAGCTTTGTATTCTGTTACTTCGTCTTCAGACGCAACAACGTTACCTAAGTCATTATAGTGAAGGCGGTTTAGCGAAATATCAGGTAATTGACCATTGCCAAAGCCATCGTGAATTACAGTAGGTGTACCACCTGTGCTGTCAAACTCGTAGTTGTTAATAATACCTACAACGTTAAAGCGACCTTCGCCAGCAACGTCGTTTTCCGCTTCGGATGTTGATACATCGAAAGTTGCTGAAAGGGCGTCAGTTACTTGCCAATCAACATTTAAACCGAACCCTTTGTTAGTTACATCACGTACACCACGGGTTGATGATACGAAGTCAGATGCTGGGTTACCGCTACCTTGGTGTAAGTCAATTTCCTGCGTAAATTGTACAGCCGTACCAAACTCAGAAATAGTGGCAGAACCTACGCGGTCTGGTTCAAACCATGACGCAAGGTCAGTAACCTGTGAATCAACTTCAAACTTAGACACGAAACCGTCTAGGGTAATGGTTACATCATCAGATGGCGCAAATTGCGCAACAAGTGATGCGTTAGTACGGGTTCTGTCTTGCTGGTCTACAACTTGGTCCCAGTTTCGAGGTAGATAAACGTTAGATTCTAAAACTCCGTCATTTCTATTCGAAAGCGTTAGACCTGGACGCCAGCCTGCTGTTTGAATGCGGTTAATTTGAACTTGACGCTCTTGATGAGATACCGCAAGTAGCAAACCAAATTTATCGTCAGCGAATGTGTTGCTAACTAAGAATGAAGCTTGTGGAGACGTTTCTTCTGAAAGGGTTTCATACACACCTTTCACGCTTCCTACCGCTTGGAAACCGTCATAGTCGAATGGACGAGCAGTCGATACATTGATGGTAGAGCCGATGCCGCCAGATTGAAGGTTGGCAACACCACTTTTATAAATACTTGCGCCAGTAATTTGGTCGGCAGCAAGTACGTCGAAGTTAAATGCACGGCCAGCGTCGTCAGTAGCGAGTTGGCGACCGTTTACAAGTACCGTGTTAAACTGTGGGCCGAAACCACGTACCGTAACTTTTTGGCCTTCACCACCATTACGGTCGATAGAAACACCAGTGATACGCTGCAGTGATTCAGCAACGTTTAGATCTGGGAATTTACCTAAATCTTCCGCTGCAATACCGTCTGAAACAGCTAAGTTTTCTTTCTTATCAGACATTGCTCTTTTCAAGCTGCTTACAATGCCGCGAACTTCAATAACTTCAACAGGTGCATCGTTTACATTCTGCGCGTCAGCATCTTGAGAAAATGCTACCGGTGCGTGTAGGGCAGAGGCGATAGCAACACCTAAAAGTGAGCGTTTCGCAATTGGGCCTAACTGTGATGTGTTAATTTTATGTGTCACTGTGTTTTCTCCGTGAGTAGGCTACGTTTTAACGTACTTTGCACTTAAATTACGTTTTTAGTATGTGCGGATCAAGCTTATTAACATTACTTTTACACATTTAACGTTATATTTTCTCGATTATTATTTGTAACTTTATGAAAAATATAGCGTTTCTATTCCAAGGTAAAAGGTGAAACGTTTACCTTGGATTCAATACTAGCACAAAATGACAATGTAATTACAATGTTATAAAATTTTTTTTGTATAAAAAAAGTGCGGTATATAACCGCACTTTATTAACAATAAGAAAAATAAGGAGAAATTAACTACAGCGGATACGGTCTACAGCAGCTTTCCAACCGTCATAGGCTTGATCACGTTCCTGCTTCGATAGTCTTGGGGTGAAAACGCTATCACTCTTCCAGCACTGGGTTAGATCATCAATACTGTTAAACACACCTGCTTGTAACCCGGCAAGGAAAGCTGCGCCTAACGCAGTTGTTTCGGTGATTTCAGGTCGCTCTACTTCAGCACCCAATATATCTGACAAAAAGCCCATAACCCAGTCGTTACGCGACATACCGCCGTCTACACGTATATTCGTAGGGCGAGCTCCGTCGCTCTCCATTGCCTTTTGAAGGTCCTTGGTTTGGTAGCAAACCGATTGCAGGCCTGCTGCCACAATTTCGCTTATTCCTGTATCACGAGTAAGGCCTAAAATTGCGCCTCTAGCATCAGGGTCCCAATAAGGCGCGCCTAACCCGGTAAACGCGGGAACTAAAAATACACCGTTATCTTCTCTAGCGCGCTGTGCTAGAGCTTCAGATTCTGCCGCGTCGTCAATAAGCTTTAGGCCATCACGGAGCCATTGCACAGTAGCGCCAGCCATAAATATGCTGCCTTCTAACGCATAGGTGGTTTTGCCATTTAGTCGGTAACCTACAGTAGTAAGTAAGCGGTTTTTTGATTGAAGAGGGGCGTCGCCGGTGTTAAGGATCATAAAGCATCCGGTTCCGTACGTACTCTTTGCCATGCCTTTTTCAAAACACGCTTGGCCCACAAGTGCTGCTTGCTGATCGCCTGCTACACCCTGAATAGGAATAGCTTTTCCGATGATGTCTTCTTTAATTACCCCAAAATCTGCGGCACAGTCCATAACTTCAGGCAGCATTGAAGCTGGAATGTTAAATTTATCAAGAAGCTTTTCATCCCAACACTGGTTATGAATATCGAACAACATGGTTCTAGAAGCATTGGTGGCATCAGTTTTATGTGATTCACCGCCCGTTAAGCGCCAAATCAAATACGTATCCACGGTACCAAACAGAAGCTTGCCGTTTTCTGCCTTCTCTCGGGCGCCTTCGACGTTATCTAGTATCCATGCGACTTTCGTTGCTGAGAAGTAAGGGTCAAGTAAAAGCCCTGTCGACTCTGTTATATACGATACAAATTTTTCGTCTTCGCTAAAATCTCGGCAATATTGCGCTGTACGTCTGTCTTGCCAAACGATTGCAGGGTAAACAGGCTTTCCTGATTGTTTATCCCAAACTAGCGTGGTTTCGCGCTGATTTGTGATACCAATAGCGGCGACGTCAGACGGGGTTACATTACATTTGTTAAAAACTTCCTTCAGGGTAGCGACAACGCTTTCCCAAATTTCTTCCGGGTCGTGTTCAACCCAGCCATCTTTAGGGTACTTTTGAGAAAACTCCTGTTGAGCGATGGCCTCTATACTGCCTTTGGCAGAGAAAATAATGCTGCGAGAGCTTGTTGTGCCTTGATCAATGGCAAGAATATGTTGTCCCATAAGGTCACTCCTGAAGATAATTTTCATAGAGTTTGCATCATTTACAGGTGTTTAACAATGCCATATTTTCGAAAACGAACATCTGATTTTCGTTTTATCGCGTGAAGTTTGTCATTAAGCACGTATAATTATTGTCGTTTTTATTTATGAGGATGTGTGATGAACCAAACGCAAAGACACGAAAAAATTGTTGGGCTAATAAAGCAACATGGTTTTATGTCTATTGATGATTTGGTTAATGCTTGTGAAGTGACGCCACAAACCATTCGAAGAGATTTAAATCAGCTTGCTGAGAATGGCGTGGTCAGTCGCTATCACGGTGGCGCTGGATTAAACAGAAGCTGGGAAAACACGCCTTATCAAGAGCGTAAAACGCAAAACAGTGAAGTAAAAGAAAAAATAGCTGAAGCTGTAGCGGCCATGATTCCCGATGGTGCGTCTTTGTTTATCAATATTGGTACTACGACTGAACTTATTGCTACTAAGCTACTAAATCATAAAAATCTACATGTAGTAACAAACAACATTCATGTAGCGACAATCCTATCTGCTAAAGAAGACTTCTCGGTGATTATTGCCGCAGGTGAAGTACGGTATCGCGACGGTGGTATTATTGGTGAAGCAACCTGTGACTTTATTAGTCAGTTTCGAATGGACTACGGCATCATTGGTATAAGTGGCATAAGTTCAGATGGCGCGCTATTAGACTTTGACTTCAGAGAAGTGAAAGTTTCACAAGCTATTTTAGAACATACTCAACACGTTATCCTTGCAGCCGACTACAGTAAATTTGAACGCCGCGCTATGGTTGAACAGGGCCATATATCACAAGTCGACTGTTTAGTTTGCGACAAAACACCACCGCCAAGCATAGGCAAAATTATAAAAGAAAATAACATTACTTTTGTAAAAGCATAACCATTAGTTGTATTACTGACTTATCGTCATAATCACAGATCTGTCATAATTCTAGACTAGCCTTATCACTCGATAATGTGTGTGTTGCCAAGTGCCCCTTGCACATGGTTTTGTATTGATTTACTCGTCTAGTTGTATTTACAAATATGCGACTCAGCGTATATAGATTAGCTAAACCCTTTATTCTTCCTTTGCATTATTTACCAGCAAGTTAACGCATAAATGGGTTCATTTAACTTTCTTTAATGTTCGATAATGTTCGTTTTGTGTTGACATGTTTTCTTTTTGGTTGTCAAATAGCCAACCATTAGATAAAGCAAATGTGAATATGAGCAGGGGCAAACTATGAGTCACAGCAATGAATCTGAAAAAACAGTCGACGTTTTAGTTGTTGGCGGCGGCGTTAACGGTGTTGGCGTGGCGCTAGACGCTGCAGGACGTGGGCTTTCAGTAGCATTATGTGAAAAAGGTGACCTTGCTGGCGCTACATCTTCATCAAGTAGCAAGCTCATTCACGGCGGCCTTAGATATTTAGAACATTACGAGTTCCGTTTAGTAAAAGAAGCATTGGCGGAACGGGAAGTATTGCTTCAAAAAGCCCCTCATATCATGTGGCCTTTGCGCTTTCGTTTACCGCATCAAAAGCATTTACGCCCAGCGTGGATGATTCGAATTGGTTTGTTCCTTTACGATTCACTGGCGAAACGCAACATGCTACCTCGCTCACGTAAGCTGTCCACAACCAGCGAAAGCCCTTTAGTTAGCGGTATTACAACCTGTTTTGAATATTCTGACGGGTGGGTAGACGATGCACGCTTAGTGGTATTGAACGCATTAGCCGCACAAGATCAAGGCGCACAAATTTATACCCGCACTGAATGTGTGAAAGCTGAAAAGCTAGACAACCTGTGGAGCGTTGAGCTTAAAACAGCAAAAGGGAAAACGTTTACAGTAAAAGCGAAGTCTATTGTCAATGCTGCAGGCCCTTGGGCGGTATCCTTCTTAGATCGTTTAGTAAATGTTAACAACCCAAATGCTATGCGTATGGTAAAAGGAAGCCACTTCATTGTGCCGAAACTTTACGATACTGATGAAGCATACATACTGCAAAACAAAGACGGGCGTATTGTTTTTGTTATTCCGTATGAAGGAGATTTCTCTCTGGTAGGTACTACTGATGAAGACTTCAAAGGCAATCCATCAGATGCTGCTATATCGGATGAAGAAACCGAATACTTAATTGACGTGGTAAACACATACTTTAAATCAAAAATTACCCTAAGCGATATTGTTCACTCTTACAGTGGCGTAAGACCTTTACTGGAAGAAAAGAATGCTTCTGCTCAAGAGTTAACACGAGATTACAAAGTTGAGCTAAAAGGTGAGACAGGTAAGCCTGTGTTGCTCAATATTTTTGGTGGGAAAATAACGACCTACAGAAAATTAGCTGAGCATGCGGTAGACAAACTGACTACATGTTTCCCTAAAGCCAAGAAAGCATGGACTAAAGATGTTCCTTTACCAGGTGGCGCATTCGAAAGCCAAGACGAGCTTGTAAATAAGTTAATTGGTGAGTTCCCGTGGTTGAACAAAGATATTGCTCAACGTTATGCCCGTCAATATGGCCTTTTAAGCTACAAATTTTTAAAAGGAAAATTGACAATTGCTGAGATGGGAGAAGACTTTGGCGCAGGCATGTATCGCGCAGAAGTAGACTATTTAATTGAGAGTGAGTGGGCATGTACCCTGGAAGATGTTATTTGGCGCAGAACTAAGCATGGATTGCGTTTAAACAAAGCGCAACAAGAGGCGCTATCGCAATACATTGAGCAAAAAGCTCATTCACTTGATAGCGAGCAACAAGCTATTGACCCAGTATTGGCAAGTGCGTAGCTTCATTAAATAGATATAAAGGGCGTTTCGTCTAATAGGACGCCCTATATTCTCGTATATATCCGGTCTTATCAATTTGATACCGTTTTTTATAACTTTTTACATTAGCAAGGTCGCAAGCTTCAATTAGCCGGACTCAATATGAACACGGATGTCATAAAAGAAAGCACAGTGAGAGAAGTTATTTTCATTCGCCATGGAAAGCCACTTTCAGCCCACAATGAGAAAGTGAATGCTGCGGATTATGCAAGCTGGGTGCGTAACTATAATAAATCCCCCCTAGACCCAGCCAGCCAACCTAAACAAAAAATAGATATAACCGGTAGCTACATTGCCGTCAGCCCGCTTTTAAGAGCAAAGTTAACAGCAGCTCAATATGGGGCAACTTCAATTGATGAAGAGCTACCGGAATTGAGAGAAATGGATATACCTTACTACAAGCTACCTTTCACATTGCGCAGTTGGCACTGGGTTTTGCTAAGCCGTGCGCTTTGGTTTATGGGAACTAAAGGCCGCTTTGAAAGTTTCAAATTTGCTAAAAAACGGGTTGAAAAACTTTCAATACATATTAATAAACTTAGCGAAAAACACCCTAGAGTGGTTCTTTTTGGGCATGGGATGACGAACTACTATACGCGAGAGGCGCTAATGAAAAGCGGGTGGAAGCTAAAGCAAAAAGACAGTGATTTCTGGGGAATTACTATTTTGCAGAAAGACGTTTAGCCAAGAGTCTTACTCCAATCATCGATACTTGAAAACGCGCTAGGCTTAAGGTTTTGGTTAATTATCTATGCAAGCTGGTATTGCTTCATATTTCCTCCAAAATGCCGATAAACTATCATCATAGAAAAGTCGTTTTGCTGCGGTAGCAATTTCATGTTGCGCAAATAGCGACAAACACCACGCCAAACAAGGTTTAATACTTCAGTTATAAGCTGAGGAGCCACAGATGAATAAAAATAATAAAGATACCGAGACCACTAAAAACCTTATTAAAGCTTCTATCGCCGTTGTTTTCGCGTTCTCGCTAGGCATAGCAATTAACCATTTTCATATTGGCGAAGAAGATACCACTACAAAAGTTTTTGCAGAGCGTTTAGAGACGTTCAAGCGGAATGTGATTTCTTCACATTGGCAATGGCGAGTACGTCAGCCTACCACTATGATAATGCTTATTCACTATGACGACTCTGGCAGCGAAATGAACCGAACGCCAGTTCGTATGAATCACAATGGATGGCCGACCGCTGATATGTCGGACGCTGGATGTGAAAAAATTTGGTCATCAATAGTAGCATCCCCATTACGTGTCGACGGATTCAAAGTTCATGCAAAATACTACGCCGAGCTTGAAACAAGTGAAGATAACTACTGGTGTCGCTTCAGCTTGAGTAGAGGAACCTACTTCGACTATTACCCAGCAAGCGGTTCGGTAACTGCCTTGGAAGACTAGTAAGGTCTTCATACCATTAACATATTAATATAAATAATTACCTATGTAGGTATTTGGTTTATTTAGATAATTAGTCTACTTTTGAGTTAGCGCCATGTCATAAATTGGCACCTTAAGGTATTGTTGATAACAAGATAATACTCGACACTAACGAATTAAGTAGACATATGCTCTCTAGCTTATTCTCTTCGCAAAAGAACAATACAACGCTCACGGTAGGTGTGTCTGTGAGTGCTGCTGAGTTACATATTGCCGCTGTTAATTTTAGCGACAGTGGCTATGTACTCAACTCTTTTGCGTCTGTTCCCTTTGACAATCGACAACCTCTTGAACAGCAATTAAGCGAGGCCTTACGAGAATTTGAAAAAGAGGCATGTCGAGTATCCATTGTGCTTTCTCAAGAAATGTATCATATGGTTCAAGTGGAAAAGCCTGATGTACCCGAAGAGGACATCACGACTGCACTACCTTGGACACTTGGTGAGTTGGTTCCGTTCGATTCTAGTAATATTGTTTTGGACTACATCGATTACCCGGTTCAAACACGGACCGGCGGCAAAAAAATAGATGTGTTTGCTGCCGAAAAGTCATCGCTTTCTGCACTGGTACAAAGCCTATCGAAAAAGAAAGAGGTTAAACTCACCCATATTCACGCTAAAGAAGTGCTGGCTACCGAAATGGTGCCTGATGATGATTACGCGCGATTACTTATTATTCAAGAGCCCAATAGCGAACCTTTTTTGATGATAGTGCGCTCGCGCGCTATTTGGCTATCGCGACGGTTGAGGGGATTTGTTAAAAAATCCTCCGCCCCAGAAGATTTAGTTCAATTAAGCGATATGCTTGGTTTAGAAATTCAACGTTCCATGGATTTCTATGAGTCACAGCTAAAACAGCCACCGCTAAAAGAAATCTTGTTCAGAACACAGTTTGATTGCGAGCCTGTTATAGAGCGCTTAAAGCCCTTTCAGCCTGCGGCTATGAAAAAATTCGTTGCAGAGCTTGAATTAGCTGATGTTGTTGACCCCACTTGCCACTTTGCTTTGGCTAGTGCGCTTGTTGCAGCGAGGGAGGCCCAGTGAAACGCACGATAAACCTTTATCACCCCTCGCTTAAGCCTAAAAAAGAGCGCTTACCCCTATCAAAGGTGCTTTGGATAAACGTCGTAGCGTTTGGAGTAATGCTAATTGCCGTTGTGGCTCTAAATGTTTTACTTAGCGCCAAACAAGAAAAAATAGCACAGCAATCAGCGTCAACACGCCAAATTAATAACGAAATTAAAGCGCTGAATAATGCACTAGAGAAAAAGCGTGATACCAAAACGCTTCAGCAGCAGCTTGAGCAAGTGAATGCCAAGATAGAAAACAGAAAGCAATTGCTTGCCTATTTAGAAAGTGGAGAGCTGTCTTTTGATGCAACCAAGTATGGCGAAGTGATGGACGATTTAGCTAACTATCACAACCAGAACCTTTGGCTTACTAGCATAAACATAGATACCCAGAAAATTCGTTTGTCAGGGCAAACGGTGGCACCTTCGTCTATTCCTGTTTGGTTAAAGAAGTTACAGCAGTCACCTTTCTTTCAGGGCAAGTCATTTTCGTCCGTGAAGTTTGATGAAGTAGACGGGGCTGAAAACGTGAAGCAATTTTTAATATCAACTGATTTTGAGGGAGACGCTGATGAGTCAGTATCAACAGCTCTCTGATAAGTTTTCTGCGCTCGAAAACAGAGAAAAGCAGCTTATTTTGTGGGTGAGCTTTGGCCTTATCGTTTATCTGTTCTTTTGGTTTGGCATATCGCCCGCGCTAGATAGCATGTCTGGTGCGGATAAAACCCTTACTCGAAAAGAAAGTGAATACAAGGCGCTGGTTATTCAAAGGGATGCCATTCAGCAAGCGCTGTCTGTCGATTACACACAGCGTATGCAACAAGAATTGGATAGCGCGAGAAAAGTACTACTGAGCGTAGACGATGAGCTACTTTTATTGAACGAAGGCTTCGTGGCAGCCGACAGAATGCCCGAGTTGTTAATGACGCTATTAAATGAAGAAAACAATGTGAGCTTGGTTAACTTTAACGTAGAACCTACTCAAACCCTTCGTTTTGGTGAAGGTGAAACGCAAAGTACATCATTCTATCGTCACAATATGCGTTTAGTGATTGAGGGTAGTTACTTCGACTTACGCAGTTATCTAGCGCGTCTACAAGCGGCACCAGAAAAAATCATTGTGACGGACTTCGCTTATAACGTCGACGAATACCCCAGTGCATCACTGACACTGGGGTTAGCGACAGTAAGCAATAACGCTACCTTCATTTCGCTTTAGGGAGGCTAGGTGAAGAAAATGAAATGCTTCATATTTAGTTTGTTGGTAGTAGGTAGTGTTCTTAAGCCTGCAATAGCCGCGGTAGACCCAACCAAACCTGCCCAGTTCAAAGGGGCGAGTGCAAGCGAAAGCAACCTTTTAGATGGCGAATTGGCACTGCAGTCAATTTTTAAACGCAGTTCCGGTTACAGCGCGATCATCTCTGGCAAGTCTTATCGAGAGGGCGACACGCTGAATGAATTTACTGTGTCCAAAATAACCCCTAAACACGTGATTATAACTGACGGTCGTCAGCAGAAAATACTAAGAATGTATGCATATGAAATTAAAAAATAGCCTTATTTCTAACGCACTGATGCTAGCTGCGGCGTTTGTTATCGCGGGTTGTCAAACCTATGGTGTTGGCGAGGAAGTGAAACCGCATATTCGCGATGAACTCAATCGTTCCCAAAATGTACCTGCGACCAAACCAGCTCCTCCACCGCAGTTAAACCAAGAACTGCTGTCAGAAGTAGCTCGCTATCAGTCGCTACCAGCTCCTACGTCTCAGAAGCTATTTGCCGTATCTGCTAATAATGTGGATGTTCGACCGTTTTTCGATGCGCTGGTGGAAGATACGCCTTATAGCGTGGCTGTGCATCCAGCTGTGTCTGGTCAAATTAGCTTAACGCTTAAAGACGTGGCGCTTAACGATGTGATTACGATCATTTCAAGAATGTATCCGCTGGATGTATTTTTAGAAGGTAAGGTTATTCAGGTAATGCCGTCGCAGTTAAAGACAGAATCTATCCCGGTTAACTTTCTTATGATAAAGCGTTTCGGTGTGTCGAACGTAAGCGTGATTGCAGGTGGAGTAAGCGAACAGGACCAGAATAACGGTGGTAACAACGGCGGTATTAACGGCAACAACAATATCAGCGGTAACGCATTGGGTGGTCAAGGCGGCTTTGGTGGTCAGAGTGGTCTTGGTGGCAACAATATACAGCAGCTCAACGGTTCAAATATTCAAACCACCAGTGAAAACGATTTTTGGAGCGACTTAAAAGAAGCGTTAAAAGTACTGGTATCACCTACTGAAGGCCGTCAGGTGGTGGTGTCACCGCAGGCGGGGTTGGTGACGGTGCGCGCGCTACCAAGCGAAATTGCCGTGGTGAAAGACTTTTTAAACCAAAGCCAAGAAAGCCTGCAACGCCAGGTGGTGCTAGAAGCTCGCATTATTGAAGTCACGCTAAATGATGGGTACCAACAAGGCGTTAGATGGGACCGTATAGCAAGCGGCTTAACGGGGAGCCTCAATTTTGGGTTTAGCGGAGGGGCGCTTGCTTCTAATTTTGCAGCAAACACTGCAGCGGGAATCGACCCAGCTATTAATGCGGTTAATGCTATAGGCAATACTATTTCTACCGATATCGGTGGGGTATCAACATTACGTATTTCTCGCGGCGACTTTGATGGTGTTATCAATATGCTTCAAACCCAGGGTGACGTGCAAATGCTAAGTAACCCTCGCGTTACGGTAACTAACAACCAAAAGGCCGTTATTAAAGTAGGGCAAGACGAGTACTTTGTTACCGATGTGTCGACCAGTGAAGATCAAAGCACAACAAGCACAGAGAACGAGAATGACATCGAACTTACTCCTTTCTTTTCTGGTATCGCGCTGGACGTAACACCGCAAATAGACAGAAGTGGCTCTGTAATACTGCATGTTCACCCTTCAGTAACAGAAACGGCGGAACAGACAAAGGTTATCCAAGTAGGTGACCAACAAATTTTGTTACCCCTAGCACAAAGCAATATTCGTGAATCAGACACCGTGATCCGCGCTCGCGACGGTGAAATTGTGGTGATAGGCGGCTTAATGGAAACGGTTACCAGCGAGCAAGAATCCAAAACACCGCTGTTAGGTGATATCCCTATTATCGGTAACGCGTTTAAAAACAAAGCGAAAACCCAGAGCAAGCGCGAATTGGTTATTCTCATTCGCCCTTCTGTGGTACAGCCAGATACGTGGGAAAAGCAGCGCCTTCGCACTCAGTCACTACTTGATCAATGGTATAGAAACTAATTATGTACCAAGGCTTTTATCATTTCACAGAAATGCCGTTTTCGCTTACGCCGAACACGGATTTCTTTTGTGCACTGGCGCCGCACAATGAAGCGTTAAAAGTCATTTTGTCTGCGTTAAGTATGTCTGAAGGCTTTATTAAAGTGACCGGTGAAGTAGGTACAGGTAAAACCCTGTTGTGCCGCAAATTGATAAATCACCTTTCGGACAAATTTGTAGCCTGTTACTTACCGAATCCATACCTAAGCCCTGACGAGTTGCGTATAGCATTCGCCAATGAATTAGGTATTGATATATGTAAAAACGAAGCTTCTCAAGGGTTACACAGTGCCATCGAGTCAAGGCTTTTAGCACTTAAACAAGAGGGGCGGCAAGCGGTACTGATTATCGATGAAGCGCAATCGTTAAGCTGGGATGCACTTGAGATGCTGCGCTTATTTAGCAACTTAGAAACTGAGAAAAGTAAGCTGCTTCAAATCGTTTTATTCGGCCAGCCAGAGCTTGACGCTAACCTGTCAAACCCCAAGGTTAGGCAAATTCGTCAGCGCATCAGCTTTTCGTACACGCTGCGCACAATGACGTCGGCAGAAGTGGAATATTACATAGGCCACAGACTAACAACGGCCGGCGGCAGCGAGCAGTTAATTTCTAAAGGTTTACGGGCTTTTATCGCATTAGTCACCCGAGGAACGCCACGGTTGGTTAATATTGTTTGCCACAAAATTCTTCTTCGCGCTTACGGCCAGGGTAAAAGCGCTGCGACTTGGCAACATACGATAAATGCAGTGTTTGATACTGATGACTGCAAGCGAAGGCTTGTTCCTAGACAAAGCATTGTTATTTTTTCCATAGCTGCGGTTGCTGTAGCAAGTGCGCTTTACCTTTACGGGGCGCAGGGCTTATGAGCATTTTAAATGACACCTTAAAATCGTTAGATGAGCGAAACCAGAATGAAGATTTTGGCTTGCCGCCTACGGTGCACGTCGAAAATCGTTCGCTTTGGCCAAAAGCGCTAATTGCGCTCATTGCACTAGGGCTAGTTATTTGGCTGGTGTTGAGCAATATGACTGAGTCTGGGGATAGTAAGCGTGCTGGTAATACAGGTAGCCCTGACATTGTTGCAAAAGGCGATGTACAGAATACAGCAGCAAGCTCAATGGAAAATAAGCCCATCCAAACGGACAGTGAAAGTACTTCCAAGCAAGGTGTCGATAGTGCCGAACAACAGTTAGAGGGCATGAAGTCTACACCGTTATCCGAGCAAGATTTGGCATACCAAAATACGCCGTCAGACGTGGCTGAGATTGTATTTAACAGTATTGATGAAACGGTAGTCGATGACGAGGCAGAATATAGGCAACGTACGCAAGTTGCTAATGCTTCAAGCTCAAACTCGGATGCCCAATCAGATCAAAAGCCAGATAACAAGGCAGCCGAAGTTAAAGACGAAACCCTATCAGCCGCAAACGTATCAGAAGAGACTGAAGAAACCGGCTCGGCGGTAGTGAAAGCCTCAGGCTTAACCCAAGAAAAAGCAAACATACAAACGGTAAGCAGGACAAACCCTGGAACAAACGTTAAAACAACTAGTGAATTAAGCTCGCCTAAACCAGATAGCATTATTTCACGTGAGCCAGCGATTGACGTTACGCCTAAATCGCCAGAGCAACAAAGCGCCGTTCATTTAGAGGCAGGGCTTAAAGCTTATAATTTTGGTATTTTCGACGACGCTCAAAAAAGCTTTACTCTTGCATTATCTACCTACCCGCAAAACACCGAGGCTCGCAAACAGTTGGCCGCGCTTTATTTTGGTCAAAATAACAACCTACAAGCGTTACAGGTACTTTCAGAAGGCGTTGTAATATCACCAGAGGCGTTAGTGTGGCGCGAACTCATGGCTAAGATTCTGGCTCAAGAAAGCCGTTTTGAAGAAGCTCTAAACCTTATGCCAGATAGCTTAGATGCGAAAGCACTGGCTGAAAAGCGTATCGATTACCTGATACTAAAAGGGACCTCTGCACAGACAATCAATAAACCAGAACAAGCTATCTCGGCGTTTAGCGCCATGACCTCGCTACAACCGAATAATGCAAAATGGTGGTTGGCACTGGGGGTTAATTACGACGCACTGTCTGACAAGCGTTTAGCCATATCTTCATATTCCAGAGCCCTTGCGATTGGTGACCTCTCTTCTACATCATCGCAATATGCTAGTGCCCGCCTAACCGATTTACAGGAGCAACCTTAATGCGTCCTCGATTAAAGATGCGCCTCGGCGATTTATTAGTTCACGAAAATATTATTACCAGCGAACAACTTGATAATGCGCTATCGGCACAGCGCTCATCCGGGCGAAAACTTGGTGATACGCTGATTGACTTAGGATTTATCAGTGAGCCACAACTTCTTCGCTTTCTTGCCCAGCAGCTCAATATTCCTTTTTTAGATATTACACAGCGTCGAATAGATCCAGAGCAAGCACAACTTATCCCAGAAACCTATGCAAGACGTTATCGCGCACTAGTACTCGAAGCTGACGACGATGAAGTGCTGCTAGGTATGAGCGACCCCACCGACTTAGGCGGTCTTGATCAGCTTGGGCCGCTAGTGGCGCCGCGTAATATTGAACTGGCAATAGTACAAGAGAATCAAATGTTAGAAGCGTTTGATTCAGTTTATCGTCGTACTCAGGATATTGCGTCATTTGCAGAAAAGTTAGGCGAAGAATACGCCGATGAAGCCGACTTTGAACTCTCTGCCTTAGACGATACCACTTCCGATGCCACAGTAGTAAAGCTGCTTCACTCTATTTTTGAAGATGCAGTACAGGTGCGTGCATCTGATATTCATATTGAGCCAGATGAAAATATTCTGCGCATAAGGCAGCGTGTTGACGGCGTGCTGCAGGAAAATACGCTAGGCCAGGTTAAAATTGCGTCGGCATTGGTACTTAGGCTAAAGCTAATGTCAGGTTTGGACATTTCAGAAAAGCGCATTCCTCAAGATGGGCGTTTCAATATTAAAGTGAAGGGTCACACCCTTGATGTGCGTGTTTCCACCATGCCTGTCGCTAACGGTGAAGCGGTGGTGATGCGTTTGCTAGATCAATCCGCGGGTCTTTTGACGTTAGATCAGACGGGGATGCCGGATGCAATGGCCGAGAAATTTCGCGCAGCAATAAACCGACCCCACGGCATGATATTGGTTACTGGGCCGACAGGTTCGGGTAAAACCACAACCTTGTACGGCGCGCTAAGCGAGCTCAATAAACCCGACTTGAAAATCATTACCGCTGAAGACCCCATTGAATATCGCTTGCCTCGTATAAACCAAGTACAAGTGAACTCAAAAATTGGCCTAGATTTCGCGTCAATTTTGCGTACCACGCTTCGACAAGACCCTGACATTATCATGGTGGGGGAGATGCGCGATCAAGAAACCGTAGAAATAGGGCTTAGAGGCGCACTAACTGGCCACTTAGTATTAAGCACGCTCCACACCAATGACTCTGTAACTAGCGCCATCCGTCTTATCGATATGGGTGCAGCGCCCTATTTAGTAGCTACTTCACTGCGTGGCGTTTTGGCGCAGCGTTTGGTACGTCGTGTATGTGACAACTGTAAAGAAGAGCGGCCGCCAAGCGCGCAAGAGCAAGCATGGGTAGGTTTCCTAAAGCCAGAACTAGCAAATGCGACTTTTTACAAAGGTAGGGGCTGCAATAGCTGTAACCACACAGGTTACAAAGGGCGTATTGGTGTTTTCGAGTTTTTGGAAATGAACGAAGATATGATGGAAGCGCTGCGAGATGACGATACGCAGGGGTTTGTTGACGCGACAAAGGCCAACAAAGACTTTGTTCCACTTTCTCATATGGCTCTTGATTATGCAGCTGAAGGCAAAACCTCATTAGATGAGGTCTTCAAAGTCGCTGAATTTGTGCCTGAGGTGGTGAACCACTAATGCCTCAGTTTAGCTATGCGGGTAAATCGACTCAAGGTGGTCCTGAAAAAGGGGTTATTGAAGCTGCCTCAGCGCAAGCAGCGGCGCAGGCTTTGTTGTCTAAAAACATAGTGCCTATTTCGATAGAAGAAACTAAAAAAACAGAGAAAACGAGTACTGGTTTAGACATAGGTCACCTATTCGAAGCTAAAGTCGGGCTGGATGAGATGATCATCTTTTCTCGCCAAATGTACTCGCTGCTGAAAGCGGGTATACCGATTATCCGGGCAATTAAAGGGCTAAGTGAAAACGCCTCACATAAGCGTTTCCAAGAAATTTTAAAGGACATTGCCGATCAGCTTGAGCAAGGCAGAAGCTTATCTTCTGCCATGACGAAATATGAAAAAATCTTCACGCGGTTGACCATTTCTGTTGTCGTAGTAGGTGAAAATACCGGTAAGCTGGACGATGTTTTCCTGCAGTTAGCCCTCTATTTCGAACGGGAACAGGAAACGCGAAAGCGCATTAAATCGGCATTGCGGTACCCCACTTTCGTATTGATAGCGCTCGCTATTGCTATGTTTATATTGAATCTTTTCGTTGTACCCGTTTTCACACAAATGTTTGAGCGGTTCGACACCGAGCTACCCATAATGACTCGCGTGCTTATAGGCACTTCAAACTTCTTTGTAAATTATTGGTGGTTAATTTTAATCGTATTAATTGGAATAATTTTTTCGGCTAAACAATACGTTAATTCGACTAATGGACGACTTAAATGGGACAAATTTAAACTAAAGTTGCCTGTTGTAGGCAGCATTATTGAGCGATCATTATTAGCAAGATATAGCCGTAGCTTTTCTATGATTCTGCGGGCAGGTGTGCCCTTAACTGCGGGTCTGTCACTAACAGCGGATGCTGTAGATAACGCTCATATGCAAATGCGCATCAAAGAGATGCGCCAAGGCATAGAAAAAGGCGAAAGTTTGCTGAGAGTTTCGAAAAATAGCGAACTGTTTTCTACACTTGTACTACAGATGATAGCTGTAGGTGAGGAAACGGGTCGATTAGAGCCGCTTTTAGAAGAAAGTGCAGATTATTACGAACGTGAAGTCGATTTCGACTTAAAGAGCTTAACCGCCAAGATAGAGCCTATTTTGATCGGTTTTGTGGCAGTTATGGTGTTGATACTGGCGCTTGGCATCTTTACACCAATGTGGAACATGATGTCGGCGGTGAAAGGCGGGTAATAGTTTCGCTATTTCAGTGGGGTAAAACGTGGCTAGCACTAGAGCAGGGTTATTTAACTTTATTGTGATTGGGTTGGTGCTCGCTGTTTTGGCTACATCGTACGTGTATCACGCAGCACCAGTGATAGAAGAAGCTGAACAAGTAAACAAAGAAAACGCGATAGCTCAGTTTCAACGGGTTGTTATGTTGGCCAGAGCCCAATGGATAAAGACCAAGCAATCGAGGGTTCTGATTTACGAAACTGATTTTGATGCCAGTGGCAGTATAAAGCAGCAAAAAGAAGTGGCTGCAGAGTTATTTGTAAATACAAAGGGTTGGCCTGAAGGGCTTGAAATGGGCCAAGGAAATGCGTGTGAATACCTGTTTACATTGGCGACATTAAGAGAATTCGATGTGTCGTCAAAAATATCGGTAAGCGATGAATACGTAAACGGATACTTGCAATGTGCATTCCTTATTCAAGACAAAGTTTGGTTTGAGTACAACGCTGGTAGCGGCGTAGTAAGAGAAAGAAAAAGTTAACTAAGCGTCGGAGTTATGCGCTTATTTGTAATCTAGGAGATGCTATGAACACGAGACAGCAAGGCTTTACGCTAATAGAGCTTATCATTGTTGTAATTATTTTAGGCTTGCTTGCGGCTACGGCACTACCGCGTTTTATCGATGTTACCGATGAAGCTCGAGAAGCCAGTGTAGAGGGTGTAGCAGGGGGCTTTGCCGCCGCTGTAGGTCTTGTGCGCGCACAATGGGAAGTGGAAGGTCGCCCAAGTGGCAACAATGGGAACGGCAATGGCACAGTAGTTACTTACGACCAAACGCCAGTGGGCGTTGACGGTACCATTGGCTACCCGACCGGCAGTTCTACCGGTAATACACTTATTTCTACGGTTAACAACACCGAGTGTAAAAACACATTTGACCTAATTCTACAGTCGGCACCTACCAACACTACATCGACAAACGATACGGTTGTTGCTGATTTCAGATACGCGGTACGTTCAGATGACTCTGGCACAAACACGCTTTGTGTTTACTACTTAGTTGAGTCTATGGGGTTACCTAATACTTCAGCGCCAGCAGACGGCACGCCTGACGGTACGACGTTTGACGGTTTCACTTACAACCCAGCCACTGGCCAGGTTACTGTTTTTTAATTAATACTCAGGAAGTTTGATTATGCAAAAAGTATCAACACAACAGGGTTTCACCCTAATCGAGTTAATCATTGTAATTGTATTGCTGGGTATCCTAGCGGTAACCGCAGCACCTAAGTTTCTGAACCTTCAAGACGACGCACGTGATTCTGTTTTACAAGGGATCGCTGGATCAATAGAGTCGGCATCATCGATTGTTTATGGTAAAGCGTTAATTAATGGCGTAGCGAGCGCTGAAACAAGTTCTGTTACAGTCGGTGGTAGCGTTGTCGAAACTATTTATGGTTATCCAGCTGGAACACTTGATAACTTAACTGACCTCCTAGATTCAGATATTGGCGGTGACTATCTAACCGAAGAAATATCTGGCACGCCAGCATCAATCCTTATCTATTATAAAGGATATGCAGGCTATAGTACGACGGCGCCTACATCAGTGAATGCTCCATGTTCGATTACTTATACGAACTCATCTGGTGAAGGTGTTCGCCCTACTATCAATGTTGTTTCTTGCGTCCAGTAATGTGAAGAAAAACGGTTTTACACTAGTAGAACTTATTATAACCATATTGGTTATTGGGGTGCTGGCGGTAACCGCCGCACCTCGCTTTCTTGGTAGCGACACCGAAGAAGCCATTGCACTTCGGGACAGAGCCCTTCAGCTAGTGCGAAATATGCAGCTTCGCGCCATGCAAAACGTAAAAGACAGCAGCTGCGTGAAAATAACGAGTACAGTTATTGCTCCCCCCGCTGGACACGACTGCGCAAATGCTCTTTCCACTGCTTTTGACGACGACCAAGTTATCAATGCTTCTAATACTGATTTCACTTTTCAAACTGCAGATGAAAACGGCGATAGTTTTTCCCAAATTCAGTTTGACGGGTTTGGCCGACCAAGCAATATTGCCTGCTCAACTAACTGCAAAATTCAAATAAGTTCCTTTACCATGTGTTTGCAAAGTGAGGGAGCCATTTATGCGTGCTAACGGGATGCTCCCTACGCGTAGAAAACGCAGTGAAGGCTTTACTTTATTAGAGCTCGTAATTGGTATTGTTGTATTCACTATCAGCTTAACCATTGTGCTATCGCTTATTGTGCCGCAAGCTGAACAAACGGCTGAGCCATTTCGCCAAGTAAAAGCTGCTAAGTTAGGTCAGTCGTTAATGAACGATATTCTAAGCCGCTCTTATGATGAAAACAGCGACCGAAGCCCCCCTTTTGAAACCTGTAATGCCAAAGGAAATTGCTCAACAACCCTTGGTCCTGAAGAGGCGAGTGAAGACGACTATGACGATGTTGACGATTACAACGGCTACGTAGTGAATAATGTGGGCGGTAACTATAATAATTTTGGTTTTGCGGTAACGGTAGATTACGACAGTGACTTAGATGACAGTACGCCCACTGACGGTCAAACGTTCAAGCGTATTGATATAGCAGTGACTGCTCCAGACGGCCAAGTCTACAATTTCAGTGCTTATCGAGGGAGCTATTAATGTTTCCATGCAAAGCACAGCGCCAGCGCGGTTTTACACTTATAGAGCTTATTTTGGTGATCACCATCTTAGGCGTAATTAGTGTATCTGTAGCGCAAGTGATTTCTTTAAGTGCGCAAATCTATATAACAGGCGCAGAGCGTACTCGCCTTGTTTCAGACGCGCGCTTTATTATATTGCGACTGGAAAAAGAGCTGCGCAATGTGGTACCCAACTCTGTGTCATTCGATTCGAGTTTAGGATGCCTCTCATATTACCCTATCAAGGAAAGCGGCACCTACGTTGGTGATGCATTCAATAATCCCATGCATGTTGTGGTGTTCAATAGCCAATTGAGCGTGAATGATACCCTTGTTATCTACCCGACAAATCCGCAGAGCGTGAATGATAACGGGCGAACAATAGATACTATTGCTGATGCCGCTTTCGAGCCGACTAGCGATAATCAATATGATCTCACGCTTAGCGCCGCGAACACACAATCCTCTCCAGGCAAACGCTTCTTTGTTCCTGAAGCGCAAGTGACAGTATGCAGAACATCTTCCGCTCAGGGAGAGCGTTTAATCAGAACGCAAGGTGCTACTTCCGGCATTATTGGTACTAATGTAGCGGCGTGGAGCGCGAACGTAATAACCGCAGGGCTACGGCAAAATGGTCTTATAGAGCTGCAAATGACCTTAGAAAGCAGTGATGATGAGCAGATATCCGTTGTACACGAGGTGCACTTCCCTAATGTGCCATAAAAAAACGCGACCAACCTTTTTTCATAGTAAAAACCGACGGCCCGCCGGTCTATGTAGTTCACCTGCTCGGCAAAAAGGTTCTACAACGATTGTTGCGATCATTATAAGCATTGTTCTTTTAGGGCTTGGTATTGCGTTATCTAATCAAATTTCATCAAACATCCGTCAGCAATCCATTGAGTACTATGGTGCTCGCGCTTATTTGGCCGCACAAAGTGGAATGGAAGTCGCGATTTCGAGACTAATTAACGGGAATAACCCCGCGTGTTCCGTTATTACTCAGCCAGTAATTATTAATGCAGCTAACGTGCAGAATTGTGTTATTACGCTATCTTGTGAAGTAGAGACCGAGGTCGAAGAGCCAGAAGTAGCCGCTGGTGAAATTAGGGTTTATGCGTTAGGTGCGGAAGCACAGTGCAGTGCAGGCCAACTTGAAACCTCCAAACGCGTTCTTGTTGAAGTGAGGCAGGAAGAATAATGACATTTCGTATATCTCTTGTTCGAGCCCTTTTTATTGGGATGTTATCTGTATTGGCAATGCCCGTGTTAGCTGTCCCTCAAATCGAAGGTAGGTTCATCGAGCTTCAAAATACCTACAATAAAGCAGAGTGGACGACTATAAGCTTTTCGCAGGTGTATGACGAGCCTCCGGCCGTATTCATGCTATCGACCAATCAGGGGAGTAACCCTGCTATCGTTAAAATTCGCAACGTGACCAGAACGGGCTTTGAAGCATTGCCCCTTGAGCCCTCTGGTGAAGATGGCCCTCATATCACTATGGGAGGTCATTACCTAGCGATTGCCTACGGCGTTCACGAATTCCCTGACGGCGATATTGTTGAGGTAGGAAAAATGGAGCTGGATGCTACTACCATCCAAGCTGCTACCAATTCTCCTTGGTATTTTCCAACAGGACCATTAGTGCCTGGTACTGAAGATGCGCGATACGCAGAAGTGCCTCTTCAGACAGATTTTGGCGAGCAACCCGTTTTCTTCCACTCTATTCAAACTGTTAATAACCAAGTTGACGTAAATGGCAAGAAACCTCCCAATGAACATCTACTGCCATTCCTAACCATTGCAGCTAAATATGAAGCGCAATCATACTATATAGCTTTGGAAGCGTCAGAAACAGATTATGAACCTGTAACACAGCCCGAGACCGTTGCTTACATGGCAACCACGGAAGGGTTTGACCGCAGGTTCTTCGACGACAATGGTGTAGAGGTAGTCTGGGAGGCTGACTTTGCAGACGTGCGCATTCAGGGGTGGGACGACGGCTGTTTTCGAAATAACTTTAAGAACTCTTATACGCAAACCCCATTGGTTGCTGCCAGTAAGATCAGCCGCAATGGTCAAGACGGAGGGTGGCTGCGCAGTTGTCAGGTAAACAAAAATAGATTGGGGCTTCGCGTTGATGAAGACCGAAGTTTAGATTCAGAACGTAATCACGCCGAAGAAGATGCCAGTATTTTAGCCATGACATCAGAATTTGTGTTCAGCGGTGAAGTGCCAAGTTGTGACGTGGCATTCCCTGGAGCGGTAGCAGCATTTGGCGGCTCGGCTATTAATCTCCCCGCTAATAGCCGTATTATCGATGAAAACAGCGGCGTACTAAGTGCAACGCAATTAATCCCCGGAGGAACAGCTGGTACAGCAGGTTATCCTAAGTGTGGAGAGCCGGCTGTTGACTGTACCGTAAATAACACAGACTCACTGACCGAGTCACAAGCCAGAGCAATACCTAGCATCACTGTTGATGACAGCGGCCCCGAAATAGCAGCCGGTAATTTAGCAGGGGATTACTACTTCAGCAGGCAAAATGTGCTGATGGCAGCGGGTAACTATAACGTCGTAGCCCCTACACGCATCTATATTTCCGATCCAGGTACAAATCCAATTGGCGAGCCAACCCGCTTCGTTATGGCTAATGCCAACGTTACTGTTGCTGATGGTGCTTACCTAGCAATTTATGTAGACGGCGACGTAGTTATTGATGGCTCTAACCCTAACGCCTTAGTTATTGCAAAAGGTTCGGTCACATTCGCTAATGTTGGTGATGAAACCATCATTGGTCGTTTTAATGCTGGTGGAGGAATTGAATCCGTTTCTTCAACAACGGAAACTCTTCCAGCACCTCTTAGAGTTACTGCAAACGAAGTACCGAATAATATTCCCGGCATATGTGGTCGTGAGGTTATCGAAGTACTTAATCACTATCGCTATGAATTAGCGGACAACAAAGGCAGTAGCTGTGCGGCTAAACAGATAACGCTTAAGGCTTGTGCAGATGTGAATTGCGATCTCATCTACTCTCAGCCTTCAACGGTTAATCTGTCTCCGCAAAACAATGCTAATTTTCAGTGGAGCGGAAATGATGTCGTCTCTTTTACTGGACAGATTTCGTTAGCGCTAGACAGCTTGAAAGGAAACGATACAAAGCTTGCAACACTAGGCGAAACGCCATCAAGTCAGCTTCGCTGTTTTATTGGCGGAAAGGATGTAGGTATTGAAGGGTGTAAAATTGACTTCAAAGACGATGGTCTAGTGTTTAAAAACCTTACAGACAACACCGCCACTATTGTAACCCAACTATCTGGCAAACCATCAGATCAAGGCTTTAATAGTAAGACCTATGCTGTCGAGGCCTGTGGAAATTCAGAACTCTTAAAAAATAAAATAGTGGATGTGGATCTTAACTACAATTGCGCAAGTTCCAGCAATTGCTCGAATAAAATGGCCTTTTCAAATAACACCAATACGTACGAACTTGGGTTATCAGCAGAGACATTTGCGCTGCAGTTTGACGCAAATTCTCGGGCGGAGTTCACGGTTCAGTATCCTGACGCGGGAGAATTGTCGCTTACAGGAACAATCACTGACAGAACCGCCATAACGGGCTCTTCAAATATCTTTGCAGTTCGCCCATTTGGGTTTGCTATGGACATCTTAAATGACAGTGCTACGAGCACTAATCCTAACGGGTATGCAACGAACGCGAATGGTTCATTGCTAGCGCGCACGGGAGAAGACTTTGTATTAGGTCTTCGCACTGTGCAGTGGGTTGATGGCGAAGATGCTAATAACGATGGTGTACCTGATAATTTCGCTGATTTAGCCAATAACAACACAGCCGAACACTATTCAGGTAGTGTCACTCTAACGCCTCAACAAACTTTGCCATCAGGCGGAACCACGGGGTCATTAAGCACTTCCAGTGTTAACTTTGATAACGAAGGTAAAGTTGACCTGGCCGTAAATTATGATGAGGTTGGCACTATATCTATTGCGGCGCAAAGCACGTATTTAACAAATGCTACCGTGCTAGGGCAGGTAGATAATGTGGGTAGGTTTGCGCCCTCTAACTTTTCTCTAACTGGAGACGTAGTAGCGGCATGTACTGCCAGTGATGGGTTTAACTATTTTGGCCAACCTATTGATGAGGTTAGCTTTACACTTACTGCCCTTAATCAAAATGGCAACCGCACTGTGAACTACTACGATGGTTTCGACAAGCTAACAAGCCTTACGCTGCAGGTAGAACACGACGGAAGCCTGCTAGATCGTTTAGAGAATATAAACACGATTTCATGGCCTCAAAGCGGGACTACAGGTCAAATCACTTTTTCTGACAATGACATAGTATTTAGTCGTTTGGGGAGCGCAGCACTCGACGGAGCATATATGAATGCGTCTATTGCGCTGGTGGCTGATAGTGGACAAATTGAGAACGCAAACTTTAACGGGCTTTCTTGCACGGGTTCCTGTGTTGATGATTTTGGTGATGCGATCAACTTCGCCTATGGCCGAGCCACGTTAATAAACAACTACGGCGCAGCAGATGAAGACCTACTGTTACCACTTCGTATCCAATACTGGGATGGTCAAACGTGGCGCATAAACACGCACGATAGCTGCACGGATTTTGCACACGCTAATATAGGTGATGCCTCAGGTGAGCTAGTTTCTTCTGAAGACGGAACCTTAAGTGAAGGTGCGTATACCACCGGGCAAGGCATGCGTTTATCATCGCCAAACGGGGCGGGTAATTATCCTGTGACCTATACCCCTGATACATGGTTGCTCTGGGATTGGGATGGGGATGGCGAAGCTGACAACCCGCCTAACGCCACGCTAACCTATGGTGTTTACCGAGGGAACGACAACATTATTTACAAGCGCGAGCAAATCAACAATTAGAAAAGCAAGGGCCAGGTTTGGTCGTAACGCGGTGCGTTAAAAACACCATCGCGACCTCAATACAAAAAGACCTGGCTAATCGACCAAGGTTTTTGAACCTTCCGTTTTTTGTAAGGTCATTAGTGGGTCTAAAGTAGGAATCAATCGATTAACGCGTAAGTGCTATGCCTTTATGGGGCAGTCGCCGAATTTGCTTGTTAATAAAGTAGTTATTTTGGCTCTAAGTGACAGCATCACTTGCCCAAAATTGCCCCCATTGTTAAAGTGTGCGAATAAATATCGACTTCACGTTAAAGCGTCGCCATCTCACCTTTGCAAATACGCGTTAACACAGAAACAGGAATACACACTTCATGTTTAAAAAGCTTCGAGGCATGTTCTCTAATGATCTGTCCATCGACCTCGGAACAGCTAACACGCTGATTTATGTAAAAGACCAAGGTATTGTTCTAAACGAGCCTTCAGTAGTAGCTATTCGTCAAGAGCGCGCAGCCGGGCCGAAAAGTGTTGCGGCAGTAGGTGCAGAAGCTAAGCGAATGCTTGGTCGTACACCAGGTAATATACGCGCTATCCGCCCGATGAAAGACGGTGTTATCGCCGACTTTTACGTGACTGAAAAAATGCTTCAGCACTTTATTAAGCAAGTGCATGATAATAATTTCTTGCGTCCTAGTCCTCGTGTATTGGTATGTGTACCTTGTGGTTCAACACAAGTAGAACGCCGAGCTATTAAAGAATCTGCTTTGGGTGCGGGTGCGCGAGAAGTTTACCTTATTGACGAGCCAATGGCTGCGGCAATCGGTGCAGGCTTGCCTGTATCAGAAGCGCAGGGTTCTATGGTGGTAGATATCGGTGGTGGTACTACCGAAGTTGCTATCATTTCACTAAACGGCGTGGTCTATTCATCTTCTGTTCGTATTGGTGGTGATAAGTTCGACGAAGCTATCATTAACTATATTCGTCGTAATTTCGGTTCTCTTATTGGTGAAGCTACTGCTGAGCGTATTAAGCACGAAATTGGCGCGGCGTATCCAGGCGAAGAGGTTCGTGAGATTGAAGTTCGTGGTCGCAACCTAGCAGAAGGCGTGCCTCGCGGGTTCACGCTAAATTCAAATGAAATTCTTGAAGCACTTCAAGAACCGCTAACGGGTATTGTTTCTGCCGTTATGGTGGCGCTAGAGCAGTCTCCACCAGAGCTTGCTTCTGATATTTCTGAACGCGGTATGGTACTTACCGGCGGTGGTGCACTTCTTAAAGATCTAGATAGGCTACTTATGGAAGAAACGGGTATCCCAGTGGTTATCGCTGATGATCCGTTAACCTGTGTAGCACGCGGCGGTGGTAAGGCTTTCGATATGATTGACCTTCACGGTGGCGACCTGTTTAGCTACGAATAAACAGGAAAGGCAACCGTAAGGTTGCCTTATTTGTATCATGGATACTATTTTTACTCGCGGCCCTTCTCTAAATATCAGGCTTACGCTGGCGCTTGTGTTGTCAGTAACACTGATATTTGTTGATCACAAAATGGATGGCTTCAAATCTACGCGGGTGTACCTCAACTCTTTGATGAGCCCACTTCAATACATTGCTAACCTCCCCGGGTTAATGCTAAGCGAAAGCGCCCAGCGCCTTACCTCTAAAGAACAGCTACTGGCTGAAAATCAAAAGCTGAATAATCAACTGTTGCTAATGAGCGAAAAACTCCAGCAGTACGATGTTATTGCAAAAGAAAATGCTCAGCTTCGCGAACTGCTGCAAGCACCCGTGCGCCTATCTTCTAAAAAGATGGTTGCCGAGCTGATGGCGGTAGATAAAAACCCCTATAGTCAGCAGGTTGTCATCAATAAAGGGGCGATAGATGGGGTATATCCATCGCAACCGGTTCTTGATGAAAAAGGTATTGTGGGTCAGGTGATGGAAGTGGGGTCAACCAACAGTCGTGTATTGCTGATTGCTGATGTGACACACGCCATCCCAGTGCGCTCCCTTCGAAATGATATCCGCTTTATTGCCACCGGCAGCGGTGCGCTTAACGAGTTATATCTTGAACATGTACCGCACAGCGTAGACATTCAGGAAGGCGATACCCTTATTTCATCTGGGCTGGGTAAGGTATTTCCAGAAGGTTACCCTGTGGCAACAGTTAAACAGGTAGTGAGAGATGAAAGTCGTCCCTTTGCTCGGGTGATAGTTACACCAATGGCGAATTTAGACAGACTTCGTCATCTTTTGCTTCTATGGCGAACGGATGATTCATCACAAAAGTCTGACACTGATAAGGATGAAAAGGTAAATACACCTGCTACGAGCGAGGAAGAGTCTTCAGATGCGTAAACGTAACCTCGTTATTTGGTTAAGTCTGCTAGTGGCGCTGGTACTGCAAATTGTTCCTTTGCCCTCTCAAGTAGATGTGTATCGCCCTGACTGGGTGCTAGTTGTGCTCGCATACTGGAGTATGGCCTTGCCCCATAGGGTAAATGTAGGTGTGGCGTTTTTAACTGGTGTTGCTATGGATGTGCTGGTTGGCACAACGCTGGGCATTCACAGCTTCGGTTTAAGTATTTGTGTTTATGTATTGGCTGCTAATTACCAAAGGCTAAGAAATTACTCTGTATGGCAGCAGGCAATTATCATTGGTCTACTTGCTTCGCTATATCATTTATTAACGTTTTGGGTTCAGCACCTCTTGACGGATATCTATTTCCAAGTTGATTACTTGTGGCCAGTTTTGACGTCTATGGTGCTATGGCCCTGGGTGTTTTGGCTGCTTAGGCGCACGCGTAGACAACTATCAATTTCTTAATGTGAACACCTTCACGATTAAACCAAAGGTAAGCCAATGACAAAATCGGTAGTGTTAGCGTCAGCCTCACCACGACGCACTGCTTTGCTCAAGCAAATGAACATAGCCCATACAATACAACCTGCCGATATTGACGAGTCGCCTCGTGACAATGAATCACCGATGGAGCTTGTAGCAAGGCTTGCTACTGAAAAAGCCCAAGCTGTAAAGGCGCAGCTAGTGTCTCAGGGCGCAATGACGAAAGACAAAGTCATTTTAGCCAGCGACACCCTGATATCGTTTAACGGGCGAAGTGTGGGTAAACCTGAAGATAAAGCCGACTCTAAACGCATTCTTACCATGCTTTCTGGTAAAACTCATGATGTACTTACGGCTATTTGTGTACTCGATGACTCTCAGCAACAGACCCAAGTCATTACCACATCTGTGACTTTTGCAGCATTGACGGATGAGCAAATTGACGCATACTGGGAAACAGGAGAACCTGCTGACAAAGCAGGGAGTTACGCTATTCAGGGTATTGGTGGTGAATTTGTGGTCTCTATCAACGGTAGTGCAAGTGCCGTAATAGGTCTACCGCTATACGAAACCCGCCAATTACTTAATGCATTTGGACTGAATGAATTTGGAGTAGTATCGTGAGTGCTGAACTGCTTATCAACGTTACCCCGTCAGAGTCACGGGTGGCGCTTATTGAAAACGGAATACTGCAAGAAATTCACGTAGAGCGTCATACTAAACGGGGTTTAGTTGGCAATATTTATCGTGGAAAAGTAAGCCGTGTATTGCCGGGAATGCAGGCGGCATTTGTCGATATTGGCTTAGAAAAAGCGGCGTTCTTACATGCCTCTGACATCGTCATTCATAATGAAATTGCTGAAGAAGTCTCGGCAAGTCACATACAGAAGCAGGACATTCGTGAGCTGGTGCGTGATGGTCAAGATATTGTGGTTCAGGTGGTAAAAGATCCCATCGGTACCAAAGGTGCACGCCTTACCACAGATATCACTATCCCTAGCCGTTATCTGGTTTTTATGCCTTCGGTAACTCACGTGGGTGTATCTCAACGCATTGAAGAAGAAGCAGAGAGAGACCGCTTAAAGTCGCTGGTTCAAGAGTTTTGCGATGAAAACGGCGGCTTTATTTTACGCACGGCTGCCGAAGGTGTGGGTAAAAATGAGTTGCAGTCAGACGCCGCGTTTTTGCGAAGACTGTGGGATAAAATTCAGTCTCGCATGAAAAAGCGTAAGTCGAACGTGCTTTATGAAGATTTACCGCTTGCACGACGGGTTCTACGCGATTTTGTAGGCACAGAGCTAGACAGAATTCGTATCGACTCGAAACTATCATTCAATGAACTTCACCAGTTCACCAAAGAGTACGTGCCTGAAATGAACGGCAAGCTCGAATATTACCCGGGTGATAGACCTATTTTTGATTTGTATGATGTGGAAAACGAAGCGCAGCGTGCGCTAGAGCGTCGCGTGGACTTGAAATCGGGCGGCTATTTGATCATCGATCAAACCGAAGCCATGACCACTATCGATATCAATACGGGTGCCTTTGTTGGTCACCGTAATTTAGAAGAAACAATTTTTAACACGAATATTGAGGCGACGCAGGCGATTGCGCGTCAACTAAGATTGCGTAACTTAGGCGGTATGATCCTTATCGACTTCATCGATATGATTGAACCAGACCATAAACGACGTGTCTTACATTCATTAGAGGTGGCGACGAACAAGGACAGAGCCAAAATAAATATTCACGGTTTTACAGCGCTAGGGCTTATTGAAATGACCCGTAAGCGCACCCGTGAAAGCATTGAGCATATACTGTGCGGCGAATGCCCGGTGTGTAAAGGCCGAGGCACAGTAAAAACTATTGAAACTATTTGCTTTGAAATTATGCGTGAGATTGTAAGGGTGAATCGCGCCTATGACGCAGACAAGTTTGTGGTTTATGCCTCACCAAAAGTGGCAGAAGCCTTAATGGGTGAAGAGTCTCATATGCTGGCGGAACTAGAAGTATTTGTGTCTAAACAGATCAAGGTCCAAACCGAAACACTGTACAATCAGGATAAGTACGACGTCGTCATGATGTAATGCATTAACGTATACGAAGGCAAAATGTGACAAATTTTTCGTCGGTAGCCGCTTATCTACTCAAGAAGTTTTGGCTGCTAATTGCCGTATTGCTTGTACTTTTCGCGCTTGTTTTGAGCGCTGCACGCTATGCTCTGCCGCATATTGAGCACAACAAACATTTGTTGGAAAATTATATAAATGAGCAGTATGGTGTAAATCTATCCATTAAAAGTGTGCATGCAGTTTGGCAGCGCAGCGGCCCCAGCATTGTGCTCAATTCCGTGTCGCTGGCTAAAAGCGATGCATCTCCTGTGGCATTGGACATCAGACAAATCTACGTTGAGCTAGATTTTTGGGAATCGCTACGCCATCAGCTTATTTCATCCAATCGCTTTGAACTGCGGGGTTTAAAACTCGATATTGATGCCGATCGCCTGTCCGGTGACGGTAAAAATAATTTTCCCGTGGTTAAAGCCCTTGAGCGACTTTTCCTAGAACAACTGCAAAGCTTTTCGCTAGAAGACGGTGTGGTTTCCGTGACCCACCTCAACGAAACCAATTCTTTCGATATAGAGAGCTTATCCTGGAACAACCATAAAGAGAGGCACCAAGGGTTAGGACAACTGAAAGTTGCAGATTTAGCTGCTAACTCTGCGTCTTTCATTATTGATATAACGGGTACGCGAGAAGAGTTTGAGGGCGTGTTCTACGCCAAAGCCGAAGAACTTGATATTTCTCCTTGGGTAAGCGACCTAATAAAAACTAAGCGCCCGTTAGCCCAAAGTCGTGCAAACTTTGAGGTATGGACGAACTTTTCTCAAAGTGAAATTACGAGTATACAAGCCGAACTAAGTGAAAGCCTTTTAGAGTGGGGAAGTGGCCGTGCGAAAACCGTAACCGGCATCAGCGGTGGTAGCTTACAGGCGTTGCCTAACAATGGAAGTAAACAAGGCGGGTGGAATGTGAGAGTTGACCAGCTTGTGCTTGCCTCAAGTAATGAAACTCTAACCACAGATCTTATTGGTAGCATTAGTGCAAACGGTGATGTGCTAATAAACACCATGAAGCCCCTGCAAATTAACCCGTTTTTACTGTTATTACCTCTTTTTATGGATGATACCAGTGAAGAGGAAATACGTGGGCTAAATCCAAAAGGCGAGTTAGCCACGTTGCAAATACAACTGCACAATGGCCAACCGTCTTTGGCCGCTAAAGTGCTAGATGTGCAGTGGGATAAAACAGACAAGGTGCCAGGCCTTTCTTCCCTCAACGCCGAACTGTTTTGGTATAAAAATAATGGCGCCGTTTACTTAGAAAGTCAGGATAGCGTGTTAAGCGCTGATGGTGTCATAAAAAAAGACATTCATATAAACCAGTTCAAATCGCGTTTTTATATTTATCCAGAGCAAGCAGGCCAAGCAGCAAAGCAATGGATAGTAAAAGGTAGCGACATGCTACTAGATAGTGATGCTGTTAATTTGCACCCGCAGTTTAAACTGAATACGGCCACGGGGTTAATGTCACTGTATGTCGATGTGAGCCCGCTGGCTTTAAATGAAGTGAGTAGCCTGTTTCCGACTTCCCTAATGGGAGCTAATACCGACAAATACCTCACTCGCGCGTTCACTGGAGAAGGGCAAATTACAAATGCTCGTGTGCTATGGCATGGCCGTACAAGTGACTTCCCCTTTCAAGACAATACCGGCATCTTCCAAGCTTATGTTGATATTAAGCAGGGAGATTTTCTTTTTGCGCCTAACTGGCCTGCGCTCAATGACTTAGATTTATCTTTGTTTTTTGTGAACAATGCCTTAGTGATGGAAAGCCCAAGTGCAACCCTTGCTGATGTGAAAATAAGCAATATGTCGGCTGCTATACCTAGCTTTAAACCTGGTGCTCGCTTGAATATCTATGCCACCGGTACAGGCTCTGGCGAGGCGCTTACAGCGCTAATGATGGACTCATCCCTTAAAAATTCGCTAGGTAAGGTATTAAATGATGATGTGCAAATTAGTGGGCCGCTGTCTGCTGACATTAAGTTAGATATACCTTTTAAAGGCAAGGATGTGGTGGCATCGGGTACCGCGCATTTATCTGACAACCCTGTCTATATCACAAAAACTAACATGCTGTTTGATAAAGCGTCGGGTGATGTGTCATTTACTAATGGAGATATAGATGCAGGGGCTCTTACCGCGCAATTTCTTCAGCAGCCGGTAAATTTGTCGCTGTCTGGCAGGCAGAGCGACACCTACGATCTCCATGTAGAATTAGGTGGGCGTTGGCATGTACACCCGCTGGCTAACTATGTAAACACGGATCTTACCACGTACATCGATGGTGAAAGTGATTGGAACACCAAAGTAGATTTAACGCTTTCTAATAGCGGGTTTAAATACTCTGCAAATCTCTCGGCAGATTTAACGGCAACACAAAGTATATTACCTGCTCCTTTTGATACTGCAGCCGGTACTAGCTTACCTCTACAGATAATCAGTACTGGCGATGGCAAAGCATCGAACGTCAAAGCTACGCTTGGCAGTAATATCCGCTTTGACGGTGTGCTTCCCCACAAAGAAATGCAGTTCTCGCGGGCGCACTTGGCCTTGGGTGAAAGCGATATTGCCAATATTGGAACAGGTTTTAGTATCAGTGCAAATTTAGCTCAAGCCGATGTACAAGAGTGGTTTACCACAATCGATATGTTGCTTTCTGGTAAAGGGAAAGATGCGGGTAACACCTATACGCAAACTAATGCTCAACCATCTATCGATTCAGAAGCTCCTGAAGCCAAGCGCACAAATTTGTTCGGCACACCGTCGCGTATATTTGCTAAAGCCGACATGCTTAATTTCGCTGGCCATAGCATTAAAAAGGCAGAATTGAATGCCACCGAGCGCAATAAGGATTGGATTTTAGACCTAGCCTCTCCCCAGGCTAGAGCGACCATTCGCATCAACAGCGATTTAGATGAGCAAGGCATTGAAGTAAATGCCGACTACTTATCGTTAGATAAACCTATTGAGCCTGAGGTATCAGCGACAGCAGATAACAATAATGACGCCGCGGTAGCCACTACTAACTCTGTTGCAAGCAACGAAGATGAGTCTCCTTATAATATCGACCCCAACACGCTGCCGCCCATTTATTTTTATTGTCAGTCTTGTGGCGTGCATGGTATTGATTTAGGTGAAGTAACGTTAGACGTTGCGAAAGAAGATGACGGTCTAGCCATTCGCCAGCTTTTAGTGAAATCTGATGAAAGCAACGTAACCGCTACGGGCTATTGGAAGCATGTAGGCGGCGAGGTTAAAAGCGCGTTAAACGGTACCTTAACGTCTCCAGATGTGGGGCAAATGCTAAAAGAGTATGGCGTTGAATCGGGTATTAAAGATTCTAGTGCAAACGTGCAGTTCGACATTAACTGGCCAAATGCACCAATGGACTTTGGGTTTGAACAGCTTAACGGCAACGTAGAGTGGTCACTGTCTGATGGTTATCTTACGGAGTTGAGTGACAAGGGGTCGCGAATATTTACCTTGTTCAGCTTAAACTCGTTAGTACGAAAGCTAAGCCTAGATTTTCGTGACGTTTTTGCCAAAGGCTTTTTCTACGACGACATGGGCGGCACCTTAAGCATTGTTAACGGTAAAGCGTATACTGACGATACTGAAATTGACGGCGGCGCTGGGGAAATAGAAATTACCGGCTTCACCGACTTGAATACGGGTGGATTAAATTACAACGTGTCGTTCGCGCCCAATGTAACTGGGAACCTTCCGTTTCTTGTGTATTTCTTAGCAACGCCGCCCACTGCATTAGCTGCCCTTGCCATTGACCAAGTGTTAACCTCTGCGAAAGTTATTTCAAATGTGAACTATCGCGTAACGGGTACCATAAAAGAACCTAAGTTCGATGAAGTTGAACGTAACAGTAAAGACATTAGCTTACCTGCCCAAAATGTGCCTGTTCCAGAGAATCCGCAAGACAGGCCATTAACGGATGATGACGTACGCAGGCTGAAAATGGAGGTGATCGATGGTTAATTTAGTAGCACTACAAATGACTTCTACGCCAAATGTAGAAGAGAATCTCGATACAGTTGCAAGCGAAATGGCGGCGGCCAATATTGAAAAGGACAGTTTAGTGGTGTTGCCAGAGTGCTTCGCCTGCTTTGGTGGCAAAGACAAAGGTCAACTCGACGTCGCTGAAGTAAAAGGTGATGGTGCAATACAGCGCCGTTTATCCTCACTTGCTAAGCAGCACCAATGCTACATAGTGTCAGGAACATTTCCGGTTAAAACGGAAAACCCCGATAAGTTTTCTGCTGCATGCATGTTATTTGGGCCAAGCGGCGAACTTTTGGCTGACTATCGTAAAATTCATATGTTCGACGTATCGGTAAACGATAACACTGGCAGCTACAAAGAGTCGGCTACCACTGAAGCGGGAAGCGAAGTCGTCACTGTTCAAACGCCAATAGGCAACATTGGGCTTGCGGTGTGCTATGATGTACGTTTTCCAGGGTTATTTACTGCAATGGGCGATATCGATATTTTGGTGTTGCCTGCGGCCTTTACCCAGCGTACTGGAGAGGCCCATTGGCATGCGTTGTTGCAAGCCAGAGCCATTGAAAAACAGTGCTTTGTGGTAGCGCCAAATCAAAGTGGCGTTCATGCTAACGGTCGCGAAACCTATGGGCATAGTATTATCCTGTCGCCTTGGGGCGAAACCCTTGCCGAACAAGTCTCTGAAACAGGGCTGGTATCGGCAAACGTAGATATTGCAGCAAGAGAAACCATTAAACAGAATATGCCGGTTGCCGAACATAACCGATTCAGGAGTCATTTTGTCTAAATCTGTTGAGCGTCATTTATTATCTGACTCAGGCCTAGATATTACAAAGCTAGAGAGCGCGCTAGCGACCATTCATCGCCACGACACCGACTATGCCGATTTGTATTTTCAGTCGAGCCAACACGAAAGTTGGGTTTTGGAAGACGGTATTATCAAAGAAGGCAGCTATAACATTGAGCGCGGCGTAGGCGTGCGTGCTATTAGCGGTGAAAAAACGGGCTTTGCTTATTCTGATGAAATAAGCGAAGAAGCGTTAACTAAAGCGTGCAAAGCGGCCCGTGGTATTGCGCCAAGTGGCGGCACCCAACAAGTTGCGGGCTTAGCGCACAAGAGCGTTGAAGCACGCTATGCCGAAAATAATCCTATTCTTGCGATGCAAGATGCCGAGAAAATTTCATTGCTTAAAGCAGTAGATGCTTATATCCGTAAGCAAGAGCCGTCTGCCAATCAGGTGGTAGTAAGTTTAAGCGGCGTATATGAAGAAATTTTAGTTGCTGGTAGCGACGGTACGTTGGCCACAGATATTCGTCCGCTAGTGCGCTTAAATTGCTCAGTATTGCTAGAACAAGGTGATAGACGCGAGCGCGGTTCAGCGGGGGCTGGCGGGCGATACGCTTACTCATTCTTTAAGCAAGATGAAGATGGCAAACCCTATTATGAGCAACTCGCCGATGATGCACTTCACATGGCGCGGGTTAACATGCAGGCAGTAGCCTCACCTGCAGGCGCTATGCCTGTGGTGTTAGGTAACGGTTGGCCTGGTGTTTTGCTTCACGAAGCTGTAGGTCACGGTCTTGAAGGTGACTTTAACCGTAAAGGTGCATCAACCTTCAGCGGTCGCATTGGCGAGCGCGTAGCCGCCAAAGGTGTAACGGTTGTTGATGACGGTACATTAAGCGACCGTCGCGGTTCGTTATCGGTTGATGACGAAGGCACGCCGACCGCACATAACGTGCTAATTGAAGACGGTATTTTAAAGGGCTACATGCAGGATAAACACAACGCCAAGCTAATGGGCGTTGCACCTACTGGAAATGGGCGTCGTGAATCTTACGCTCACTTGCCTATGCCTCGTATGACCAATACTTACATGCTGGAAGGTGAGCACGATCCGAAAGAAATTATCGCCTCTATTGATAAAGGGATTTATGCGCCGAACTTCGCTGGCGGTCAGGTAGATATTACCTCTGGTAAATTCGTTTTCTCTAGCGCTGAAGCCTACCTTATCGAAAACGGTAAAATTACTGCACCAGTGAAAGGGGCAACCTTAATTGGTAACGGCCCTGAGGTTATGCAAAAAATCTCAATGATCGGTAACGACACTGCGCTAGATAAAGGCGTGGGTGTGTGCGGTAAAGACGGTCAAAGCGTACCAGTAGGTGTAGGCCAACCTACGCTTAAAATTGACGAGCTAACAGTGGGTGGTACGGCTTAACAACTCGCTATTTCAGTGGCTTACATAATCGTAAGCCACTACAGTTTTTCGGTCTAGATAAAAGGAATTATCGATGATTATCCGCCTATTAAAATGGCTTAGTTTCACAGCACTGCTACTAGTGCTCTCTGTTGTAGGATATGCTCTCTTTATTCAGCTTTCCTTTGATAGCACAAAACCTATTGTAAACTATGGCAGTGTAGACACAGAGCTTTTTACAGATGAGTCACAAACCCGCCCCCTACTTGTTTATTTTGGAGGCAGCGAAGGTGGCAATAGTATGTCGAAGGCTTCTAATTTATCTGAAAGAAATCAATATTTAGATGCAGGGTATGCCGTTCTCGCGGTAGGGTATTTTCAGATGCCAGGCTTACCTGAAGAACTTGATCGTGTATCACTAGACGCAATTTACGAAAAAGTATTAGAAGCTCAGCAATTGCCCTTTATTAAATCTCAGTGTGTAGCAGTAATGGGAGGCTCTAAAGGGGCAGAGTTGGCTTTGCTACTAGCGTCAATGTATCCCGGCATCAACGGTGCTGTTGCGTTTGCAGGTAGCCATGTTTCTTTTGCAAGCCCCTCTTTCAAGACAGGAGCGTCTACCGCTTCGTTTCAACACAATGGACGTGACATCCCTTTTGTTCAAATACCAAATAGCGCTATCCCTAGCATGCTTACCGGAGATTTTCGCGAAGCATACAAAATTGCGCTTGAAGAAGGGGGGAAGGACATAGTTAACGCAGTAATTCGCGCCGAGTTTATAAAGGGGCCAGTATTACTAGTCTCTGGTGAAAACGATCATGTTTGGCCATCTGCAGAAATGTCAGAGAAAGTCATAAAGCGACTTGAAGAAAACAACTTTGCTTATCCTTACGAGCATATTATGGCACCGGGCGGTGACCATTTTGTGCCTCAAAACGACTATCACGGTCACGCTATTACTTTTTTAGACAAACACTTCAAAGCTAGCTGCCGACAAGAAGATGGCAATTAAAGTGTAAAAAACAACTTAAATCAGGAATAAGTAAATAGCTGCTTATACTTCCTGCTTGTCGTTTCCAATGTTTACGAAAAAGCAGGCTCCCCATGCTGAGAAGCCGTATTAATTTGGTGTAGAAGCACCTTTGTTAATCTTCGTGAATAACGTCTTTTAAATACTGAAACAACTCTCTGAACGCTTTGGGTGGCGCATTCTTTTCACGCTCTTTCTTAATTTGGCGGTGGAATTGACGCAGCTTCTGGCGGTCAAGCTCAGGGTGCGCTTCAATCAACTTCTGAATAGCTGGGTCGCCCTGTTCAATTACCGCTTCTCTGGCTTTCTCCAGCGCATGAAAAGCCGCGTTTGCTGCTTGGTGTTGATGCGTAAGTTTTGCTAGCGCTTCTTCTATGTCGGCAGTATCGCGATTACGCAGAGCTTTACCAATAAACTGAAGCTGGCGTCGATAACCATCTTTTTTCTTGTTAACTTTACGGGCAATAGCAACCGCATCGGCTAGCTCTTCATCCATAGGAATAGTGGCAATGTTTGCATCGGTTAAGTTAACTAAGGTTTCGCCTAGCTTGTGAAGCTCTTTTGCTTGACGCTTTAGCTCAGTTTTACTGACAAACTCTTCCTCTTCGAACTCATCTGCTTGCGCATCTTCGAAGTAAGGATCTTCAGGAGAATTGTATTTCTGATCACTCATTTCAAACTCATTAGTGTTACACTTTAGCTAAATTGTAACTATCACAGTCGAATTAAGACAGCGAAACTTACTATGCAAATTGAGCAGCAGTTAGCCGACATTCAAAATGTCGTAGATGATGTACTAAAATTAGCCGTTTCAAAAGGCGCAACGCAAGCTGAAGCCAGCATGTCGAAAGTGCAGGGCATTGCCGTATCTTCACGTATGCAAGAAGTTGAAAACGTTGAATTTACCAACGACGGTGGCTTAGGTATAAGCGTATACGTAGGCAAGCGAAAAGGCAGCGCGTCTACTGCTGATTTAAGCAAAGCAGCGTTAACATTAGCGGTAGAAAAAGCCGTAGATATTGCACGTTACACCAGTGAAGATCCTTGTACTGGTTTGGCCGATGCTGACCTTATTGCTACTGAATTCCCAGATTTAGACCTGTATCACCCCGAAGAGTTAGATACTGAAAAGGCCATCAAAACTACCATTGAGGCTGAAAAAGCAGCAATGGATTACGATACGCGCATTACCAATTCAGATGGCGCGTCGTATAACGCAAATTTAGGTATGCGCGTTTATGGCAATACCCACGGTATAAACGCAGGTTACCCTAGTAGCCGCTATTCTTTAAGCTGTATGGTGATTGGCGCACAAGATGACGATATGCAGCGCGATTATGCCTACACGGTAAGCCGCAAAGCTTCTTTGCTGCAATCAGCAAGTGCTGTAGGCATTGACGCTGCAAAAGCGACTGTAGACCGCTTAGGTGCCCGTAAGATTAATACTGCGAATGTACCTGTACTTTTACACCGCGACATCGCATCAAGCCTGTTCGGTCATTATGTCGGTGCTATCAGCGGTGGCAGCCTTTATCGTCGTTCTAGCTTCTTACTTGATAGCCTTGGTAAACAGGTTTTCCCAGAATGGCTTAACGTTGAAGAGCGCCCGTTTATTAAAGGCGGCTTAGCAAGCTCTAGCTTCGACAACGAAGGTGTAGCCTGTGCAGATATGACAATAGTCGATGGCGGTAAATTAGCCACATACCTTTATACTACTTACTCTTCGCGTAAGCTGAATACTCGGTCTAACGGTCATGCTGGTGGTATTCACAACTGGCTAGTAGGCGATACAGGACATAGCGACGCTGAGCTTCTAAAAGAAATGGGCACAGGACTATTTGTGACCGAACTTATGGGGCAGGGCGTTAATGGTGTAACCGGTGATTACTCGCGCGGTGCTGCGGGCTACTGGGTTGAGAATGGCATTATTCAATACCCCGTCCATGAAGTAACCATTGCCGGTAACCTAAAAGATATGTTCAAAGGCATTGTGGCTATTGGTGCTGAAAAAGATGTGCGCGGCAGTGTACAGACTGGCTCTGTGCTTATCGACCAAATGAAGATAGCGGGCAGCTAGCTCGCGTTTTCTCGAAACGCTGAAGGAGAGAGACCTGTCGATTTCTTAAAGCGTTTTGAGAAAGTAAATACATTTGTGTAGCCAACATAGCTTGCAATGTAGGAAACGGGCCACTGCGTGCTTAACAATAAGCTTTTGGCCCGTGCCATCCGCAAATGAATAACGTGCTGTTTTGGGCTTCGCCCAAACACTTGTAAGCACAACCTATGAAGGTGAGGGGCAGAGTAATGGGCCTTTTCACTTAAGCTTTTCATATCCCAGTCAAACTGTAGCTGTTTATCAACCACTGAAAACAGCGCATGTACCCGGCTTATTTGGCGCCGCTCCTTTTCGTCACTGGCATGCTTTTTACCTAATGGAGCATCTGCTATGCGGCACAGGTAACGAGAAACAAACTGCATGGCAGCGCGACGGTTATCAAGGTCGCGTTCCAAGTACACAAGTTCCATGGCGTGATGCAGTCCTTCTAGCATGGCGTTATCTACAACTAGGGCATCGCTTTTTCTAAATGACTTCCAGCGCTCAACATTAGCTAAATTTACCCAAATTATGTCCCACTGCTCGCTGATAATGGAAACTTCAAAGCTTTGTCCAGCAGGTAAAATAATAAGCTGCCCTTCATTTAGCTGCAGTTCGCCTGATGGAACGCGAAACTTTCCTTGCCCCTTTATGCTGTAAAACAAGGTATGGTTAGGCGGAGAAACTCGCCCCACTATATAGTTTCCTGATAAGTTAGAGCATCCTGCTAGTTCAATGCCTAGGTTGCTGATTTCTGGCGCGTTACTACTATCTATAAAGCGTTCGAAGCAGTTGGGGCCAATATCTACAATGTCTCTGAAGCTAGGTTGCATAAATGTAAAATGATAGTTTTGGATAAATAGATGTAAGTTTAGAGCATAAAGGATCTGTGAAAAGTTAGCTATATTTCGCTTAACGAAAAAGTAAAGGATATGACATGCTTAATGTTTCCCAAGTAGTCGCTCAAAAAGACTGGCAAAACCCAGTTGTGTTTCAAAGAAACCGCATCAGTGCCCACAGTCCACATTGCGGATACAAAACGCTAGAAGATGCACTGCACAGTACCAATGCGCAGAAGCGCAGTTTAAATGGTCAATGGGATTTTCGTTTGTTTGATGCCCCAGAAAGTGTACCTGAAAGACTACTTTCTAAAACGTTAAGTAATGATGACTCTGAAAATTGGCAGCCTATTATCGTGCCGTCCAACTGGCAGCTACAGGGCTACGACAAACCTATTTATTGCAACGTTAAATATCCGTTTGCAGTAAATCCTCCTGTAGTACCTAGCGATAACCCAACGGGTTGCTATCGTACTACGTTCAACGTTACCAAGGATGAACTAAAGCAGCGCAATCATATTGTGTTTGAAGGCGTGAATAGCGCTTTTCACCTTTGGTGTAACGGCGAGTATGTAGGTTATTCTCAAGACAGTCGCTTGCCTGCTGAATTCGATTTATCCCGCCTCTTAGTAGAGGGTGAAAACCGCTTGGCTGTTATGGTGATCAGATGGTCTGACGGCAGCTATTTAGAAGACCAAGATATGTGGTGGCTCAGCGGCATCTTTCGCGACGTTAATTTGGTCACTAAGCCTCAGAATCACCTTCAAGATGTGTTCGTTACACCAAAGCTTGATGCGTGTTACCGCGACGCTACGGTTTCAGTTCGTACAGCCATCAATGCGCCATCTACCTTTAAAGTGGGTATCCAGCTTTTTGATGGCGATGACGCTGTCACCGAGCAAGTTATTACCGGTACTAACAATAAGCGTATTGATGAAAAGGGCGGTTGGGATGATGTGGTTTTCCAAACATTAGATGTGAAAGAGCCCAAACACTGGACCGCAGAAACACCAAACTTGTACTGTATTGTTGTATCCCTTATTGATGAGAGCGGAAACACGGTAGACCGTGAAGCCTACAATATTGGTTTTCGAAATATTGAAATGAGAAATGGCCAGCTATTGGTTAATGGTAAAGCTGTGCTTATTCGCGGCGTAAACCGACATGAGCATCATCAGGAAAAAGGCCATGCCATCAACGAAGATGACATGCTTGAAGACATTAAGCTATTAAAGCAAAACAACTTCAATGCTGTACGTACTGCACATTACCCCAACCACCCTCGCTGGTATGAGCTTTGCGATGAATATGGGCTCTATGTGGTCGATGAAGCGAATATCGAAACCCACGGCATGTTTCCCATGGGTAGGTTGTCTCGCGACCCGCTTTGGGCAGGCGCTTACATGGCCCGCTTCACCCAAATGGTTGAACGGGACAAAAACCACCCTTGTATCATCATTTGGTCATTAGGTAACGAATGTGGACATGGGCCTACTCACGACGCTATGTATGGCTGGGCGAAGTCATTTGACCCATCAAGACCTGTGCAATATGAAGGTGGTGGTGCCGACACTACGGCTACCGATATTATCGCGCCTATGTATGCGCGGGTAGATACGGATGTGGAAGACGACGCTGTACCTAAATGGGCTATCAAAAAATGGCTGTCGATGCCCGGTGAAAACCGGCCCGTTATTTTATGTGAGTACGCCCACGCTATGGGTAACAGTTTGGGAAGCTTTGATGAATATTGGAAGGCATTTAAAGACTATCCACGTCTTCAGGGCGGCTTTATCTGGGACTGGGTTGACCAAGGGTTAACTAAGTACACCGACAGTGGTGAAGCTTACTGGGCTTACGGTGGCGACTTCGGTGATACCGATAACGACAGGCAGTTCTGTATTAACGGATTGCTGTTCCCAGACAGAACGCCTCACCCCCATTTGTTTGAAGCCAAATATTGCCAGCAGCACTTAAGCTTTTCGCTGGTTGAAAAAGACAACAAGTTTGAGCTTACAGTAAGCAGCGATTACCTGTTTAGACGCACAGACAATGAGTTGTTGTGTTGGCAAGTACTTGAAGATGGAAAACCCATTGCTAATGCAAAGGGCGAGCTCGAAATCAATATAGGTCCGCAACAAGCACAAATGCTAACCCTAACCCCCGAAATTACGTTTAAAGCAGGGGCTGAGTATCATTTAAATATTGACGTTGTAACAGCTAATGACTGCGCGTGGGCTGGTGCAGGGCATGTTATGGACACTGCGCAGTTAGCACTAACCAATATGTGCGGTATGGTCCCGTTTTCTTTCAATGAACAAGACGACAAAAGTGAACTAGTTATCGAGGCCCAAGATGGAGTGCTACTGGTAAAAGTCCAAAACAACGTATTTAGCTTCAACAGTGAAAGTGGGCTGTTAACCTCGTGGCTTCAAGGCGCGGAGGAAATACTTAGTGCGCCGTTAGAAGATAACTTCTTTCGAGCGCCGCTAGATAACGACATTGGGGTAAGTGAAGTCGATAACCCCGACCCGAACGCATGGGAGTCTCGCTGGCGTCGTGCTGGTATAGGAGAATGGTCACGCACTTGTACGGGTATTAACGTCGAGCAGGGCGCGCAAGACGTGCGTATAACGTCGTTATTTGAATATCACTATGGTCAAAAGCTAATGGCTTCAACTAAGTGGGTTTATACCCTAGATGTACAAGCCGAGCTTTCAGTCGATGTAGACGTGTTGTTAGACGATGGCTTACCACCAATGCCGCGCATTGGTATGCAAATGGCAGTGCCAGTAGCCGAAGAGTGTACGCCGGTGACTTGGCATGGGCTTGGGCCGTTTGAGAACTACCCTGACAGAAAAGCGGCGGCGCGCTATGGCCACTACACCTTACCTATTAACGCTATGCAAACACGCTATGTGTTCCCAACCGATAATGGCTTGCGCAGTCACTGTAAAAAGCTGGCCATCGGCGAATTAGCTGCTAGCGGGCAGTTCCACTTCAGTGTAAGTGAATATGGGCAAGCACAGTTGGATAAGGCAAAGCACACCTGTGATTTAACACCTCAAGATTGTGTGTTTGTTTATATTGACCATGCACATATGGGCGTGGGCGGCGATGACTCGTGGAGCCCAAGTACACACAAAGTATTTTTATTAGAAGAAAAGTATTACTGCTACTCGGTTTGCTTTAGCGCTACTGCTAGCTAGTCAGATACCATTACGCACAAAAAAGCCGCTACATGGTAGCGGCTTTTATATTAACTTATTATCCGTTCAGGCAGCGGTTTAGCCGTCAACCTGACCGCAGAAACGGTAACCTTCGCCGTGAATAGTTACAATCAACTCTTCATCTGTTGGATCTGACTCGAAGTGCTTACGAATACGACGAATAGTAACGTCAACCGTACGGTCATTTGGACGAAGCTCGCGACCTGTCATTTCCATAATTAGCTGTTCACGGGTAAGGATTTTACCTGGGTTGCTTAGGAAAAGGTGAAGCGCACGGAATTCACTACGAGGTAGACGGAATTCTTTACCGTTAGGAGAAATCAATGAACGGCTGTCACCGTCAAGAGTCCAACCGTTAAAGCTTACACGGCTTGGTAAATCGTCATCTTCTGAAGAGTTTGTTGTACGAGACAGTAAGTTGCGCGCGCGGATAGTTAATTCACGAGGGTTGAACGGCTTAGTCAGATAATCATCTGCGCCAATTTCAAGACCTAGAATGCGGTCAACGTCGTTGTCACGGCCTGTTAGGAAGATAAGACCAACGTTTTTACGGTCACGTACTTCACGGGCTAAAATCAGGCCGTTTTTGCCTGGAAGGTTGATATCCATGATAACCAAATTGATAGCGTGATTCTCGAAGAAATCATGCATTTGATCACCATTTTCGGCTTCAAATACATTATACCCTTCCGCTTCAAATAGACTCTTAAGCGTGGTACGGGTTACCACCTCATCTTCAACAATTAACACATTTGGCGTCTGCATGGTGTTTTACACTCTTTCTAAAATACGATTTAAGCAACTAACTGGTTAAATTTTAATATTCATGTACTTGATTGCAAGTAACTTGTGAATATTCTTATTGTTAAGGTATTGGGGTTAGCCAATAAAAATCAAGAAAAGTTCATACTTTATACAACTATTCTGATGTTTTCGCATTAACAACAGGGAAGATAATGACAAATTCTACCCCATTGCCCTCCTCGCTGGTAATCGATATTGAACCGTTAAGGGCTTGCGTTACTAAGTTGTACACTAAGTGCATTCCTAATCCTGAACCGCCTTGCCCACGTTTGGTGGTAACGAAGGGGTCAAAAATCCGTTTGCGGATTTCTGGGGAAATGCCTTTTCCGTTATCGGTATAAACTAGTTTGAGCTTATCACTGCTAACCAACTCGGCACGAATATCAATGGTGCCTTTATCCATAGATTCAAACCCATGGATAACCGAATTCATTATTAAATTAATCAAAATTTGATTTATTGGGCCAGCCTTCGTTTCAACGCTAAGGGTAGGGTCGCAATTTACGTTGATGTTGTGTTTTAATTTTTTGAGTCGAGGCTGCAATGACAACAGTATCTCATTAACTAGCTGTACAACGCAAAAACTTCTACTAGATTCTGAGGTTTGATCGACGGCAACCTGCTTAAAACTACTGATAAGCTCTGCAGCTCTGTTCAAGTTACGGTAAATAATATTGAGGTTTTCGTTACTTTCTTCCAAGAAGCGCTTCATTGCACTGGCTTTTAGCGTTTTATTTTCAAAGTCTTTCTGAATAACAGCCAACCTGTCTAACATCATGGTTGATGCAGTTACGCCTAAACCTATTGGTGTATTAACTTCATGGGCGACACCGGCAACCATATCACCGAGGGACGCCATTTTTTCATTCTGCACGATTTGCCGCTGAAATTGATGCAGCTTTTCTAATGTTTGAATAAGCTCTTGGTTTGCGTCTTTAAGTGCTGTTGTTCGGTGGCTGACCATATCTTCAAGACTGGCATTAAGTTTTCTGTGCTGCTCCTCTGCCTGTCTTTGTTTTTGCATGTATTCTTGCATGCGCAGCAGCAATACGTTCACCGCGTCAGCTAGAATGTCGAGCTCTTTAATGCTTGAGCCAGTAGCGCGAGCTGAATAGTCACGCTGTCGCGACGTGCGTTGTAAAAAATTGGCTATACTTTCCACCGGGCCGGTTACAAAGCGCTGCATTCTGAGTGCAGAGTAAAAGCTTATGGCCAACAGCACTAAAGCTACTGCTAAATTTAGCCAAATTGACTTTCCTACCAGTTGGTTGAAGTTGTCTGAGGAAACCCTTAAATATACCCACCCTAACTGGATGTTGGTCTCTGGGTCGAACACTTTTGCACTCAGTTCAAGGTAATGCCCATTATCAGCTAGTATTGGATTCATAACCATGGAAGCTAACTGGTTTTCCTTGCCACCTAATAAAAGCTGCCCCTCTTTATTGTATGAAGCAAAAATTTCTGGCTGCGATATGCCGTTTTGAGCTTTGTACACGTGAGCATTGAGTACATGCTCTGCAGCTGTAAGGTTACTTAACGCAACTTCTATACGTTCAGGGGTTTCATCATAAAGGTAGATAGATGAGCTTCTAGCAACCAACTTAGCAAGCATCATTGCGTTAGATTCAAGCTCATGGCGATAAGTTTTTATTTGCGTATAAACAGCAAGGCCCGACAACACTGCAATTGAGAAGGTAATAATAGACATTACCACCCAAAGAAAGAGGCTTTTTATAGAAAGCTTTACTGCCTTATCCGTCATACCTGCCTTGTGTACTGTCCATCCACGTCATCCGTTTTTTAATAGTGGCGCAAAAGTAGGCAAAAAGAAAGGCGCTTATAAACAATAATTAATGTAGAAGGTTATAGAGCTATAACCTATTTTAGCTACGTTTTTTATACGCTGATATCGCCACAGCTTATAGTAAAGTCAGTGTTCCAATAAGGGGGTAAAACGACAGGAATACAACTACAGTGGCGACTAGTTAGTCGCCGATAAATACAGCTGCTGATAATGTTTGGCGGATGTTTCCCAAGTAAAGCGGGTTCGCATACCCCGTTGCTGCATTGCTCTGAACTTACCCGTATCTTCATAGAAAGCCAGCAGAGCACGTCGAATACAAGCTAACAAAGCATGCGGCGTAGGTTCATCAAACACAAAACCTGTACCTTCACTATCGTTGCTATAGTCAATGACCGTGTCTTTAAGCCCTCCTACTGAACGCACAATAGGGATAGTACCGTAGGCCAGGCTGTACATTTGATTTAACCCACATGGTTCAAATTGTGAAGGCATAAGGAAAAAGTCGGCGCCAGCCTCTACTAAATGAGCATGCTCTGAACTAAACCCGTTGATAAAGGCAAATTTGTCAGGGTGCTGTTGGGCAAACTCACCAAGGTCCATACATACCTTTGGATCGCCAGTGCCTACAATGACCATTTGAATATTATGCTTAATTAGGTCGTCTAAAATGGGCAGTATATACCCAAAACCTTTTTGTTCTGTAAGGCGGCATACCATTCCAATAAGCGGAACATTGCTATTCTCAGGTAGTGCTGACTTTTCCTGTAATACCTGCTTACAGGCCGTTTTTGGATGAAGGTTATCTGCACTGTAGTGCTCTGGCAGAAATGTATCTGTTTCGGGGTTCCACTGGGTGTAATCACATCCGTTCAAGATACCGCTTAAGTCGGCTTGACGTTTTACAAGGCGTTCATGCAGTCCGTGACTGCCTAAGTCGGTAAGCAGCTCACTTGCATAGTTAGGGCTTACTGTCGTCACTTTCGAGGCAAACTCAATACCGCTTTGCAGCATGTTGATGTACCCGCCGTGTACTTGCGCCAATATGTTCGGGTGATGCCGAAGAAACGGGATAGTTTCTAGTTTGTGCACGCCTTGGAAAGCGGCGTTATGAATAGTGAATATTGTTTTGGTGCTGTCGAAATACCCTGATTTGTCGTGGGTAAGTAAAAACGGAAGCATAGCCGTGTGCCAATCATGGCAGTGAATAATATCCGGCTTGTTATCAATCGCTTTTAGCGTTTGAAGAACGGCGCCGCTGAATAAACTAAAGCGCTCGCCATTATCTTCATAAGCTTCAAAGGCATTAGCGTATAGCCCTTCACGCATAAAATAGTCAGGTGCGTCTACAAAGTAAATTGGAATGTCGTGCCATTGCATATAGCGAATATCGAAATGGTACACTTGCCCTTCGGTGAACAGGGTTTGTTGCTCGGCTACCGTGGGGAGGTTCAATTGCTCTGCCAGTACTTGGTAATAAGGCATTATTATCGTGATGCTTTCGCCCATACTATGTAGTGCGAGAGGGAGCGCTTTGCCAACGTCAGCAAGTCCGCCAGTTTTGACCAACTCTTCAACTTCTGAAATAGCAAATACAATATTCACAGTTAATCTCCCAGAGCGTACATATAGTGCACTCATAATGCTTAAGTTAAGTGTACGAAAAGCGCTGAGTGCCACTGTGAAGTACCCACAATGGCATAAGCAACAGGTAGAAAAGCTAAGTTAGCACAAGCTAATGGCTTTTTTAATTACAAAGCTGCCTGATAAACAGAAAATTGTGATGTTTGTGCTGTGGTATAAACCGTTTGGAAGTGCTCAGCGAGCAAACCAGGGTAGGGTAAGAATCGGTTTGCCACCATTTGCATACTGCCACCACGGCTTAAGGTTGCCTTTGCATCTGAGATAAATCGCTTCGTAATGGTGTAGTCGGTTTTAATGCCGGTGTGAAACGGTGGGTTGGTGACAATATGCTGTACTTTTTGGGAAAACCCATGCAAACCATCCGCAGCATATAAGGTTGCTGATAATCCGTTTTCAGCCAGAGTCAAAGCACTACAATACACCGCAAGGGCGCTCACATCGGTAAGGTGCAACTTCAAATGCGGATATTTCAGCATAATGTAGCTACCAACAACGCCAGCACCACACGCGAAATCTAATACCTCACCGCTCAGTGACGTCGAAAGCTTTTCAAGCAGTAACTCTGTTCCCGCATCCAGTTCTTTATAACTAAAAACACCAGGCATAGAGGCAACTTCCCAAGCAGTACCTTCAACTTGGTAGGTATTCATATCAAGCCAAGCATCGGGCTCAAAGGCAAGGTGGGGCTCTTCAACTATAACGGTAATTAGGCTGCAGTGACGCGCCGAATCAACTTTTTGCGTGGGGCCATATTGCTGCATTAACTTAGCAGCACTTTTAATACCGCCTTTGTTTTCACCGACCACATGGATACGGCCATGTTGGCCAACCATACTTGCGGCCATTCGCAGTAACATTTGAAAATGGGTTTTTGCTTTAGGTAAAAAAATCATCACGTCAGTATGGGATTTTTCTAAAGCCAAGAAAGGCGCAAAAATATGGGTATGATTGCCAACCTTTTGCGTCACCTCAAAGCCTGTGCGCGTAATGTCTCTGCTATCAAACGATACAGAGGGTATGACGCGTACGCACTCCGAAAAAATGTCGAAATACTGGTGAAGAACAGTGACTTCTTGCGATTTAAGACCGTCCAAAAAATACGCGTCAGTAGGGTTAATAAACGCCCACTGGCCTTCATCAAAAAGCGCAATATTTCGTTCTAACAGCTGGCTTTGAGGAGATAGAATCATTACTTAGTACGCTCGAAAATTAGATCCCACACGCCGTGGCCTAGTTTTTGACCGCGAGTTTCAAACTTGGTGATCGGACGGTAGTCCGGACGGGGCACGTAGTCGCCATCGGTTGCGGTATTAGTGTAGCCCTCAGCCTGGGTCATGACCTCTAACATATGCTCAGCATACTGTTCCCAGTCGGTCGCCATATGAAAGCAACCGCCAATAGCCAACTTAGTACGAACTAATTCAACAAATTCAGGCTGTACAATACGGCGCTTGTGGTGACGCTTTTTGTGCCACGGGTCTGGGAAAAACAACTGCAGGCGAGACAATGAACCATCTGGGATCATATTCTTAAGCACTTCAACGGCGTCATGTTCCATTACACGCAAGTTCTCAACGCCTTGCTCACTAGCATCGGCTAAGCATGCGCCAACACCAGGGCGGTGAACCTCAATGCCTATGAAGTCTTTTTCAGGAGCATTCGCGGCCATTTCAACCAATGATTTGCCCATACCAAAGCCAATTTCCACAACCACATCTGCGTCTCGGCCAAACAACTCTGACAACGACAAGGGCGCGTCAACGTAGTCTATGCCTTTAGTTGGCCAGTAATCCGCCAGTGCTTTTTCTTGTGCTTTTGTAAGTCTGCCTTCGCGTTTAACGAAGCTTTTTACCTTGCTTACATATACTCCAGCGGCTTCTGCTTCCGCCTGACTTTTGAATTGCCTCATTTGCAATGCCTTTCTAACCCAATTTTCTGGTGGCGCATTATCCACTTACCCACGGCTTATGCAACGCTATCGTGGTAAAAATGCTGTAATTTTATACGCCAATTTGTTTAGCAATAATAGATGCTACTGCTTCAGTTTGCTCAAGCACTAGCATATGTCCTGCATCATCAATAGTGTGAAACGTAGCGTTAGGCAGTGTGCTTTGAAGTTGTAGTATTGCCCCTGCAGGTGCAATGGCGTCTTGCTGTGCGGTGATAAACGTGATTGGCGCGTTGATCTTTGCGAGTGCTTTAACGGTACTTTCCCGTGGCGTCGTGGCTAGAGTGTGATTAAGTAATGTTGTTTTACCTAAATCTTGTGCCATCGATTTAACAACGCCAGCCACGTTTTCATCGTCCAAACGTGAAGGATGAATAAACCGTGAGAGATAGGCATCATTGTCGGGTTTAAAGTTACCTTGTTTAAGCATGGTAGTCAGCTGCTTACGCTTAGCAATTTCTTCTTTTGACAAACCTTCTGGGTTGTAGCCTATAAGTGTGACAGAGGCTACATTAGCAGGATTGCGCTGTGCGACTAGTGCAGCTATAAACCCGCCCATGGAGTAACCTACAAGGTGCACTTTTTCGTCATCGAGGATACGGTCTTCACTTAATGCCAGCATTTCTTCTTGAGATGCTGCCCATTGAAGCGGCACATACCTGCGCTGTGAAATATTCAACGTGCGCCATAGTGGCAGGAATACGCGCTCGTCGCAGAGTGTACCGGGAAAAAACAAAACAGGGTGCTGCACAGACACGTGTGCTCCTTAACATTAAACTAGCTAGTTACATGCTACCATAGCGCGCTAGTTAATGAATGGTCGCTAGGCAGAAAGCATTTAGCTTTATTGGTAAAAGAATAAGCAGTAGCAATTACCCATATAGATAATTATGACAGAACAACAATATTCAGGAAGCTTTGCAGAGCGAGTGCTTGCATGGTTTGACAAACATGGGCGTAAGCATTTGCCTTGGCAGAAAGAGGTAACGCCCTATAAGGTATGGGTGTCGGAAATTATGCTCCAGCAAACCCAAGTCACTACGGTAATTCCTTACTTCGAACGTTTTATGGCGTCGTTCCCGACGGTGCATGACTTGGCTAAGGCATCTCAAGACGACGTGCTCCATCATTGGACAGGGCTTGGCTACTACGCAAGAGCAAGAAATCTTCACAAAGCGGCAAATACGCTGGTAGATAAATACAACAGCGAGTTTCCCTACAGCCTTGAAGAAGTTATGGATTTGCCCGGCATAGGTCGCTCAACAGCGGGTGCCATTCTGTCGCTGTCTCGCAATATGCGCTTTCCTATTTTAGATGGCAATGTGAAGCGTGTTTTGGCGCGTTACTATGCAATCAGCGGTTGGCCGGGGCAGAAAAAAGTGGAAAACCAACTTTGGGAGGTCGCCGAGAAAAACACGCCTACCAATCCAGAAGGTGGACGTTGTGCCAACTATACCCAAGTGATGATGGACTTGGGCGCGATGATCTGTACGCGAAGCAAACCAAAGTGTGATGAGTGCCCACTTCAGGCCGACTGTATTGCCTATGCCCAAGGTGCGCAAACCAAGTACCCGGGTAAAAAACCAAAAAAGGCGCTGCCCGAGAAATCTACTCTTATGATGGTGGCTCAGTTCAAAGGTCAAGTATATCTAGAACAGCGTCCCTCAACAGGGCTCTGGGGCGGGTTGTATGGTTTTATCGAGGTATCTTCAATAGAAGAGGGTATTGAGCAGCTCAATAAGCGGGGGATTAAAGTTGAAGAAACCCGAGAGCTTGAAGGTTTCCGCCATACCTTTAGTCATTTTCATTTAGATATCACCCCGGTAGTGGCCGTGGTAAACTCTGCTCCAACAAAGCGCGTAGCTGAAACGGCATATCGCTGGTTTTCGTTGAACGAGCCTATTGAAGTTGGTTTAGCGGCGCCTACAACCAAGATAATTCAGCAGTTAATGCGTTAGGCTTGCAAAGGTAGCCTTGCATTAATTGCTAAGCAGATAGCGAACGAAAGGAAATAACATGGCAAGAATGGTATTTTGTCGCAAGCTTCAAAAAGAAGCTGACGGCTTAGATTTCCAACTTTATCCGGGTGAACTGGGTAAGCGTATTTTCGACAACATTTCTAAAGAAGCATGGGCCGAATGGCAAAAGAAACAAACCATGCTAATTAACGAACATAAGTTAAATATGATGGAACCGAATGCCCGTTCATTTTTGGAAGAAAAAATGTCGGCCTACTTGTTTGACGATGTAGAGCCTACTATTGAAGGCTATGTTCCGCCTGAAAAATAAGCAAAAAAGCGTTTTTTGAGCAAACAATGCGCAAACAGTAATAAAAGCGCAAAAAAAGCGAGAAAAACGGTTGACTTGTGAGGGCGAAAACCGTTTAATACGCACCCACAGCAGGACAGGCAGTAAACGCCTAGAACGCTAACAAGTTTCAGCCTCGATAGCTCAGTTGGTAGAGCAGCGGATTGAAAATCCGCGTGTCCCTGGTTCGATCCCGGGTCGAGGCACCATTATTCAGAGAGCCCTGCATGAAAATGCGGGGCTTTTTTGATTCCGGCGGTTGAAGAACCTGGCCCACGCTAACGTGCCCCTGCGGCTGCGCCACGCGTTATAATCCCGGGTCGAGGCACCATTATTCAGAGAGCCCTTGCAGAAATGCGAGGGCTTTTTTGATTCCGGCGGTTGGAAAGCCAGGCACACGCTAACGTGCCCCTGCGGCTGCGCCACGCGTTACAATCCCGGGTCGAGGCACCATTATTCAGAGAGCCCTGCATGAAAATGCGAGGGCTTTTTTGATTCCGGCGGTTGGAAAACCAGACACACGCTAACGTGCCCCTGCGGCTGCGCCGCGCGTTGCGATCCCGCGACAATGAATCCTCACTACGCTTGAGCTCGAAGTATATATTATTCTGTCTCCTTCATTTTCTTTGGATAACGGTGACATTGTATATAACCAACCTATTTATCGAAATTTATTATTGCTTATTAAAATAGCGACGCTATCCACACATTTTTATAAAAAACCTTCCCACTCGTTTCGTCACAAAAGTTTCATCAAAAACTCTGTCTACTTTTTTCAGCTACTGACTCATTACATGTGTTAACCGTGCGCACCGGAACATCTATCTCTTACTTTGCACAACTAGGATCACACATGAAAAATCAATTTACCAAAACCACACTCTCGTTGAGTGTATTGGCTGGGTTAACGGGTGTTACGCCTGTGATAGCACAGCAGTCATCAGTAGCCGAAGAAAACGTTGAAGTAATTGAAGTCACTTCTTTTCGTAGCTCACTAATTAGAGCGAAAGACTTGAAAAAAGATGCCATTATTTCCCGCGATACAATCTTGGCAGAAGATATCGCAGACTTTCCGGACCTTAATTTAGCCGACTCACTGCAGCGAGTACCAGGGATCACTATTACCCGAGAAGGTGGCGAAGGCCGCCAAATTTCATTGCGTGGCTTAGGCCCCGATTTTACGCGTGTTCAGGTAAACGGTATGGAAGCCATGGGTACGTCTTCATCCCCCATGGATGCTCGTGGTGGTGTAAGTCGCACTCGTGGTTTTGACTTTAATGTTTTCGCATCTGAGTTGTTTAATCGAATCGACATCAGCAAAACTTATTCAGCCGATCAGGAAGAAGGCGGCATTGGCGGAACGGTCGGGCTATTTACCGCAAAGCCATTCGATTATGACGGGTTCAAAAGTGCATTGTCGGTACGAGGTGGCTACAACACCAATAGCGAAGCAAGCAACCCTCGCATGGCTGGGCTTATTTCTAATGTCTGGAACAAATTTGGCGCTCTGGTTTCAGTAGCATACAGTGAACGTGAAACTGCCGAGTTTGGCACGAATACTACGCGCTGGCGCCGTGAAGGCGGAAAAACTGCTGCGGATCCAGCAAACACCGACCTACAAGCTGAGTTAGACTCAGGTGAACTTTGGTTTCCTCGTGGTCATCGCTTTTCTCGCTGGAATAATACTCAAGATCGCTTAGGTGTTACTGCCGCATTCCAATACAAACCGTCTGATTCTTTTTCATTAACGTTAGACATCATGCATGCAGAATTAGAAAACAATACCGATGAACATCACTCTGCAGTGAAAGACAACAAGGTTGTATCTGACCTTATATGGGCAGAAAACGACGGACAAAAAGAAGTGGTTTACGCGCTGTATGAGAATGCAACGTGGCGAAATGAGAATTCTCGTCGTTACAATGAGTCAGATTTTAACCAATATACGCTTAGTATGGGCTGGACAATAAACCCGGAGTTCTATGCCAGTGCCGTTATTGGAACAAGTTCATCTGACTTTGATCAGCCTGAAGTTATAAAATCGAATATTCATGCCAAGGGCATCGTGGATATTGCTACTGACTTCAGACAAGATCGTTTCTACGGTATTAGCACTTCACCTAATTTTGATACTACGCAACTCGATGGCTACGAGATGAAAGATATCTACATGCAGCAAAACTATATAACTAATGATTTTGATACTGCAAAAGTCGATTTCACCTACCTCGTCGGTGAAACTGGAGAATTCCAATTTGGCGTGAACTATAAAAAATTTGAGAATTCTGCTTACCAATTAACCCAGAGCAATGCGCAGAATATTGCACCTGAAAATACCGGTATCACAACATTAAATGATGCTTTGGTTGAGGTGTACAGTGAACATCCCAACACAAGCTGGCTTCAAGGTGATTTAGACGCATTGCTAAACTTTTATGGGCTGAATGGCTATAACATTGATAGCAGTGAGCTTACGCGTAATGACAAGTCGCCAGTAACAGAAGAAACGTTGGCAATGTACGTGCAATATGGCTGGGAGACAGAGTTTGCAGGTAACCCACTGTTAGTAAGTGCGGGGTTACGATATTTTGAAACAGATATTACGGCGGCCGGCAAATCATCGGGTGTTGCCATAGAAACCATCCGTTCATATTCTGATATTTTACCTACTATCAACCTCGTTTACGAGTTGCAAGAAAACATGTTATGGCGTGCATCGGCAAGCAAAAACATAACCCGTCCATCATTGGGGTCGCTAAGCTATAACGCGTCAGTTTCGCAGACATCGGGGGATGCGATTACCAGCGTGACGATGGGAAATCCCATGTTGGAACCCTTTGAATCGATTAATTTAGATACCGCGTTTGAGTGGTATTTCGATGACGTTGGTTATGCCGCAGCTGCGATTTTCTATAAAGATATCGATAATTTCATTGTCGATACTACCAGCGAAGTAGTGTATTCGTCATTAGGCCTACCGACAGAATTACTACCTGTAGATAAAACCGTAGACAGTATTTTTTATTTACAGCGTCCAGAGAATATGGACGCCTCGAAAATTAAAGGGGTAGAGTTAACTTTTTCTCGCGATTTAGATTTTCTTCCTGCTCCATTTAATCATTTAGGTGTTATTGCAAACTATACCTATGCAGATGGTGATGCTTTGTATCGCAATATCTATGGCGAAGCGGGAAATGATCAGGAAAAACCGTTCACGGGACTATCAAAAAATAGTTATAACTTTACGCTGTACTACGAGCAGGAAGGCTGGGGAGCTAGAGTGTCAGCGGCGTACCGTAGTGCATATCTTACTGGCGCGTCTTCCAGTGGCGATCAGGATGAATCAGGTTATCACGGTACAACATTTATCGATTTCTCTTCATTCTACCAGCTAACCGACACTATTAAACTGAGCTTTGAAGGCATTAACCTTACCGATGAGCGTCAGGAGTTATATAGCGATTCTCACGATCGTGCATACAATACCACCACCAGTGGACGTACTTATATGCTTGGTGCAACCATGCAATTTTAAACTAAGTAGCATACCAGGCTTGCCTGGTATGCTTTTTCCAATGGACGTTTAAACAGCAATGAAAAAAGTTTTAATGATAACGTTTACGAGCGGATTACTCGTCTTGTCAGCGTGTGTATCAGTAAACCAGCAACACAATGAAAGCCGTGCTTTTGTGCCCGAAGATGGAAAAAACTGGCTAGCCGGTGATCACCATATTCACGGCAAATATAGCGCAAGATGGAACTGGAAGACTCAACCCCCTTCGCCACTCTTATTTGGTGACGCCCACTATTTCACTGCATTGAACGCCAAAATGGCAGCATTTCATCAATTAGATTGGATGGTAACAACCGACCATGGTGGTCCAAATCACAGCGCAGTAAACCGAAACTCAGCGTACCCTGAACTCGTCGCCTCCAGAGCCGCCATCCCAGAAATTATGCAGTTCTATGGTATGGAGTTCGACACGCCAGGTGCGCGACACAGCACCCTGATTATTCCAAAAAGTAAGAAAGAAGCTGATCAACTTTTTGAGTCGGAAAGTCAGTACAACCGCAGAGAAATTTACCCAGATGAATCTCCACGAGATACGCAGGCGTTTATGCTTAGCGCGTTAGAAGCTATGCAGAATATGTCACCACGACCGGTGTTGGTAGTGAATCACCCTGCCCGAAAGGCTACTGATTTGAATGTGTACCAAAAGGTTACACCGCAAAAAATGCGGGAGTGGCAGGATACCGCGCCAGATGTGGTTACCGGTATGACTGCCATTCCTGGTCATCAGGCTGCATCAATCAACCCAGACGGTACAAATAATCCGAGAGCGCCTCGCGCAGAGTATTTTGGCTATCCGACCCGTGGCGGCACTGACCAAATGTCGGCAATTGTTGGAGGGGTTTGGGATAAGTTACTGGCTGAAGGCAGAAAGTGGACGGTTACCGCTGTTTCTGATAGCCATGCACATTATACCGAAGGCCGTACAGATTTTTGGCCAGGAGAATACGCAAAAACGTATGTACGAGCGGCACGAGACTACGACAGCGTACTAGATGGTCTGCGCGAAGGAAATGTCTTTATCGTTACCGGTGATTTGATTGACGAGCTGTATGTGAGTGTTCAACATGGAGCTGAGCGCGTTAACATTGGTGATACGTTAGATTTAGACGTTAACAATAAAGCGCCTATAACCGTTACTGTGGCGTTTCACGATCCGCAAGGTACTAACTTTAATCGTCAGTATCCGACGGTAGAGCGATTAGATATAATCTATGGAGGTGTGGTTGGCAAATACCCCCAAACAGAAAAAGCACCTGTGAAGGTGATTCACCGTTTTTATCAGCAAGATTGGGAAAGACAGGGAGCCTATAATGTTGTGCAATTTTCTTTGCCCGCACCTGACAACGATGCCTACATACGAGTACGCGGGACCAACTTAAAAGAAGAATTGGAGCCAGAGGTTGATCCTAGAGGGGAAAATCCGTGGGATGATCTCTGGTTTTACAGCAATCCCGTATATTTACATCACCCCAATCCTCACACTTCTCGACACTGCAATGAATCTGTCACAGGCGAGTGCGATGATAAGTGACCATCATATTAATACAGCAGTATCGTCGTTAGACATGCCAGAAGAAACCTCCAGCTCTTCACTTCAAACGCTGATAAATTCGAAAGTCCTCAAGCAATACTTGCGCAGGCACTCCGTTAACAGTGAAGAGGCGGCAGACCTTTATCAAGAGTCAATCGTTCGCGTTTTAGAACAATCTAAATCAACCACTATTGATAATCCTCTCGCATACGCGTTTCGCGTAGCGAGAAATCTGCTTTCGAAACGCCAGCTTCCAGACACTGACAATGCTGATGAACAACAATGCTACCGACAAAATCCAGAGCTGCACCTTGAAACACAACAACGAATCGAGCTCATCGCGCAAGTGATTAATGCCATGCCAGTTCAACGTCGGCGTGTTTTCGAAATGCGTCGTATCGAAGGTCAAAGCCGTCAAGCCATAGCGTCTAGCTTGAATATTTCGGCAGAAGCAGTAACAAAGCATATTTCGCGCGCGATGGCAGATATTCAACTGCATCTGGATAAAGCAGGTAGATAATGACAAGCCAACAAGAAAAGACATACCTAGAGGCAGGTGAGTGGATTGACCGGCTCGCAGACGGAGATTTAGATGCGTTAAATAAACGCCGTTTTATCCGTTGGTTAGATGAAAGTGAGCGGCATCAAGAGGCGTTAGAAAAGATGATAGCAACTTGGGAAGACCCAGCAGTTCATGCTGCTTATTTAAACGCCCAAAAGTCGTCAAAAATCGCAAACCGAAGGCATTCACTTGTGACATGGGGAAGCGCCATTGCTGCGTCATTACTTGTGATTGCGCTAGTATTTTCACGCTATCACATCATAACACCCTCAACCTCATCCCAATTAATTACTTCCGCGCACGAGGCACTAAGTGATGGTAGTGAGGTGCAACTACAACCCAAAAGTGAGCTAATCGTTCTATTTTCTGACGATACTCGCGCTTTGAACTTGAAAAAGGGACAGGTGTATTTTGATGTGGCGAAAGACCGGGCTCGCCCGTTTGTGGTTAAGGCCGGACTGACTTCAGTGACGGCGGTTGGCACGGCGTTCAACATCGATAGGCAAGGGCAGCGTGTTGATGTGATAGTACACGAGGGCATTGTAGAAGTTCGAGGTAAGGTCGATAGCGCGCCTATATTGCTCAAGGCAGGTGAGAAAATAATAATTAATAGGGGAGTTGCAGAACCGGTGCAGCGTGTTAATTTGTCACAAGTGGTAGACTGGCGCACAGGCTGGATAGAAGTAGATAATGAATCCCTCACTTATTTGTTGGAACGATTGAACCGTTATTCAGATAAGCCCATTTTGGTGATAGATAGCACTATTGGGAAACACCGTGTGGCTGGTCGCTTTAAACTAGAAGATACTGCGCAAACGTTAGCGGTACTTAGTTCCCTCTATCAACTGGAGGTAGCTGATACTCGTTCAGGTTTCGAAATACGTCGACAAGTAAACTAAATTGGCATGATAAACCGAAGAAACAAAAAGTCAGTGGTCATTGTGGGTCACGTTTTTTGGTTAATATCGGTCGGTTTATCACCTGCTTGTTTTGCTGCTCAAGAAGGGTTAGCAGACAAAGCCATCAATACTATTCCCTTATCACAGCTTGTCACTGAATTTAGCCGTGACGCCGGGAAGACCATTGCATTTGACCCCACCTTGCTTAAGGGGTTAACCATAACACCTACACAATGGCGCACGACTAACGCCAGTGATTTATCTTCACTACTGGAACCGTTTTCACTTTGTTTAGCGCCTGTCCAAAATGGCTGGGTTATTCACTGGTGCGACACACAACAAAACGAAACCACTAGCAAAACAACCCAAACAGAAAGCAATGCTATTACGCGTACTCACCCTACTGTTGAAATAGAAGTCACAGGATTTCGGCAATCTCTTATTCGTGCCAGAGAGATAAAGCGCCTTGCCATGGTCACACAAGAATCGATTTTGTCAGAAGACATTACTGATTTCCCCGATTTGAATTTGGCTGATTCATTACAACGTATACCGGGCATTACTATCACCCGTGAAGGAGGCGAAGGGCGACAGATTTCACTTCGGGGACTAGGTCCTGACTTTACCCGTGTAAAGGTAAATGGTATGGAAGCGATGGCGATGACATCCTCGGCGATGGACGCCAGAGGAAGTGTGAGTCGTACCCGAGCCTTTGACTTCACTCTATTTGCATCAGAAATTTTTAATCGTATTGATGTAAGTAAGTCGTATTCGGTGGAACAAGATGAAGGCGGTATTGGTGGCACAGTTATGTTGTATACGCCAAACCCCTTCGATTTTGCGGATGACATAAATAGCTTTACCGTGAAACAAAGTTACAACGAAAACAGTAAACAGCTCGACCCAAGTATTATTGGGCTGTTCAGCCGACGAAATGATAAATTCGGAGGTCTTGTTTCCGCCGTATACAGTCAGCGACACACTACTGAGTTTGGTACTAATACTACGCGGTGGCGACAGGAGAAAAAGCATTACAGCGGAGACGAAGATAGTGTGTTGCAGCATGAATTAGCACAAGGCGTATTCTGGTTTCCCAGAGGCCATCGATATTCTCTTTGGAATAATAATCAACGTCGATTAGGGGTAACAGCCTCACTGCAATACGCGCCAAACGATAAGTGGCAACTTGCGTTTAATGGTATTGCCAGCCGTTTACAAAATAGCCTTGATGAGCATCATATTGCAGTGAAAGACAATGACAATGTTACGCTACTCGCATGGGAACAAAATAAAAATGACAAGGAAATATTGTTTGCGAAATATACCGATGCAACATGGCGTATCGAAACTCGGGAAGATGAAAATACGTCAACGTTTTATCAAATTAGTATGGAAAGTCAGTGGCAGCCCACTTCTGCACTAAGCTTTAACGTTAGCCTCGGCAGCAGTGCCAGTGATTACTCGCAGCCTAAAGTAAATAAAGTCAACATTCGTAAAACTGGGGTGGATATCGTTACGGACTTTCGTGAAGACCGTTTTTACGGCCAGAGCTATTCAACTAATATGGATACGGCATCCCTAACTGGACTAACCGTAAAAGATCTCTATTTTCAAGAAAACGAAATACGTAATTCGTATAACAATGTAAAGGGATCACTTCGCTATTTATTTAGTAACGGTGATGCCCTGTCGGCGGGGGCACATTATAAATCCTTTGAGAACACAGGGATGGATCGCGCTAGAAGTGTGTACCCGGCTTTTGATGATAATACGCTGACTAAAGCGCACTTATCTCTGTTCAGTCAGCACCCAGATAAAACATGGATGCAGGGCAACCTTAATGCTATTCAAACACATTTTGACTTGGGTAACGTACAACTTACCGCCGAGGATACAGTAGATAGTTCCAACTTTAAGGTAAAAGAAAACACTCTCGCGCTCTACGCGATATACGATAGCGTAGGACATTGGCTGGGTAAGCCACTTTATACGCAAGGGGGAATTCGGTATTTCAATACGCGGTTTACATCTTCAGGTATTCAAAAGGGATTGCCGTCCGCCGTCACCAAAACTTATGACGATGTGCTTTTTAGCGTAAATACCGTACTTGAACTCAACGACAATTGGTTGTGGCGTGCCAGCGTTGATGAGAATATCACGCGCCCGTCTATTCAAGATTTGGCTATTACCGCCGAGGTGTCGCAAGCATCCCGGAATGAAGGCGACATTGGGCAAGTATTTTTAGGAAATCCTTATTTAAAGCCTCTAAAGTCATTGAATGTAGAAACCGGTGTTGAGTGGTATTTCGAAGATGGCGGCATTATGGCTCTCTCTAGCTTCTTCAAGCAGATAGATAATTTCGTAGTGGAAGATGTTGAAGCTATACCGTATAGCGAATTGGGACTCCCCGCTAGCTTGCTTCAAGATGGGGATAGTGTCGATGATGTTTTTTATGTTAGTACACCCAAGAATACCGATACAACCACATTTAAAGGTTTTGAAATGACTTATTCTCGTGATTTAGCATTTCTTCCTTCTCCTTTTGATCTTCTTGGGATTAGTACCAACTTCACTTATGCCGAGGGTCAAACCCTTTACCGAGACGTACAAGGTACGGGAGAAAATCAGGTTAAGACGTTCGCGGGGCTGTCTAGACGTAGTTATAATTTTACATTGTATTATGAACAGTCGCATTGGTCGGCTCGTGTATCTGCTGTCTACCGTAGCCCTTATATATTGTCTGTCCAGCCAGGAAATACTGACCAAGACGAATCGGGCTATCATGCAACTACTTACATTGATGCATCGGCTAGCATGCAACTTAGTCAATCATTAAGAATGACTATAGAAGGTCTAAATTTAACTGATGTTAGAGAGGAACTGTACAGCGATTCAAACGACCGAGCTTATAATACTACATTGAGCGGGCGTACATTTTTGATAGGTTTCTCATTAGAGATTTAATCACGAAACAAAGCACATAAAACCGTAAGTACTGATTAAAGTGCACTGCTATTTCTTTTGATTATTCAACATAACAACGCTCACTACTTAGAGGCATACAGGTGGTTGTGTAGACATTAGTCGTTCAACAAGAGTGGCCATGCTAATAGTTGTCATGAAACCCCAGCTTATGCAAAGAATTGGCAAGTAAAATGAAAGTTTAATAAAAACAATTAATTAAAGCGTAGGGTTGCATTGAAAATCCGCGTGCCCCTGCGGCTGCACCGCGCGTTACAATCCCGGGTCGAGGCACCATTTTTCAGAGAGCCCTGCATGAAAATGCGGGGCTTTTTTGATTCCAAGCCACTTTCCTCTATTTTGAAATTTGTGCTCGCGAAAACTCATATGGCGGCTTTTGCGATGAGCATCGTATAATACGAACAATAGGCGGTACTGATTAAGAGAACAGAGCATGAATCGTCGTAAGAAAATTTTCACTAAACTTAAGAAAAAAGATAAGAAAGCTAAGGCTAAACTTCATAAAAGTAATAAGCCAGCTTATATCTCTAAAGCGGAACGGGCAAAGCTTACAGAACAAGAGCACGATGAATTGTCTGTGACAGAAAAAAGTACTAAACCAGTCGACAGATAAAATAGCGGGCAAACTGGGTGATGAAGTTACCTAGCTAAAACAAAGGGATTTTTTATGCCCAGCTGAGGTGAACAATCTCGAATACGTATGTCATAGCGAAACGCCATCATCATCACCACTGTTCCAGCAAAGTTTGCTGCATGTGCATATCTCTTGGTGCTTTCTCATCAACACTATCTTTAACACTTCTTAGCAAGTTAGACACAAATAGCGACTAAAACGCTTTTTTTATAAAAAACTTATGCATGTTCTTGCCTACTTTTCAAATTGGGTACTACGCTTATCTCATGTGTGCAAAGCCAGTTAAGCATAACGTTGTTACCCAACTTGGCTAACAACGTTATGTTGCCTTTGCGCTAGGCTTTATGTCTATTGGCGCTCATAGAGTGTGCCCAGCGCTTTGTAATTCGTGAACCAAGTAACGTGCTTAATTATGAAAGAGTACTGTTGAAGTTAAGTCGCAGTGTTTTTTCAAGGAGAGTTTTTTTGTCATCTAATAACTTACCTTCAATGCAGCAAGGGGCTTTAAAGAGCATATATGTACTTTGTGTAGTAGGCATAGCTGCTTCTTGGGCTTTGTTCTTTTTTGTGTCCGCGCTCACAGCGCTTGCGGTACTAACAGGCGTAGTTGTCTTTAGTGCTTTCATTTATAGCAAAAGTGCGGATGAAGTTGACGAGGTCTATCCAAGTGACGACTCCCAAGCGCAAAGCGAACAAGCGGGGAGTGCTGATATCAAAAAAGCGAGCGACGAGCTTGCTCTGTCTTTAAGCACATGTGATAGCAATTTATCATCCATTAAGTCTACCCAAGATGACGCTGTTGAAACCTTATCCAATGCTTTTAGCAGCTTAAAAGCGCTTGTTGCACAGCAAATTCATTGTATCGATGCGTTATTGAGCGTCGATAGTACGCAAACACAATCGTATTCAGAACGCATGCGTACGTTTGCACAAGAAACCGATGGAACCCTGACCCAATTTATCGATTCAACCGAGCAAATGTCCTCGTCAACAAAGCACCTTATGGAACAGGTGCAAACCATTCAACAGGCGATGCCAACGGTTATTGACGCACTTAGCGGCATTGATGATATTGCCGCGCAAACCAACTTGTTGGCGCTAAATGCTGCGATAGAAGCGGCAAGGGCAGGCGAAGCTGGTCGAGGGTTTGCGGTGGTGGCTGATGAAGTGCGCGCATTATCAACGCGATCTACACAATTTAGTGACGTTATAAAAACCCAAGTTGAGAATATCCGTAGTTTGGTAGACAAACTGACTGACACTGCAGAATTTGTAGCCTCGCAAGATATATCTCAGGTTGTTAATGCTAAATCACATATAAGTGATCAACTGGCCGAAATCATTAGAAAAGCAGAAGCAGACCTTGTTACTACTAAACAAATTGAAGAGATAGGCTCACAGCTTGATGAGTCTATAAATGCTGCTATCCGAGGTATGCAGTTTGGCGATATCAATGGCCAGCATATCCAATATACCCAAGACATGATTACGTTCATTTTAGAACAGTTGGCAACGTTAGATCCCCACAATATTGAGCGTTTCGTCAGCGAATTAAGCGAGTACCAAAGAGGGCTCGCACAAAAAGGTAAAAATGACCACAACCCAGTGTCTGCCACCTCTATGGACGCTGGAGAAGTTGAATTGTTCTAAGCTAAGAAAGGAACAGGAAGCACTGTCAGTAATGACATAATTTGGAGAAGTGAGCATATGAGCAAACATATTTTAGTTGTCGACGATTCGGTGTCGATTCGTCAAATGGTAGAGATGACACTAAAGGGTGCCGGATATACCGTCACTACAGCCCAAGACGGTCAAGAAGCGCTGGACAAATGTAAGGGGCAGCAATTTAACTTTGTACTCACTGATCAAAACATGCCTCGTATGGATGGCCTTACGCTCATTAAAAACTTGCGTGGGTTAGGGGCCTACAGCAGAACCCCAATTGTCATGCTAACCACAGAAGCGGGCGACGATATGAAAGCGAAAGGCAAAGCTGCTGGGGCCACAGGCTGGATGGTAAAACCTTTTGATCCAAACAAACTTCTTGATGTGACTAGACGCGTCTTAGGTTAGTCCCTTTTACTAATTCCTTAAGTCTGGAAGGATTCAGAATGAGCATCGATATTGAACAGTTCCATAGCGTATTTTTCGACGAGAGCGACGAGCATCTCGACGATATGGAACAGCTATTGATGAGCTTGGACGTCGAGTCTCCCGATCCTGAAGAACTCAATAGTATTTTTCGCGCTGCTCATTCCATTAAGGGCGGTAGCGGTATTTTCGGCTTTGATGCGTTGATGAACTTAACGCATGTGATGGAAAATTTACTAGACAAAGCCCGTAATAATGAACTTAGCGTCACAGCTGACATCGTTAATGTGCTTTTAGAAACCCTAGACGTTTTAAAAGACACCCTTAATGCCTATCGTGATGAGACTGAAATTCCACAAGAAGGCATTGATGAGCGCATAAAAATACTCAACGCTGTTATTGACGGGCAACCCACTGATGCCGAAACAGATGGTAACAATGGGTCAACTGAAGTAAGCGTGAACGCGCAAATCGAAAGTGAACACGATGACAGCTTTGGCTTCTTTGATGACGAGCCTTCTGAGTCTAGTTTAGCTACTGACGACGGTTTTGGCTTTTTCGATGATGAGCCTATTCAAAATCTATCTAGCGAAAGCAGCGAAGAAAACGATGATGGCTTTGGATTTTTTGATGACGTATCTGATAGCCAAGACCTTCAAGACAGCGGAACTACCCATTCGTCACCTCAAGCTGAAGAAGGCTTTGGGTTCTTCGACGATGAAGATACCCAAAGTAATCTCGTCGAATCTAAACCGGTAAAATCAGAAGCAGCAACAGCTGAAAGTGGTCACAAAGAGGAAAGCCAAGGCTTCGGCTTTTTCGAAGACGTACCTTCGGCTCGCCACATAAATACTGCAGCAAACGCAACTAACAACGGGCAAAGTCAAAGCGGCAGTACTTCAAAAAGTTCAGCAACAGCCTCTAGATCACCGCAAGCTGAGGCTGGCTCTACGCCTGCAACTGCTAAAAAGAAAACTAAACCTTCTACGAAAAAAAGCTCTGCTCGAGAGTCGGCTTCAATTCGAGTAGATACCACAAAAATTGACGCCATGGTTAACTTGGTGGGCGAACTGGTAATCACCCAGTCAATGCTTTCCATGATAGGACAAGATGTTGATGGGCAAATTGGCGAGCGGCTACAGCTTGCTATTGATGAGTTACAGCGCAACACCCGAGAAATACAAGAGTCGGTCATGTCTATGCGCATGCTTCCGCTAACGGCAACTTTCAATCGCTTTCCCCGTTTAGTGAGAGACCTAGCAGGAAAGTTGGGTAAACAGGTTGAACTGGTGCTTCAAGGTGGCAGTACGGAAATCGATAAAAGCCTAATTGAAAAAATAGTCGACCCGCTCACTCACTTAGTGCGCAACAGTATCGACCACGGCATCGAAATGCCAGAAAAGCGCACGGCTGCCGGCAAGCCGGAAAAGGGCACGGTTATCTTAAGTGCCGAGCAAAAGGGCGGCAGTATTATCATCAGTATTATCGACGATGGTGGTGGTCTTCATCGCGATAAAATTCTTGATAAAGCGCGTAGTAACGGGCTTGCCGTATCTGATGATATGCCTGACTCAGAAGTATGGCAGCTTATATTTCAACCTGGATTTTCAACTGCCGAAGCCATTACCGATGTCTCGGGAAGAGGGGTAGGTATGGATGTGGTGCGCCGCAATATCGAGTCTATTGGCGGACGTATCGATATTGAATCGAGTGCAGGGGAAGGCTCAGCTTTCTTCATTCACTTACCGCTTACGCTGGCTATTGTTGACGGCATGTGTGTGTCAGTAGGTAAGCAAATCTTTGTTGTTCCTCTTTTAAATATTATCGAATCTTTCCAGCCCACAAAGCAGCAGCTTAAAACCTTGGGTAACGACACCGTACTTTATATTCGAGACCAATACTGGCCTTTGGTCCCTCTTTACGACTTCATGGAAGTAGAAGGGGCTGCAGTTTCTCCCACTGAAGGCATTGTGGTGTTACTTGAAAGCAGTAAAAAACGATTTGGTGTTTTAGTTGATGCGCTTGTTGGTCAGCAGCAGGTAGTCATTAAAAGTCTAGAGGAGCATTACCGTAAAGTGGCTGGAATAGCGGGGGCAACCATTATGGGTGACGGTAAAGTTGCACTTATTATCGATGCAGACTCCATTGCTACAACCTATACCTCCAGCCAAATAGAGGAGTTACTTTCATGAGTGAAACGGCCTTGCATCAAGCGGTTACTGGTGGACAAGACAAAGAATACTTAAGTTTCGTGCTTGGCGATGAGCATTACGCCTTGGACATAACAACAGTGAAGGAAATCAGAGGGTACGAACAAGTTACTAAAATTGCGAATGCGCCTGCTTTTATCAAAGGGGTAATTAATTTGCGTGGTGACATAGTTCCTATCGTGGATTTGCGTATCAAGTTTAGCGTAGGCGAGGCTACATATAACGACTTCACAATAGTGATAATGCTAAACATTCAAGAACGTATTGTTGGCATCGTGGTAGATGGTGTATCCGATGTTATTCGCTTGTCTGAAGAGCAAGTACTTCCGCCACCAGAGTTTGGCGTAGCGTTTGACAGCAGATATTTACACGGCTTAGCCGATGTGGATGAAAACATGGTCATTCTGGTGAACATTGAGAGCTTAATAACCAGCGAGGAGCTGGGTTTAGTTGCACCTGATAGCGTTAACGACGACGCGTAGTTACAAGGTCCTTCACTAAACGGAAACACCTGACATTGGGAAATATTAGTTATGGGCGTATTTAATTTTCTTAACGGCGAAGAATTAAAAATAGCGAAACACGACGCGCTATTAAAGTCGAATATTTTAAAGGCTAGTGCCTCAAACTTGTTGGTCATCGACAAGTCTGGGGTTATTCACTACTGCACACCGGCATTCTTGCATATGGCCAAAGCCTACCCCAAAGACTTTTCTGTCGGCGGTGGCGAATCCACACTATCGGGAAAGCACATTGACGATATTACTGTTGGGACTAGCTCTTCAGAAAATCCGTCTTATTTACTCACCCATGCTTCAGGTGACAAGAAGCAGCTTGTTTCACTCGCTGATCATAGCTTTTGCGTAAGTGCATCTGCAATAACAGCGGACGAAAACGGCACTGAGCTTTTCGTTACGCAGTGGCAGGACAACACAGAAAATAAACGCAACAAGGGCATGGTCGATGCCATTATGCGAAGCCAAGCTGTGATCTCCTTTACTACAGATGGGGAAATATTATCGGCTAACGACAATTTTCTATCCGCCATGGGTTATAGCGAGACTGAAGTCGTAGGAAAGCACCATCGTATTTTTGTAGACAGTGACTACGCACAAAGCGATGAGTACAAAGCGTTTTGGACAAAGCTAAAAAGCGGAGACGTACACAGTGGTGAGTTTTGCAGAATCAATAAGCAAGGCGACGAGGTATGGATCCAAGCGACCTATAACCCGGTGTTTGACGACAACGGCGAGGTGGATTACATCATTAAATTTGCTTCTGACATTACTGCACAAAAACAGAAAAATGCAGATTTTGAAGGGCAAATTACCGCCATTAACAAATCTCAAGCCGTAATCGAGTTCGACCTAGAGGGAAATATTTTAAGCGCTAACGAAAATTTCCTTGCCGCAATGGGCTATAGCCTGTCTGAAATTAAAGGGCAGCATCACAGCATGTTTGTCGACCCAAGGTATAAGCTAAGTGCAGAATACGCCGCGTTTTGGCAAAGCTTAAAAGCGGGAGAGCACAGCGAGGGGGAGTATAAACGGATAGCAAAAGGCGGCAAAGAGATATGGATCCGCGCGTCTTACAACCCCATTTTTGACAGTACAGGCAAGCCATTTAAAGTAGTTAAATTTGCCACCGACGTAACCCAAGATAAGCTAAGAAACGCATATTTCGAAGGGCAAATTAACGCTATTAGTAAATCTCAGGCGGTCATCGAGTTTGATGTAGATGGCAATATCATTACCGCTAATGACAACTTCCTCAACACTATGGGCTACCGCCTAGACGAAATTAAAGGTAAGCATCATCAGTTATTTGTAGATGAAGAAAACAGACAAACAGAATCGTACCAGCGTTTTTGGTCTGAACTTAAAGAAGGCAAATTCTTCTCTGGCGAATTTAAGCGAGTAAGCAAGTCAGGGAGTAGCGTATGGATCCAAGCTTCTTATAACCCAATAGAAGACATGAACGGTAACCCGTTTAGGGTAGTAAAGTACGCCACCAATATTACCGAAGATAAACTGAAAAACGCCTATTTTGAAGGCCAGTTGAACGCCATAAGTAAGTCTCAGGCTGTCATTGAATTTGACCTTGAAGGCGTAATCTTAAACGCGAACAGTAACTTTTTAGCAGCGATGGGTTATACCCTTGATGAAGTAAAAGGTAAGCACCACAGTATTTTTGTGGATCCTGCTTTTAAAAATAGCCCCGAATACGCAGCTTTCTGGGAGCAATTGCGTCAAGGGGTTTATGCCAGCGGAGAATATAAGCGTTTAAATAAATCAGGAAAGCCAGTTTACATTCAAGCCTCTTATAACCCTATTCTAGACCAAAATGGCAAGCCGTTTAGAGTAGTGAAATACGCCACGGACGTAACGGGAAGAACCTTAGCAGTAGAAAGTATCAAGTCTATTATGGCGAGCCTTACAGAAGGCGATTTATTGAAAACAATAGATGAGCCACTAGATGGTGATTTCAAAGTACTCGGTGAATCCATTAATCACTTTATTGACGAACTACGCGACACCATAGTGAAAATCCATACTGCTGTTGAAACCATTGATACTGCCTCAAACGAAATAGCCACGGGCAACGCCGACCTCTCTAGCCGTACCGAGCAGCAGGCCTCTAGCTTAGAAGAAACTGCCTCAGCCATGGAAGAGCTAACGGGAACGGTGAAGCTAAATGCTGAGAATGCTGACCAGGCAAAAGGGTTGGCAAGTCAGGCGTCGGATGTGGCGTCTGAGGGCGGCAAAGTTATTGAACAAGTGGTGCATACCATGGGTGAAATTAATGACTCTGCCCAGCGTATTTCCGACATTATCGGCGTAATTGATGGCATTGCCTTCCAAACAAACATACTTGCACTAAACGCAGCCGTTGAAGCGGCAAGAGCGGGCGAACAAGGACGCGGGTTTGCGGTTGTTGCCTCTGAAGTAAGGACGCTTGCCCAGCGCTCTGCAGAGGCGGCAAAAGATATTAAGGCGCTAATTTCAGCATCGGTGGAAAAAATTGGCGATGGCAATGTATTGGTGAATAAGTCTGGTGAGACCATGGCCAATATCGTCACTGCTATAAAGCGTGTTAACGATATTATGTCGGAAATTGCTGCGGCATCATCGGAGCAAGCCACAGGCATTCAAGAAGTGAGCAATGCTGTGGTTCAAATGGACGAAATGACCCAGCAAAATGCTGCCTTAGTTGAGCAGGCCGCGGCAGCCGCTGACAGTATGCGGCAGCAGTCGGGGGAACTCGCGCAGCGAGTATCGGTTTTCAAAGTAGGAAATAATCGAAAGCCCGAACAGAGCTCAGAGGTACGATCGTTAAATGGCAGCAGTGGGTTACCTAGAGAACGCGAAGTGCCAAAACAGCGAATTAAAGCGCTGAATCCAGCCGCACCTGATGCGTCGGATTGGGAGGCATTTTAGTGTATGTCGGCCATACAAAGCACGGACGCGCAAAGGGAGTTTTCATATAGCCGAAGAGATTTCGAGCGGGTAAAAGGTCTGCTTTTTAAACAAGCAGGCATTAACCTAGCCGACTCTAAAGACGCGATGGTTTATAGCCGCCTTGCGAGGCGGCTGCGCACGCTCGAAATAAATAGCTTCAAAGAATACTTAGCTTATGTTGGAAGCAATGATGATGAAATGGAGCACTTTATCAATGCGCTTACCACCAATCTCACCGCGTTTTTCAGAGAGCCTCATCACTTTGAAGCGCTAGCAAATTTCCTTCGAAAGCGACCGCAAACTAAACGTATTTGGTGCGCTGCGAGCAGCACGGGTGAAGAGCCTTACAGTATTGCGATGACGGTGGCGTCTGTGTTTGGCACCTTTACGCCCAACATACAAATACTTGCCACAGACATTGATAGTAAAGTGTTGCAGAAGGCCCGCCAAGGCGTTTATGCCCAAAACAGTATTAGTCAGCTTTCTTACGATTATAAAACCCAATTCTTCTACAAAGGTAAAGGTTCGCAAACCGGAAGAGTAAGGGTGGTAGATGAACTGCGAAAAATGGTGCAATTTGAACCGCTCAATTTAATGTCGCCAAGCTGGTGTGTAGATGCGCCGATAGACGTAATTTTTTGTCGCAACGTCATGATTTATTTTGACCGACCTACGCAGCGCAAAATTTTAGCGCGTATGGTGAAGTTAATGTGTAGTGACGGCATGTACGTAGCAGGGCACTCTGAAAATTTCACTATGTACCCTGAACTTGTGGCGCCCATGGGGAAAACCGTTTATCGACCAGTTGTTTAAAGGGAACTTGCAGTATGAGTCAGGATGAAAACCCCATACGTTATTTTGATAACCGCCTTCAAAAAGAAGCGGTAAAACTCCTGCCGGGGCAATACTATGCTACTGCCGCAGACAAAGCTTTGGTAACTATACTTGGCTCGTGTGTTGCGGCGTGCATTTTCGATCAAGAAAAGAAAATTGGCGGTATGAATCACTTCATGTTGCCCGACCTCAACTTCACCACCAATCTCGAAGCCTGCTTGGCCACAAAATATGGCGTGCACGCTATGAATATGCTGATAGACCAACTCGTGCATTTAGGCGCGCGTCGTAACAAGCTGGTGGCTAAAGCATTTGGCGGCGGAAAAGTCTTACCAGGGTTTGTGCAACAAGACATCGGGCGAGTAAATGCAGAGTTTGTTTTAGAGTATTTAGATAATGCAAATATTCCCCTTGTTAGCAGCGATTTGATGTCTACTTATGCTCGAAAAATTTATTATTTTCCGGCTGACGGAAAAGTGTACATGAAGCGAATTCGCGAATTTAACAATGCAACGCTTTACGAGCGTGAATCTACGCACCGCGTTCTACTTTCTGAGCAAGCGAAGACGGGCGTTATTTCATTTTCGGAACAATCACATGCCTATAAAAGTTCTCGTCGTTGACGACTCTGCCTTAATACGACAAATTTTGTCAGAAATTATCACGCGCGACCCTAACTTATCGCTGGTGGGGGCGGCGCCAGACGCCTATGTTGCCAAGCGAATGGTACAAGAGTTCAGGCCCGATGTTATTACCCTAGACATTGAGATGCCAAAGGTAGATGGGCTTCGCTTTTTAGAAGTGATGATGAAGGCGATGCCAACCCCAGTGGTAATGATTTCCACGCTCACTGAACGAGGAGCCGATGCAACATTGCGCGCCCTAGAGTTAGGAGCGGTTGATTTCATGGCTAAGCCAAAGTTAGGTGTGGCGCAAGGTATGGCCGAATATGCCGCAGTTATCGTAGAAAAGATAAAAGCAGCTGCCCACTCAAAGTTAGGCCATCCCACCGAAACTCGCTGTACTAAGCACGCTTCCATGCGCTACACAGGCACTGAAAAGCTTATTGGAATAGGTGCATCAACTGGGGGAACCGAGGCGATTAAAGATGTCATCATGCATTTTCCTCGCAATGCTCCAGCAACTATTATTTCCCAACATATGCCACCGGGTTTTACCACCACCTATGCCAAGCGTCTTGATAACCTTTGTGAAATAACGGTACGAGAAGCGCAGGGGGGAGAGCGCTTATTGCCAGGCTTTGCCTATTTAGCCCCAGGTAATAAACATTTGAAAGTGGAAAGAAGTGGCGCCGATTACCGCTTGAGCCTTGATGATGGCCCTAAGGTATCAGGGCATAAGCCCTCAGTTGACGTCATGTTCGATTCACTTGCTGAGCATGCAGGTGCAAACGCAGTGGGTGTATTGCTTACTGGTATGGGACGTGATGGGGCAAAAGGTTTAAAGAACATGCACACTAAAGGCGCTGTCACCTTCTGCCAAGATGAAAAAACCTGTGTTGTATACGGCATGCCTAAAACCGCTGTAGAAATGAAAGCTGCAAGCTTCATAAAACCCTTAGAAGAAATATCAGACGCTATACTTGATACACTCGAAGCATTAGGAGCGGGCAGTCGGCTTTAAGCTTTTTTATCCCTTCTGGCGCTTTCACAAATCCTCCAAGTACTTTCCTTTTTGCAGACTATATGCGTTATCGGGGAAACCTTTATCAATAGATGTCGCAATTGTCGCCAAAGTAACAAGTTAATAAAAATAATCAAAAGTATAATTGTCACTGGTGGAAATTAGACCATAATTTGTTTGTGTTTTGCACATCCGTTAACTCGGAAGTAACAATTGAGGTGAAATTGTGGTCGCCATCACAGCAAATTATTTGGATAACTTCTTCTCTAGCAAGAGCAATGTTTTCGTTGTGGCGTTTTTGATGATGTTAGGGAGTTGGACTTTATCCTTTACGTCAGTAGTGCATTTGGGCCTTGCTCTTAGCTCCGCTTGTGTGATTTTTCTGCTGTTCGTACTACTAAGAGTAACTAGCGTAAGTCAGGCAGCAGCGACGCCTAACGCTAATCATTCAAAACAGCACAACTCTCATTCTCATGAGGCTTCGCTAGCGTCTGATTCCATCAATATTGCAGTATGCGAAGCTAGCGACATATTATCAGTTACTTCATCAAATATTGGCGACATCTTTTCAACGCAAACCGATGCGGTGGCTACGTTAAGCGAATCTTTTATTTCTCTTCAATCCCTGCTTAGTCAGCAAGAAATTAGCATAAACAATTTGCTAAAAGACGATGATAACAGTGAGTGCGCTTACGCCGACAAAATGCGCTCGTTTGCCTCTGACACAGACACTACGTTAACGCAATTTATCGAATCAACAACAGAGATGACCGATTCTACAAGAGCGTTAGAAACCCAAGTGCAAACCATACAGCAAGCAATGCCCACCGTAATTGAAGCGTTAAGCGGCATCGATGATATTTCCTCACAAACTAATCTACTAGCGCTGAACGCAGCCATTGAAGCAGCGCGTGCCGGTGAGGCAGGTCGCGGCTTCGCAGTTGTCGCAGATGAGGTGCGTGCGCTTTCTACTCGCTCCACGCAATTTAGCGATGTAATAAAAAACCAGATAGAAAACATTAGATCCCTCATCGATAAACTAACGGAAACTGCTGAAGTTGTTGCGTCTCAAGATATTTCTCATGTTGTTAACGCAAAGGATGCAATTAGCGCACAGCTTAAAGGCATCATTAAAAAAGCAGAAGCAGACATACAAGGTGCAAGCGAACTTGAAGCCATCAGACAACAGCTTGCAGATTCCACAGCAGCTGCCATTCGCGGTCTTCAGTTTGGCGATATAAATGGCCAAAACCTGACGTATACCCGCGAAATTATCGACTTTATTGTTGAGCAACTTTCAGAGCTCAACCCAGAAAGTGCAGCTCGTGTGCGTGAAAACCTAGAAAACTATCAACACTCGCTTACTGAAAAAGGGCAGGCAGACCACAATCCGGTCTCTGCGACTTCTATGGATGCGGGTGATGTGGAGCTTTTTTAGCGGTAACAAAACCTATTCAAAGCAAGGTAAGAGCAATTTCGACAATTCAAAAGGTGATTGAATTATGAGTAAAAGTATATTGATTGTTGACGACTCTGTGTCTATTCGCCAGATGGTTGAAATGACCCTTAAGTCAGCGAATTACAATGTAACCACTGCGCAAGATGGGCAAGATGCGTTAGACAAGTGCCAAGGGGCTCGCTTCGACTTTGTACTGACCGATCAAAACATGCCTCGCATGGATGGATTGACACTTATTAAGTCATTGAGAGGGTTAGCCAACTTCCGTTCAACGCCAATTGTAATGCTTACCACTGAGGCGGGCGATGATATGAAGGCTAAAGGTAAGGCGGCGGGAGCTACGGGGTGGATGGTGAAGCCCTTTGATCCAAATAAACTGCTAGATGTGATGAAGCGAGTGTTGGGCTAATCGAACGTCGGTTTTAATAGGGCAAGTGGGAGTCAACCATGACCATTGATGTAAACCAGTTTCACGGTGTGTTTTTTGATGAGAGTGATGAGCACCTCCAAGACATGGAGCAGTTGCTCATGACCTTAGATGTGGATGCTCCCGACCCCGAAGAATTAAACAGTATTTTTAGAGCGGCGCACTCCATAAAAGGTGGTAGCGGGATTTTTGGTTTCGACGCTTTAATGAACCTTACTCACGTGATGGAGAACCTGCTCGACAAAGCGCGTAACCAAGAGATTCAAGTTACGGCAGATATCGTCGATATTTTCCTGCAAACCCTCGATGTACTCAAAGACACCATCTCTGCTTATAAAGAGCAGACAGAACTTCCTCAAGAGCAAATAGACGCAAGTATAAAAGTACTTGAAGAAACGCTTGCTAGCGCTTCAGGTGAAGTTGCACATGAGCCTTATGATCAAACCGAAGATATTGAAGGTGCTTCGGATAGCGAGATTGAAGGTTTTGGCTTTTTCGATGATGAAGATACTGAGACGCAAGGCGCCACATCTGAAACTTCGCAAAATAAAAAAGAAGCAGAGGAAGTTGAAGGGTTTGGATTCTTTGAAGATGATGAAGTAACAGCGGAGAAACAGGCTGAAGAGGCACCTCACGCGAGTAAAAACGACGAAGGCTTTGGCTTCTTCGAGCCAGAAAACCTACCTGTAAAACCAGAGGTTACCCAATCAGCTGCCCCCAAACAACCTATCGTTAAGCCTGTAAAAACCAAGCCCAAAGCAGTGGCAAAAGAAGCGGCTTCAATTCGGGTAGACACAACCAAAATTGACGCCATGGTTAATTTGGTTGGTGAACTCGTCATCACCCAATCCATGCTTTCTAACGTAGGCCAGGAAGTTGAAGGGCAGGTGGGCGAACGCTTACAGCTTGCTATCGATGAGCTGCAGCGCAATACCCGTGAAATACAAGAATCGGTGATGTCTATGCGTATGTTACCCGTGAACATGACATTTAATCGCTTTCCTCGTGTTGTACGTGACCTTTCGACAAAGCTAGGCAAAAAAGTCGACTTGGTCATTCAAGGGGGCAACACTGAAATTGATAAAAGCCTTATCGAAAAACTGGTCGATCCGCTCACTCACCTCGTCAGAAACAGTATTGACCACGGTATAGAAAGCCCTGAAAAGCGCCTTGAAGCGGGAAAATCTGAAAACGGTACGGTTATTTTAAGTGCAGAGCAAAAAGGCAGCAGCATCATTATTGGCATTATTGACGATGGGGCAGGCTTAAACAAAGCGCGGATTTTAGAGAAAGCCACGCAAAACGGATTGGCCGTTACGCCCGACATGCCAGACAGTGAAATTTGGCAGCTTATATTCCAAGCAGGTTTTTCTACCGCAGCTGAGGTTACTGATGTGTCGGGCCGTGGCGTAGGTATGGATGTAGTGCGCCGAAATATCGAATCTATTGGCGGACGCATTGAAATCGAGTCATCGCAAGGCGAGGGCTCAGCCTTTTATATCCATTTACCCCTTACGCTCGCCATTGTCGACGGCATGTGCGTGTCTGTTGGCGACCAAATTTTTGTCATCCCGCTGCTTAATGTTATCGAGTCTTTCCAGCCCACAGCTTCCCAAGTAAAGACACTTGGTAATGACAAGGTGCTGTGGATTAGAGACCAGTATTGGCCGTTAGTGTCGCTTACACAGCTTATGCAGGTTGACGACGGCATTACTGAACCAACCAAAGGCATAGTGGTACTTCTTGAAAGTAGCAAGAAACGTTACGGCGTGCTGGTGGACTCTTTAGTGGGTCAGCAGCAAGTCGTGATCAAAAGCTTAGAACAACATTACAAAAAAGTCGCAGGGATTGCCGGCGCTACCATTATGGGCGATGGCAAGGTCGCAATGATTTTGGATGCCGACTCAGTGGCAGCAAATTGTACCAATATTCCAAATGAAGAGGTTTCACTATGAGCGAAGCAGCATTACAGCAAGCCGTTAGTGCGTCGAAAGAGAATGAGTTTTTAAGTTTTGTATTAGGCGAAGAACACTACGCTTTAGACATCACGACGGTGAAAGAAATTCGCGGCTATGAGCAGGTCACCAAAATAGCCAATGCGCCAAGTTTTATTAAAGGTGTAATAAATCTTCGTGGCGATATTGTGCCCATCGTGGATTTACGGATTAAGTTCAATGTAGGCGAAGCAACCTATAACGACTTTACTATCGTCATTATGCTCAATGTCCACGAGCGAATTGTTGGCATTGTCGTCGACGGGGTGTCTGACGTGATACGTCTTTCGGAAGAAGACATGCTTCCTCCGCCAGAGTTTGGGGTAGCGTTCGATAGTAAATATCTGCATGGGCTGGCGGATGTAGACGAACACATGGTTATTTTAGTGAATATTGAGAGCTTAATTACAAGTAACGAATTGGGCTTAGTTGAAACAAAAACACAAGTGGTTGAGGGCTGAAGACAATGGGAATCATGACGTGGTTAGAGGACTTCACAAAGGCAACGGACGTAAATCAAGCATTGAGAAACAAACAGGCGCTTGATGCAACAACATGTTGCATCATGATGGCTGATGCAGAAAGAAATATTATTTACGCCAATCAGTCGGTAAAAACACTGCTTAAAGAAAATGAAAAAAAACTTCAGGCTGTTCTTCCCAGTTTTTCGGCTGATAATTTGGAAGGTCAGAACATCGACCAATTTCATCGTAATCCGTCACATCAGCGCAATATCTTAGCTGAACTAAAATCGACAATGACTTCTACAATAAGCATAGGCGACTTGAACTTTAAGCTCACGCTAACGCCTTTTTTCGACCAAGACAATCAAAACATAGGCACTATGGTTGAATGGGTTGATCAGTCTGAGCTACTTATCAAAAGTACCATGCTTAATGTATTAAACAACGCTCAAGCGGTGATCGAGTTTAATGCAGACGGTGTCATCCAAAACGCAAACGACAACTTCCTAAATGCGCTTGGCTATAGCCTTAACGAAATTGTAGGCAATCATCATAAAATGTTCTGTGACAACCAGTACATTCGCACGGAGGAATACGCACAATTTTGGCGCGATCTCAAAGCGGGTAAGCCGCAAAGTGGAGAATTTTGCCGTTTTGACAAAATGGGTAAAGAGGTTTGGATTCAAGCGACCTACAACCCGGTATTTGATGGTGATGGCAAGGTTATTCGCGTAGTGAAGTTTGCCACTGACATTACTGCATCTAAATTACGTAACGCATATTTCGAAGGGCAAATTGAAGCAATAAATAAAGCCCAGGCGGTTATTGAATTTGACCTTGACGGAAAAATTCTGAGCGCCAACGAGAACTTCACTAACACAGTTGGCTACAGCCTAGATGAAATCGTCGGCAAGCATCACAGCATGTTTGTTGATGAAGAGTATAAGCGCAGCGTTGAATACAGCCAATTTTGGGAGCAGCTACGTCAAGGCGTACTGTTTACTGATGAGTTTAAGCGCGTTGGCAAAGGTGGTAAGGAAATTTGGATCCAAGCATCATATAACCCTATTTTGGATCAAAACGGCAGACCCCATCGCGTAGTGAAATATGCCATTGATATCACAGGTAGAAAGCAAGCAATAAGCGATATCAAAACGGCAATGAATGAATTGGTTCAAGGGAATTTGGACTGCCGCATCGAGCATGAATTCGACGGCGAGTTTAAAGAGCTCGGCACGTCAATCAACCGCTTTATTGACGATATGCGCCGTATTATCGGTTCTATCAGTGATGTGATGACCCGCTTATCTAGTGGTGACTTGACGGCAGAGCTTGACGAGCAGTTCCAGGGCGAGTTTCAAGTATTAGGTGATGCCATAAACCAGTTTGTCGGTGAAATGTCTGGCACTATCGGTTCCATTTACCAAGCAGTAGAAACCATCAATACTGCATCGTCTGAAATAGCCACAGGAAACTCTGATCTTTCAAGTCGCACTGAACAGCAGGCATCTAGCCTTGAGGAAACCGCTTCGAGTATGGAAGAGCTTACCGGCACGGTAAAACTCAACGCTGAAAACGCGGAACAAGCTAATAGCTTAGCTTCGCAGAGCTGCGATATTGCGACAAAAGGCGGTGAGTTAATTCGTCAGGTGGTTGATACCATGTCGTCAATTAACGAGTCAGCCCAAGAGATTTCAGACATCATCGGTGTTATCGACGGCATTGCATTCCAAACCAATATACTTGCATTAAATGCTGCTGTTGAGGCGGCACGAGCAGGTGAGCAAGGTCGAGGCTTTGCAGTAGTGGCATCAGAAGTAAGAAGCTTAGCCCAGCGCTCTGCTGAAGCGGCAAAAGAGATAAAAGAGCTTATATCAGACTCGGTAAGCAAAATTGACGGGGGAAATAAACTTGTCAATCAGTCTGGCGATACCATGGAAGAAGTAGTCACGTCTATCAAACGGGTTAACGATATCATGTCAGAAATTGCTGCAGCGAGCTCTGAGCAGGCTTCGGGTATAGAAGAGGTCAGTAAAGCGGTAGTGCAAATGGACGAAATGACGCAGCAAAATGCGGCACTGGTAGAAGAAGCCGCGGCAGCTGCCGAAAGTTTACAACAACAATCCGGTAATCTATCTGAGCGTGTGTCGGCGTTTAATATAGGTGATAAAGCTGCTGTTGCAGAAGCGAGCCCACAAAAAGCGCCTCAGGTAGTGTCAGAGAAAAAAGTGGCTTCCGTAGCCACGCTAAGAACGAATAAAAAGTTAGCTCCTAAAGTACCGAACAATGATGAGTGGGAGTCTTTTTAGTTAACTAAAGGCGAATTCTTTAAAAGGGAATTCGCCTTTTTATTGTTTGCAGTTTTACTCAGCGCTTCAGACACGTAGCGCTACAAAAAATAGGTGATGCTATGGGTGTTTTTAATATATTTCACAATGAAGAGTTGATGGCTGCTCAAAGTCTTTCTCGTTTTCAAGAACAGGCGTTGAGTGAGAGTTCGGCGTGTTTAATGTTGGTGGATGCGTCGGGAACGATAACCTTTGCCAACAAAGCATTTAAACAACTTACAGCAGAGTTTCGCGCACAATTCTCGCGCTCTCTTCCCAACATTGACTTTGAAAACTTAACAGGCTCCTCGGTTGCAGGCTTCTTCGCAAATAGTAGTGAACTAAATCAGCGGTACGACACCTGTAACAGTAGCGACACCTTTTTACTACCTATAGGCGACCTGTTATTTACATTGAATCTCACCACGATTAAAAGTGTCGAAGGTGAGAAGCTTGGAACTATGGTGGAGTGGATAAACGACCAAGAACTGCAGCATAAAACCGGCCTATTGGAAGGCCTCGACCGTTGCCAAGCCATAATCTCTTTTACCCCAGATGGCATTGTTGAAGATGCTAACGATAACTTTCTCAAAGTAACAGGTTATTCGAAAGAAGATATTGTCGGTAAGCATCACCGTTTGTTTGTATTGCCTGACTATGGTGTATCTGAAGAATATAACCGATTTTGGGAAAACCTGAGAAACGGAAAACGCAGCAGTGGTGAGTATTGTCGCGTAGCGAAAAACGGTGACAAAATTTGGATCCAGGCTTCGTATAATCCTATCTACGATAAGTTGGGCAATATTGTTCGCGTTGTTAAATTCGCTACCGATGTGACGGCACAAAAACGCAAAAATGCCGACTACGAAGGCCAGATTAACGCTATCGACAAGTCCCTTGCTGTTATTGAGTTCGACCTTGAAGGCGTTATCCAATACGCCAACGAAAACTTCTGCGCTACAACAGGCTATGACTTAAGTGAAATCCAAGGTCAACATCACAGTATGTTTGTTGAGCCTAACTATAAAATGAGCCCTGAATATTCAGCATTTTGGCGTGACTTGAAAAAGGGTGAATTTAAGTCTGGCGAGTTTAAGCGGGTAAAAAAAGACGGTAGCGAGCTTTGGATCCAGGCGTCTTACAACCCTATTTTTGACGAGTTCGGCCAGCCCCAGAAAGTGGTGAAGTACGCATCCGATGTCACTGAACAAAAACTACAGAATGCATTTAACACAGGTCAGATAGATGCGATCAGTAAATCTCAAGCAGTCATCGAATTTGACCCCAACGGTAACATCGCGACCGCAAACGATAATTTCTTGGCCACGGTTGGGTATGCACTAGAAGAAATCCAAGGAAAGCACCACAGAATTTTTGTCACTAAACAGGAACGTGAATCTGAGGAATATCGCACTTTTTGGAAGAAGTTGGCTGAAGGTCAGTTTTATTCTGGTGAATTTCATCGTGTTGCCAAAGATGGTTCAGATGTATGGATTCAAGCAACCTACAACCCCATTTTAGACATGAGTGGTAACGTAGTAAAAGTGGTCAAATACGCGAGCAATATTACCGAACAAAAAGTGAAAAATGCCTATTTTGAAGGGCAGTTGGCGGCCATAGGAAAGTCTCAAGCAATCATTGAATTTAACATGGACGGCATTATCCAAGATGCCAATGAAAACTTTTTAAATACGGTGGGCTATACCCTAGAAGAGATCAAAGGGAAGCACCACAGCATGTTTGTCGATTCGTCATATCGTGCTAGCCCTGAGTATGCGGCATTTTGGGATGCGTTGCGCAGTGGCACCTACTCTTCTGGTGAGTACCGCAGAGTTGGCAAAAACGGCAAAGAAATTTTTATTCAAGCTACCTATAACCCCATTTTAGATCACAACGGTAAGCCCTTCCGCGTAGTGAAATTCGCTACGGACATTACAGGTCGAACTCAGGCAGTTGATGAAATTAAGCACGTTATGACTAAGCTTACAGAGGGCGATTTAACCGTTAATATCGACCATGCATTAGATGGCGACTTTGCTGTCTTAGGTGAAGCAATAAATCAATTTATCAATGAAATGCGCGGCACGATCACCAGCATTAATGAAGCGGTAGAAACCATTAATGTAGCATCGGGGGAGATTGCAACAGGAAATGCCGACTTGTCGAGCCGTACAGAGCAACAAGCGTCAAGCCTTGAAGAAACAGCGTCGAGCATGGAAGAGCTAACCGGCACCGTAAAGCTTAACGCCGAGAATGCTGAGCAAGCCAACGGCCTTGCAGCGCAGGCAAGTCAAATTGCCTCTCAGGGGGGAGAGGTTATCAGTGAAGTGGTTGATACCATGACGCAGATAAATGACTCTGCTCAGGAAATTTCAGACATCATAGGTGTGATTGACGGCATTGCGTTCCAAACTAACATACTGGCGTTGAACGCCGCTGTAGAAGCAGCGCGAGCTGGCGAGCAAGGTCGTGGTTTCGCCGTTGTTGCTTCTGAAGTGCGTAATTTAGCGCAGCGTTCTGCAGAAGCCGCGAAAGACATTAAAGAGCTTATTTCTGACTCGGTCGGAAAAATTGCAAGCGGTAACCAGCTGGTTGTTAAATCGGGTGAGACTATGGCTGAAGTAGTAACCTCTATTAAACGAGTGAATGACATTATGTCAGAGATTGCAGCGGCGTCAGCAGAGCAAGCATCGGGTATAGAGGAGGTAAGCAAAGCGGTAATTCAAATGGATGAAATGACGCAGCAGAACGCTGCGCTGGTGGAAGAGGCTGCAGCCGCTGCAGACAGCCTTAAACAGCAATCTTTCCAGCTGAACGAACGGGTTTCTGTTTTCGAAGTGGGCAAAGGGTTTACTAATGAACAACGGCCTGTAGCGGCACTAACGCATGGTAACTTCCAACAGCCGCAACGTTTAGCTGCACAAAGAATGGAGCATGCACCCCAGGCTAAAGTGCTAACACCGGCTATGCCAAACGAAGCAGAGTGGGAGTCATTCTAATGACGGCGGCTGTTTCCACAAAAGATAGCTCCAGGGAGTTCGCCTTTGAAAAGGCGGACTTCAAGAACGTGCAGCAAATGTTGTTTAAAAAGGCAGGAATAAACCTATCTGATGCAAAGGAAGCAATGGTCTACAGCAGGCTAGCGCGTCGGATAAGGGCAAGAAACTTGCGCAGTTTTAATGAATATCTTGCTTTAGTGAACACATCGGAATCGGAGTTAGAGCAGTTTATCAATGCACTAACCACAAATCTAACGTCTTTCTTTCGCGAGCCGCATCATTTTACTGCGCTGGCTGATTATCTTAGCCAGCACAACGTTACCAACATTTGGTGTGCAGCCAGCTCTACTGGTGAAGAGCCATATTCAATCGCGATGGTAGTGGCTGAAGCGTTCGGAAGTTTTAAAACGCCCGTAAAAATTATTGCTTCAGACATAGACAGCAAAGTGTTAGCCAAGGCCAAAGCCGGTGTTTATCCCTTAGCCTCAATAGCGAAAATACCGCAACATCGACAAAAGCAGTTCTTTCACAAGGGCAAAGGTGCTAACGAGGGAAAGGTGAAAGTGGTCGATGAGCTTCGCAATATGGTGCAGTTTAAAAAACTAAACCTCACCGATGCGAAGTGGGATGTTAAGGGGCCGCTAGACGTTATATTTTGCAGAAATGTGATGATCTACTTTGACAAACCAACGCAGCTAAAAGTACTACAAAAAATGGTGGGTATGTTAAAGCCAACGGGGTTATACATGGCTGGACATTCTGAAAATTTCAATATGTATACTAATCTTGTTAGACCGGTGGGAAAAACTATTTATCGCCCAGTCGGTTAGGAGAGATTGTGGCGTCACCCAATTTTGAACTGCCAATAACTTATTACGACAAGCGTTTTTCTAAAGAAGCGGTAAAGCTTTTACCCGGTCAGTATTTTGTTACCACTAAAGACAAAATGCTGGTCACGGTGCTTGGCTCTTGTGTAGCAGCTTGCTTGTTCGACCCCTATACGGGGTTTGGTGGTATGAACCATTTTATGTTGCCTACCGTGAATAAATCGGCAGGTGAATTTGAGCAAGTTCAAGGAATGGCAGCAAAATACGGCGTTCACGCTATGGAAATTTTAATTAATGAACTCGTTAAAGTAGGCGCACAAAAGAGCCGGCTAAAAGCAAAAGTCTTCGGCGGCGGTAAGGTCGTACCTTCTTTTGTTCAAAACGACGTGGGTAAGTTTAATGTCGAGTTTGTAACTCAGTTTTTAGAAACCGAAGGCATACCTATTTTAGCCAGCGACTTGTGCGATGTTTACGCGCGAAAGGTGTATTTTTTTCCAAGCAGCGGCCACGTGATGATGAAACGCATTCACGAGCTTAACAACGCAACCATTATTGAACGAGAAAGCCAGCACCGCTGGGAGTTATCAAAGCAAGCGCCAAGCGGTAGCGTAGATTTATTCGAGGACTAGTCATGACAATAAAAGTGTTGGTAGTAGATGATTCAGCGCTTATTCGCCAAATACTCAGTGAAATAATAAAGAGTGAGCCAGACATGACGCTAGTAGGCGCAGCACCAGATGCGTTTGTGGCGAAAAAGCTGGTGCTCGAAAAGTCGCCCGATGTAATTACACTAGATATTGAGATGCCAAAAGTAGATGGCTTGCGCTTTCTTGAAGTGCTAATGAATGCCAGGCCAACCCCAGTGGTGATGATTTCTACGCTGACAGAAAAAGGGGCGGACGCCACCTTACGCTCTCTGGAACTCGGAGCGATTGATTTTGTTGCTAAACCGAAAATTGGCGTGGCACAAGGTATGGCAGAATATCACGAGTTAATTGTCGATAAAATTCGAACTGCCGCACGTTCAAAAGTAAAGAAATCCGCGCCGACTAAGACGTCCTCTGTAAACAAAGTGAGCTACTCAGGAACAGAAAAGCTTATTGCCATAGGCGCTTCTACAGGTGGTACAGAAGCAATCAAAGAGGTGTTGCGAACCTTTCCTGCTAATGCCCCTGCAACGGTGATTACGCAGCACATGCCTGCGGGCTTCACTTCTACCTATGCAAGGCGGTTAGACTCTGTGTGTCAAATGCAGGTGAAAGAGGCAAAAGGCGGCGAGCGTTTGCTCCCTGGTCAAGCTTATTTAGCACCTGGTGATAAACATATGGAAATAGAAAGAAGTGGCGCAGATTACCGTATTAGGCTTACTGACGGTGCGCGGGTATCGGGTCACAAACCCTCTGTTGATGTGTTGTTTAATTCGCTGTGTAAAAGTGCGGGTAATAACGCGATAGGCGTATTGCTAACTGGGATGGGGAGTGATGGCGCTATCGGCCTTCATGAGTTATTCAACGCTGGCTGTGAGACATTCTGTCAGGATGAAGCAAGTTGTATAGTTTTTGGTATGCCTAAGGTCGCAATTGAAAAAGGGGCTGCTAAGCAAGTACTGAGCTTAGATGATATAGGCAAAGCGGTAATGCAAACTGTAGAGGCGCTTTCGGCAGGTAGTCGCTTATAAGAATAGTGAGTAAATACTTACAGAATGCAAATTTTGTCCTAAAAACTGTAAAGCGATTGTTATAACTTTTCTTGTTACAGAAAAGTTTAGGTGTTTTAATAGCATAGCTTAATGAGTAGGTAATGCTGCTTCAGAATGCTGTTACTGAAGCCGATACTATGGATAGGCTTACTTGGAAGTGCGTAAAAATATAAAAATCGATACGTAAGTGGAATGGTAAGGTAAAGCGTTGTTGTCATAATAATATAAAAGACAACGGTTTATGTGTGATAGCGGCGGCAAAGTAGGCAAAGTTTTATTACTACGTATATTTTGCTGTACCTAATAACAAAAAAAGGCCTGCTATATTCCTTACAGATTTAAGAGCAAGTATATGCTCATTCTTACGGTAAAACACTAACCCGGGATTATAACGAGTAGTTGGGGACTCTTATGAAACAGCAAACGCTAATTGCGCTATCAGCCTTAATGTTTTCTTCTTCAGTTTTAGCTAACGGCGGCTTTGAACCGAATAAGAAAGCATGTGTAAACGTCGGAAAAGAAATCACTCGCGTAAGCACTGAAATGGACGTAGCAAAGTCTGGTATTCAAAAATCATGGCTTAAGCGCCAATTAAGTGCATTAGAAACTAAACGCAACTCATGTAGTACAAAAGGCTTTAAAGCTAATCGTCCAGAGCTAGCAAAGCTTTAATCGCAAAGTGTGTTTAGAAACAAAAAAGTCTTACCTTGGTAAGACTTTTTTTGTTTGTACAGTAAATAAAGTTAGTCAGTCACTATACGTATTAAATCATCCAGCGAACTAATACTGTGATCAGGTGCAAGCCCTAACGGGTACATCATTTTGCCCGAACGCTCTACAAATGTAGTTTGCATACCTGTCGCCTTAGCGCCGCTTACATCCCAGCCATGGGCCGCTACCATCATGGCGTCTTCGTTCTTCACATTAGCCTGTTGGCAGGCCCAGTGATAAACCGCTGCATGAGGTTTGTAAGTTCGTACGCTTTCCACACTCAATATATGAGAAAAATACGGCTTAATATTGGCATATTCCAGCTGCGCATCCAGCCCTGCTTTTGATGAATTTGAAAGTGCTACTAGGGAGAATCCCGCACTTTGAAGTGCCTTCAACGTCGGGATAACGTCACTATGAGCGGGTAGCTTGGCTATATGCTGTTTAATGGTGTCTTTCGCGGTAGTTTCATCAAGGGTTATTCCTTTATTGTGGGCTACCATGGTAAGCACTGCCGCGCCGATATCAATAAAGTCATGGAACTGCCCCGATGTTACATCCACCAAACTATGGTGAAGCAGGTTAGCAAACCATAAGTCGACCAGTGTTTCATCACCGTTTAATACAGATGCTAAGCCTGTTTTAATGGCCTGCATGTCTAAGAGTGTTTCATTGATATCGAAGAAAATAGCCCTTGGCGTCACAATTCACCTTCCTATTATTAATGACTGGAAACGTCGCGTGTTGTCCTAACGCGCCTGTTGCTTATACCACTGTAAAACAGAATTGGTTTTGCTAAAGCGCTATACGACCAATGTCGATGGATTGGCGTTGAAGGAATACAAAGGGGGCTTAGCAAAATAAAAGCGTGTAGTGGCAAGACACTGAACAGAGCTGAATGTAAGGAAACTCTGATAACAATAAGCCGACACAGAGGCCGGCTTAATCTTGTAGATTTAATACTATGTTCTTAGAAGAACAAGTAGGAAACGCTTAGCTTCATGCTCCGAGGCATAATGTAGCGACCGTTAGGTGACTCGGGATTACGTGGATCGCCCTCGGTAATACCTTGCTCATCAGTAAGGTTATCAACGGAAAATTGTAGACGAAGTGAATCCGTCGGCTCTAATGTTAGACCTACATCAATTTTCTCGTATCCCTCAAGTACAACGGTGTTTTCATTATTGCCGAAGCGGTCATCAACGGCTGAAAATGTTCCGTATACGGTTGCGTACATATCACCAATATCGAACGCATAGCTAGGGGTAACGCGAACCTGCCAGCCTGGCTGACGCTGCGCTTCATTACCTTCGTTTTCTGCGCTTTCAGTGATCTCAGTTTCCTGGATCGTTGCATTAACGCTCAATGAGAAACCAGAATCGTGATTATAACGACCATCAAGTTCTAGACCGTAAGCTTCGTTAGTCAATATTTCAGCTGGCGCGCCAGGACGGCGGACAAATGTGTCACCTTCGACTTCATTGGCAAAAGCTGTAGCGAAAAATTGAATACTGTCATTCATGTACTTATAGCCAAGCTCGCCCTGCGTAACTTGTTTAATAAGATCATTACCGCCAGTATATGCGCCCCAGTTGTCTCTGAAATCGTCGAAGTAAGGCATTTTATAACCGCGGTTCATGCGAACAAATACACCACTGGTATCGTCGAGCGCGTAATTAGCACCAAGTGTCCACGATGTTTTACTCTCATCGTATTCAAGCGCTTTGGTAATTTCACCATCAAGGTCTTCGTCAACTGAGTAACTAACTTCGTGGTTCTCACGACGTAACCCTAGATCAATGCTCAAGTCTGAACTGGCATACCATGTACCTGTGGCATATAGAGCAAAGGTACTTGCGTCGCCAACAGAGTTAATATCGTAGTTAAAATCACAACCCTGTGCATCGGTATTACATTCGATACCTTCAAGCAATTCTCCACCCGACTGCAGCACGTGATACGCCGTATTACCTATGCTCCACCAGTCTTTAGCTTTTGTAGATGCACTGTAAATACCAAATGACGTGTCGAAATCTTCCCAGCTTTTTGATACAGCAAGGTCGTTAGTGAAGGCTTCAATGTCTTTTAGTACAACCCAGCGGCCAATTTGTTGAATTGGAGTGTCGCTGTCATATACGGTTCCAGTTACAGCGCCGGTGGCAGACTCGCCGTTATCTGCAACGTTTGCAACCGTCGTCGCAGAGCCACTGGGGACAAGACCAAACGTATTGGCTTCACCTTTTGTAAGGTTAAAGCGGTCAACTAGCTGCCAGTCGTTACCCAAATCTAGCTTAATGCTACCGCCACTTACGTGACCGTCCCATCCACGACCTTCACCGAAGTCGAATGACTCGGTAGTATCGTTAGGACCATAGGTAATAGTACCCTGACGGTTCAACGGCCCTATCTGCGTATAGTTCGCATCAACGCCTTCAATATTCAAAGGTGTAGGTAAATACCACGTACCGCGGTCATCTGTCTGGCGGGTGTAAAGATTAAGCTCGCCTTTGTCGAATACTTTAGTGATGTTAACGGTGAATTGATTGCCTTGCTCAGAGTTGAAGCCGGCATCACGAATACCTTCTGAGCTCTTAATGTAGCCACCTACCATGTAGTACAGGTCGTCATCTAGTGCGCCGCTAGCAACAACATCTACTCGGTTTAGGCCGTAGTCAGAGATAGTGTACTTGGCTGACGCTTCTGTTGATTCTCCACCACGTTTAAGGCGGAAGTTAGTTGTAAGACCTGGTTGACCGTTGCTAACTACTGGGTTTGGACCGCCGCGTAAACCTTCAACCATTTCAATTGTATCGTCTATACGAAACAGCTGAGAGTTTTCAAGGAAAGAAAGCGTAGGCGCAGGGTAAATAGGAGAGTTCTCAAGCGCAATAGTTAAGAACGGCGCATCGCCACCACCTGGGAAACCACGTACAAATACGTTAGCGCCCGATTCACCGCCAGAGCTTTCAACCCAAACACCTGGAATGGCCTTAAACAAATCGGCCGTAGACTTAGGTGCCAATTTTTCAATGTCGCTAGCGTCGATGTTGGTTACCGCGAAGCTTGCGTCAATCTTTCTAATTCCTGCGCCGCCTGGCGTACCGCTGACAACAATGATCTCTGCGTTGTCTTTCGCTTGTTGTTTTACGTCTTCTTGTGCCATGGCAGGCTGCGTTAGTGCTACCGCTACTGCACTCGCCAGCATTCCTTTTGTAAACAACGTTTTCATGGTGTGTGCTCCCGAAAATGTTCTATTGCGTTGTTAACTGAATGCGTTAAACAGGTTTAAAAATTGTTATACGCATCACGATTGCGAAACAAAATAGATCTGTTTGCAAACGATTGCAAGGATAAAATGCAATCGTTTGCAAATTTTTTGTTTATTGTTGTTAACATGGTTTTACGCCAAGACAATTCGCGCTATATTGTGAATTCGGCTGTTGAGTCGACGAATTATCCGGTCTAAATAGCGGTTTTATGCTTTTATTTTGTAGTGTTATTACGGGTAACCCGGTATACCTAATTTTTAGAGAATGGTCACATTGGTTTCTGAAACAAAACTCACCTTAGCGAAGCTGGCTGATATTGCTGGTGTATCAACATCGACAGCATCACGGGCATTGAAAGACAACCCGCTTATTAAACAGGAAACCCGAAGCAGAATTCAGGCGCTAGCTAAAGAGCATAACTTTAGTATTAACGCGGCCGCTAGCCGCTTAAGAACACAGAAAACTCACGTGATAGCGGTGATTCTAAATCTAATCGACAACACCGAACAAAGCACCACAGACCCATTCCTGCTTAAGCTGGTGGGAGAGCTAAATCAGGCGCTAAATGCCAAAGGCTACGAGCTACTACTGTCTAACTCATTTATGGCATCTGACGATTGGGCGAACTACTTTATTCGCAGCCAACGCGCCGACGGTATTATTGTCATCGGGCAAGGTAAATCCACTTCCAAAATCGACCGAGCAGCACAGTCTGGCGTTCCTATAGTAGTGTGGGGCGATGCAAAAACAGATGCGCCCTATCCCATTATTGGGGGCGACAACTATCTGGGGGGCTATACGGCAACCCAGCATTTGCTGAGCCACGGCGCCAAACGCATCTTGTTTCTTGGAGACTCTGAACACGCAGAAATGCAGGAACGTCACAAGGGATATTCGCAAGCCCACCGCGATGCGAATGTGCCAATAGACACGCAGTGCACCTGCGCCATCGATATTACGTCGAAAGCAGCATACCAATACATTAACGAGCGTATAAAGGCGAATGGGTTAGATTTCGATGGGATCGTTTGTGTAAGTGATATGGTGGCATTAGGCGCGTTAAAAGCATTAAAAGAGCGCTATGTAGGTATTCCAAGCGATGTAGGCATTGTGGGTTACGACGATATTTCTTTAGCCGAACTTATGCACCCGTCGCTAACAACAGTGCGTCAGAATACTCAGCAAGCCGCAATAGAGATGGTTACGCAGCTATTAAACCAGTTTGAAAACAAACTGACAGAAAGCCAGGTAGTGGAAACAACTTTAATTGCTCGTCGTTCTACGCAGCACAGCGACTAATATTTCATCTTTTAATCAGCCCTCTAACGCATAAGCGCGATTATTTGACGATAACAGAGTGTCGATATTTAGCACTAACGAAAAAATAATAGCGCTTTGCAAACGTTTGCATTTTTATTTTCTTACGACTACACTCCTGCATAATTCAGTTAACAGAGTGTTTACACATGTCCCGATTCTTGGTCATTGCAGCCATTGCCATTAGCTACTATGTATTTGCCATACTACTTAACAGTGTGGGTACCGTTATTCTGCAATCGATCAATAGCTTTGACATTAGTAAGCCAGAAGCAAGCACACTTGAAGGCTTTAAAGATCTTTCTATTGCTGTTGTCTCATTTCTAGTGGCCAGCTTCATTCCTAGAGTTGGTTACAAGCTTTCAATGCTACTTGGGTTAGCATTAGTGGCCGTTGCCTGTGCGCTGACGCCTTCTATCGCAAGTTTCTGGTTCATTAAAGTGTTGTTTGCCTGCATAGGTACTGCATTTGCGCTAGTGAAAGTGTCGGTGTACGCCATAATTGGGCAGCTGTCGTCTACCACTAAAGCGCACTCATCATTAATGAACACCATTGAAGGTATTTTTATGTTGGGCGTATTGTCTGGCTACTGGGTGTTCGCTGGTTTTATCGACCCCAATAACGACGCTTCTTTATCTTGGCTGAACGTTTACTACTTACTAGCTGCGCTGGTTGGTTTTACGTTAATTGTTGTGGCATTGGCGCCTATAAAGCCTGTGGAAAAAGCGCAATCAGAAGGCCTTGCAAGCGAGTTCTTCAGCATGCTGAAACTGGCGTACAAGCCTTTAGTGCTGGTGTTTATCTTTTCTATTTTCTTGTACGTGTTAATTGAGCAGGGCATAGGTTCGTGGCTGCCAACTTTTAACAAAGAGGTGCTGGGCTTACCTACTCAAGTCAGCATTCAAATAACCAGTATCTTTGCGATAGCGCTGGCCGTTGGACGCTTAACTGCGGGCGCAGTACTTACGCGAATGAATTGGTATCCCTTCTTAAATATCTGTTTGGCGGGTATGGCTGCGGTAATGCTACTAAGCTTACCGCTTGCCGAAAACGTGGCTGACAGCACAATAGCTAGCTGGGCTGACGCACCAATAGCTGCGTTCCTTATTCCATTAATTGGATTGATGATGGCGCCTATTTACCCCGTATTAAACTCGGTAATGCTAAGCGCGCTACCTCAACATCAACATGCACCTATGACAGGGCTAATTGTTGTATTTTCGGCTCTTGGGGGAACCACAGGTTCTATCGTGACTGGATTTATTTTCGACGCAGTAGGGGGCCAACAAGCATTTTATCTATCGCTTATTCCAATAGGTGCATTAGTGGTAACCCTATTCTTCTTTAAACGAGCGTCTTCTTCTCTATCGCCTAAAGGTGCGCAGTAACTATGAGTTCTTCTTCACACAACTGGCGCGACAGCTTGTCGTTTTTTGCCAGCGACTTGTTTAAACATGTGCAAATGGCACAGTTATTCCCAGACAGCAAAACCTTTGCTGACACTATTGTTAAAACCGATCTCAATACCGTTTTAGCGGCCTATGAACAAGCGTGTTTAGATGCTGAGAAAAGCGGTGAAGCAGTAGACTTAGCTACGTTTGTTAATACCCATTTCGATATTCCAGAAATGATTAGCGCAACATCGCAAACCAAGTTTGAAAATGTAGCCGATTATATTGAGCATATGTGGCAGGTGCTAACGCGTACCCCCGACACTGAACAGAAAGACAGCTTAATAGCGCTAACCCGCCCATACATAGTGCCGGGTGGACGCTTTCGCGAAATCTATTATTGGGATACATATTTCACTGCGCTAGGTTTAATTGATGCGGGGCGCACCGACATGGCAATCAACATGTTGGTTAATTTTGTAGATATTTTAAATGAAGTGGGCTGCATTCCTAATGGCAACCGCGCCTATTATTACTCTCGCAGTCAGCCTCCTATTTTGGCGTTGTTTTATAACTTGCTAAAAGACGCTCTAAGCGACCAGCAAAAAGAATACGTTATCTGCGGCTTAAAGAAAGAATACCAGTTTTGGATGAATGAAGCGGGCGAGAACGCGTCACAGAAGGGCGCAGCACAACTGCGCACGGTCACCATGCCGTGTGGCGCTATACTCAATCGTTACTTCGACACCGAGCCTACGCCTCGCCCTGAGTCTTATCGAGAAGACATAGAAACAGCAGAGCACATAGGCGCTGACAAAAGTCAGTTTTACCAGCATGTTCGCGCGGCTTGCGAATCGGGTTGGGACTTTAGTTCGCGTTGGCTAGCTAATCCCAATTCATTGGCAAGTATTCGTACTACTGAAATAATTCCCGTAGATTTAAATGCGCTTTTGGTAACGCTTGAGCAAACCCTGGCAAGCGTGACTGAAGGTGCCGAGCAAGCGCGCTACAGTGCGGCATCTACAGCGCGAATCAACGCAATAAACACCTATTTATTTAATGCTGAAAAAGCGGGCTATTTTGACTACCACTTCCCCACACAAACTCAAACCGATGTAGTGTCAGCGGCTATGTGTGTGCCGTTGTTCGTTGGTATCGCAAATGATCAACAGGCAAAAGGAGTGTGCGCAGCGGTGATGGACACCTTGCTAAAAGAAGGTGGCGTGGTAACGACTTCAAACGCTACGTCGCAACAATGGGATGCGCCAAATGGCTGGGCGCCGCTTCAACTGTTTGCCGTTGAAGGGCTGCGCAACTATGGGTTTGGAATGCAGGCTCAAACCATCATGCTGCGCTTTTGTAAAACCATTGAAGGCCACTTTGCATCAAACGGTGTGCTACTTGAAAAGTACAATGTGTGTGAACCGGAAATAAAAGCAGGCGGCGGTGAATACGAGGTTCAGCTAGGTTTCGGTTGGACCAATGGCGTGTATACCCGTTTTCAGACGTACCTGAACCAGTAAACAAGCTTCCGTTAAAGCAAAAACGCGCGGTACCGTAATAACGGGCCGCGCGTTCTTTGCTTGTGAAATTTTAATTGGTATCGGTTCGACTTTCCATATCAATCGACATGGCGATGTCATCGAGTATATCGTTAAGCCCAGTAATTTTTTCGGTAGCAATAAATACGCTCATTTGAGACTCAACCGTAATATAGTCATCTGTGATGTCACTCTCAAAGGTGTTCTCTAGCGCGCTTTGCACTCGGTCAAAGAACTGGCGCGCGCTTCGTTCTTCAATATTGTGAAGGCATAAAATGAATTGGTCGGTTCCAAAGCGGCCCAGGATATCGTTGCCTCGAATAACGTTTTGAAAAGTTTGCGCAATTTGCCGCAATACGAAATCGCCTTTCGTAGAGCCCATTTTACGCGTAATTTCTCGTAGGTTACTGATGTCGAATATTGCAATAGCAATGGCGCGCCCCTTTTTAGGCGCATCTAATTTGTTAATGCGTGCGATGGCTGAATCAGCATTAAGTAAAAGTGTTACCGGGTCGATGGCTTTGCGTGCTAGGTGCTTTTTACGTAAAACGTACCCGGTAATAAGAACCAGCGCTAAGAACACAACGATAGCGGTATACAAAGTATTCCTTCTTTGTTCTTCGGCTTTTTCAATAGCTGATTCAAGATCATAAATACGCGTATACAAGTTGGCAGCACCGACAATCATCGCGGTATCTTGGGTAACTTCTCTTCGCTTAATGACCTCTTTTGAGTAGATATTATGGGCTTCTTTTGCGCGCTCTATATCGTTTAAAGCCAAAAATATTGAAACGTTGAAGCTCAAGTAGTCTAGGTTGGTTTCGAAAATCCTTGGAATAGCATTTTTATCTAACGCACCTATGTCAGCTAAGTATTGCTTTATACAGGTTAGGTTATTGTTGTGTAAGCATAGTTCTGCTTTGTGCCAATCAACCAGCATTTGACCAAAAGAGCTAGAGATATTGGCTGATGCTTCTTCTAAATCGGACAGAGTATAGGCTAGGTTATTGTAATCTTGCGTTTTTCTATAATAGATAGACAGTGCATATTGATACAAAAAATTACTAAGTGGTGTGTTGATTTCGCTATTCAGTGCACCTAGCTCCAAAATACTTTGATAGGCTTTGTCGGTTTGTCCGCTGCTTAGCAGTGATACAATGGCACTAATAATTATACTTACCTTATTACTGCCTTTGTAAACAAGCAGGCCCATTTCATGGGCTTTCAAATACTGCTCTGCGGCCAAAGCGTGTTGTTCTAAATCACCATAGAGAAGGCCGATAGCATTGTGGATATGCGCGAGTTCGCCTGGACTACCGTTATCGGAATAGCGTTTAAGTACGCCAAACATTTTACCCAACCTAACCTCGGGCGACGTAGACTCGGAACAATAGTTAATAAGCCCTAGCGAAGAGCTGGTAAAAATATCGCTATGGCGTTCTGGAGAAGATAAATCTTGGGCCTGTTGGTAGTATTTACAGCGCGCTGGGTTTTCTCTGGCGTCATAAGAAAAGCCGATTTGATAAATAGCCGATGCAAACGCATACGAGCTCTCATCTATATTGCTTTGCATTATGGCTTTAAGCAGCATCTTTTCTGCTTCTTCATACTTGCCGCGACAAATTAAAAACTGCCCTTTGGCGACGGTCAATGCAAAACGTTGTTGGGATGTGATGCTTTCTAAAGTGAGCGCTTGTTCTAGCTCTGGCAGTAACGATTGACTTGGGCAATCGTACGAGGGCGAGCGAACTTTTTCGATAACGGCATCGACATCAGTATTTGCCAGAGTCGCAGAAGAAGCGAACAACACGCTGAAAAAAGATAAGACTGTTAAATATAACCTTCGAGCCATAAGAGATAGCGTTTACGTTTTTTCTTTATAATATCGATTTGAGCCAATAACTACTATATAAAGCCCGTAAATCTTACTGCTTTTTTGTATCCTAATGCGTATTTTGTGTCTGAATTTAGCAGCTATTAAAAAGTGGTAAGCGCATTACCCCTAATGTACAGGCGACCCAAAACTTACCAAAATTGCCACGCCAACTAAGGCAACGGCAGACCATGCAATGGTGGCCTTTGTCGCTTTTTCACCAAGTACCCAGGCTACCCCTAACGACATTAACGCACTTGTGGCAATTAACGTTTGAACAACGGCGGCTTTGGCAAAGGCGAACGCAAACATTTGTAAGTAGATAGCGGCAGTAGTACCAAGCAGTGTTGCTAACACAAAAGCCGGCCATATGCGCTTGTCGTGGCTACTTTGATAGTCGATAACTGGCATATAGCGGGTTTTGGTTAAGGCTATAAGCGGTATCACAAAGGCCATGCCGCCTACTAATCGCAAAAATGCCGCGCTTGCAGCGTCAACTTCTCCAGCGCTTAAAATGTCGCGGCTGACTACCGCGCCAATGGCTTGGCATAGTGCGGCGCCTACGCCATATAAATAACCGCTGGTAGCAAATACATGAGTAGAACTGCGTTTACGTGCCTTTATCACCATATCTACCGAAAATAGCACCACAGCAACGCCAACCCACTGCTGCCAGGTAATCCATTCGCCAATAAAGGCCATAGCGAAAAGCGCGGTAAATAAAGGCGCAAGGGTTTCGGCTACCAGTACCGCTTGGCTATCGCCAATGCTTTGTAGGGCTTTAAAGAAACAGGTGTCGCCAATGCCTATGCCAATTAGGCCGCTAAGCAATAGCCACAACACTGTGCCAGTGGTAAGCCCGGTTGGCTGAACGAAAAGTAGCACAACAGCCAAAATGGCAATTGAAATTAAGCCTTTCCAAAAGTTCATAGTTAGCGGCGAAAATGCGTTACCTGTACCACGGAATAAGCGCGCAGCAATAGCCCAACAAAGCGCTGTACCTAGCGCAGCAAAAACACCCATAAACTACCTGTTAACAATATGAATAAATGAGAAAGGGCAACGTTTAGTCTGCCAAAAAGAGCGGCTATGCTAATGCATGGTGTAGTTGGCGTAAACTTAAATCATCCAGTTGGTTTTTAGTTAAAACATCATAGCCTTAAGTAAACGTAACAGAAGGTGAAAGACTTTCGTGGCATTATGTTGGTATCAGAAAATATGAGCAAAAACGCGCTGAATTGTTCTAAGTGTGTCTTAATCGTGTCTCTAGAGTATTAATGAAGTAAAAGGACGAGAAAAGCGTGAGTGTAGAGCAGATGAACTTAACCGGCATTAAAGGTGTAATATTCGATTTAGACGGCACCTTGGTAGAGTCTAGCCTTAACTTTACGCGAATGCGCGCCGACATAGGCTGCCCACAAGACGAGGATATTCTTACCTTTGTCGATGCCCTTAGCTGCGCGGAAACCAAAGCCAATGCACACCGCACTATTTTGCAGCACGAACTAGAGGATGCACAGAACGCTAAATGGCTAGCCATAGGCAAAGCCATGGTAAAGAAAGTGCAGGCAAACAACTTACCCATGGCAATAGTTACCCGCAACTGCCGCCAGGCCACCGAAATTAAGGTAGCCAACAACAGTATACCTATCGATTACGTGCTAACCCGCGAAGATGCCCCAGCCAAGCCCGACCCAACAGCCTTATTAATGGTGGCGAATACATGGCAGCTTCAACCTGAAGACTGCCTGTATGTAGGCGACTTTATTTATGACCAGCAAGCCGCCGAGAATGCTGGGATGAAGTGGTTGTTGGTTTAGATGTCATCTATCCACATCTGGTTTTTTTGGTTTTATCGGCCCTATTGGTAAAATAAAATAATAACCTCCATCCAATAATGGCACGTTAATCCCTGCATATACTTTAGTATAGTCTTCCTCAGCCAGCTCTTGCATGTTTGTTTTTTGTTCGATATTCATGTCCATTCCTATTTTTTTAATCTTCCTGCTCTTATGAGCAATTAAAAAGTACACGCTATACAGGGATGTAAGATATGACTACTGAGACAGTTCATCGATATCGACTGAAGACTCATCCTTATGTCCTAATTTTCCTTGTCTATTTGATTTTTCTTCCAAAAACGGGCCAAGCCATAGGTGTCAATTTAGAGGGGAGGACTACCTTCGGCGGGATTCCTTCAGGCGTTATCCGCGATATAGAGGTATCAAACAAGGTAGTTTATGTAGCCGCGGAAAATGGTGTGTTCGAAGTAATTGGAAAGGAGTCCGAGCGTTTAAAGTTTAACACGACCAGTAATGCTACAGGTATCATCTCTGATATCCATATGATTGGCGCTAGTTTGTGGGTTGTCGAATATGGCGTGGGTATTTTCGAAATTAATTTGAAAACCAAGGAAGCTAAGCAGCTATTTGCCGATAGAAATTGGTCACGCTCTGTTTGGGCCATGACAATGACTTCCACAAACTTTTACTTTTCTGTCATCGACGATGTTATACAAGTGAATAGGCAATCAAGCCATTCGACCGAGTTAAGCTCCCAATTGGCAGCTTTAAAGTTAAATGGTGTTTACTCTCTTTTTTCTGAAAAAAGTAACGTGCATATAGCTTCAGACAAAGGTTACGTCTCAATTTCAGAAACGGCAGGTAGTGTGGAAGAGTATAAATTAAGAGACAAATTACCGTTGCTATCTAGTGCGACATTTATCAAGGTGATCGATAAAGAGCTATACATTGGAGGTCCAGAGGGACTTTACATATTTGGCAATAAAGAGCGATATATTCCTACTGAGGGAATTAGTGGTACTTATATAAACGATGTAATTAAAACAGAAGATAACAAAATTTGGGTTTCGGATGGGAGGCTATTAATGTTAGAAAATGGGAAGCTTTCAACGCCTCCCTTTATGAACCCAGTTCTTACATCTGAGGCAATTCGCTCTATAACCAAAATAGCGGTCGGCCCTTATGATTCAATGCTTATTGCTTCATCTCAATTGGGCTTAATTTCTTTACCCAAAACAAAGTTGTCGACAAACCTAGTATCGCTCAATGGGAACGCTTTAAGAGAAAACATACAGAAATCTGCTATCGACGAAACGGAAACATTGGTCAGAATTGAAAATGGTCTATTTACCTTAAATGAAAGTATTGGGGAGCTAACTGAGAAAAAGTTAGTAAAAGATAAAATTACCCATTGTACATCCCACAAAGAAGAAATTTTTGCTCGGTTAGCAGGGGTAAACCCATTGGAGCTGTGTAGAAGTGATTTCACTCATTTTATTCAAGTCGATAAAAACACTTTCTATTTTTACTTCGATGATGGGGTTAGCGCCAACTACTACTATTTAGTGAATGAAGCCATAAAAGACACAATCAAAGCTCCCCGTAATATTGTTTATAGCTCTTTGTTAAGTGGTGGTGAGCTAGCTGCTTTTGATGCGTTTGATAATGTGCATTTTCAGTTGTCTAAGTTCAACTGGCGGACAATTAGCTCCGACGAAGGGAATTGGTTTGGACTTCAGTGTTTAATTGAGTTTGAAAGCGCTTATTTGCTATGTACATCTGGCGCTGGCTTAAAAGAAATCGATAAGAAGAGTGGCTCGGTCAACTCTTCATTTATTCAGGGACTAAGTGAACTAAGGTTTATTCGCGGGGCTATGGTTACTGAGAGCGGTAATCTATGGGTGGCCTCAAATATGGGGCTTTTCATAAAACCTCGGTCAAGTAAGTCAGCTTTTAATGTTGGCATGCAGTTTGGTCTTTTTGATACAGACTTTGAGTACAAAAGTTTTGAGGAACTGCGCACAAAAGTGTTAGTGAAAGGGGATAAATACAGTTATTTGCTCGATGAAAAGGAATTAATACAAAGCCTTAAATATCTACCCACTGAAGTAGAAACTACTGTTCTAACGCACATTAAATGGAATGATAAAAAAGGACAGAACGAGCTTCACTTTCCTGAGCATCTCAATTTTAACTTCGACAGCGATTTTAAAGAGATCACCTTTAATTTTGTCGATAGTGATGTTTATAGCAAGAGCGAGGGGATTGAGTTCAAGTTAGACGATAATGCTTGGTTCTCACATAACAAAACATCAATGAGTTTAACTTTAAGTGACTTGGGCTTTGGTACTCACACGCTTAATGTAATTAGCAGCCACAATAGAGACACTTCAAATGGGTTGACTATAAAGTTTGATATAGCTCCGCCTTTCTGGGCCTCTAAATGGGGCATCATTTTATATCTATCTATCGTCATATTGCTTTCTTACTTATGGAAGGTGGGTATTGCAAGTAAGCTTTATGAAAAATTCAAAACCACCAATTTATACGCACATCTAACTCGCTATGAAATTACAGACGGGCATTCAAAGTTCGAAAAAATGCTGCGTAGTAAAGAGCGTTTTATTAATCAAATCACCTCTGAACTTCGAACACCTATTCAAGTGATTAACGGTTCACTAGAAAAAATTTCTGACGCAGATAAGGGCACGCGCAAAGAGTTAGTCTGTGTTCAAGACAACATGAAAAGAGTTGAGCAGTTAATTAATCAAATGAGCCAAGATGTCCCTACAGCTTTCAAAGCAGAAGATTATTACAAGTCCTATTCACCCGAAAATATCCGTTTTATTGTGCTATCTCTAGAACCTTTAGCAAAGCAAAAGCGGCAAAATCTAGAAGTGCGGATAAAGGTTAAAAAAGATGTGTCTCTGATCAGTGAAAGCCTAGAGAAAATCGTGGCTAACTTAGTTAAGAACGCTATCAAATTTACACCTGAACTTGGCACGATAAAAGTTAGCGCAATACAGGATAGCAAGACGCTAAAGATCATTGTAAATGATGATGGTGAGGGAATAGAGGAGAACTTGCAAAGTAAAGTGTTTGAAAGGTTTGCTAGGGGCAATACAAAATTAGATGGAAATGGTGTGGGATTGGCTACGGTTAAAACTTTAGTAGAGTTAAACCAAGGAGAGATTGCCCTTCAAAGCCAAAAAGGTGTCGGAACAAAAGTAACCGTAACGCTACCGATTGATGATATTACTTTTGTGAATTCGCATGCTGAAGATCTTTTGCCAGCGGATGCAAAAACAAACAAAAAATCGCTGTTAATTGTCGATGACAGCAGAGAATTCCGTTCTTACCTTTTCGACCTGTTCTCAGACAAATATCGTTGTCTAGTCGCGCGAAATGGTGTCCAAGCATTAGATGTAATGCAACATTATTTGGTGGACTTGGTCATAACAGATCAAATGATGCTCGAAATGGATGGGCTTGGTTTAACTAAGGCTATTCGCCAAAACCCTAGCTACGCAAACATTCCAATATTAATGCTCACTGCTGAAACAGGTGCTGAACTAGAGAAAGCAGCGCTAGAGGAAAAGGTAGATTACTTCTTAGCAAAGCCTGCCTCAAATGAAGAAATAATACTGCGTGTTGAACACTTATTGTCGGTCAGAGAAGCAAAAGAAAAAGAAGATGATGAAAGTGCACTTCCCGTTTTCAAATTCGGGTGCTTAATAATTCCAGAATTTGATAACGAGAAGGATATGGCTTTCTATCTAAACTTCATCGCAGTTCTTGAAAAGAACTATCAAGACGAAGCATTCAATAGAGACCAAGCTGCCTCACAATTATTGATAAGTCCAAGAAGCTTAAATCGAAGGATGTCTGAGTTGTTTGACTACAATTTCAGCGAGTTTCTGTCGCGCTTTAGAATCGAAAAGTCTATTCCACTGCTGCTAGAAGGAAATAGCATTTTGGATACATGTCTAGATGTGGGTTTTGGAACGGCTGCTTACTTTTCTACCTCTTTCAAAAAGGTCATGCATCTACCACCTAAAAAGTACATAGAGCAATATAGTAAAACTGTCGCTTAGTTTTTTAAGGCAGAGTAAAAAAGCTGCTAAACATACCTACGCCTTTCCGCCAAAAAGCCTATCAATAGAAACGATGCCACATAACCTGCACCTTGGTACTGCCAAGGCAAGTAGGCTAGGGTGTGTTTCAAGAAAGGTGCGCCGTACAAGGTTAGTGCGCCATAGCCGAAGGCGCACAGCACTACAAACAAGCTAACGCGAATAATAAAGTGATAAGGCGCAAGAATGCGTTTTACATGGCCGTTAATCAGGTCGCCGTACATCACTAAAATTGTGGCCATAAGCATAATGCTCATTTCGGTGTAATAGGGGCTTAATGTGCGAGAAAGGGCACTGAAAAGTTCACTCATAAAATTACTACTATTATGATGCTTTGCTATGTGCCCATTATAAACACGGTACGGTCAAAAGCGTTAGCTAACGCCTTTATTTAGTTCGCTTACTGCTTTAAAGCCTTGTTCAATTGTTGCTATGCGGTCGGTGGTTTGGTCGCGCTCTACAAATTTATGTTCAATGCCAGCTAACTTGCCGTGCGCAAATATCTCTTTAAAGTTAATAGTGCCTGTGCCCACATCAGCAAAACTGCCGTCTTCCGCCAAATCTTTTACATGCCAAAGCTTAAAGCGGCCTGGGTACTGCTTGAAATAATCAACCGGGTTTTTACCTGCTTTTACCGCCCAATATAAATCAAGTTCCATGGCAACAAGGTCTGGGTCGGTCTGGGTAATTAGTACGTCCAACGGTGTCTTGCCGTCGCGTACTTCAAACTCGAAATCGTGGTTGTGGTAGGCAAGGGTAATGCCTTCTTTTTTACAGGCTTCACCAATGGTGTTTAGCTTTTCTGCAAGGGCTTGGTAAGGCGCAATTCCCCTACCGCGCTGAGCTTCGCTAAGCCAAGGTACCACTAAGTACTTGTGATCAACGGTGTGAGCGTCATCTAAAATTTGTGAAAGGTTGGTATCGAACTCATCTAACTGAATATGAGCCGAGGGCGCAGTAAGGCCATTTTCGTCAAGCAGTTGCTTAATCTCTTTTGCACTATGGTCAAAGTAGCCTGCAAACTCCATTTCCGTATAGCCTACGTCAGCTACTAGTTTAAGCGTAGCCGGTACACTTACTTTCATAATATCTCTTAGGGTATAAAGCTGCAGGCCAACCGCGCTGTTATGCATGCCCTTCATCATTGCTCCTTTATCACCACCATGCCCGTTCGCCAAACTCGTATCTGCCAAAACAGCAGGAGCGCTCATAGCCGCCAATAAACCAGACGAGTATTTAATGAACTGTCGTCTTGAAACGCCAGAGCCAATGTTGCTGGCCGCGTCTAAAATTACTGTTTTGCTTAAAGCTTCTTTACTCCAATTCACTGTGTGCTCCTTTATATGTCTAGTTTCATAGGGGCTGGCGTTTTATTCTCACTAATTAACTCAAAGCCTTGCCTGTGCTCCCACGTACAATAAGTTCAAACGGCATAATAACCTTGGGGGCTTTGCGAATTTTGCCGTTCAGTAGGTCCACTAAAAGCGTTACCGCCGTTCTACCAAACTCTTCTGCCGGTTGTGCAATAGTCGTTAGCGGCGGGTCGACAAAGGCTGAGAACGCAATGTCGTCAAAACCTGCTACAGAAATGTCGTTTGGCACATGCAAATTAGCCTGCTTGAAGGCTTGCATAGCACCAATAGCTGTTTCGTCGTTTTCACAAAAAACAGCGGTAGGCCTGGCTTTCAAACGGGCGATAGTTTCACCAGCGTTGTATCCGGCCTGCAATGTAAAGTCGCCCGGGAACAGCAAGTTTTCATCAAAGGAAATACCTGCTTGCTTTAGTGCGTCTTGGTAGCCAACTAACCGGTCCTGGGTCAGCGGGCTTGAGTTTGGCCCTTTGATCATGGCAATGCGGGAGTGCCCTAACGATATTAAGTGCTCGGTCATCGCCTTAGCTGCAGCCCGGTTGTCTAAAGACACAACGGGGTATTGACCATCGTCAATCACTTCACAGGCATTGACCATGGGAAGTAGACCGTTGTCGTTGACCATAGTGGCATCAAAAGGATTGTGTGCACGCAACTGAATAAGTCCGTCTGCCTGCGAAGTGCTTACCATTTTGGCGTAATGGCTTTCAATTTCACTGTTACCAAGGGTGTTGGCAAGCAAAATGGAATAACCTAGCTCTGCTGCGGCTTCCTGCATTCCGCTAATAACACGGGCAAAAAACACGTTCGCCACAGTGGGAACCAGCACCACCAAATTGTGGGTTTTTCCCGAGCGAAACTTTACCGCCATTAAGTTAGGTTTATATCCAACTGCCTGAACCGCAGCCATTACCTTGTTGCGTGTTTTAGGAGAAACACGCTCAGGTTGTTGTAGTGTTCTTGATACGGTAGCAACCGAAACGCCGGCACTATCTGCTACATCTCTAATATTTGCCATTTCTATTTTTGTTGTTTGTTAGTTCATGTATGCATTGTAAACCCAACCAGCTAACGGTAGGCGTTATACGATGGTAGCGAATTCAAATTAACCGTAAAGTTAAAATGTAACCGTTTTCATTTTAGGTTAAAGAATACGTACTTTAACGAGAACGTCAAAGGTTATTTGTAGATTAATTGTAAATTTCACTTCATCTATCTTCTGAATTAAGCCCGTTTTATCGCCATTTATTTCGACTTTTAACCGATATTACGCTGCCGAATGTAAACTTTAGATTAATAAAATGCTGTTTTTTGTATTGACCATTAAAATGTAACGGGTTACATTTTGTCGCATTAGCTACACCAATAGTGCAATTGCACAAAGAGGAATTTCGATGCAACCAATACGAATGGGAATGATCGGCGGCGGGGAAGGTGCATTTATCGGTGCCGTACATCGTCATGCCGCAGGGTTAGATGGGAACTACCAGTTGGTGTGTGGCGCATTTAGCCGCAATGAAGATAATAACTCACGCACTGCCGCATCGTTAAACGTGCCGTTAACTCGCGCATACAGTAGTTGGCAGGCAATGCTTGACGAAGAAGCGAAGTTACCTGAGCAAGATCGCATGCAGGTGGTAGTAATCGTCACACCTAATCATCTTCATGTACCCATTTCAATTGCCGCAATTAAAGCGGGCTTTCATGTGTTCTGTGAAAAACCAGCTGGCGTTAACTTTGCTGAAGTAAAAGAGCTGCAAGATCTTATTCACGCAAATGAATCGCTATATGGCTTGGCTCATACCTACCTTGGTTATCCTATGGTTTGGCAAGCTCGTCATCTTATTGAAAGCGGTAAGCTGGGCAACATTCGAAAAGTGTATGTTGAGTATCCCCAAGGCTGGTTGTCTGGCGAAGAAGAAACGCACAATAAGCAAGCGCAGTGGCGCACCGACCCAGCAATTTCTGGGGCAACAGGTGCAATGGGAGACATAGGTACTCATGCCTTTGGTCTGGTTGAGTTTGTATTAAACGACAGTGTTACCTCGCTATGTGGTGAACTATACACGCATGTTGAAGGACGTCGATTGGACGATGACGGTGCTGCGCTTATCAAAACTAGAAAGGGCGCGTCGGGGGTTTTGATTGCTTCACAGGTTTGTGCAGGTGAAGAAAACGCATTGAAGATCCGTGTATATGGTGACAAAGGTGGTCTGGAGTGGCGACAAATGGAGCCCAACTCTGTTATCTATCGCCCTGTTGATGCCCCTTATCAAGTGTTTAGAGCGGGCCAAGGTCAAGTTGGTCTATGTGATGAGGCATCTGAACGTTGTCGTGTTCCAGCAGGCCACCCAGAAGGCTACTTAGAAGCCATGGCAAATTTGTATACCGACTTTGCCAAAGCAGTGCGCGCTAATCAAAAAGGCAAAGCTGACGGCGTTCCTGGAATAAATGCTGGCTTACGCGGGATGGTATTTATCGACGCCATGCTAGCTAGTACTGACAGTGACACTAAATGGGAGTCGGTTAGTCAGGAAGGAACGCAATAATGCAACTACAACTTAATATGAAAAAGGTGATCGCTTATGGCTACTAACCATCAACCTATAAAAGGGCCCGCAATCTTCCTTGCTCAGTTTATGGGAAAAGAAGCGCCTTTCGATACGCTCGAAAATATGGCGAAGTGGGCAGCGTCGCTTGGCTATAAGGGAATACAAGTTCCTACCGATCCTAGTCTTTTCGATTTAGAGAAAGCGGCTGAAAGCCAAGAGTACTGCGACAATATAGCGCAAATTTGTAAAGACGCTGGCGTGGAAATAACCGAGCTTTCTACGCACTTACAAGGTCAGTTAGTTGCTGTGCACCCTGCTTACGACGAGTTATTCGATAATTTTGCACCGGCGCACTTACACGGCAAGCCACAAGAGCGAACCGAGTGGGCAATCAACCAGCTGAAATGTGCGGCTATCGCTAGTAAACGTTTGGGGTTAAAAGCCCACGCTACGTTTTCAGGTGCATTAATGTGGCACTTAGTTTATCCATGGCCTCAGCGTCCAGCTGGCTTGGTTGAGCAAGGCTTTGCTGAACTCGCTAAGCGTTGGAAGCCCATACTTGATGCATTCGATGATGCGGGCGTAGACGTATGCTACGAAATTCACCCCGGGGAAGACTTGCACGATGGCGCGTCGTTCGAGCAGTTTTTAAGTGCGGTAGATAACCACCCTCGGGCAAATATTCTTTTCGACCCAAGCCACTTTGTTTTACAGCAGCTTGATTACCTCGACTTTATCGATCGTTACCACAGCCGTATCAAAATGTTTCATGTCAAAGATGCCGAGTTTAACCCTAACGGCAGAAACGGTGTATATGGCGGCTATCAAGACTGGCAAGAACGAGCTGGCCGTTTTCGCTCTCTTGGCGATGGGCAGGTCGATTTCAAAGGAATTTTTAGCAAGCTTACCCAGTACGGCTTCACCGGCTGGGCAGTACTTGAGTGGGAATGCTGCTTAAAAGACAGTGCGCAAGGTGCTGCAGAAGGCGCACCTTTCATCACTTCACACATTATCGAACCAAGCAAATACGCTTTTGACGATTTTGCGGGTGGTGATGTGAGTAAAGCGAAAAATAATCGTATTTTAGGGCTTGAGCGCTAAGCGCCATCAACAGGATAACAATAACTATGATAACCCTACGCCTGAGTTTGATGATGTTCCTTCAGTTCTTCATTTGGGGAGGCTGGTTTGTAACATTAGGTACGTACTTGTCGAATACCTTGGCTGCTAATGGCGGGCAAATCGGTATGGCTTTCTCAACCCAAAGTTGGGGCGCCATTATTGCCCCCTTCATTGTGGGGCTTATTGCCGACCGATTCTTTAATGCAGAAAAGATCCTCGGTTTCTTACACCTCATTGGCGCCGTACTTATGTATTGTATGTACCAAGCGAATGATTTTGCCAGCTTCTACCCTTATGTGTTGGCGTACATGATTGCCTATATGCCTACGCTGGCACTGGTCAACTCGGTGTCTTTCGGGCAAATGGTCGACCCGTCGAAAGAGTTCGGAAAAGTTCGTGTGTGGGGCACTATCGGCTGGATTGTGGCAGGTCTTATGATTAGCTATGTATTCTCATGGGATTCTGCCCAATCTATTGCCGATGGTATGCTCAAAAACACCTTCTTATTATGTAGCATTGCCTCGTTAATTTTAGGTGTATTCAGTTTTACGCTACCAAACACGCCTCCTCAATCTAGCGGCAAAGCCGTAACCATACGGGATATTCTAGGCTTAGATGCGTTAGCATTGCTCAAAGATAAGAACTTCTTTGTGTTCTTTCTCTCATCGGTACTCATTTGTATTCCACTGGCCTTTTACTACCAGAATGCTAACCCTTTTCTTACCGAAATAGGCGTTGAAAACGCCACAGGAAAAATGACCTTGGGCCAAGTATCTGAAGTACTGTTTATGTTGGCTCTACCGGTATTTTTGAATCGCTTTGGCATTAAAGTCACCTTAGTAATTGGTATGGCTGCTTGGGTAATTCGCTATGCGTTGTTCGCATTTGGCAACGCTGATGAAAGTTTGTTCATGCTTATTATCGGTATTGCACTGCACGGTATTTGTTACGACTTCTTCTTTGTATCAGGGCAAATCTATACCAATGCGAAAGCGGGAGAGCATGTAAAAAGTGCCGCGCAAGGGCTAATTACCTTGGCTACGTACGGCGTGGGTATGCTGGTGGGCTTTGCGGTTGCTGGCTCAATTACCGATACCTACACGATGGAAACCGGTGCGCATAGTTGGCAGCAGATTTGGTTATTCCCAGCAGGGTTTGCCGCGGTGGTGTTAGTGCTATTCGCCATTCTGTTCAGAAAGGAAAAGGTGAACGCAGATGCATAACAATGCCCGCAGAAAGTTACTTCAAAGCATGGCAGTGACCGGGGTAGGAATAGCTGGAGTAGGGTTAACCGCCTCTAGTTTAGCTGCAACCGAGTCAACCACAGAAGGTAAAGGTAATAATGTCATGAATACACCGCTTAAAGGCAATGTGAATCACTCGGTAAGTCGATGGACTTACGGCGATTTAAGCATTGAAGAGTTGTGCCAAACCGTTAAGCAATTAGGGTTTGGAGCAATTGACTTAGTTGGCCCTGAAGATTGGCCTGTACTAAAGCAATATGGCATCGACTCTTCTATGTGTAATGGCGCTGAAATTAGCCTTGAAGATGGCTTTATTCATGCTGAATTACACGATGAACTAGAAGCGCGCTATTTAAAGCACATCGATTTAGTCGCCGATGCAGGTTACACCAACCTTATTTGTTTTAGCGGTAATGCCAGAGGCATGTCGCAGGAAGACGGGCTTGAAAATGCCGTCAAAGGGTTAAAGCGCATTTTACCTCACGCTGAAAAACGCAATGTAGTGATTTTTATGGAGCTGTTTAACAGTAAAGTCGACCACCCTGATTACATGGCCGACAACTCTGCGTGGGGCATAGAACTTTGCAAACGCCTAGGTTCTAAGCACTTCTCGCTGCTTTACGATATCTACCACATGCAAATTAATGAGGGGGATATCATTCGAACTATTCGCGATAACCATCAGTACTTTGGTCATTATCACACGGCCGGCGTTCCTGGACGTCACGAAATAGATGCTTCACAAGAACTGAATTATGAAGCCATTGCTAAAGCCATTGTTCAGACCGGTTTCAAAGGCTATCTAGCACAAGAGTTTATACCTACACCGAAAAGCAAAACCAGCAGAATAGCGTCGCTACATCAAGCGATTCAAATCTGCGATGTATAACGTGCGAACAGGCACAGCGACGAATGAAGTTTTAAGGACGTGTTATGGCGAGTAACGAATACGATGCAATAGTCATTGGGTCTGGTATCAGTGGTGGTTTGGCTGCGAAAGAGCTTACCGAGAAAGGCTTAAAAGTGCTTATGCTTGAGCGTGGTCAAAATATTGAACATATAAAAGACTACAAGAATGCGCATAAAGAAGATTGGGATTATCCACATCGCGACTTACCTACACAGGCGATGAAAGTAGATTATCCCGTGCTCAAACGCGACTACCCACTAAATGAAAAAACCTACGGTATGTGGGCAAATGAAAAAGAAAATCCTTATACCGAAGACAAGCGCTTTGACTGGTACAGAGGCTACCATGTAGGCGGGCGCTCATTGTTATGGGGGCGCCAAAGCTACCGTTTAAACAAAGAAGATTTTGAAGCCAATGCTAAAGAAGGTATAGCGGTTGACTGGCCTATTCGCTACGAAGACTTAGCACCTTGGTATGACTATGTAGAAAAATTCGCAGGTATCAGCGGCAACCGTGATGGTTTAGACGTGTTGCCTGATGGTATTTACCAGCCGCCGATGCCAATGAATATTGTAGAGGAAAGTGTCGCGGAGCGAGTGAAAAAGGCCTACGAAGGCGCGCGTCACATAGTGCATGGCCGTACTTCAAATATGACACAAAGCAAACCTGAAGAAGGGCGTGTTCATTGTCAGTACCGCAATAAGTGTTGGTTGGGATGTCCGTTTGGTGGCTACTTTAGTACGCAAGCATCTACGCTTCCGGCGGCTGTTAAAACAAGTAACTTAACCCTTCGTCCTTTCTCGATTGTAAAAGAGATCTTGTTCGACAAAGACAAAAAGCGCGCCACTGGCGTTGAAATTATCGATGCAGAAACCAACGAGACTTATGTATTCAAAAGTAGAATCGTTTTCGTTAATGCGTCAGCTTTGAACTCGGCATGGGTACTAATGAATTCTGCCACGGATGTGTGGGACGGTGGATTGGGAAGCAGTAGTGGCGAGCTAGGCCACAACGTTATGGACCACCATTTTAGAGTAGGAGCATCGGCAGAAGTAGAAGGCTTTGAGGATAAATATACTTACGGACGCAGACCAAGCGGTTTCTATGTGCCAAGGTTTAGAAATTGGGGTGGTGATAAGCGTGACTATCTACGTGGATTTGGCTATCAAGGCAGCGCAAGTCGTTCAGGCTGGCGCAAAGACATTGCCGAGCTTGGTATAGGAGCAGGACTAAAAGATGCGATCACCGAGCCGGGTCCTTGGACCATCGGGATGACAGCTTTCGGTGAAATTCTTCCGTACCACGAAAATAAAGTGTACCTGAACAAAAAAGTCACCGATAAGTGGGGCTTGCCAGTACTTGCCATGGACGTTGAGATCAAGGAAAACGAACTCAAGATGCGTAAAGATATGCAGCAAGACGCCGTTGATATGTTCGAAGCAGCTGGGCTTAAGAATGTTCAAGGTTGGGATGCCGACTATGCTCCTGGCATGGGTATTCACGAAATGGGTACGGCGCGTATGGGCAGAGATCCAAAAACGTCTGTGTTAAATGCGCATAACCAAGTATGGGACGCACCTAACGTATTTGTTACAGATGGTGCAGCAATGACATCAGGCAGTTGTGTTAACCCGTCGCTAACCTATATGGCGCTAACGGCAAGAGCTGCTGAATTTGCCGTGGAAGAGTTAAAGCGAGGAAATCTTTAATGGAACGCAGAGAATTACTCAAACTTATCACGACAGCCACGGGTACGGCGTTATTTGCAGGAAATGTGTTTGCCTACAAAGATATTCCTGCGGTACCGCTAAGTGACACATTATTTAATGAAAAAGACGTGGCTCTACTCAACGAGATGGGGGAGGTAATCATCCCCCAAACAGATACGCCCGGAGCAAAAGCTGCAAACGTTGGTGCAACAATGGCTGTGCTGGTAACCGATTGCTACACACCCTTACTTCAAAAAACGTTTGTCGATGGCATAAATAAAATATCTTCATTAAGTAAAAGTCGCTTCAATAAGCCATTTATCCAGCTTACCAAGCAAGAGCGAGAAACTTTCTTTAATGACTTGGATGTGGAAGCAAAAGAGGCGAACCTTGCTAACGGCGTTTATCAAGGCGTTGAAACAGGAAAGCCAAGTCAATGGGAACCTGGTACCGATAAGCCAACCCCTCACTACTTCACCTTATTAAAGCAACTGACACTTTATTGCTTTTTCACTTCACAAGTTGGTGCTACCAAAGTACTTCGATATGTAGCTATTCCTGGGCGTTACGACGGAGCATTTCCTTATAAGAAGGGCGACAAAGCGTGGGCCACGTAAGCCTGATATACAAAGGCTTGATAGACAAGAGTTTGATATATAAAGCTTAGTGAATAAAGCAAAAACAAAAAAGCCAATCGCTACATAGTGATGAAACAGATTAGAAAAGGTACTAACACAATGAATAAGACTCTTCTTGCCTCCACAGTGGCGCTACTTATGCCGCTTACCTCGTGCGCTACAACAGAAGCAGATAAAGAGAAAAGCGAGTCACGTCTAACTCGTGAACAGCAGGCAGCTAAAACAGAAGTTTGGGAGCCGGTTCCGGAAGTTGTTTCTTTTGATAAGGCGGGCGTGCCTTCTGATGCCACCATTTTAATTGGCAATGACTTATCAAATTGGAGTTCGGTAAAAGAAGGTAAGGCTAAATGGACGCTTCAAGATGGTGTACTTACCGTAAAACCGGGCACGGGCGATATTAAAACGAACGAAGCGTTTTGTGACGTACAACTGCACGTAGAGTGGAAAGCGCCCCGGCCAGAAGCCGGTATGGAAGGACAGCAGCGTAATAACAGCGGTATCTTCCTTCAACAAAGATACGAGATTCAGGTATTAGACTCATATCAGAATAAGACCTATCCCAATGGTCAGGCTGCAAGTGTATATAAGCAAACTATCCCGTTAGTTAATGCTATGAAGGCCCCTGGTGAGTGGCAAACCTATGACATTATCTATAAAGCTCCTACCTTTAACGGTGAAGACTTAGCAACAAAGGGCTATGTTACCGTTATACATAATGGCGTAGTAGTTCAAAACCATACCGAGATCCAAGGAACCACAGAATGGATAGGTGCACCTAAATATAAAGCGCACGGATGTGCCCCACTTCAATTGCAAGATCACGGTAACTTAGTAAGCTTCAAAAATATGTGGGTAAGACCGCTTTAAAACGCAAGCCGATATATATCTTCAATCTCTTCAATACTTAATTGCTTGGGATTATTGCGAAGAAGGCGAGTTACTTTACTCGCTTCTTCTGCTAGTTCCCCTACACAAGTTGGCGAAATATTAAAATGGGTGAGTGAAGCGGGTATGTCTACATCCCTACACAGCTTTTCTATAGCACCTAATAGCCGCTTAACTGCTTCTTCTTTTGAATGGTGGCGCTCACATACCTTCAGTAGCTTGGCCACGCAGTAAAGTTTGTCTTGGCAGAAAGGCGCATTAACTTTCAAAACGTGGGGAAGCATTACTGCGTTACTCATGCCGTGTGATAAATGAAAGCGCCCGCCTAAGGGATAGGCCAGTGCATGTACTGCGCCCACGCCAGCATTTCCAAACGCAAGACCTGCCATTAAACTGCCGGTGGCCATATCTTCACGCGCCGACAGGTTCTCACCATTATTATAAGCGTGTACTAATGAACTAAAAATAAGTTTAAGCGCCTTCTCTGCAAGCGCGTCGGTAATGGGGCTAGCATTTACACTTATATAAGCTTCAAGAGCGTGAACGAATGCGTCTATACCGCTCGCTGCTGTAATCGACTGTGGGCACGTTTTTGTCATCTCAGGTGCAACAATAGCAACATCGGGTAATAAGCAGTGGCTAACAATGCCTTTTTTCATTTGCGCCTTTGGGTCAGACAATATAGCAATGTTGGTAACTTCGGAACCTGTACCTGCGGTAGTGGGGATAACAATAAGGGGGAGGTTTCTTTGTGTAAGTGTATTTTCACCGAAGAGATCTACAAGAGGTCCGGTATAGTCATATGTTGAGGCAAGTACTTTAGCGCTATCAATAGCACTGCCTCCGCCCAGCGCGATTATTCCGTCTATTTGTTTTTCCCGAAGCAAGCACAACTTTCTTTCTATAACATCTACTTCAGGCTCAGGAGGTATGTCATCAACAATAAGTACAGGTTTAGAAGAAATAAGCGTGAGTATTTGGTCGAGAAGCCCTGAAGAAGATACGCCTTTATCAGTTATTACAGCGCAGTTATTTATTCCTAAACGCTTCATTTCATCAGTAAGGGCTTTAATAGCACCTAGTCCAGTAATGAGTTTTCCCGCGGTCTTAAATTCCGAAACCTTCATAGAGTGCTCCTGATAAGGGCGTTTTTTTGATAGCTACGAGTTATTTAATTTATAGTACAACACAGCGGATACCACTTAACTAACCTTATAGATGGTTAAAAGTGAGGTGAATTCGTGGTTTTAATGAACGTTTTGTGTGTTGTTTGTGCAAACGATCGAAAAATAAGGTTTTTTTCGAAATAAGTGTTGACGTGAGCGCTCATTTCCCTAAAATGCGCACCCGCTTCGGGGGAAAAGCAAAACAGCAAGCCTCCTGAAGTAAGTCTCTACTACCTATATAGGCCAGTAAAGACGGGAGTTTAGAAGAAACGCTTCAGAAAATAAATTTTCAAAAAGTGTTGACAACGAAAACTTTCAGCGTATAATTCGCACCTCACTCGAACAGGGTGAGTCACTAAGAGGCAGCGGCTTCTAGTGAATTGCGAAGAAGTCGCAACGTTCTTTAACAATTTAGACAAGACAATCTGTGTGGGCACTCGTTAAGAGTGTCACAACGACGATTCATATTTCGATATATTT
>NZ_JBSWXH010000007.1:0-186286 GCF_056160505.1 Alteromonas sp. ABM1_013
TCCATTCCGAACTCAGAAGTGAAACGTATTAGCGCCGATGGTAGTGTGGGGCTTCCCCATGTGAGAGTAGGACACTGCCAGGTCCCATTAAAAGAAACCCGCCTAACGGCGGGTTTTTTGCTTTCTGCACCAGAGAAAAATAATGGGGTCAGAGTCACGACACTTACCCCATTCCTCCCCCAGCAAAACCCCATTGTTTAAACTATTCTCAATCTTTCCTCGCCAATACGCTGTTTCTATAACGGAATACGTTCATTAATTAATAAAAATTTATTTAAAATAGTTTTAAGCTATGCTCTAGCCTGTCTATACTCGACTGCTCAGCGAATTTAGTATTCTTAAATTAGAAGTAAAAGGACGGTTACCACATGAGTGATTATTGGTCTGACTATTGGAAAGTGGGACATCTAAGTTCTTTTGCACAATCCAGTAAAGATAACTATGCGGGAGAAATCGCTTCGTTTTGGGAAGAATTTCTCCGTGAATACAATCACTCACGCTGTAATATTGTAGATATAGGTTGCGGTAACGGAGCGCTAACGGACTTGGCGCTAAACAAGTTCAAGTACACCCAACCCAACTATATAGGTGTAGATGCCGCTAAACTGAGTATTCCTAAGCACTTGATGCAAGAGAGGGTACGCTTCTACCAGAATACGCGAGCAGAAACCCTGCCGTTAGAAAGCCATAGTATAGATATTGCTATTTCACAATTTGGCTTTGAATATACAGATATGGGTAAAGTCTTAGAAGAACTATCACGCACTCTGAAATTAGGCGGGAAGGTTTGCTTTGTAATACATCATAAAGATTCAATAATTGTTAAGCCCAATGCGTTAATTCGCCAAGCCGTAGATGAAGTTATGGTAAAAAACGGCCCTTTCGATCTGTTATCCATGTTGGTCAATTCTATTCACAAGACTGGTAAAAATAACCCCAATGCTGAAAAGTACCGTCATTCGTTGAATACGCAAATACAACAGATATCTCATTCTAATAAATTCGGCTTATACGGAACTGGGTTTCCAGATCTGCTTAAAAATACAATGTCTTCTTCGTCGATCGACTTTAAGTCGCGAAAGAACAAACTCAAAAACTTCCGCAGCGAAATGAAAACACTTGCTAAACGACTAGATAATTTACTTTCAGTTGCATTAGACAGTGATCGAATAGACAGTCTGTTAATGTCTATGACTGAGTTAGGTTTTACCGATGTAAGTCAAACACCATTACGCCAAGAGAACGAGCTTCTTGGAATGTCGATACAAGCGAATTTAATTTTGCCGTCTTAAGGGAAATGTACTCTGACCCACAATATTTTGTGCTAAATCGGTAGTTCACTAGTAAATATAAGTATGAAAATTATCTACTTTATTATTTTTATACTGCTCACGGGCTTCTACTCCGCCTTGCATTTGCAAATAGCGCTAAGGCCCATTGTAAGATTACCCTGGGGGAACTTGCTTGGAAAAACAGGGTTTTAATCTACAATGCGCAAAGCAAGAGCGAGCTGGACGATCTTTATGTATTCGCTGAATATGAAGAGGTTGCCCTTACTGAAAGGAAGCTAGTGGTGATAGGTATAGTAGAGCAACAACCTGTTGTTGTTTTTGGTTACCCTAAATGTCATATCTCTCTTGGTAAGCTAAACCCAAAAGCTAAAGTAACGCTTATAGGGCTAGATAGTACAATTAAAGCTAAATATGACACCTTTGATAGCGACCTGATTTATAGCACGATTGATAAAATGCCTATGAGAAAAACAGAACTAGGGCGCTACTGAGAACTATTTTTAAAGAAACACTACTGTGAATACTATTTTTGACATGGTATGCAATACAATACTAAGACCTTTAGGAGTAAAAACCTTACAGCAAAGTAGCTGAGTTATTTGCATGTTTGCGCTTTTATTTAACGCGTCGTTACCCTACCATTAGCGGATTGTTCGCAGTTCGTAAAATTCTATGCCCTCACTACAAGCTTACAGCACATTTCGCCTTTCAGCGTCGTGTGATTCCATCCAGTCGTTTACCGACGTTGCCTCATTTCAATCTATCTTTAATACCTATAAGAATGAAACAAACAAAGCTATTTATATTTTAGGTGGTGGAAGCAACTCGATTTTTACCGACGATTTTGATGGTACGATCCTGGTAAACGAAATAAAAGGCATTAGTCACTTCGATACTGAAAGTCACCACTACTTACGGGTAGGAGCAGGTGAAAACTGGCACGACTTTGTAACTCTCTGTATGAAAGAGAAGTGGTATGGATTTGAGAATTTAGCGTTAATACCTGGTTCGGTTGGCGCTTGTCCTATTCAGAATATTGGAGCCTACGGTGTAGAGGTTAATTCGTTAATCGATAAGGTGGAATGTGTATTTCTTGAAACCGGCGAACAGGTATTACTAAGCAATGCAGACTGTCAGTTCGGTTATAGAGATAGTGTGTTTAAACATGCCTTAGCCAACAAAGTACTTATCACTCATGTAAACTTCAAATTACCTAAGCAATACGAGCTCAAAACAAGCTATGGAGAATTAGCCGCACTTAACGAGCCGACATCAGAAAAGGTGTATAGTAAGGTAATTGAAATTAGAAAAAGCAAACTGCCAGATCCCAGTGAATTAGGTAATGCAGGTAGCTTTTTCAAGAATCCCGTTGTCTCAAAAGCAGTCTACGAAGCGATAGCGCAAGAAAATGACTCGGTACCGCATTTTGTTGTAAGCGAAAATGCTGGTTCATCAAATACTGGAAATGAACAAGAACAAATAAAAATACCCGCTGCTTGGTTAATTGACCAAGCAGGTTTTAAAGGCAGAACGTTGAACAAAGTACGTTGCCACCCTACACAGCCATTGGTACTTACTAACTTAGGTGGCGCCACCGGAAGCGATGTAATTGCCATGGCGAAAAATATCATAGCAAGCGTACAGGATAAATTTGGCGTACAACTCGAACCCGAAGTACGCTTATTAGGAAACAAAGGACTTATTTCGCTATGAGACAAGCATCAAAAGCTATAAGAAAACATATACTCGCTTTGTTGTCTGACGGTCAGTTCCATTCAGGTGAAACCATTGCTCAGCAAGTTGGCCTTTCACGTACCGCAGTAGCGGGTCATATTTCACAACTTGCCGATTGGGGTTTAGATGTATTTAAAGTAAAAGGTAAAGGCTACCGATTAGAACGAGGTTTTCCATTGTTAAGCGCTGACAGCATTAAACGCCATTTAGGGAATACAAAACGAGCGGTTATTGATGTGGAGTCGGTTTTACCTTCCACCAATACGGAAATGAAGAAGCGTATTGCGAGCAAACGAGAAGATCTTGAAAATGGCGATGTTGTTTTTGCTGAAATTCAGACCGATGGGCGAGGGCGACACGGCCGTTCTTGGTTAGCGCCAGTTGGCGGCAGCTTAACTTTTTCTATGTATTGGTCTTTTCCTGATGGTTATCAGAGTATGGCTGGGCTTTCTTTATTAGTAGGTCTAGCTGTTTGCGATGCGCTTAAAGAATTTGGTGTCGAAGATGCTGAATTAAAATGGCCAAATGATATTTATCTGCAGGGTAAAAAGCTTGCGGGCGTACTTATTGAGGTAGAAGGGCAGATAGGTGCAACGGCGCATAGTGTTATCGGCATAGGTTTAAATGTTTGTGTTCCCGATAATCAATATGATGTTGGTCAGCCTCATAGCGATCTTGCTTCTTATTTAGGCACTATCCCTGATAGAAATGCATTAGCGGCAGAAATAATCAAATCTCTGTGGTTTTATTTGCCTAAATTTACTCAACAAGGCTTCGGGCCATTCACAGCATATTGGGAAGCGCTCGATTTATACGCAGATAAACGGATTGTTTTGCAAATGGGAGAGAAGCGTTTTTCCGGAATTGATAGGGGAGTGGACGCCAGCGGCGCGCTTCTTGTTGAAACGCAAGACGGTATTACCCGTTTCCACGGTGGCGAAGTTAGCCTAAGAGGTAATTAACGTTTTATTTTATAGCTGAGCTACGAAAATTTTGGCCATTTTTATTATAAAAGTACTTCGTAGTTCATCTTTGTGATTTTTAGATAGAACTCTTTCCTTTCGTTTTACGCATTGCTTCGCAATTGAAAACTAAAATATGAACAACATTGAAGAAAACCACGTCATATTAGTGGATATCGGTAACACCCGAATAAAATATTCACTGCTTTGTCATGCAGAAGAAGAGCCTAATGCATGCGAAGATGCCAATTCTCTTTTCTCTTTTGTCGATTCTCAGAAAAAAATTTCTCATTTATATATCGCTTCTGTGAGAAATCAGGAGCTGGTTGATGAGATATTCACCATGTGTAACGAGCGCAATATTATTTTTGTAGAAAAGCACACAGAGAAAGAAGCCTTCGGCATAAAAAATAGTTACGCGAATGTTCAAAAAATGGGCGTTGATAGATGGCTTGCAATGGTGTGCGCTGCAGAAAAATCAAAAAAAGCATTTTTTGTTATGGATGTGGGTACGGCAATAACGGTCGATTTTGTTGTGGATGGTCAACATTTAGGCGGTTGGATCGTGCCTGGTTTTCAAGTAATGCGTAATGCATTGGTAGCTTCTACTAAAAAAGTGTACGCGAATGATGAAATTCCGACCACCTTTGGGGTGGGAACCGATACTGAAGATTGTGTGGCATCAGGGTGTCATGCGGCACTATATGGTGTTTATTTGAGCGCGATTGATTACATATCAAGCAAACAAACCGATTTTGATATAATTTTAGGGGGTGGAGACAAAAAAGTGTTTGCATTCTTAAAATCTGCTGATAACATGCGCCTCGCTCATTTGGTGATGCAGGGTCTTGCCCGCTACGCTCGAAGTGAACTTCTAAAGTAAACATCGACGTAAGTTTTTGATTAGTTGAAAAATTGGTCAAAAAAGAAAATTGAAAAATTTTCAAAAAGACACTTGCACAGAGTTAAACAATACTCTAGAATGCGCACCCACTTGATGTAGTGCCGACTTAGCTCAGTTGGTAGAGCAACTGACTTGTAATCAGTAGGTCGCCAGTTCGATTCCGGCAGTCGGCACCATCAATCTGGAGGGGTACCCAAGCGGTCAACGGGAGCAGACTGTAAATCTGCCGGCTCAGCCTTCGCAGGTTCGAATCCTGCCCCCTCCACCACTTTCTCTATGAGGTGGCCAGAGAATTAGGATTGCGGGCATCGTATAATGGCTATTACCTCAGCCTTCCAAGCTGATGATGCGGGTTCGATTCCCGCTGCCCGCTCCAAATCAGTGCTGATATAGCTCAGTTGGTAGAGCGCACCCTTGGTAAGGGTGAGGTCGGCAGTTCAAATCTGCCTATCAGCACCAGTTTATTTCTCCCCAGCTCATGTAAAATTTCTAAATTTTTTAATGTAACTTTGCTGGGATAATAGAAATGGCAAAAGAAAAGTTTGAACGTACGAAACCCCACGTAAACGTGGGTACAATCGGCCACGTTGACCACGGTAAAACTACCCTAACTGCAGCTATCACTACAGTTCTTTCTAAAACTTACGGCGGTTCTGCTCAGGCTTTCGATCAAATCGATAACGCGCCTGAAGAGAAAGCTCGTGGTATCACCATTTCTACTTCACACGTAGAATATGACACTCCTACTCGTCACTACGCACACGTAGACTGCCCAGGACACGCTGATTACGTTAAAAACATGATCACTGGTGCTGCTCAGATGGACGGTGGTATCCTAGTAGTAGCTGCGACTGATGGCCCTATGCCTCAGACTCGTGAGCACATCCTACTTGGTCGTCAGGTTGGTATTCCTTACATCATCGTATTCATGAACAAGTGTGACATGGTTGATGATGAAGAGCTTCTAGAGCTAGTAGAAATGGAAGTTCGTGAACTTCTTAACGAATACGAATTCCCAGGTGATGACCTACCAGTTATCCAAGGTTCAGCTCTTAAAGCGCTTGAAGGCGACGCAGAGTGGGAAAAGAAAATCATTGAGCTTGGTGAAGCGCTTGATTCATACATCCCAGAGCCAGAGCGTGCAATCGACAAGCCGTTCATCCTTCCAATCGAAGACGTATTCTCAATCTCAGGCCGTGGTACTGTTGTAACAGGTCGTGTTGAGCAAGGTATCATCAAGGTTGGTGAAGAAGTAGAAATCGTAGGTATCAAAGACACTACTAAGACTACTTGTACTGGTGTTGAGATGTTCCGTAAGCTTCTTGACGAAGGCCGTGCAGGTGAGAACGTTGGTGTTCTTCTACGTGGTACTAAGCGTGATGAAGTTGAACGTGGTCAAGTACTAGCTAAGCCTGGTTCAATCACTCCACACGTTAACTTCGAAGCAGAAGTATACGTACTGTCTAAAGATGAAGGTGGCCGTCATACTCCATTCTTCAAAGGCTACCGTCCACAGTTCTACTTCCGTACAACTGACGTAACTGGTGCTGTAGAGCTTCCAGAAGGCGTAGAAATGGTAATGCCTGGTGACAACCTTAAATTTAAAGTTGAGCTAATTGCTCCGATTGCGATGGAAGAAGGTCTTCGTTTCGCAATCCGTGAAGGTGGTCGTACAGTAGGTGCTGGTGTCGTATCTAAGATCCTAGACTAATCTAGACTTAGCAACACAAGCCAAAAAAGCGCACTTAGGTGCGCTTTTTTTATGCCTGCGATTTAGTTCGTGATTGTTGTGCCCGCTGAAACACGCTGTAAACCCATCCCTTCTTTTACAAAAGAGCTTCGACACCACACCCCTGCAGGTCGGGTTACAGCGGGTATATACTCACTCCCTTCTATCGATATAAGATAAGCACGAAGATAAGAAGTGGAATTTTCATCCCTTTGTTGTTATACAATAACAATTAATGGCTATCATGCCCGGCTTTATTGTTTAACGAGATTTTCATGATTACACGACGCCAGTTTTTAGTAGGCTCTTTGGCATTTGGTGGACTAGCTACCAGTGCTTTTGGTAAGAAAATGAACTTGGCATCAATGCCAATTAGTGAAGGCTATGGCGCGCTCGTAGACGACCCTCAAAAGCTGCTCGATTTACCCAAAGGCTTTAGCTATAAAGTTATTTCTAGTTTTGGCAATGCGATGTCTGACGGTATGCATGTACCTGATAGGGCGGATGGAATGGGGTGTCTACCTATAGATGGTAGTAGCAATAAACTGGCGCTAATACGCAATCATGAACTACACCCTAAACATTTAAGTGCTCAGCCTAAGTCTATTCAAGCGCATACCAGCGACTTAGCTTATGATAGTTACGCTAATGGCATTGCTATACCCGGCGGTACCACAACCATGGTGTATAACCTTGCCACGCAAAAGGTTGAAAAAGAGTTTATTAGCCTGACTGGCACCGTAAGAAATTGTTCCGGCGGCATTACGCCCTGGGGCACGTGGTTAACCTGTGAAGAATCGGTAGACCGTCCTCATGGCCCTAACGGCGATGTAGTAAACAAAGATCACGGCTACATTTTTGAAGTACCTGCAAACGCCGACTCACTGATTGAAGCTAAACCTCTTAAAGACATGGGGCGTTTCAACCACGAAGCAGCTTGTGTCGACCCCAAAACTGGTATTGTCTATCTAACCGAAGATAGAGGCGACAGCTTGCTTTATCGCTTTGTACCCAATGAGTACGGTAACTTGGCAGCTGGCGGCCAATTAGAAGCATTAGTCGTTAAAAATAACCCTCAGTTCGATACACGTAACTGGAATGGCAATGCTATGCCTGTAGCTACATGGTTTGACGTTGAGTGGGTAGCTTTAGATAACCCAGAAAGCCCTAATGATGATTTACGTGTGCAAGGGTATGATAAAGGTGCTGCGCTATTTGCTCGGGGTGAAGGCATACACTGGGGCGAAGATGAGCTTTATTTCTGCTGTACCAATGGCGGGCAAAAGCAGCTAGGTCAGGTAATGAAGCTTGTTCCCTCTGCAGATGGTAAACAAGACAAGCTTCAGCTGTTTTTGGAAAGTGAAGACAAGAACCTGTACAACTTTGGCGATAATCTAACTGTGTGCCCGAACGGACACTTATTGGTGTGCGAAGATCAGTACACTGACATAGTGGATAACCATTTGCGTGGTGTTACGCCAAGCGGAGAAGTGTACAACTTTGCCAAATTACATGCGCAAACAGAACTAGCAGGTGCGTGTTTCTCGCCTGATGGCAATACGCTTTTCGTCAATATTTACTCATCAACCAAAACGTTGGCCATTACCGGTCCGTGGCTTAATGCCTAAGTTTATTAAATGATTTCATGCGCGGCGTTTTGACAAAAACGCTGCCACATTTCTTCTCAAACACTTAGCCCTACTATACTTACTAGCCTAAAAAGACAGATAACCTTCACTTCCCCACGGCAATAGCCATCACTCTCGTTCATAAAAAATTGCGATTAGCCAGCATATTTACAATCGGTTTGTCTGATTGTTTGAATCATATTATCTCGTTTTAATAGTTTTACTCAATTAATGATAATGCTCTCAACTTAACAAGGAGAGCGAAATGAGCGCACTATTAAAAAAGCTAACAACGGCAAATAGCCACCGTGTTTCCTCCACAACGAATCAACAAATTCAAACGCAATGCAACTACGCTGATAACTATTACGGCGACCAAGTTTGTGTAGAAGTTAAAGCCCCTAAACCTCGTACCAACCTTCATGTAGGAGTACAGCTGTGAGAACCTCAATGAAATCAACCTTAACTAAATTTGTATTAGGCGGCGTTGCTGCCAGTATGCTTACTTTAGGTGTAAGCGCAGATACACTAACTCGCCAAAATGGCGCACCGGTAGGCGATAACCAAAACTCGCAAACCGCAGGGCCATGGGGTCCAGTATTGCTACAAGACTCTCACCTTATTGAAAAGTTAGCGGCATTTGACCGTGAGCGTATTCCAGAGCGCGTAGTTCACGCCCGTGGTGTTGGTATTCACGGTTACTATGAAAACTATGTCGACCTATCTGACGAGACCATTGCCGCACCATTTCAAGGCGAAGGTAAAAAGACTGAAGTATTTGTTCGTTTTTCATCAGTAGTTCACGGACATTTATCGCCAGAGACGCTGCGTGACCCACGTGGTTTTGCGGTGAAGTTTTACACCGAACAAGGAAACTGGGATCTAGTCGGCAACAACTTCCCGGTATTCTTTATTCGCGATGCAATTAAATTCCCTGATATGGTTCACGCATTTAAACCGTCGCCGGTAACGAACAAGCAAGATGCGAAGCGCATTTTTGACTTTTTCTCTCACGTGCCAGAGTCAACGCATACATTAACCATGCTTTTCTCTGATTACGGTACACCAGCAAGCTATTTAAATATGGACGGCTCAGGTGTTCACGCTTTCAAATTTGTTGATGACGAAGGTAATTACAAGTACGTGAAGTTTACCTGGAAAGCGAATCAACCTATTAAGAACTTCTCTGCTGAAGAAGCAATGAAAGTTCAAGGTATGGACTTCCAGCCTCATACCACTGATGTGTATACCCGTATCGGTGAAAAAGGTGAAACAGCATCTTGGGATCTGTATCTTCAAGAGTTAGAGCCAGAACAGTTAGATGATTTCGAGTTTAATCCACTTGATACGACTAAAATTTGGCCTGAATCTTTGGTTCCTGCTAAGAAAATTGGTCGCCTAGTGCTTAACCGTGTACCAGACAACTTCTTTGAAGAAACTGAGCAAGCGGCATTTGCACCAAGCAACTTAATTCCAGGTATTGAGCCATCAGAAGACAGAATGCTTCAAGGTCGTTTGTTCTCGTATGCTGATACGCAGCGCTATCGTTTAGGTGTTAATGCGTACCGCATTCCTATTAACGCGCCGAAAAATGCGGTTATCAATAACCACGAGCAACACGGTCAGCTTCGTACAACTAGCTCTAATCGCGATGTGAACTATCAACCAAGCCGTCGTCTTGATCTTAACGAAGATCCAGCGTTTCGTTATTCAAGCAAGCCGCTTGCAGGTATGACACAACAAATTCCGTTCTATAAAGAACAAAACTTTAAGCAAGCGGGTGAGTTTTTCAGAAACCTGACTAAAGAAGGTCAAGCGCACCTAATTAGTAACTTAGGCGGAGCGTTAGCATCGGTACCTGAAGAAGAGATTCGCGTAATCATTAGTGCTTATATGTACAACGCAGATAAGAACTACGGTAAGGGCGTAGCTAAACTAGCTAAAGCGCCAATGTCGAAAGTTCGCCAAACTGCAAAAGACTTGATGGAGCAACAGGCAGCACGCGCTGCAAAAGCAAAGCAAGTTGCAGAAAGCCTAACGGCACTTATGCAATAAGCTAAGTAGCAATAACGTTGGGAGTTATATCACAGTGTTGAGTAACTCCCATTTTCCTTTAACAATGTTTATCTAACTGCTTTGCTAAAACTGCTTTGCCAAAACAGTTTAGTAGTAACCAAATTTAATTTACCAGTAAGGGGGCACAATGTCTTTTTGGAAGCAAACACTTACGGCAGCACTGTTCGTCGTTGCCACCTTGACCAGTTTTTATACTAATGCGGCAATTGACACAACCACTCAAGCTAATACTCAACAAAGTGCAACTACGCCTAATATGGAAGCCTTAAAAGCACGCTATTTTGATGCGGCGCGAGAAGGCGATAGCGTCATGCTAGCTGCATTTTATCAAGCTGGTCTAGATGTTAACGTAGCGGATGAGAAAGGCTATACCGCGCTTATTCTTGCTGCCTATCACGGCCACACTGAAACAGTAGACTTCCTTATCAGCAATGCATACGCTAACCCATGTCAAGAAGACAATCGCGGCAATACTGCGTTAATGGGGGCCATCTTTAAAGGGCATGTAAGCGTGGCCAAACAGCTCGTGTTTGCCGATTGCGATATTGACGAAGAAAATGCACAAGGCCAAACCGCGTTAATGTTCGCAAGCCTGTTCGACAGGCAAGAAATTATCAATACGCTTATCGATAAAGGGGCTAACCCAGCTCATATGGATAAAGCGGGCAATTCGGTTGCCGATATCGCTCTTTCGCAAGGCAACTACGAGTTAGCGAAAATACTAAGTAAAAGCGTTGATTAATCTTCAACGCTTTTAAATCGCCCTAAGATTTGGCCGCTGTCAGCCACTGAACTTATTTAAAAGGGGTGTGCGTATAGTCAAAGGATACACCTAGGTCTTTGCGTTCAGTTAATCGCTGGCTTCCATTGGTGGTATACAAACTTTTTGCCAAATAAGCCTTATATGCAGCACTATCAATAGTATCTACGTACCACCAATCACAGGTTACTTTTTGATGGGTAACATCAACAATCATAAAGCCGTGAGATTTAAGCTCTACGTATTTCATATGTGGGTTCATTGTCGGTATCAATGTGGCTAGCGGGTCTGCAACAGGGTCGCTTAATCCCGGCGATGTTACCGACGGCGTCACAAACTCCACTGCTAAGGGCTGTTCACCAAGGCGAACACGAGCGTTGTAGGTGTAACCGTTAGTGCTGTCTTCAAAAACCTCCATTCCCCAAGACGTGTGGATATCACCTGTTAATATAACCGTATTCTCTATTCTATAGGCTTTGATGGCGTCCAGAATTCGTTGCCTAGCTTCAGGATAGCCATCCCATTGGTCCATGTTGAGCGCAAGAATATCTTTGGTAACAGGAATGCCGGCTGCTTCTAGGTTCGGCGCATTCAGTCCTTTGAATTGACCAAACATCACTTGTTGCCCTAAAAAGCGCCATGTAGACGTAGATGTAGTGAGCTTGTCTAGCAACCAGCGTTCTTGTGTATTGCCTAGAAGTGTACGGTTGGTATCGTAGCGTTCTGCTGAAACAGGTGAATCAACCTGCGGATCGCGCCCTTCAATGCGTGTATCAAGCATATATAAATCAAGGAGCGAGCCCCACTCAAAATGCCTGTAGATACTGCCTTCGCGAATAGGCATCCATTCATAATAGGCTTGAATTGCGTACGATTTGCGCAGTTGGTAGTTGCCTTCGCCCTCGTTATGGTTTTCAGCGCCAGTGCGATGAGCATCGTTCGTAATTTCATGATCATCCCACACCGTTATAAAGGGATAAGACGCGTGCAACAATGCAAGGTCTGGGTCTGTTTTATATTGAGCGTGCCGAGTCCGATAATCACGCAAACTGGTAATTTCTTTGTCAGGCAGTGGCGCTCTGCCTAACCGAGAACCATCGCCATATTCATCTTCGGCGTATTCATATAAGTAGTCGCCTAAGTGAAGGACGGCATCAATCTCCCCAACGGCATTCTTGTTCGTAATGGCGTGGTAGACATTGAAAAAGCCCTCTGGGTAGTTTGAACAACTTACAACCGCAAAGCGGGCATGGCCTGTCGTGACAGGTGCCGTTTTCGTAGTGCCTATGCGGCTTCTGTAGCCGTTGACTTCAAATTGATAAAAGTAGGTGGTATCCGACGAAAGGTTTTGGACATCAACTTTTACGGTATAGTCTCGACTTTCAGACGTGCTTAACTGTTCTTTCAGCACACTGTTTTTCATCGAACTGTCCAAAGCAACATGCAGTGTGACTAGTGTTTCAGTTGCAATATGACTGATGCGAGTCCATAGGACTACAGCGTTAGGGAGCGGATCACCACTGGCAATTCCATGTTGGAAATAGTAGTTGTTATCAAGCTTAAAAGGCGTATTCAGCGCTTCAAAGGGCGCCGCTGAAGCTCTAAAGCCTAAAATTGAAGCGGATAACCCCGCCGTTTTAAAAAATTGTCGACGGGAATAATTTATCGCGTTTTTCATTGTTTAACCTTCTCTCTCAATAGGGGAGCGCGCTTCAGCCGAATACAGCTACAGCGCTAGCCACACCTTAATTGCCTATATACGGAGTTATTTATCTGTAATTCGTAAACTCAGCCCCTGGTATTGAGAGCGAGCATGAATACCAATAGAAACGGCGCTTCCACGCGGTACGTCAATGATGCAGCTTTCCGTATTGTCTACCCCATTAGAGCGACATACATAGTTACGAAAACTGACGTTTTGGCCAATTTGTACATACAAATCAGCATCGCCAAAACCGCGCTCTAAATAAATGGAAAGGGTTCTGTCGTGCTCAATAGCATCAACAATATAGGTTTCAAAAACGCCCGTGCTTGCGTGCAAGTTTGTTAGGGTCTGCGGCGGCGTTAAAAGGTTGTTAGGCGTTGAAAAGCAATCTTCGGTAGCTGAAAAGGCCACGTGTAAAACAGGTGCTTTGGTGTTTTCGCTAGCGTCGATAAAGCGTTGCTGTAGAGGATGGTTCGTTGAAATTCCAAGCCCAAACGCACCGTGTTCTATAAACTGCTGCTGCAGTGTTCGAATAGTAGATTCGTCTAAAGGAAGGGTTATATTATTACCTGCATCAATGACGTTAACATTTGCAAAAGTACTGCTTGAAAAGAGTGAGTGCCCACTATGCCAGTTCACAGTGTTTTCATTGAAGCTAGGCGTAACAGTTGATATGCCAAGTGCTGTGGGGTTCGGATACACGGGAAATAGTTCGCTAGCTAACCCGGTAGCGGCACTCGTTTCGCTTGGGTTAGATTGAAAAGACAAGGTAGCGCTATCGAGAGTGGCACATTTTGCTATGTCACTTGCATCAAAGCTCATCAGAGCTTTTGTTTCACCATACTGAATATGGTTATTAACCACCATCATACCGCTAGGGTAAGCATTGTAGTTCATCGTAGGTTTTGCACTAGAGATAAAACTATCGTGCTTTGCAGTAAGCGTATAAGCCCGTCGATTTTCTTGATTTGGCGGTAAGTAGGTTGTTAAACCTTTGCCGTTCTGAGTTAGAGTGAAAACAGCGCCTACGTCATTGGCTACCCACCATTTAATATTTTCAGGCAAGGCTAACGGGTTCCTTTCTCTTTCCTCCATCGAAAGAGTGCTGGCTTCTTCATCAAATTCAGCGGTACGCACTTGTATTTCACTAGAAGTAATGCTCAACACTTTAAACTGTTGAATACTGGCAAGGTCAATTGTCCAAGGGTAAGACTGATTAGCAGAACGGGCCGGAGCGCCCCAGCTGCCTTCACCCACATAAACGGTGCCGCCTTCGTCTGAACGACGAAAGGCGATGTCGTTTTGCTCTGGCGCCATAGGATAGGTCAATTTGTTAATGTGGGTATCTGACTCAACGACAAGGTTCATATTGTGTTGGTAAAACAGCGCTGCCCACCACAGGAATAAGCCTTTATTCGATGACTTTCCATCGAAATGAGGGAAGATGGGCTTGTGGTATTGGGCTAGTCGCCAAAAGGGCGCTTGCTGGCTCAACTGCAAGTCTGACGCAAGCCAATCATTCATCTGGGTTGCATACACTTGCCATCCACTTTCTTGGTACTGACTGTTGAGCGTATAAACCCTAGCCAACGCATTAACGGTTAACGCGCCGTAGGTGTCTTGTTCATCACAAAAATTGTCTCGTACAAAGTCGACACCGAACACCTGACATAAGGTGGCATAGTTGGTGTCTTCATGATTACCGTGAGTGGGAATGATGGGATAAATTCGCTTAAACGCTTTGCCGTTTATCACATCATTTGAAAAAGTTAGCTGCCAGTCATCAAGAAAACCCGCCATTTCAATTGGGGTATTGCCATTGGTGAAGTCACCGCCGTGCATAACAAACAAGGGGCGAATCTTCGCTACTAGCTTGTTGCCTTCCTGCCGCGTCGTCCAGCCCGTGCGTGTGTCGCCTCCTGCAATAGCTGTAAACGGGGTAGGTTCAGTTGATGCAGTTTTAAACCACATTGGAGTATCACAACCATCAAAGTCACATACCTTGAAGTAAATCGTACTGTCGGCAGGCAGACGGGTAAGCCGCACAAAGTAAGATTCAAGGCTAAAGAAACTGGCTTTGTGACTAATTTCTACCCGTTGCCATTGGTCTTCATCGGTTGACGTTCCATAAAGAACATAAGGTGAAAGGCTAACCCCCTTAGGTGAAAAACCTACTATCGCCTCGTGTGCGGGGTCGCTATCCCATGCTAACCGGTATAAATGAGTAGCTGATACTACCGTGCCCGCATAACTCAATAAAAGCAGTGCCAGAATCGTTCTATAACTACGCATAATCATATGACTGTTACCTTAGTTTTGTTTGGTGCGTATTGGATAAAAAAATGAGGCGATGAGATATGGGGGTAACACCCTATTGATGGGGGAGTCATAAAAAATTCATAATTGTGCAGCATAAGTATTCGGCAAATTTGTGTACGAAAATGACTCGCAAAAAACTGTTTTTATTTAGCCATCTTGTAGTAGGCTGTTGCGTGCTCACCCAGTTGTTAAGCGGCTTTCGTATTGCGTCACAGCATCGAGACTTTTGGCTTTATTTTGATTGGCTGTTACCGGAAGGGCTTGTGCATATTTGGCACGTGATTTCAGGGCTGTTATTGCTTTTGATGATGCCGGTAATGCTTTTCGCACTGCTAAATCAACGAAAAGAAAAGGCCGTACCAAAAACATTTAACCAAATAGGCTCTGCACTTATTTGCGTATCGGTAGTAAGTGGTGGGGCACAATTCTTTTTTGAACTCACACACTTAGTGGTGCGCTTTATCCATTATTATAGTGCGGTAGGATTACTTATTTTTATTGCGCTACACCCCTTGCGATACTACTTTCAAAAGCCGGTAACTTACCTTCTCCACATTATTTTCGAACCTTTCACTTTCAAGCGAGGCTATTTTTATTTAGGGGCGGCTGCATTGGTAACGTGTAGTTTGTACTTGCTCACATTATCTACGCCTACAACTCTGCGATCTAAAGTGGTTGCCGACGATGTGTTTATCAAAATTGATGGAAAAGCCAATGAGAGTGCTTGGCAAAAGGCGCCTGGCGTTACAGTAAAAACTTTTGCTGGTGCCAATTTTTATGAAGGGACGTCGGACGTTACGCTTAAAACGCTACACAATAAGACTGAAACTTATTTCTTTATTCGCTGGCAAGATCCTACGGAAAGTTTACTTCACCTTCCTTTGGTAAAAACCGATGACGGTTGGCAAGTAAAAAGTCATGGTTTTGAGCAGTTCGATGAGAAGGAGTTTTACGAAGATAAACTTGCGCTACTGTTTTCTCAAAGTTGCAATATAGCAGCAGCTGCTACCGCCCATTTAGGTAGTCAGCCTCGTTCTGAATTACCTGCTAATAAACATAAAAAGGGCTATCACTTTACATCCGACGGTGTCGTCGATTTGTGGCAGTGGAAAGCGGTAAGAACGAATGCGATGTACTTGGTCGACGATAGTTACATCGGCAGGCCCGTAGCGCCTATTATAGGCGAAAAAAGGTACACGGCTGGCTATCAGCAAGACAGCGATATGGGGGGAAGCTATGTCTTAAACTGGAAATGGTACAGCAGCGAAAATGTTACCCCGAAACGCCTTCCTAACGCTCCTTCATTTGAATCTCAAGGTTATGCTAGCTGGTTTGACTACAAAGCTTATTCTCCCAAACGGGATGATTTACCAGTAGGCAGTTTGATCAACTCCGTTTTGTACCGTTCTAATCAGCTTGAAGGGGGACGGGCCGACGTGCGTGCTTATGGAAGGTATGCAAACGGTTACTGGAACCTTGAAATTGTGCGAAAGAAGCAAGCTTCAGAAAAGACAGACATCAATTTAACTGATGGAATTTGTCTGTGGGTAAGCGCATTTGATCACGCTCAAATTGCTCATACCCGACATGTTAGGCCTTTGCGGCTTAGCTATGAATTGTAAGGGTAATGCTATGCTTTTATTCGTAAAAAAGCTTTTTGTCCTTTGCGCTATAGTCCTCGTTGGTACACAGTTTACCGTGCTTTATCAATTTTTCAAAAGCGTGCCTGATATGTTTGCTGCTAAAGAAACAGCGGAGTATCGATTTGTAAAATTGAACTCACATGGCCATGCCATTTCAAACGAACAAGGCCCTTGGCATTGTGTTTACGACAGAAAGCTCGAAGTTGCTTGGCTGGTGGGAAGAGATGACGAGTCGCCTTTTGACAGTTATTGGAGCTACAGTTGGTTCGACGAAGAACAGCATAAAGGAGTGAAAGAGCGAGGGAGCTGTTATTTCAACAAGCCGGGGTGCGATACAAGGCATATTCAGCAGCAAGCAATTAAACGGAAAGTGTGTAACTTATCTGACTGGCGCCTGCCCAATGCAGAAGAGTTGATTGCCTTAGTTCAAACTCCAACTAAATCTAATGGCCCTTTTATACAAAGCGCATTTTTCCCAAATATCCAAAAAGGTGATTATTGGACGCAAACACAAAGCAACAGTATTGATACTCAAGCGCTTACGCATTTAAAAGACGGAGCGGTTGCGGTCAACTTCAAACATGGAAAAAGTCGAGTTCTACCTTTTAGAAATGCTGCTCATGTCATGCTTGTGGCGGACAAAAAAGCGCTACCCCTTTCGCCTAATCAAAGTGCGTTCTTAGGTAGAAAGCAAAGCATCGCATATTCTCACAATTAATTAGCCATTGGCACTATGTAGGGGGAAATCCCTATTTGCACTTCGAGCAGTTGGTTTGATACTGAGCCTACGAAATCACATGGGTAACCATTCTATGAAGTCATTAATTGCAGCAGTGTTCGTTCTTTTTTCCGCGCCTTCTTTCGCTGGCGTAATCACTTATGATTTCACTCGATTAGTGTTAGGTGACGAAGCTGACGAAACCAGCTTAATCGGGCAAATCACCTTCGATGAAAACGAAACCCAATTTAATATGAATACATGGCTATCGTTTTTCTTTCAGCTAGAGTTTGATGGCGTCTCTTACGATATTTTAGAAGCCGACATTGCTGACTTTGCGATAGTTGATTTAGATGATGGTGTGTTTGGTGATGAAAGCAGTGAAGGCTTTGAGTTCTTCATTGAAGATTCAAGCGTTCCTTACGAGTTTACTATTAGTTCAGGTTTAGCTGGACTAGGGCAAACCGATACTTGTGTTTTCTTTGAAAATAGCGACCGCTGTGCGGGCGGGTTGTTTCAATTGGTTAAAACTGTCGAGCCGAGTAGTGGCTCCAATAACGGCTCGACGCAAGTGAGTGAACCTGCTTCCTTCGCATCAGCAATGTTAGTTTTGTTCGCGTTTACCTCACTGAGGAAGCGCAAACAGTAAAGCATTTTTAATTTTAATAAGCGTTTCATTTCTTTTACTGTGTTCGTTCCCTCCAACCTATCAATGTTTCTCGATAGTTGGTGTTTTTAGCCCTCCATTTGTGAGGGCTTTTTTCTTTTTAGATTTCTGATTTTTCAACGCTTTTATAAATCACACCGAATAGGGGGAACTCCCCATAGTTTTGCTTCTTTGGTTGTTAAATACTCAAGGGGTACTCAAAGAGAGGTGTATTATGAAGTTCCTTAATAACAAAACAGTATTATCAGTTGCTATTGCTTGTGCCCTACCAGCGAGCATGGTGAATGCAAAAACTTTCGATAAAACCTTGGCTGATGCACTTGCTGCTTCGCCACTAGAACTACAACAAGTTATTGTTACATTTGAAGGTAAGGGACCTGCCACAACAGAACAAATTACAGCACTTGAATCGTTAGGCATCACTGGTGGTGTTAGCCTGCGTAACGTGCCAATTGTTGGTGTGTTAGCCAACAAGCAGCAAGTTGAAGCGCTTTATCAACGTGATGACGTTGTGTCAGTGTGGAACAACGACCCACTAGAATTAGAGAACCATGAGTCTACCCAAATTACCGGCGTACAGGCACTACAGGCTGACCGCGATATTCGCATTAACGGCATGCCAGTATCAGGTAAAGGCATTGGTGTAGTGGTAAACGACTCGGGTGTTGACGGTACCCACGGTGATTTAGCTTTCCCTGATCACGTTGTGCAAAACGTTTTAGCGCAGGTTAATCTAAATAGCTACAGCGGCATTTTACCGATTACATACCAAGAAAACGTATCTAACACCGATATCCTAGGCGGTCACGGTACTCACGTAGCAGGCACAGTAGGCGGTAACGGCGCCAAGAGCGGTGGTTTACACGCAGGTGTAGCACCAGGTGCAGACATCATTGGTTATGGCTCGGGTGCCGCTTTATTTATTTTAGATACTATCGGTGGCTTCGACTACGCGTTAACACACCAGTTCGATTACAACATTCGTGTTATCTCTAACTCATTCGGTAACACAGGCGATGTAGGTACAGACTTCAACCCAGACGACCCAACCAACGTTGTAACTAAAGCATTGGCTGACAGCGGTATTATTACCGTGTTCTCAGCGGGTAACTCAGGTCCAGGTGAATCAACTATTACCGGTAATTTTAAAAAGGCACCTTGGGTAATTACAGTGGCTGCGGGCAACAAACAAGGCGAGCTAGCTGATTTTAGTTCTCGTGGTGTTGACGGAAAGGGCGGGCAGGCAGTTGTTGATGGCGAAGTGTTCACGTGGGAAGACCGTCCTACCGTAACGGCGCCTGGGGTAGACGTCATATCTGCCCGTGCATCACTGTCTAGCTTAGGCGGTTTAAGTGCAGCTGACGACGCGGAAATGATTGAGCCACAGCACTTACCGTTTTATACCGTATCTAGCGGTACTTCAATGGCAGCACCGCATGTGTCAGGTATTGTTGCTCTTATGCTAGAAGCGAATCCAAACCTTCAATGGGAAGACGTTAAACGCATTCTTCAAGAAACCGCAACGCCGATGGCAGGCATGGATGAGTGGGAAGTGGGCGCAGGCTACGTTAACGCTTATGCTGCGGTAACTGCAGTGCTTGACGGTGAAGAAGTATTTGGCGATACAGTGAAGAAGAATCGCGAGTTTAACGCATTTGCTAACGTTGCTGAAGGCGATAGCTTTACGCTACCTACCACTTATCTTCCTGTTGGTGAGTCACCAGTAGAAGAGTTTGAGGTAACGTCTGACGTATCTATGGTGGTGGCGAGCGCGTCAATTGAAACGGCAACAGCGTTCGTATTAGAAGACCCGGCAGGAAATACCTACGGTTCTGGCATTGGCCTACCTGTTTTAGGTTCTTCTGTTGGTACAGCTGCTCCGGGTATGCCGGGTACATGGAAACTATATAGCCGCGGTATTGGCAGCATTAGTGGTGTATCGGTTGATCCACTCGGTGTTACAAACGGTGTGGGTATACCTGGCACCAACGACGTGAACATTCGTTTGTTAGTTACATCAGGCTATACCGGAATTGATGATGCAGAAGGTCACCCTGCTAAACCATTTATTGAATACGTAGTCGCAAATGAGCTAATGGACGCAAAAGAAAGTGGTTTTGCACCAGATGCACCGTTAACGCGTGTAGAACTTGCTGATACGCTAGCGCTTAGCGCTAATCTTCGTCAAACCAACGATGGTAATACAGTGAACTTCACTGATGTGAGTGCAGAAAACGCTGCCGCCGTAAATTCAGCAACAGCAACTGGCGCTGTATTAGGTGATTTAGAGATGAATACGCAACCGGTGATGCAAGTTGACGGCGACTTCTTTGGTAGCAATATGGAGGTAAGTAAGGAAGAAATGGCGTACTCAATGGTTCAAACATTAGGTCTTGAAGATGCCGCGAGTAGCTTTGACTCTGAAAAGGTTATCGCTATCGTGCTTGGTGAAGCGGTGGAAGTTGAAGATACAGATGCAATTGCACCTGAGTATCGCGGCTATGTTCAACAAGCTTTAGCTGCAGGGATAATGCAGGTGGAAGTGAAGGTAGAGCAAGGTCCATTTGACCTACAGCCTACGCTTAAAGCCTTCTTTAACCCACAAGATGGCGTATCACGAGGCGAAGCGGCGTTTATCCTTACGCAATACGCAGAACTTTAGTCCTTAGGGTTGAGGGCCGGTTGTAACATTCAAAACACGCGGTAAACCCATCCATGGGCGCTCCACAGCAGCATCCCTGCTGCTGAGGGTTTTGAATGTTACAACCGGCCCTCGCGTAATTTTTAGAGAGGGGTAGCTGAAGCAAGGCCCCTCTCTTTTTTAACGTATAAAAGTTCTATAGAGTAGTGTTCTACTTAACGGATTTCGCTTTTGGAGAGTTCACTAAAGCAAGTTTAGTGCTGAGGGTTTTAGCTACTGCAATCAGTATTCGCTTAATATGTAAAAAGGGGAAAGAATAGAGTTGTACGCTCCGAACAAATTCCAGCTACTCTAGCAAGCCTGCTTTTCCTGCCATTCTGATAAGTTCTGCGGAACTGCTTAAATTGAGCTTTTTATAAATGTTGCTTCGGTGATTTTCTGCGGTTTTAAGACTCATATCTAGTAGTTCAGCAATCTTCTTACTGGTGTTGCCTGCGGCAACTAAGAAAAAGACTTCTCGCTCTCTTCGCGTCAAAACGCTCAGCGGTGATACGTGCTTTTGACACTGCTCAGTGGATGACTGGGTTAATTCGTCGGGGAAAGAGGTTTTGTTGGCCGCCACTTTTTTTATCGCATCGACTAAGCTGTCCCCAGACGACTCTTTTAAAATGTAGCCCTTTGCGCCAGCGTCGCGCATGGCCTCTATATATTCCACTTCGTTGTGCATAGACAGCACAAGTATCTTTGCATCACTGCGCTGAGACAATATTTTATCAATGGCAACGAGCCCGCTCATGCGCGGCATAGAAATATCCATCAGAATAACGTCGGGGGAGAGTTTTAGCACCGCTGCAATAAGCTCAACACCGTCATCACATTCTCCGACCACTTCAATATCTGGGTTTGCATTTAGCATTTGAGATACGCCTTGACGCATGAGTACATGATCGTCGGCTAGCACTACTCGAATTGTCATACAGGTACCGTTACTGTTGTTCTTGTGCCTTGCCCTACAGCTGAATCTATTTCTAGCGTAGCGTTGAACGCTTCGGCTCTATCGCGAATACTTGAAAGACCAATGCCAGGCTCTATTGTTCTACTATCAAACCCTACACCATTATCAAGAATATCTAAACGAATAACGTTATGGTGGTAAGAAACCGTCAGGGTAAGGTGTGTTGCTTCACTGTGCTTTATAGCATTTACCAATGTTTCTTGCGCAATTCTGAATAATAAGGTGCTTATATCTTTCGAGAGATCTGTGGGTAGATTTATGTCAGTGTTATACGCCATATCTTCACCACTAAGCAGGTTCCGACACAGCCAGTTTAGTGCGGGTTTAAGGCCCAGGTCGTCTAAAATGGTGGGGCTCATAAGGCGTGATAGCTGCCTCACGTCATTTAGCGCCATTTCAGCGATACTGTGTAGTGCTTCTATTTCAGGCGAGGAAGATGAGAGCGCCTGCAGTCGTCTTGTCAGCCCAGTAAGTAACTGCCCTATACCATCATGCAACTCTCTAGAAAGTTTAGCTTTTTCGGATTCTTGTTGAGCCCACAGGCGTTTCGCAAGCTGCTGAAGTACTTCCTGATCAGCGTCTAGTCGCGCTTGAAGTGTTGCCTGTAGTGCCTTAATGCTCTCTATTTCTTTGGCTAAATCACTCAAAATAGGCGTTCCTGTAGTCACCCGCTTGTTTTTCAGGTAGTTGAGACAGCCACTGCGTTGTTAACTTATTTACGGTATCTTCTTTGCCGGGAATAGCGCGATAGTATAGGTGATTGCGCCAATAGGAAGGGTATAGCGCGAGCTTTTGCTTGAGCTTTTCAACTGATGCTTCATCACCTAACGACGCTTGTATATACAGCCACTGCAAGTATTGTTGATAATAAGTAGGTTTAATAAGAGTGCCAAGCTTTTCCATGATACTGCTCGTAGCTCCTAAAGATAGGCGCTGCTGCATATCGAGCAAAATCTTTGTTTCGGTGATCGCGGGTACATTGTCGTTATTTAGAAGCGTTTTGTAGATGTCGTCACTTTCATCGTTAAGGTTACCTTGATGATGCTTTAACCCTAACGTTAACCATTGATAAACGGCGAATTGCTCGTGACGTTCTTCGCTTATGGTGGGCAATACCGACTCAAGACGCTTCTCTAAGCATGACCAGTTTGCAGTTAACAAGCATATTTCACCCTCCCAGAGCAAAACTTCTGTTTTTGCTCGGCTATCTTCAGACTCCTGAGCTAAGCGTTTTGCCTGTGCAGCATGTTGTGTGGCTTCTTCTAAATTTCCGTTTGCAAAGTTTAAATAGCTGAACAGAAGATTATTTATCATTTTTTCTTGGTTATGCTGAGTACCTAGGTTTTTATCTACAGTTGTTAAGTGCCTTGAAGCGGTGTTTTTATCACCTTTTACTAGACTCAATTGCGCAAGGTTTTGCTGGGTTCGAAGTAGGTGAGATTCATCACCATTTCTTTCAAATAGCATCTTAGCCTGCTGCCAGTATATTTCTGCAAGAGAGATATCACCAATCAAAAAGTGCATATAGGCCACGTTGCTCATGCTTTGGGGCTGAAGTACCTTGTCATCGTTTTGAACACGAATATCAAGGCCTCGTTTGTAGTAATCTAACGCTCTTGCAAACTGTCCTCGTTCTTCAAACATAAAGCCTAGGGTGTCGTTTACGTGCGCTTCTTGTGCTAAGTCACCTAAATCGTGAAGCAGCTTTACTGCTTCTTCTAGCGACGCTTCAGCAGTGGTGTAGTCGCCTGTGAGTGAAGTAGCGATAGCATAGTTTGCTAAGGTTTTGGCCCGCTGAGAAGGCTGTGTTTTCGCATCTCGCAGCGCCAGCGCATCCCTAAAATAACGCGCCGCTGCTACATTGTCGGCCGTTCGCAGGTAGGCAATACCAAAGGCATTCAGCACTAAACTTTCACCTTGTGTATCTTTGGCTTGTCGAAATGCCACCAGTGCGCGTGTTAACGAATCGCTGGTGGCCGTTTCTATATCTCCGTCAATAATCTGCAAACGAGCCAGCTCAAACCACAGTTGTCCATTATTCGGTCGAAGGGCTAAAGCGGCTTTGTAGTCGGCCATCGCTTTGGCATCTTCGCCCGCCCACTGGTATATGTCGGCCCGCATTGATAGCAATTCTGGTCGGTTAGGAAATTGAGAAACCAGTGCATCTATCGATTGTTTTGCAAGGGCTAAATCTTCATTAAGTTCAGCCCGTAGAAGTTCACTTTGTAGTCGCCAATATAGCGCTAATTCGGGAAGGCTGGTTAAGGTTTGCAGGGCCTGTCTGGCACCATCATAGTCGCCAGTATTCATCCTATTGCGGGCTGTGGCTACCCACCCACCGGGGTAATCGGGGGTTGTCGCGGTAATGGCGTCGACTGCATCTGTACTATTTAGCGTTTCTCCCTTTTGCCACGCTGAATCTAACGCATCTAGATAACGTAAATCAGGGAGTGGTTGAGGGGCTTGAGTTTCAACAGCATCAAATAGTTGCTGAATTAACTTGTTGGAAAACTCCACTAAATCCTCAGAAAGGGTGTTTGCATCCACATTGTGCGACACGGTAAAAATAGGCGTATTGGCAGGCATGCTGAGTAAGCTTGCGTGAAGCAAATACGTACTATTACTGGTAGGCGTAGCATCAAGAAGCAGTACAGTATTAGCTGCAAGTGTAGCGGCTAAATCAGTGCGATCATTATTCTTAGTAAAGGGGGATAACCCTAAATTGCTTACCCAAGCTTGAGTCTGTTCTTTGTTGTCTAACACTATGTTGGGGTGGGTAGACAATGGGTAACGAAGTAATGTGTTAATGGTTTCTAAAAGCGGGTATTGAGGGTCATTCAATACCAGAAGCTGAATAGGACTATCTGTCGCTAATTTGGGGTGACTTTTTTGATACCAAGTGAAGGAAAAAATACTGGCACTCCCAATTAATACCAGTAAAGCAATTATAGAAAACCCAACAAGGGTTTTGTTAGGCACGGTCGCACTGCCATTAACGCTAAGGGCATGACCTTTAACGCTGAGGGCTCTACCATTAACGCTAAAGGCTTCTTCCAGCGAAAGCCTCTTGGCCGGTAAGTGATGAGTTAATTGAGCAATGCAGGTTTTGCGCTTTTTCAACCACAAGTAATGGGAAATGCCAACGCCTTCTTTTTCAACACAGCCCAACATGTCTTCTAACACTTTACCTAGGCTATAGGTGTCAGAATGCTCACTTGCTTTTCCGGTTTGAATAACTTCAGGAGCTGTGTAGCGTTGATGCCCGCTGGTTTGGACACCCGAAGCCGCGCTTTGACCAATGCCAAAGTCGATAAGCTTAATATCTTCATTGTGGTCAATTAGGATGTTGTCTGGCTTTATATCGCCGTGCTTAATACCTATGGATTTACATGCAAGTAAGGACTCAATGAGCTGTTGTTGCCACTTATCGAAGTCGGCTTTGCTGATAGGTTTTTGAAGGCGCGTATAAAGAGGCTCCCCTTCTATGAAAGCCATGGTAAAGAATGCAGTATCTCCGTCAGAGAAAACATCATGTACACGAATGATATTGGGGTGTTGAAGCTGTCTGGCAATATTGACTTCATTGCGGATAGTTTGCATTTTAACCGGGTCGCTAGCACCACCTTCTATCACTTTTAGCGCCACTTTCACATCAAGCAGCTCGTCGAGCGCACTATAAACATTAGCCTGAGCGCCACAGCCTAACTGTTCTACAATAAGAAAACGGTTAGCTAGGCGTGAATTTGGCGCAATAGATGGCCCTAAAGCTAAGGCTTCAGTTTTAAGGGAATTATTTTGCGACGAGAATACATCTGGCCTGTTCAAAGCCTTCTCCACACTTCACTAATTAACGTGACGAAGCAACTTAAATAGGGTTTACGCCACGCAGGCCTGTCTACAATAGGTATAACAAATGGTCGACTGGCTTAAACGTTATTGCTTTTATTCTAGCTTATAAGTGAAAGTTTATGCTCTATTGTGTGGAATAACAAACGCGTGGAAATCATATTTGCTAAGGAGGTGGCAAATTCTATGTCCGTTTGTGTGAAGTAACGTCGCCCTAAAACAGAGTCAGCATATAAAACACCAATAGGCTTTTCATCCAAACATACGGGTACACAAACGGCTGCCTGAATACCGTGGTTTATTATACTGTGCTGCTTATTAAGCGTGTTGTCGCAAACAATATTACCGATAGCGCGAACGGCATTTGTCTGCATACATTGATTGATAATAGTGCGGCTGCCTGTAAAGTCATCGCCCTGCATCCAATCTTCATAACCTACACCAAGCTGATAGTTATTTATTTTATCAAACAGAATGAGCGAAGCGCGTTCGCACCCAAGCGACTGAGTTAGACACTCTCTGGCAAGGTTAATAAGTGTAGTACTGTTATTACAGTGCTGTAGTTGGTTTTGATATCGTTTTAGCTGTTGCTTACGCCATTCACGTTGGCTATCAAGTTTAACGACATTGTTAAATGCGACAGGCGTGAATTCACAAGGAATCGGCCCAAGTTGCAAAACGTGAGGTTTATCTAGCGTAAGATGTTTTACGGGTATGCCTGCGTTGCTGAAGCACCCTGTAGAACTGGTGTCGTTCAACTGCCAAATATGGTCGTTGTCAGCATATTTTGCGGCGCGTAAAACAATGTGAGAACGTGAGATTTGAGGGTGAGGAATAACGATGTCGGCATTATCGGCGCGTCCGACTTGATATTCACGGCCCTCAAAAAGCAAGTGTTCACTAACGCTGCCGTTGCTTTCTGTAAAGGCAAACTGTAATGGCATAGCATCACCCTCATCGTGTCACTGTCGCTGAATTTTTATTGTTTTTGCAACTTACGACCATGCCCGAATAGGCATGAAGCCAAGTTGACCGTAAACCCGTGTAGCTGTGTTTAAAAAACAGTGTAGATTTAAGGTCAACAGGACTATTTACAGCGTTCTTAAACTAAAACGTAATGTTTGCAGTTGAGTAAGAAGCAAACCTTTCACATTAACTACGTCGCCACTTGACCGCCAGACGTCGGCAATCTGGCTTCCAGAAGCACTATCAACAAGTGTGATAAGGCTATCAACCGCAGTTAATGCTGCATCGTCATCGTTTATCGCCAGCGCTGACTGAATGTCATTTATTCCGCTATCAATAGCTGCTTCTAGCAGTGGTGCTATTTTGTCGCGATTACCATTAACAGTCGTACTTAAAGAGGCAACTTTGTCGTTAATGACAATAGTTGAAGGACGATTGTCGAGCAAGATAATGAAATCGGAAAATTGACCTGTGCTACCGCGCGCGCGAATACTTCCAGACGACATAAGTACAGTTATATCTTCAAACTGCCCGCCGTCATGCGACGTAAACAAGCGCCATGGAATGGTTGGGGTGTAATGAATGGCTTTGGTGTAAAGCTCAACCGTCGCTAAACCTTCAAAGCCAAATCCTGCGTCCGTTTTCGGCGAAATAGAAACAAGAACAGGGAAGCCTGAAACGGCACTTGTTAGTGCTGAAGGCAGACGGTCTGTAATCGTTAAGTCTGCTGGGTCTAGCAACTCTGCAGTAATATCAATAGTGTTAGCATTAAGACCAATGCTGTTTTCAAACTCAACGGTCAAATCAACTTCGATTAAGCTGGTAAGCGCAAGCTTCGCCTGGATCTTATTGTCATCGACAGTTAGGGTTGCAGGAGTAACTACCTGTGCTTGCGCGGTTGAAAGCAGAAGTAATGCAGTGGTGGCAACAACAGTAGTAAGTTGTCTGAATTTCATCGCAGTAAACATCATAGGATGACCTCTTTCAGTGTTGGTTAAAATTTAACCTAAAATAGCGCCATTATCAATTAGTATAATGGCACCGTTTTCAGTGGTTTGCGATTTTATTCAAAATATTGGGTGAAAAAGCGTGAAGCGAGTACAGCATAATGCGCTCTGGTTATCACTGTATCTGGCGCGAAGCTCGCAGTCATAGTTGGCGCAATGCTAAATGGGCTTTGCTCTACACCAAACTCAGCGTTAATGAGAGACAAGGTTAGCGCTAACTGCACATATCCCTTCATATCAGCCGGAATGTTGTCTTGGTCTTCTAAAATGATTTGTTCGCCGTTATAGTCAACAACGATGTCGGCATTGGGGTCGAAGCTAAGTGCTGCTTCTTCAAGACCTAACATTTGCACCAGCGAATAAGCAATATCTAACTTGGTTACGCTAGCGAAGGGGTCGGCGCTGCCGCCTACGCTTCTTAGGACAGGCGCTTGTGTACGAAGCTTATCTTTAAGTGCACCACCTTTGACCATGACCGATTCTACAAACGCTTTATCAAACCCAGGTACAGAGCCGATGTTAGGGCGCTCTTCGTTTAGCAGGTCACGGTATTGTCTTACTGCACCGCCCATTACCGCATAGCGAGCAAAGTCCTTACGTTTAAGGCGGGCATCTGGCGAGAAACCACGGCTGTTAATGGCATCCATTAGACGCTCGCTAACAGCAAATTCAATGGCGTTTTGCTGAGGGTGACCTTCAACATCATCCATACCTTCAAAGCCACCACTATTTTCAAACGAGACAGTAACGTTGAAGGTTTCAGGCAGACCTGGGCCGTTGGTTAAACCTAATGGGTCGGCCTCAATACCCGACAGTGACGTCAATCCATAGACATATACGCCCCAAGTGCCCGGCATTGCAGGAGCAGCGACACGCATGGTAGTTGTAAGCACTGGTGTTGTAAGGTTACCGCGATATTCAGTGCCGTCCGGCGCAACAAGAACAAGCTTGGTTAAGTTTGCGAAACTATCGGCAGACGCTTTAACAAGTACTTCTTCTGTTCCTACTTCAAACTCTATAACTTCAGGCGCACCTACTGGAGAGTAAAAAACATCGAAGTTTTCTACACGGTCGCTGGTGGTCACTAGTGCATTTGCTTTGAAGCTTTTGCCATCTAGGTTATTAACCGTAACTTTATGATCCATGTCTTCAAGAAGGGCCGCGGCAACCGCAGAGCGCGCGTTAACATAACCCGCACCCACTTCCCAGCGCTCGTAGCCAGGCATATTAGTAGCAGTTTCTTGAAGCAAGCGCTTTATGGTTAAGTTATCAAGATTTGGGTTTGCTTCTAGCATTAACGCAATAATGCCCGATACATGTGGCGTTGCCATAGAGGTACCAGAGATCATGGTATAGAAAGGAATATTTTGCGGCTCTATCGCACCAATATCACCATCACCGCCATTAGCTGCCGCATTTAAAACAGCGCGAGTAGAGATAATGTCTACACCAGGAGCGACAATGGTTACGTCGTTTGTATACGTCCAATCTGTGCCGTCTGGCATAGTAAAGTCACCAGACTCGCCTTTAAGACCACGAGATGAAAAATCGGCAAGTTTGCCAAACTTATCGCCCGCACCAACAGAAATTCCCCAAGGAATTTGCGCGTATGGGTTATGTGAATCTTCACCTGGGCCATCGTTACCCGCAGCGAAGACACTAATCATACCCATTGTGTGCGCTTTATAGCTGGCCAATGATACAGGACCAAGTGGCTCATACTTGCCGCTTGAACCCCATGAGTTGCTAATAACTTTGATAGGGTTGTCAAAGGTGTACTGCTTACTTATCGCGTAATCAAAACCACCGATGGTATCAAGTAGCACTACCGCTGCACCCGAACCATAACCAATAATATCTGCATCAGGTGCTGCGCCGCGGTGCTTGCCGCCAGACATAACGCCAGTACCTGCGATAGTGCCAGTCACATGTGTACCGTGGCCTGAGTTTAAGTCTGTATTTACTTGGTTAGATAATGTTGGGCCAGTTATACCAACAATAGACAATGCGCCTGGGTTCAAAATCGCTTGCACATTATCAACCACGGTATCACCAAAGAAGTGGTCTTGATGAGAAGCATCAACACCAGAGTCAATGACTAAAACCGTTGAACCTTTACCAGTAAATTCGACATTGTTGCGCGATGCAAATGCTTCGCCCTGCATATCAGCAACGCCCGTTATTTCACGCGCGTCAGCGTTGTATAAGCTCATCTCACGGTTTGCGAATACTGAGCGTACCCCGTCAAATTGTGCAATAGCTTCAATTTGAGCTTTGGTGGCTACTACACCAATAATTGGCAGGTTTTTAAACTGAATACCTTCTGTAATACCCAAGTTTAATAGTTGAGTAATTTGAGATTCAGCAAGAGGCGACATTTGATCGTACGTAACAACCGCCATCAATGATTCTGTAGGGGATAGAGACACTAGTTTATCGGCCATTTGAGAACCAATGTAAGCGTCGGCTAGCGTGTGAGCCGAAGGACTTGCCAGCATTGCAGCAGCTAAGGTAGATAGGGCGAACTTCTTCATATTCTTCTCCAAATTCTAAAGGCTGCGGTTTGCTTTGGTATCGGGTTACGTCATCGCAGCAAGGTACGCCTCAATAGTGACTTTTTGAGAAGGGCCAGAACATAGGGGTTTCACCCTAATTATAAGACTTTTTTAAATAGCAAAACGTTCAAAAATGCTACAAAGGTTTAATAATAAAACGTGCGTTAAACATCTATATTGATGACGTATGTTGATGTGTTTTCAGCGTTTATTAGCTTTTTTTTATGTAGCTGGTGCGCGCAATTTCTCCCAAGAGGAGCTTGTCATGAAGTTCGATTCTATTAAATCTCGCCTAGTTTTAATGACCCTTGTCTGCGTTATCGGTATGGGGGTATTAGTTGTTAGCCAGCACTACTTTACCCAACGACTTATAGGGTTACACCAGCAGCGTGATGTGTTGTTAAGAATGGGGCAAGATCTGCTGCAAATGAGACGACATGAAAAAGACTTTCTTCTGCGCCACGAGACCGTTTATTACGACAAGTTCCTTGAGCGGAGCTATGAATTTAAAGGTCGCTTAACAACTCTGGTTCCCTTGTTCAATGAGTACAGATTGCCTGTGGCTGACGTGGAAAGCCTGTCATCTTCGATAGAAGCCTATAGCGGCACATTTCGACAGGTAGTATCGCTTCAAGAACGGATTGGATTAAGCCAAAACGATGGTTTGAGAGCGCGCATAACCGAGTTAGAAAATACCCTTAGCGAAGGGCTGCGTGCTCAAGACTCGCGAGCGAGTGAACTGTTGACTGGTATTCAACTGGCAACGCGCAATTATCAGATAAACCAAGAAGGGGTTTACGCAAGGCAAATGATGACGTTGAGTGAGCGTTTAGCTTCTGAATATAGCGGTACTGCTTTACTGAGCGGCACTTTGGTTCAATATAGAGAAGCGCTTTTACAGCTAGTTGATGCATTTACTACCTACGGCGTAACTCATAATGAAGGGCTTCGTGGCGAATTTAGACAAAGCGCTCACAATGTTGAAACTCAGCTAAAAGGCGTCGATGCCGCCCTGCAACCCATGATCGAGCAACAAGAAGCACAGGTGCGTATTTATAGCTTAAGTATTGCCGCGCTTACGTCTGTCGTATTAATTCTGGTGCTGATCAAGAGTTTTGCGACATTTCATCGCGCATTTGTTAACTTTCTTACTTTCTTTTATCGCTGCAAGCGTCAGTATCAAACGATTGATACCAGAAAGTTAGGGTTTGCAGAGTTAAAGTCACTCGCAGAACTGGCGAATGAAATGGTCGAGTCGAAAAGAGATATTGAGGCGCGTCTCGCCAGCGTCGAAGCCGAGTTGGCCAATAAGAAAGCCTCATAGCTTTCATTTAAAAGCTAAAAGTAGGTAGATTTTCTAAAGCGGCCGACTCACTATTGCATAAACAAGGTATAAGCCAAGGTAGAAGCAAAGATGAAGTTTAACCGCTTAGGAAGTAGCGACCTACAGGTGTCAGACATCTGTTTAGGAACAATGACATGGGGTATTCAAAATACCCAGCAAGATGCAAATGAACAAATAGCTTACGCCCTCGATAAAGGTGTTAACTTTTTAGATACCGCGGAAATGTATCCCGTTCCTCCTAATGCCGATACGTACGGCGATACAGAGCGCATTATAGGTAATTGGCTCTCGCGAAATGACGCTAAGCGCTCAGATATTGTATTGATGACTAAAGTTGCCGGCAGCGGATTGAAGTATATCCGCAATGCTGGCCCCATTACGTCTGATGCAGTTAGCAATGCGCTTACTGATTCGCTAGAGCGTTTAAATACTGAATATATTGATGTTTACCAGCTACATTGGCCGAACAGGGTAACGCCACATTTTGGAAAGCATTGGCCTGATGGCGCGGATCCCACGAAAACGAATCGCGAAAAAGAAATAGAGGGTATGCGCGATATTCTTTTGGGAATTAAGCGGGCATTAGACGAAGGAAAAATAAGACACTGGGGGCTGTCGGATGATACGCCTTGGGGCATTCACATTTTTCTTACCCTTTGCAAAGAGCTCGATATGCCCCTTCCCGTATCTATCCAAAATGAGTTCAGTTTACTGCACGCAAAAGACTGGCCGTATTTAATCGAAATGTGTGAGCTAGAAAATATTGCATATTTACCGTGGTCACCATTAGCGACAGGCATGCTAAGCGGCAAATACCAAAACGGCGCAAGACCAGAAGGTAGCAGGTGGACGCTAGCTCAGCGCATGGGACTGTTCAGAGATAAAGCGCCTGCCCAGGCTGCCACTGCAGAGTATGTGAAGATTGCAGAAAAAGCAGGAATAACGCCCTCGCAATTAGCGTTAGCATGGTGCCAGCAAGTACCTGGCGTTACGTCTACTATTATTGGGGCAACAACAATGCCTCAGTTAAAAGAAAACATTGATGCGTTTGATATAGAGCTCTCAAGCGAGACGTTGAATGATATTCACGATGTATTTAGAAGGTATCCTCTTGGTTTCTAATAGCTAGTGCTTATTTGATGAAGAATGGCGGGTATATCCCGTCATTTTTGTGTCACACGGTCGTAATAGTATGGTTTTTTCTGTCTTAACTCGTACTCGTTATCTGAATGATTGACCCACAAATACTATCAGCCAGCACTGTAGAAAAGAACAATAACTGGCACCGATGGCTGCTTCTTGCACTGCTTGTTTATGTCATGTTACTTGCGGTGAGCATGATTGGAAGTGGTTTCAAATATGCCGCTGGTGATCATGCTAGAGAGCTTTTTAATTTTGCATCAAACCCAATAATGGGCCTTATAATTGGCATGGTTTCGACTGCGTTAATTCAGTCTTCAAGCACGGTAACTTCAATTATTGTTGGTATGGTTGCAGGTGGTTTACCCATTACCATCGCGGTACCCATGATGATGGGAGCGAATATTGGTACTAGTATTACCAATACCTTGGTAAGCCTAGGGCATGTTGCTAAAAAAGAAGAATTTCAGCGCGCTTTTAACGCAGCCACTATTCATGATTTTTTCAATGTTCTTTCCGTACTTATATTCCTTCCACTAGAAATGGCCTTTGGTATTTTAGAGTATTTGAGTGGTCAGATTGTAACACTTATTCATACTCCAGAAGCGCTGGGCGTAAGCGGATTCAACCCAATAAAGGCGGCCACACAGCCAGTAACCAATTTGGTTTCTCAGTCCCTTGAGTTTTTACCTTCTGTTTATCCAGGTATCGCTAAAATTCTGATTGGTATTGCGCTGATCATGGTTTCTATTACCTATATGGGAAAAATTATGAAGTCCCTTATGGTAGGAAAAGCGAAGGATTTACTACACAAAAGTATAGGGCAGGGGCCCATATCCGGCATCACATCTGGCGCCTTAATGACGGTGTTGGTGCAGTCATCATCCACGACCACATCACTCATGGTGCCCTTAGTGGGGGCAGGGGTGCTAAAAGCCCGTGAAATCTACCCGTTTACTCTTGGTGCAAATATTGGAACTTGCATTACCGCCCTTATTGCTGCGTTAGGCGTGGCGGGCGTGAACAGCGGTTTTGCGTTACAGATAGCGCTGGTACACCTTATCTACAATGTGTTGGGTGTCACACTCATTTATGGTGTTCCTGTTTTGCGTAATATTCCTATTAATTTGTCCTACCAGCTATCTGTCCTAGCTGCAGAACGAAAGATGTACGGCGCAGCTTACGTGGGTGGATTGTTCTTTGCAGTACCACTGGGAATTATTTTTACGACAATATAAAAGCGTACCGGCAGTTTTAAACTGCACTAGAGAGGTAAATGCGGACTAATTGTTTCTGATGGTGTAATACAGGTTAGCGCGCTCACTACCTGTGCGGGCCGGTATAAACTAGGCATTAAACGCATTTAGCAACCATTCGGTCAATAAAAAACGGCGTTTCCGAGCTCAGAAACGCCGTTCTAATTTGTAAAGCTGCGTACTTATTAAAACGCGTATTTAGCTGAAACTTGGAAGCGGTTCATGTCGCCTTCAAGACCGGCTTCAATTTCGCGTTTTGCGAACGCATATTCAGCACCAACAGTTAGCGCTTTCGTTGGCGAGTACAAGTAGTTCACACGTGTGCTGTAGGTACTTTCAGTCGTATTTAAGCCAGTAAGCGTTACGTCATTGTCGGCTTCAAACGCTGAGAACATAATGCTGCTGCGTGCTTTTTCGCTCCACTTGTGACGATACGCAATGCCATACCCAGTTGAGTCAATGGCTTCCAAGTCGCCACTTTCAGTAAGAACTGCGCCATTTACCGCGTTCAGTGCAGAGTATCGGCCTAAACCTTTACCCGTGTTGAACGTGAAGCGAATATCATCGCCATTGGATAAGTTATATTTACCTGTTAACGACACGCCAAAGCTAGTCTCGTCAGCGTCGATGCCTGCGGCATTATCATAAGAAAGTTGTCTAACTAGGCCCGCGACTTTTACATAACCCCAGTCTTGCTTTGTGGTGTAGGCGGCAACTAAATCTGGAACACTACTGTCATCACTTGTTATCCTGCTACCACCACCAAACGGCGTAATGGTTGATTCAGGGTTTTCTAGTGCAATCTGAAACCCGCCATTGGTATATCTCACCATGACTTGACGACCAAAGGTAATGCCGTCGGTAGTACCAATAAAGTCAAGTGATTCTGGTAACGAACCTACGTCCATAAAGGTCGTCCATGTTTGGCCCACCAACCAATTCTTGTAAGTTAAGTATGCGTGACGTACTCGTGGAGTATAGGAGTTACTGATACGCTCATCACCGCCGCTAGTCACAACAAAATCCAGCTCGAATACACCGTTAATAGTGTCACCTTCGGCGGTAGGCGTTGATGTGGCAAAGCGGAAACGAGATGTTCTGATGTGTGCATCGAACTGTGGGTCTTCGTCAACGCCACCAACGGGAGTTAGTGAAGGTATATAAAAGTCTCGACCTACGCTACCAGAGGCAATGGTGCCATCTGAATAGTCGCTTACCATAGCGTCAACTTTAATATAACCCGTGAATTTCACACTAGTGTCGCCGATTGTTGCTGCTTGTGCTGTGCCGCCCGCTGCCGCTAGGCACAGCGCTACTGCGGTAGCGGTATTTTTTATTTTAGCTTTCATCGTGTCTGTTCCAAAAAAGTGGTTAAATAAATGTAAATTCAACGTTAACATCGCTGATTGTGTACTTATTATCGCAAATTTAAATAAGCCGTTGGTCGCATAAGACTATAGTCGTAATACTTTTAGTCTAACTTTTTTATTACTACCTTAGTTTTATGCTGCTAAGACCAAAGTCTCATTTTGCTTTGTGGGTGAATAGCTAGAGTGTTTCACCATACAACAAGAATTTTACATTATTGATATTGGAGGCAATCTTTATGACCGCCAGCAAAACTTATCCTGTGCCTGAGAACATTCTTCAATCTACTCATTTGACTGCGTCGCAGTATGACGAGATGTATATGCAGTCAGTAGAGCAACCCGAAGTGTTCTGGGCTGAGCACGCGTCTATGCTTGAGTGGTACCAAAAGCCAACCAAAATTAAAAACACTATGTTTGGTGAAAATGATGTGTCTATTAAATGGTTTGAAGACGGTGAGTTAAACGCTAGCTACAACTGTATTGACCGACACTTGGCCAATAATGCCACAAAAGTTGCCTTTCATTGGGAAGGCGACTCACCACAAGACAGCCAAGATGTGACATACCAACAAGTGCATTATGAAGTATGTAAGTTAGCGAATGCACTTAAAGAGATGGGAGTCACGAAAGGTGATCGGGTCGCCATTTACATGCCTATGGTGCCTGAAGCTGCCTACGCGATGCTTGCGTGTGCACGTATTGGTGCGGTTCACTCGGTAATTTTTGGTGGTTTCTCACCAAACGCTATTGCCGACCGCATCAATGACAGTAGTGCCAAGGTCGTTATTACAGCCGATGAGGGGCGCCGCGCAGGAAGAAGCATTCCGCTTAAAGCAAATGTCGATAAAGCGTTAGCCGATGATGCCTGCCCGTCAATTACACATGTTTTGGTGCATAAGCTAACGGGTGGCGATGTAGACTGGAACGAGAAGCACGATGTATGGTGGCATGAAGCTGTGGACGGTATGTCAGCACAATGCGAGCCTGAAGTAATGAATGCGGAAGACCCGCTATTTATTCTCTATACATCAGGCTCTACGGGTACGCCAAAAGGTGTGGTTCATACAACAGGCGGTTATCTGCTCTATTCCGCTATGACCTTTAAATACGCTTTCGATTACAAAGACGATGACGTTTATTGGTGTACTGCGGATGTGGGCTGGATTACAGGTCACAGCTATATGGTTTACGGCCCCATGGTAAACGCTGCGTCACAAGTGTTCTTCGAAGGTGTACCCACCTATCCAGACGTAAAACGTATTGCGCAGGTCGTAGAAAAATACAAAGTAAATAGTCTTTATACTGCGCCAACCGCGATTCGTGCATTAATGGCTCACGGTGACGTACCTGCTGAAGGTTGTGATTTATCGTCACTTCGTTTACTTGGCACAGTGGGTGAGCCAATTAACCCAGAGGCATGGGAATGGTATCACCGTGTTATTGGAGAAGGTCGTTGCCCTATTATCGATACATGGTGGCAGACTGAAACTGGCGGACACATGATTTTGCCTCTGCCTGGAGCAACAGAGTTGAAACCTGGCTCTGCCACTCGCCCATTCTTTGGCATACAGCCGGCGCTATTTGATGCTGATGGTAATGAACTTGAAGGCGCGGCAGAAGGTAACCTAGTGATCAAAGATAGCTGGCCAAGCCAGGCTCGAACGGTTTATGGCGATCACCAGCGCTTCATTAACACCTACTTCAGCGCATACAAAGGCGTGTACTTCACAGGTGATGGCGCACGTTGTGACGAAGATGGCTTTTACTGGATCACTGGCCGCGTAGACGACGTACTAAATGTATCGGGCCACCGTCTAGGTACGGCTGAAATAGAAAGTGCACTTGTTGCTCACTCTAAAGTGGCTGAAGCTGCGGTAGTCGGTTTCCCTCACGATATCAAAGGGCAGGGGATATATGTTTATGTAACGCCTAATGAAGGTGTTGAAGCAGACGAAGCGCTGACTAAAGAACTTAAAGCGTGGGTGCGCCAAGAGTTAAGCCCCATTGCCACTCCTGATATGATTCAGTGGTCTAACGGACTACCTAAGACACGCTCTGGTAAAATCATGCGCCGTATTTTGCGTAAAATTGCGGCCAATGAGCATGAGCAATTAGGTGACACATCTACATTGGCGGATCCATCGGTTGTTGATACACTGATAGAGGAACGTCTGAATAAGTAGAATTAAGGATATAGACAATGATAACCCTTCTAATCGCTGATGATCATCCGCTGTATCGCGATGCACTACGAGGCGCGTTGTCGTTGTCACTTCCAGCCCTTACCCTTAAAGAGGCCGGAGATCTAAACACCACAGTCGATATTCTCAATAATGAGGATATCGACTTATTGCTTCTCGACTTACATATGCCAGGCAGCAATGATTTATTTGGCTTGCTGCATATCCGTAAACTCTTTCCTGAACTTCCTGTTGCCGTGGTTTCTGGAACGGAAGACGCTACCCTTATTTCGAAGATCATTAGCGTAGGGGCACTTGGTTTTATTCCAAAAACGGCCAGTGCACAAGATATAGCCAATGCAGTTGAGGCTATTTTAGATGGTGATGTGTGGTTGCCTGAAAACTTAAGCGAAGATGTTGATGAGGTGGATGAAGCGTTTTCTGAACTTGCTGACAAAGTTGCGTCGCTTACACCGTCTCAGTATAAAGTGCTTTGCTACATGCGAGATGGGTTGTTGAATAAGCAAATTGGCTTTAATTTAGATATTGCTGAAGCCACCGTTAAGGCGCATGTTACCGCTATCTTTAAAAAGTTGGGCATCAACAATCGTACCCAAGCAGTACTTATTGCTTCGCAGCTTGAGCTGGAGCCACCGGTTCAGTAACATCGTGTTTAAGCACGGCTTCAGACATAGCAAATTCAGGTAGAAACTTTTCTAACGCCAAGCGGCTTTGCTCGCTCAATAGCGGGTTTTCGATTTCAATAACCGTACGCCCATCAATTAAGGTCATCCCTTCTTTAAAGTTCTTATGTGCAAGCAGTAACTCTTGGAACTTCCCGGTTTCAAATAGCATCAGCAGGCCTTCAGCGATACGCCCTGCTAATGCCTGATTATCACTGCCAACAAAGAAAAAGATAGGGCTTGGGTATGAAATGATGAGGTTGTCATCGATAGTTAAGCCTTTAGATAAGGTTTTATCGGCAAACTCCTCGTTAATTTCCATCACACTTCTTGGAAACATGTCGGCGAACCCTTCCGAAACAATGCGAAATGAAGCGCGATAGGTGGTTTCTAAAACGGGAATATCATTAGCCCGAAAAATCTTTGTGTCAGGCCAGTCGTATCCTAAAACTGCACGAAACTCCTGTAGGTCAATGAGGCTTTTTACCTTTTTTAGTCGCACATCCCCTTCTTTAACAAACAAGGCGCGCTTACCAAACAGTCCTGCCATGATAGGAATGCGAATAGGGAGAAACTGACGCTCGCGCTCAGTAGACGTTACGCTCCACGTTACGTCTAGCATATTGTGCTCGAGGCTGCGCAACTGGCGTTCTTGGGCCGTTTCTTGGTTGCTAACAATAAGCTCAAAGGTACCGTACTGCGACTGAGTAACACGCAAGGCTTCTGTTAGCAGTGACTTTGCGTATGAATAAACGCTATCTCTTCCAGGGTGGACGTTGGGTAATCGTAAAACGGTATGAGGCAAGTCTGCGCTTACCTCATCAGAAGGTTGCTGTTGCCCGTAAACAACGAAGTGCGCAAGTAAACTCATTAACAAAATGATACGGCTTAGAGATTTAGCTTTGATATCCATATTTTTAACTCATTTACGTGGCGCCAGCCCGGCTAATTGCCTTGTTAAAGGTTACTTTAAGTATAGCCCTTTTTTTAGCGGCTAATCTTTTCCAGTAAGTAAAAAATCGTGTTCGGGGTCTACAATAAACTGTCCACTCATCGCCTCTCTGCCAAGCAGCATTAAGTAGGTCATTTCAGAGCGATCCGTTAGGGTTAACTGGATATCCCATTGGAATCCGTCCATAACGATAGGCGTAATGATAACATAGCGTTTCTCACGTGTAGCTGTTGAACTTTTTACGCGCTTTTTGCCTTCAACGCGCGCTTCCCGTCTAACTACACGTTCTACGTTATGAATGTCTGGGTGAATATCAAATTTAATCCATAGTTCACCGTCTTGCTCAAACTCTTCAATATTGTCTACGTGAAGTGATGACGTTGCCGCACCTGTATCAACGCGCACGGTTAAGTCGGAGATAGCGAGTTTGGGCAAGTCGCACAGTTCTACTGCACCAACAATTTTCTTATTGTTCATCAGTTTTTTACCAATTTATAAAACAGGGTTCTGCTCTGGCGGCAATAAATTGTCTTGTAATAGTTCTACGTGTTCGGCAACAGTATCAGGCTCTGAAAAGTATGCAATGTGGTAAACGGCTTCACCTTCTTGGGTAAGCGGAATATTTTGTTTACCAATTACAACGCCTTCAGCTGGGCTTTCAAGGCTGTCCAAATAATTGCCAAATGGATCCGCAATAATGGCTAGTTTGTCACCTTTTTCAACATGATCGCCTAGTTGGGCTAGGTGATTTACAAATCCACTTTCAGGCGCGCGGACCCAGCCACTTTGTCTGGCAATGAAACGCTCAATGCTATGGCCCTTGCTACGGCTTTTGTTTAGCATGCCTAAGTGGCGCATGGTATTGATTATACCTTTTACACCTGCGCGAATAGAAAATTCATCATAGCGCAGTGCTTGACCAGCTTCATAGAGCAATATTTTAACGCCATTTTCACTGGCCGCTTCGCGTAACGAACCGTCTCGTAATTCCGCATTAAGCAACACAGGCACACCAAACGCTTTGGCCATTTCAAGTACTTCAGGGTCGTCCAAATCCGCGCGAATTTGTGGCAGATTACTTCGATGAATAGCGCCTGTATGCAGGTCGATGCCCACGTCGCACTTACTCACTATCTCTTTGAAGAATAAGTTCGCCAACCGCCCGGCAAGCGAGCCTTTTTTACTGCCAGGAAAACTGCGGTTTAAATCACGTCTGTCGGGTAAATAACGAGACTGGTTTAAAACGCCGTAAACGTTAACCATGGGTACCGCTATTAAGGTGCCCCTAATGCGTTCAATCGCTTTTGACCGGATAAGGCGGCCGACTATCTCAATGCCATTTAATTCATCACCATGGATAGCAGCGCTCACAAACATAACAGGACCAGGTCGCTTTCCTCGTTTAACATAAACGGGGATACTCATATTGGTCGCTGTATACAGCGGTGGCATTTCTAACTCAATCTTTTTTGTTTCGCCAGGAGCAATATTTTCGCCCCCAATTTTTAAAACATCACTTACCACTAACGTTTTCCTATATTTACGTTATTGCGTAGGTTGAAGGGGTTAGCCTTTTCCTCGGGTTTTTGTTTTATGTGGCTCGGCACTCTTTTCAATAAATTCAATGATCATGCTGGCAACGTCTTTATTGGTAGCTTTCTCGATACCTTCTAAGCCTGGTGAAGAGTTAACTTCCATCACTACAGGGCCGTTGTTCGAACGAAGAATGTCTACACCGCAACAATTAAGGCCCATGGTTTTCGCAGCATCAACTGCTGTTTTGCGCTCGGCAGGGCTTAGGCGCACTAAACTTGCCTGACCACCGCGGTGAAGGTTAGAGCGAAACTCTCCGGGAGCCGCCTGACGCTTCATAGCAGCAACGACTTTCCCACCAACCACAAAGCAGCGTATATCAGAGCCACCTGCTTCTTTAATAAATTCCTGTACTAAAATACTGGCATTAAGCCCCATAAATGCTTCAATAATGGATTCTGCGGCTTTTTGGGTGTCTGCCAATACAACGCCTATACCTTGGGTACCTTCTAGCAGCTTAATAACCACTGGCGCGCCGCCCACGGTTTTGATTACATCGTCAATTTTGTCCGGGTGATGAGCAAAGCCGGTTCTAGGCATGCCAATGCCTTTGCGCGAAAGCAGCTGGAGCGAGCGAAGTTTATCTCGAGAGCGGCTAATCGCCACTGACTCGTTGAGGCTGTATGTCCCCATCATCTCAAACTGTCGAACTACAGAAGTACCGTAAAAGCTAACAGATGCGCCGATACGGGGGATCACTGCATCATAGTAAGGTAGTTTCTTACCGTTATAGCGAACAGACGGTCGTGCGCTCGTAATATCCATGTAGCAGTGCATTGTGTCGATAACGTCGACCTCATGCCCGCGAGCCTGCCCAGCTTCCACTAAGCGTGAAGTAGAGTAAAGACGTGGATTTCTTGAAAGAATAGCGATGCGCATTATAAAAAAGCCTGTAGTTTGTGATTTATTTTGTCGTTTATTCGACCTGTCATTTACCACGTTAGCACGTGAGTATACCAATCTGTATAGATAATCGCCCATTCAATAGGTTAATTTCTATGCGGACTGGTATTAAAATTAGACAAGTCATTTTTGCGCGCATACTAATAGAAGTGAAAGGGGGTGTCTTACGAATAATTCTTGTTGTGTCGATTGCTTTTAATGCATGAACTTGTCTGTTATTCACGTTAGCATTAGAGCGCCTTGGCTTTTTAAAGCAAAAATAGATAAAGAAGCCAGTATGCGTGATAAAAACAGTAAGGAAAAAATAAATGAATGAGTGGTGGCATGGTTTTTTGGCGTGGTTAACTCAGTACCAGTCAAACGTCGTGTTCAGTGGTATAGTTCTGCTTATCTATTTGGCAATGTCGCGGAAGCTGCTACCAAAATTAGAAAATAATATCGTAAAATCAAAGCTCAAATCTAACAGTGCTTTAAAAGGACTTTTTGCTGCGCGTGTGATTGTAGCAACTGTATCGCTTTCCCTGCTGCTGTTGGCATGGGGTATCGATTTCTCAGGCCTACTTGTACTTTCTACGTCCATCATTACGGTAACCGGGGTTGCACTTTTTGCAAGTTGGTCGCTCATCAGCAATATTACGGCATACTTTATTTTGCTTACCAATGTAGCCTATAGCAGAGGCAACTATGTGCGCATTCTTGATGGCGATAACTATATAGAGGGCGTTATTGCGGATGTTGGGCCATTCAGTACTCGTTTAATTACCGCCGACCGCGAAACGCTAATGTACCCCAACAACTTGATTCTAACTCGCCCAGTGCTACTCAACCCGAAAGAAAAGTGGGGGGCCATGGGTAAAGTTGTGGCGAAGTCGAGTGTAGAGACGCCGGTGGTTAAGACGGAAGAAACTAAACCACATGACGAGTTACTGTAAGTACTTCTTTATTCGTCATTTAAAGTGCAATAGTAGAGAACGAAAAGCATTCAATTAACGTGGTGCAGATACGTCATTGTTCCACAATAATTAAACGTTTTTCGCTTCTCTTATATAACGCGTCATACTTTGTAGTAACGCGCGTAGTTTTGCCGGCTTAAGCGGCTTAGCCAAAAAGTTTACGCCTTGGTCTTTACACTCAGTCACTAAATTCTCATCTGGTGTTGCGGTTATAAGCGCCGCTGGCACTACAACGTTTAGTCGATGTCTTATTTCTTCAATCAGAGCAAGCCCATTTTTCTCGCTATCGTGACTAAGTTGATAATCCATCAGTAAGATCTGAGGCTGAATGACCTCACAAACCTTCAGTGCATCATCCCAGTTATTCGCTAAGAACACGTTTACGCCCCATTTTTGTAATAGGGTTTGCATAGCATCCAAGTTTTCCCTTTGGTCGTCTACGCAAAGTACATTCATTCCTGTAAACGTGGTACTACGAGGCTTTGCCGCAATACTAGAAGCCCGTTTAGGCGCGGCTTTAGTAAGAGAAAACGCAAAGCAGCTTCCTTTGCCAACTTTCGAGTTAACGCTGATATCACTGTTCAACTGTAGGCTTAAGCGGCGCACCACGCCCAAACCCAACCCTAACCCATGCTCTTTACTTTCGTTGGCGCGAAAGAAATCGCCGAATATACTGTCTTTTTTATCATTAGAAATACCAATACCTGTATCGATAACTTTGAAATAAACGGTTTCTTTAACAGATCTAACCGTGAAAAGAACCCGCCCTTTTTCGGTGTATTTCACTGCATTTGACAACAAGTTTTGGGTAATTCTATATAAATAGGTTTTATCTCCTCGTACCCAGCAAGGGCGGATTATGGCTTTGAAACCAAGCCCCTTTTCACGGGCACGCATAGCCATTTCATCAACTAGTGGAGAGAGTAGGGCGCTTACATCAATTGATTCTATATCGGGTTTCATCTCTCCTTGATCTAATCTAGCAATATCAAGCAGGGTGCCGATGAGCGTTTCACTTGAACTAACGCTATGGCCAAGCTTCTGAACTATATTCTGGGCTTGTTCAGAAAGTTCCTGTTCTTCCAAAGCACTTACGTAAAGCTTAGCTGCATTAAGCGGCTGTAATACGTCATGACTGGCAAGGGCTAAGAAACGGGTTTTACTGGCGTTCGCGTCTTCCGCGGCTTTTCTTGCCCTTATTAGTTCTTTCTCGGCCTCGGAGCGTCGTTCTATTTCAAGGCGAAGTTCTGCGTTAATCGAATGCACTTCTTCCGTACGTTTCTTTATGCGAGCTTCAAGGTCAATGTTCGATTCTTCCAGCGCTTGCTGAATTTCCACATGCCCTGTGATGTCGTTAAAGCTTGTTACAAAACCGCCGCCAGGTAATGGATTTCCCACCATTTCAATGACTCGGCCATCTTTGCGTTGTCGAGTAAAGCGGTGCGGCATACCGGAGCGCAAGTGCGCTAAGCGTTTTTCTACTTCAGTATCAACATCGTGCGTTCCAAACTCGCCTTGGGATGCGTTGTATCGAATGAGCTTTTCTATTGGAGAGCCAACAGCAAGTAAGTTGTCTGGGTAAGGATATAGGTTGGCATAGCGCTTGTTCCAGGCGACCAAATTCAAATGTTTGTCTACCACGCTTATGCCTTGGTCCATGTTTTCAAGCGAGGTTAATAGCGCTGTCATATTAAATTGCATCGCCTGCGTGGTATCGTCGAAAAAGTTAATTACCTCAGTAAAATCCATTTTTTTGCCACGTAGCGCACTGTCTAAAAGTACCTTTGCACTAGAGGCGCCAATAACCCCGCCAAGAGCGCGTTCACAGAATGATAAAAACGATTCATTAGGTGTATCTGCGTGGCTTAACTGGCAATTATTTAGCTGTTGATATTGGGTAAGAAGCTGATCGCAACGCCCTGTTCCCATAAAGGTTGAAAGCAAAGTGATAAGGTCAGACACGGTAACGTTTGTGGCTTGAGCTTTCACCGTGTTGTTACTAGAAATGGCGGGAGAAACGAACGCTTCTGCCTGCATTCTGTCGATAAGGCGCTGGGGAGCGAAATGAGAAAAGAGTATATACACCAAGCTATTTGCGGCCAAGCTAATCATGGCCCCTTGGCTTATCAATTCGTTTTGCTCCATTTGAGACACTTGTTCACTTACAATTGGCAGTACTAACCACAGCACCCATATAACAAGGCCGACCATAAGCCCGGCATAGACGCCGTGGGCATGAGCGCGTTTCCAGTAAAGACCGCCGACAATAGCGGGCATTAGCTGAATTACAAGGGAAAAAGCGATAAGGCCAATAGAGTGAAGAGAGCGACTGCTGGTCATCTGCTGGTGGTATAGAAAAGCCATCAATAAAATAAAGGCGATAACAATCCGTCTAATTAGGCGGATTTTTTTGGATACGTCTTTTTTGTCGTCGGTGTTGCCGGTGAACGCTAAAATTCGTGGCAATATCACGTCGTTGGTAAGCATGGTGCTTAAGGTAAGCGTGGCGACTATGATCATAGCCGTAGCCGCAGACAGACCACCTACAAATACAATGACTTGAAGAAGTGCAGACTCCGAAAACATCGCAAGAGACAATACATAGGAGTCAGGTTCAATGCCTTGACCAGCAAAGATGGCTTTACCCGCAATAGCAATGATAGGGATAACCGCGGAAATAATGGTTAAGTAAAGAGGAAATAGCCAACGCGCTGTGCGAATGTGGCCCAAGCTTAAGTTGTCGATAATGGCAACGTGAAACTGACGAGGTAAGCAAACAATGGCTGCCGCAGCCATAATAGTTTGTGCAATGAAGCTAAACGAACCGAACTGAGCAAGCGCAACCTCGTTAGTAAAACTTTCGAAAAATGCACCAGACTGGGTACGCTTCCACGCGCTGTAACCCACAATAGCAACCAGCACTAAAGCAAGTAGCTTGATGGTAGACTCAAATGCTATGGCCAGCATCAGGCCACGCCTATATTCTGTTACATCAGTTTGGCGCGTACCAAAATAAATCGCGAAGGCAGCGATAAAGCCTGTGGCAGCAATGATAATTCCATTGCTGTTAGGTTGTTGAGTTAACAGTTGAAAGGTGGCGCCTACCGCCTTTAACTGAAGCGCAATGTAGGGAATGGTTGCAAGTAGGGCAATAAGAGTAACGACTAGAGCTACGGTCTGACGCTTGCCATAGCGAGACGCAATGAAGTCTGAAATGGTTGTGATATGCTGCTTTTTACTTACCAGTGTCAGTTTGTAAATAAACTTGTATCCCAGCACATAGACTAAGATGGGCCCAAGCATGATTGGCAGGTAAATCCACGTATCTCTACTTGCTTGCCCCACCATGCCAAAGAAGGTCCAAGCGGTACAATAGATTGCCAGGGCTAATGAATAAATGGCGGGATGAGAAGTCAGTGCTCTTGCTGTAGGCGAGTTCTTTTCTCCCCAACTTGCTAATGAAAACAGCAAAAAAAGGTACAAGACTGCAAGCGTGACCCAACCAAAAACCATAATCTTCCTTTAACTTAGTTTTAACAACTGTGCTGATATTATAATCATTTCGACCATGGTCTACCTACGACCATGGTCTCATTTTGAATTTCACACCTCAGGTCTAGAGTAATAGCCGACCTCCTAGATGCTTGACTTTTGCTGCTTTGTTTCTGTCGTGTACAAAAGTTTCAAACGCAGCAATAACGTTAACAAAGCCGAGCGTTAGGGAATTGTAAAATCATAACAACTAGTTAACCTGACATGAGGGTGAAACAATGGCATTTAGAAACGAAGAGGACAAAAAAGCCTACTGGAGTGAAAACCTAGCGCTCCTAGCTAAGCTTTTAGTCGTTTGGTTCATCGTATCATTTGGTGCCGGCATACTGTTTGTCGATATCTTAAATGAAATTCAGTTCTTTGGCTTTAAATTAGGCTTCTGGTTTGCACAACAGGGCTCAATTTATGTATTTGTTGCTTTGATCTTTGTCTATATGGCGAAGATGAACGCCATGGACAAACGCTACGGCGTAGATGAGGAGTAAATCATGGACGTTCAAACTTTAACATTTATTATCGTTGGCGCGTCGTTCGCGCTGTATATTGCAATTGCAATTTGGGCTCGCGCTGGGTCGACGAATGACTTTTACGTGGCGGGTGGCGGCGTACCGCCTGTTATGAACGGTATGGCTACAGCGGCAGACTGGATGTCGGCTGCATCGTTTATATCAATGGCGGGTCTTATCTCATTTATGGGATACGACGGTGCGGTATACCTTATGGGCTGGACCGGTGGCTATGTTCTACTTGCACTTTGTTTAGCGCCTTACCTACGTAAGTTCGGTAAATTTACGGTACCTGACTTTATTGGCGATCGTTACTACTCACAAACAGCACGTACCGTTGCGGTATTTTGCGCCATCTTTGTTTGCTTCACATACGTTGCAGGTCAAATGCGTGGCGTAGGCGTGGTATTCAGCCGTTTCTTAGAAGTGGATATTGTGTCTGGCGTTGTTATTGGCATGGTTATCGTGTTCTTTTACACCGTACTTGGCGGCATGAAAGGCATCACCTACACACAGGTTGCTCAGTACTGCGTAATGATTTTTGCGTACATAGTACCTGCCGTATTTATCTCAATGATGGTTACCGGGCATATCCTTCCGCAAACCGGTTTTGGCGCAACCTTGGCAGACGGTTCGGGGGTGCATATGCTGCAGAAACTCGATAATTTATCTGTCGAACTCGGGTTCAATGAATACACCTCGGGGACAAAAAGTACTATCGATGTATTCTTTATCACCTTTGCCCTAATGGTGGGTACTGCGGGCCTTCCACACGTTATTGTTCGCTTCTTCACTGTGCCTAAAGTTCACGATGCACGTAAATCTGCAGGTTATGCCCTAGCGTTCATCGCCATTCTTTACACTACAGCACCGTCGCTTGCAGCATTCGCTCGTGTGAATATGATTGAAACCATTAACGGTCCAGAGATGACGGGCACCAGCTATGAAGAAGCGCCGTCGTGGATTAAAAATTGGGAGCAAACTGGCCTTATCGCGTTTGAAGATAAAAACGGCGATGGCAAAATGTTCTACTCGGGTGATGAGCGCAACGAAATGAAAGTTGACCGCGACATTATGGTATTGGCTAACCCTGAAATCGCGAACTTACCAGCCTGGGTGATTGCGCTGGTTGCGGCAGGTGGTGTGGCAGCAGCCCTTTCTACTTCAGCGGGCTTACTGTTGGTAATTTCCACCTCTGTGTCCCACGACTTACTGAAGCGGAACTTTATGCCAAACATTACCGATAAAGCCGAGCTTATGTACGCTAGATTGGCAGCAGCGGTGGCTATTGTCATTGCAGGTTACTTCGGTATCAATCCGCCCGGATTTGTGGCGCAGGTGGTCGCCTTTGCTTTCGGCTTAGCGGCGTCGAGCTTCTTCCCTGCAATTATCATGGGTATCTTTAGCAAGCGTATGAACGACAAAGGCGCTATCGCGGGTATGATTTCAGGGATTGCGTTTACTGCGGCTTACATAATTTACTTCAAGTTTGTAAATCCGGCTGCAAATACGCCTGACAACTGGTGGTTTGGTATCTCTCCTGAAGGTATTGGTACTTTAGGTATGATGGTGAACTTCATTGTTGCATTCTTAGTGTTTAAAGCAACAGATGAAGCACCTGAAGAAATTCAAGAACTGGTTGAGAGCATTCGTTATCCTAAGGGAGCGGGTGAAGCATCAGCGCACTAAATTAGTATTGCCTTAAGATAGGCTTTAGCAAAATAAAACCAATCTACTGGCGAAAGTGAGTAGGTTGGTTTTTTCTTTTTGTGAACTGGACAATTTCTATGACTGCGATGGCTAAACAAGTTGAAGACTTTCTTAATACATCCGCACCTTTTGATTTGCTGGATAGCGAGCAGAAGCTTCAGCTAGTAAAACATACTGAACTGGTATACGTAACCGCGGATAACGTTGAGGAACTACAAAAGGATAAAGTGTCACTTTTCCTTATCCAAAGCGGACAGTTTTCCGTCCAAGATTCTGATGCCCCTTTACGCCATTTAAGTGAGGGAGACTACTTCGGCTACATCAATATAATGGAAAAACGTAATTTTCCACTAAGTATAACGGTGGACAGCCCAGGGCTGGTTTATTGTTTTGATGCGCTAGCTGTAGAACCTTTACTAGAAATACCTACAATACGGCATTTTTTTGATGGCCTTAGTAATAACGCTCTGCAAAACCATGCCATAGCAGATAGTAATTCAATGTGGCTTTACAAGGGCCTTTTAGACATTATCGAAAAAGCCCCTGTTTCCGTCGAGGCTCAAACCCCAATCACGGAGGCAGCTCAGTTAATGACATCGCAAAAAGTCTCCTCTTTGTTAGTAACTGAACAAGAGAAGCTAATTGGTATCATTACTGACCGCGATTTAAGGTCGAGAGTGGTGGCAGCCTCTTTAGACCCTCATCTTCCGGTTAGCCAAATAATGACAGCTAACCCAGCTCAGATTATGGGTAACAGGACCTTGTTTGACGCTTTAGCGCTGATGACGGAAAAAAACATTCATCACTTGCCCGTTATTGATCAGCAAACGCTCGTGCCCCTTGGCATGGTAACCGCAAGCGATATCATTCGTCATCAGCGGGGGAACGTACTCTTCATCATTGGTGAACTGAGCAAAGCCGAGAACCTTTATGAGCTCACGCGCTTGTCGTGGCAACTGCCTCATTACTTTTCAGCTCATGCTAAAAAGGCAGGTGATTACGACATTGCTGGGAAAATATTGTCGCAAGCAACCGATATCATGACCAGAAAGCTCATTGGCTTTTTCCAACAAGCTAACGGTAAAGCTCCCATGATGTTTGCGTGGTTGGTATATGGTTCACAAGCCCGAGAAGACCAAACCATGGGCTCAGATCAAGACAACGGGCTACTTCTTGCCAAGCAACCTACCGAAGTGCAAGCCGAATACTTTTCGAAAATGGCAGAGTACGTATGCAAAGGGTTGGCAAAGTGCGGCATCAAGCTTTGCGATGGCAATATTATGGCCAGTAATCCTAAGTTGAGACTATCTCTCGATGAGGCGCTCGAAGAAGCTAAACAGTGGGTAAAAGCGCCCACTAAAGACGCCATTATGCACTTTAATATCTTTTTGGATGTACGGTGTGCCGCTGGTGATGTGGGCCTATTTAAGCAGCTTCAAAAACAGCGCGCCCCTTTAATGCAGCAAAACATGTTCTTAGCAGCCCTTACCAGGCATAGCAATGAAATAGCTGTGCCGCTTTCTATGTTCCAGAAGTTTGTTTATGAGAAAGGAAGAAAAGAAAAAGATGTTATTGACCTAAAGACCCGAGCTGTCGCTTTAATCAATAATATAGCAAGAATTTACGCACTGGCCGATGGCGTCACCTTACCTAACACGCTTGCGCGCTTAGACGCATTATCAGCTCGTTCGCAACTTTCAAAACGCGATGCAACGAATCTTAGCGATATTTGGCTGTTCCTGAATCGTCTGCGCTGGCGTCATCAACTTGAAAATAAAGTTACTGACAATCGCGTGTCCATATCAAGCTTATCATCAATTGAAAAACATCAGCTTAAAGCTGCTTTCAAAGCCATAGAAAGAACGAATCAAGCTATGGTGATGAAGTTTTCAGGTGGCGTGAGTTAATCGATATGGTTCAACGGTGGATAAAGGCATGCGCACAGGCGCTCACGGGTAAAACCAAGCTGAAAAAGCGTCTTCGCGAACTTAGCGTTTACAATACATCATTTACCGCAGTTGATTTGGAGCTTACGTCGCTTAACCCTTCAGCAACGCAAATTACTTCTGTGGGTTATGTGAGTGGCAAGGGGGGCCGTATCGATTTATCGACGAGCGGTTATCATGTTATCAACACTACCGCAGACCTAGGGCAAAGCCCTGTGATTCACGGGTTAACCCCTGACATCTTGCAAAAAGGCGAAAATTTAGAAGTGGCGCTCCATGCACTCACACCGTTATTTCAACAACATATACTTATTTTTCACAACGCTAAGTTGGACTTGATGGCGTTGAACAAAGCTTTTAAACAGTGCGCTTTACCAAAGTTAGAGGTGGTTTATATTGATAGCCTTCAGCTTGCGCTGTATCAGCTAAACAAGCAGCATCAGGTTTTACCAAGTAATAGTGCTACGCTAGGTGTGTGCCGCCAACGCTTAGATCTTCCAGCTTTCAATGAACACAATGCGCTAGATGATGCGTTAGCTACGCTTCAGCTTTTCCTAGCCCAGTTGACGGAATTAGGTGTAGCGAAAGAGGCTACGCTGGACTGTCTGCTTCACACCGGGGCTGTTGGTTGCACTCAGCTAGGCGACAGCTAGAAACTTTTTATCGCTTGTGAAGAACTGGGGCTCAATGCTTTTTTCGTAGGCGCAAGTGAAGGAGATACTAAGCGATTACGCCCGGAAGTTTTAGCTGCATACAGGTTTTTATCCGCTTCCAGCATGACATAATCAATCGTTTTATCATCGTTGGCAGTTTTTATCGCTAAGCCTGCACTCAGTGTTATGCGCCCGTACTCAGACGAACTATGTAGAATGTTGAGGTCGTAAACGGTTTCTAATAGGCGCTCGGCGACAGCTACTGCTCCCTCCACATCAGTGTTTGGTAAAATTACTAAAAACTCTTCACCACCAATTCTCACCAATTTATCCATAGGACGAAGGAGTGCATCGTTTATCGTTTTACTAACCTTCCATAAGCAGCTATCACCATCTAAATGTCCATACATATCGTTAAATAGCTTAAAGTGGTCGACATCAAATATAACTAAAGACAATGGGGTGGCATTGCGTTCGCTATCTTTAACTAATCGGGGGAGATAGTCATCCAAATAGTGTCTGTTGTAGGCACCGGTTAGTTTGTCGATATAAATTAGTTTTTCTAAGAAATCACTTCTGAGCTTGTGTTGAAGATGCGACTTTACGCGATTGCGCAGCGTACAAGCATTCACAGGCTTAACTACAAAGTCTACACAACCAGAACCCCAACAACGAGATTCTTCCTCGTCTGTTGATGAAGAGGTAACGAAAATAATAGGTATGTGTTCACAGGATGGCTTTTGTCTAAGCAGCGCTGTGGTCTCGTGCCCATCCATTTCTGGCATGGAGACGTCCATAAGGATTAAGTCTGGCCTGTTATGCTTGCAGTACTCAATGGCTTCCTTTCCTGAGCTTACAGAAAAGCACTCTACTGTTTCTTCGAGTAGTGTTTCTAAAATAAGTCTACTGCTGGCTTGATCGTCGACAATCAATACACTGCAATCAGTTAAAGTCCGATCGCCGACTTGGTCAATGTACACTGGGGCTCCTAAACACATATGTGAGTGTTCAATTAATAAGAATACGCCTGAATTTGGAAAAGAACATTAATCAAAAGTGTAATATTCAAGCGTAGGATTCATTATCACTGTTATCTGCTTCTCTATAAAAACCTTTAACGAATAAAGCACTTTCCATAGATAAAAGAATACTTCGCTGTATGATATTTGTACAGCGCAAGGGAGCTAGCTAGAATAGCAACTGAAATAACGCGAGCCCATAAACGCCAAGTGTACATAGAGCTCCTACCATATAAAAATAGCTTCTTGGGCTAGGGTTCTTTTCTGTGGCAACAGCATAGTACAGCGCCATATGAATGATACGACTTAGTGCGAAGGCCCAAACCAAGATAGCCAATAGGTCTGTTTGTGCGCCAAGAAACATGCAAAGCAGGGCGGGCAGCACAAATTGGTGAATATTTTCAAGCGAGTTATGAAAGGTTCTGTGACTTCTAAATACAAAACTATCGTGGCTCAATTCTTCGCTAACTTTACCGGGGATGTAGCGAGACTGTTTTCTATGTGCCACAGCGGCAACAATGTTTTGGACAAAAACCGTTAAGCTAATCACTAATAGACCAGCAATACTGTATGTGTAAACCGTAAACATATGAACTCCTTTTCTAGTCCAAAGGGCAGGGTTAATTATTTGAAGTTCTAATAGCATCGAGACTGATTTGTTTGTTCAACTCACGCGCCTGATAGTGCTAGAACAATAAAAACAGTGTTTCATATGATTTTTTACGGAGAAGTTATTGGGAGAGATCGGTGATGATTTTAAGAAAAGCAAAGATCGACTAAAGGCGATCTTTACTTTTCTTTTTAGAGGAACATCTTATAAAGAGGCTTTTACATCGTTTGGAAGTAATACCGTATCAATAACGTGAATAACACCGTTGCTGGTCATCACATCAGCCTTGATAACCTGAGCATCGTTTATCATGACTTTATTCATAGTAGTAGAGACCATAACTTTACTTCCTTCCACTGTAGTGGCATCAGAAAGCGCAGATACGTCTTTGGCCGTTACTTTGCCGGCTACAACATGATAGGTAAGAATTTTCACAAGTGTTTGTTTGTTTTCTGGCTTAAGCAGCATTTCAATAGTTCCATCAGGTAAAGCTGCAAATGCATCATCGGTTGGCGCGAAAACGGTAAATGGACCATCTCCTTTCAATGTAGTGACTAAATCAGCAGACTTTACGGCAGCAACCAGTGTAGAAAACATGTTATTGCTTGCGGCTGTATCGACAATATCTTTTTGCTCACCTTCAGCGTGGTGACCGGCGAAAACGCTGGTGCTTAAAACAACCAAAAACAACACACTCATTAATTTCTTCATAATCTTTCCTTTAATATGTAAATGGGCTTTGAATGAAATTCACCATCCTTCGTTTTGCCTACTACTAAATGACAGCCAATGAAAGGTACTGAATTGAGAATAGTTACGGCGCTGTTTAATATTTTGATGATTAACTTTGTGTAATGCCGTTAAAGAAACGATTACCATTAATAAGAATGAGGTAACAGAGCAGTGAGTAAGCCCATTTTGATGTTTTTTTGCGATAAAAGTACAACTGCATAAGTTGTAAATAAAATGTAAAAAAAATGGTTTGGGTGCTATAATTTTAAACTATCGAGTAACTAAAATAGGTGCCTGATATGAATACTCGACTAGTTTTAATTTGGCTACTTTGCTGTTTTCTAAGTGCTTGCCAGTCTACGGATGAGCAAAATATAGCGTCGCCGCCTACCTTATTAAACGATAACCTGTTTCCGTCGCACCATTTGTTTCCCGTAGAGACCATCGACGAGATTTTTTACTTAGGTGAAGACGCTCAGTTTTTTGCTGAAAAAGCGGTACATAACAAAAGCACTTTGCAGAAAAACGTTAAAGGTTTAGTGAAAGCTATTTTTGACCATTCAGATTACGGCATGCTTTATCGCAATAGTGCGAATACGACAGCAGACACTACGTTTAACAACCGCGCGGCAAACTGCTTATCCCTTTCAATTATGACCTATGCGCTTGCTGAACACGTGGGTTTAGACGCGACCTTCTATGAAGTAGATATTCCAGAGTATTGGACACGAAGAGAAGGGTATAGCCTGCTAAATGGGCATATTAATATGCGCGTCTCAATGCCTGAGGCTAACAACGTAACATCGATTGGAGGCTTATGGGCAGACGTAGACTTTGACCCGCAAATGCTACGCAACTACTTTCCCAGAAAGCCAGTAGCGAAAAACAAAATAGTGTCTATGTACTACAACAACAAAGGTGCAGATGCGTTGGTGGCGAATAGCTACACAAGGGCTTACAGCTACTTTCGTGCCGCTGCTACATTAACGCCTGAATTACAGCAAAGCTGGGTCAACCTTGGCGTTTTATATAGAATGGTTGACGCTTATAAGCAGGCTGAGATGACTTACAAGCACGCACTATCACTAAATGATGAAAACCTCACCGCATGGGAAAATTTATCTATTCTTTATACGCATCAAGAAAGAAATGAAGAAGCCATGCAGATTACGCAAATGGTTGAAGCAAAGCGTAAGAACAACCCTTTTTATCATTACATATTAGGGGAACAAGATTTTGATGCGGGCAAGCTTAACGCCGCAATAGCGCATTATAGAAAAGGGCTCAAGCTTGATAACGCGCGTCATGAGATATTATTCGGCATGGCCAAAGCGTATCACGAGTTAGGAGATGTTAGCGAAGCGCAACGCTTCTTGGAGAGGGCTGTGAAGCATTCACCAAACCAACAAGAAAAACAACGCTATTCTTCTAAATTAGCGACCTTGGCAAGCAACTAAAAAAAAGCCGCAGACTAGCTGCGGCAAAAGAATAACACTACAAAAGGAACTTAATTTATATAACGCCCAGCTCACGAAGGCGCTCTTGCAGGTATGACCCTGCAGTATGACGTTCTGAAAGAACAACATCTGGTCTTGGGTGTAAAAACAATGGCAACGAGATACGAGATTTCGTCATGTCAGTGCCATCTGGGTTTACAACCCTATGGGTAGTTGATGGGAAATATCCGCCTGATGCTTCTTGAAGCATGTCGCCAATATTCACGATCAAGTTCCCGAAATCACAAGGAACGTCAATCCAACTACCGTCTTTAGCTTGTACTTGCAACCCTGGCTCGTTGGCTGCTGGCAAGATAGTAATCAAATTAATATCTTCGTGAGCAGCAGCGCGAATTGCATCAACTTCTTCATCACCTTTTAGTGGTGGGTAGTGCAGTATACGTAGCAAGGTTTGATCAGAATCTTTGATCATGCCACCTAGCGGTTGACTGTACTTATCACTCACCTCTGAAGGAGAATGCTTTTCTATCCAACCCAACAGCTCTTTCGCTAATGTGTTTGCTTCCTCATAGTACTGAGAAATTTGTGGATGTAGCGCTTCTGGGCACTGACCCCACGGATAGAAGTGGTAATACTCTTTAATATCTTTTTTCGTAAAGCCTTTAGCTACCTCAGATACGCTCTGAGGGAAAAATCCGTCTTGTTTACCTTTGTTGTACAGGTAGTCGTTCTTCTCTTCACTATCGAAGAAGCCCTGCCAATTGTCGTAAATACCTTGAACTAATGACTGTTGGATAGGGTGATTTTTCAAAACACCGAACCCTGTCTCGCGAAGTGACTTCACGAATTCTTCTTGTGCGTTTTCCGCTTGGTAATCAACAGCAACTAATTGCATAACTTTATCCCGTATATTTTGACTGCGGCATTATAAAGGTAGACGGGCTACAGAAAAAAGTCGCAGAAATTGACATAAATCAACCCCGCGAGGAATTTGCGCGTAATTTACAGAAACCTGACCAGTTAGTCTAGTAAAATCTTGACCAACTGGTCCAAATTAATGAAATTTAACCAAGAGAGAGGTAAAAGCCCGCTAGCGCGGCACTCATTAAGTTAGATAACGTTGCAGCAATAACAGCTTTTAACCCCAGTCTCGCAATTTCTTTTCTGCGTGTTGGTGCCATAGCACCAATTCCACCCATCAAAATAGCGATAGAAGAGAAGTTTGCAAAACCACAAAGTGCAAAGGTGATAATGGCCTGAGATGCTTCAGATAGCTGCGATTGGTTCTCTAAGAAGTTAAGGTAAGCAACGAACTCGTTGACCACCATTTTCTGACCAATGAAGCTACCTGCAAGTTGTGCTTCCTCCCATGGTACGCCGATTGCCCATGCGAGAGGTTGAAGTACATAACCCAGGATCCCTTCAAACGTAACGTTTTCATAGCCAAATAGCCCTGCTGTCCAGCCAATAAGGCCGTTAAACATGGCAATTAACGCTATGAAAGCGAGTAGCATAGCGCCTACGTTTAACGCAAGCTGCATGCCTGACGCTGCGCCACTGGCAGCAGCATCAAATACATTAGCGTAGCCGGTATCTTCCGCGTCTACGTCGTGTAAATCTTCATTGGGCTTACTGGTTTCAGGCAAGATGATTTTTGCCATTAATAAGCCACCTGGCGCAGCCATAAAGCTTGCGGCCAATAAGTATTTAAGGTCAACGCCCATTCCAGCATAACCTGCCATCACAGAGCCCGCAATTGACGCTAGCCCGCCTACCATAATGGCAAACAGTTCAGAGCTCGTCATGTGTGGGATGAAAGGGCGAACTACCAAAGGCGCTTCGGTTTGACCGACAAAAATGTTGGCTGCAGAGGACATGGATTCAGGGCGACTAGTCCCCAGCGCTTTTTGTAAGAATCCACCGATTACTTTGATGATGACACCCATCACTTTGAGGTGATAGAGAACCGCGATAAGTGCAGAGAAAAAGACAATAACGGGAAGCACGTTAAAGGCAAAAATAAAAGCAATTGATTTGTCGCCAATAGGGCCGAACAAGAAGTTAATGCCTTCTTGGCTATAAGCAATAATGTTGGCGACAAATTTGGTTGCGCTTAATAGAACTTCTTTACCTGGTTCAGAGTACAGGACAAATGCGCCAACTGATGCTTGAATAGCAAATGCGCCGCCAACGGTGCGCCAATTTATACTGCGTTTCGCCGATGATAACGCGAAAGCAATACCCAGAAGGACTGCAATGCCCAGTAAACCTACCATAGTAATGTTCCCTTAAAGAAGCGCTTGCTGAATGTGTGATTTGATCACATCTAATGCGATTTGGTTTTTGCCACCTTGCGTCACTACTACGTCGGCAGTGAAGCGGCTAGGTTCGATAAATTGATGATACATAGGCTTTACAGTTTCTTCGTACTGCTTGGCCACTGATTCTATGCTACGACCTCGTTCTTTAAGGTCTCGCATCATTCGGCGCATCAAACAAATATCAAGAGGAGTATCGATAAAGATTTTTACGTCGTACAGAGGTAATAAATCTGTACGTGCAAGCAACATAATACCTTCAAGTATGATCACCGGTGCGGGGTTTAAGCGCTCCGTTTCAGGTAAACGTGTGTGCGTTTTATAGCAGTAATGCGGATAGTCGATAGGTTGGCCATCACGCAATGCTTGCAGGTGCGCTTTCAATAACTCGTGTTCAAATGCGTTTGGATGATCGTAGTTATTCTTCTCACGCTGTTCCATGGGAAGATGATCTTGGGCGCGATAGTAGTGATCTTCGCGCAGCACTTGAACAGGGCGGCCTTGAGCACTGAAGCCGTTAAACAAATTTTTTGTAAAAAGAGACTTCCCAGAGCCAGAAGCTCCAGAAATGGCAATAATAAGTGGCGATTGCATAGTACTATAAAGCTGGTTTTGTTGGTGCAAAGATACGCGTTTAGGCCTCGCGAATCAATGTTATATTCACAAGTTATCACTTTTGGGCGCGGTCTTTGCTAGAACTTTATTGTATTTTCAAGGTATTGCGGACTGTTTTTTAAACTCGCATAAAATACAAAAAAGTTCTCCAAGTGGTCAGTTTTTAATTAGTTACCAATAATTTCGATATCCTCTTCTTTTATCGGTGGCAATGCATAAGAGTGTTGCTTTGAACGTGAACCTTCACCCTGAGCACGAGGTGGGTAATACTTCTCTTTTTCTTCAACGTAAGACAAGAATAACTCATCAAGGGCGGCTCTTATTTCACTTAACGTTTTGTCTAGGTTTGCGTTGAAGTCGGGGCGTTTTCTCTTTGTATGGCCTAACTCAATCAATCGGCCGAAGCATTTATTAGCTAGCGCCATTAACTCACTTGGAACATCTTTATGTGGCGGTAATGGTTGATTGGGATTGGCTATGCAGTATTTAACCAAAGCAGTGTAAAAACAAAGAGGCTTGTTTTGTAAGGTTACTACTTTGTCTTCAATACCGTTTGATATGGTCTTTTCTTGCAGGTTAATTATTAGTTTGGGCTTAGGAGGAACAACGAGTTCTTCAAGGGGAGATTGTTTTCGCTTCTCTTTGTTCGTAAATACAAATAATGGGGCAATAAGAAGTGCAATTAGAACGGCTACCCAGCTAATCCCCACTTCACTTAAAGCATTTCTACTATTAATTGAAATATGTATGGTTTGCTCTGCATTCTTAAAAGTGGATCTATGTACAATTGGATATTCAGTTAAGTCTGCATTTGTCTGAACGCCCTGAACAGCGCTCGCTATGACAGGCAGCGTTTTTTCTTCTATTACTTTATTGAGGCGTTCAAGATAGCGTTCAATGGCATACATATTCGCTGGCGTATTTAGCGTTTCGTTTCCAACATCAAGGAAAGCGCTATCCAAACTTATACGCCTTTCAACGACATCAATAGCTTGGTGGATGGAAAGCTGATGTGCAAAGTACTGACCTATAATGGATGCTGTTTGCAGAACCATTACCAGCAATACAAATACTGCCGCAATTTTTAGGGGAGGTATAAGGTGCAACTTAACTTTACTCATTTGTTACACCCTTCTTCCAAGGTAATATTTTTGTAATATGGCCTTGGGTGAGTTGTCGCTATTTCGTAGACAACTGACTGTACAGCGCAGAATAGGTCCGTATTTTGGGTCTGCATCTTTAAATACCATTGCATCCCGCTCACGCTCTCTAAAAGGGGGGCGGTGTAATTCTTAGAGAACGTCTCGGCATCTTCCTCTGCCCAATACGTTGAGATGATATCGACTTCGCCTGCAAGGAGTGCGCGCCTCAATTCCTTATGAGAGCTGTAATAGACAATGTCGACAGTGGTGTCTGTCAGCCCCATATGTTGTAAGACTGTCTTGGGCACAATATGACCAGAACGGCTACTCGGATAGTCTAAAAGACCAATTCGTTTTCCAAGTAGATACTCTTTATTTAACAATGGTTTTTCTCTAAGCGCTATAAAAAATGCGGGGTAGTCAGGGTGGGCTGCTAGCTTAGTTAAACCATAGATTTTATCTGCACCAAAGGCATCCACGATATTGCTTTTCACCAAGGCTAGGTCAACTACACCGTGGTTTATATATCGAAACGTGTCGTAATCGCTTTGACCAATTACTACTTTAATACTGCTGTATTGGCGTTTTATCGTGCTGTCAGAGCATAATCGTTCGCTAACCATTTTAGCTATGCGACCATCGGTTATATAAGCAGAAAATACATCTTTATTACCCGATAACCCTGTGTTGCAGGTTAATATTTGACCAGTTTGCGGCAGAATGTCATCATAAAACGTAGAATTTTTATAATAGCTTGCTAGGCCACACGATAGTGCAACTATAGCTAATATAACCCACTTTACAGAGGTAACAATTCTTAAATCTGTCAAAAAAACGACCAAATGAATTAACGATTTATATGTGGATTTCATCAGTTAAGGTTACTTATTGCAATAGGTAAATTTATTTTAAAATGGTAAGTTGTTGTTATTAATGAATCTTTTATAGGTAAACCTGATTTTTGTTAAACGCTGTTTATTAGTGTTCGATATGGCAAGAATAGCATCAGCTAATCGCCGTGAATTGACAATAATAACAATAAGTAAATTAACCTGACCATTTGGTCAAGATATTTTTTACAAAGTCAACCGCCTAGGGGAGTTGCTGCTAAATAAAAATGTAAAGTTGTAATAAAATTGACATGAATCTCTATAACAATTTTGTCGATTCATATTAATTGAAGGTCGTCTAAGGGAAATGCCCTACTAGCGACCCTAAAAACAAATTTAAACAATAAGGGAAACACACATGAGAACATCAGCAAAGTTCAGTCGCATTGCGGCTGCGGTTGCGCTGTCAATCGGTTTGTCGTCAACGGCTATGGCCCAGGTTACGTCATCTGAATTGAACGGTAAAATCATGGGGCCGCAAGGTAACCCAGCGGCAGGTACTGTTGTAACAGTTACTCACGTTCCTACAGGCGCGGTTAAAACTGTTACTGTGAACAACGGTGGTACGTTCAGTCTTCGCGGTCTTCGCGTAGGTGGCCCATACACAGTTGTCATTGATTCTGACGAATTCGCTGATCAAACAATCAATGACGTCTACCTAGAGCTTGGTGAGTCAGCGTCAATTGAGCGTATGCTAGAGCCAGCAGCCCAGTACGAAAACATTGTTGTTACTGGTTCTCAAGTTAGCAGCTTATCTTTCGGCCAAACCGGCCCTGTTGCAAGCTTCGACCTTTCTACTCTTCAAGAAGCGCCTGCTATCAACCGTGATATTACCGATATCGTTCGTATCGACCCGCGTATTTACGTGGACGAAGGTGGCAGCAACGGTATTCAGTGTGTGGGTAAAAGCCCGCGTTTCAACAGTTTGACTGTTGACGGTGTTCGTATGAACGACCTTTTCGGTCTTAATTCAAACGGCTACCCAACTGAGAGAATGCCTTTCTCTTTCGACGCTATCGCTGGTGTTTCAGTTGAAATCGCACCGTTTGATGTAATCTACGGTGGTTTCTCTGCGTGTAATATTAGTGCTGTAAGTAAAACGGGTACTAACGAAGTTCACGGTTCTGCGTTCTATGACTTCGGTAGCGACAGCTTACGTGGTGACTCACTCGAAGGTGATGACATCAACCTAGGTGCTTATACTGAAAGACGTTACGGCTTCACTGTTGGTGCACCACTTATCAAAGATAAATTATTTATCTTCGCAGCATACGAAAAGCTTGAAGGTGCAAACACCTTCGACCGTGGCGCTATCGGTTCTGGTGCAATTAACGAAGTTAATATTACTCAAGCAGAAGTTGAGCGTATCCAACAGATTTCTCAAGATGTTTACAACTTCGACGCGGGCTCTGTACCTTCAAGTCTTGCTAACGAAGATGAAAAACTACTTGTTAAATTAGACTGGAATATCAATGACCAGCACCGTTTAGCGTTTACCTATAACTACAACGACGGTAATAACTTTGCTGAGTCTGATGGCGATTCAAATGAATTCGAATTCCAAAGCCACCTATATGAGCGTGGTGCAGAACTTCAGTCTTTCATCGGTGTACTTTACTCTGACTGGACAGACAAATTCTCAACCGAAATCCGCGTAGCTCGTACAGAGCTTGATAATCTTCAGCGCTCTTTCTATGGCGACGGAACACCAGGTGGCAATGATTTCGGTGAAATTATCATTCGCATGGCTAATGATCCTAATGATGACGCTGATAACCTTTCTGTTTATCTAGGTTCTGATGACAGCCGTCAAGCCAACGACCTAGACTGGGATGCAACTAGCATCATGTTCCGCGGTAACTACTACTTCGATAACGGTCACACGCTAACTTTCGGTTATGAAAACGACACGCTTGATATCTTCAACCTTTTCGTACAGCACGCCGAAACAACAACTACATTTAACAGCATTGATGACTTCGAAAATGGTGCGAATGCTCGAATTGATTATGGTTATGCTTACTCGGGTAACCTTCTAGATAGAGCTGCTGAGTGGGGTTACACTTCACACTCTACATATGCGCAGGACGAGTTCTACCTAACTGACGACTTGAAAGTAGTTGCTGGTCTTCGTTATGACTGGATTACAACGTCAGACCGCCCTCTAGAGAACGCTGAATTCACCGAATCTTACGGTTATAGTAATAGTGCAAACCTAGACGGTGTAGACCTTCTTCAACCACGTGTTGGTCTTAATTACACGCTAAGTGATAGCACAGAACTACGCGGTGGCTTTGGTCTTTTCTCAGGCGGTAACCCGAACGTTTGGATGACTAACAACTACCAGAACACTAACGTTACTGGTGGTGAAGTACGTGGTGATTACGCAAACATCCTAGATGGCAGCGTAACTTGGGTTAACACTGAAGACGGCGTTACTGCTGGCCCTGGTTACTCAGTACCGTCTGACCTTGATGCTCAGATGGATGCAGGTGTTGGTAGTAACTTTGAACCAAATAACCTTGACCCAGACTTCGAAATGCCTAGCGAGTGGAAAATCTCTGCAGGTATGACGCACATTACAGATGAAGACTATGTATTTAACCTAGATCTTTTGGTAAGCATTACGCAAGACCAAGCGATGATTAAATACAAAGGTATAGAGCCTGTAGGTCTTACCGACGAGGGATACATTGAGTACGAAAGAACGGGTCTGGGTTCTTTGGAGCTTACTAACTCTGATGAAAGCTCTACTTCTTATTCATTAACAGCAACAATGAACAAGACTTGGGACAACGGCATCTCACTTGTGGGTGGTTATAACTACAGCCACGCTGAAGATGTTCAGCCTATGACTAGCTCAGTAGCGTTCTCTAACTACCAGTTCAGGGCATTTACTAACCCGAATGAAGAAGTTTCTTCACTGTCGGATTGGAACATTGCTCACCGCTTTACGTTGGACTTCCGTTACACTACTGAACTTATTGATGGCTACAACACTACGTTCTCTGCGTTCGCGGTTGCTCAGTCTGGTAAGCCATACAGCTTTACTATTTCTGAGGACGAAGTAAATAGTATCTTTAACTTCACGCCTTACTTGGACTCTAACAACGTACTTCCAATTGGTGCTGAGCGTAACGATGAAGAAAGCCCTTGGTGGACAAAAGTTGATATCGCGGTTCGCCAAGATGTTCCAGCCTTCCACAAAGACCACACAGCACAAGTATTCTTCGTGATTGATAACTTCACAAATATGCTTAACGATGATTGGGGTATCCTAGAAGAGACTTCATTCAATACAGCTGTTGTAGGTACTGCTAATCCAGAACGTCGTCAAGGTGATGCGTCACTTTGGGAATTACGTTTGGGTGTTAACTACCGCTTCTAAGAAGTAGTAAACACTAACTACAAGTTGTAGTGTTAGGTGCCACTTTCCTTAACAGGAAGTGGCACTTTTTTATGCCTGCGATTTATCTCACACACAAGCCACTAATCGATCACAGTGTTTGCTTATGATCTAAGTCCCTCCACAACACGAATTAACTGACGAGAAAACTTTTAAATGCTCGCAAGGAGGGCTTATGACAAAACGTATGCTTATGGTAATGACGTCTCACGAAATTATGGGTGACACGGGTAAGAAAACTGGCATGTGGTTAGAAGAGTTCGCAGCGCCATATTACGCATTTAAAGATCAAGGCTATACGATTACGCTGGCATCACCAATGGGCGGGCAAGTGCCTATTGACCCTAATAGTCTTGCAGAAGACGCAATGACAGACGACGCCATGCGTTATACTAAAGATGAATTGGCACGTAGTGCTATCGCCTCGACTATACCGCTTGAAGATGTGCGTGCTGATGAATTTGACGCGGTATTTTACCCCGGTGGCCATGGTCCGCTATGGGATCTTTCTGATAACGCGCACTCGATTAAGTTAATTGAAGACACAATTGCAGCGAATAAACCTGTCGGTGCAGTGTGCCACGCTCCAATCGTACTAAAGGATGTTAAAAATCCAGATGGTAAATACTTAGTTGATGGCAAACAAGTAACGGGGTTCTCAAACAGCGAAGAAGCTGCAATGGAACTTACTGACGTTGTTCCTTATCTGGTAGAAGATGAACTGGTTAAAAAGGGCGGTAAGTATGAAAGTGCTGACGATTTCGCGGTAAAAGTCTTTACTGACGGTTTGTTAGTAACGGGTCAGAACCCACCGTCATCTCGCCCCGCAGCAGATGCGCTTATTAAGTTGCTATCTTAGGATAGCCTTCGATTATACCCTATTTGGAAACCGCATCTTGTATGCGGTTTCTTTATTTTTGATTGTCGGCTTTTGGTTGCCCTAACTATACATTTTCAAATAAATCTTCAACGCGTTGTCTTAATTCTTCAATTCTTGTCACGTCAGCAGGGGCAATGAAAATAGTGTCATCACCTGCAATAGTGCCTAGTACGCCATCTTTCTTGCTTAACGAATCTAATAAACGAGCAATAAGCTGTGCTGCACCTGGGCTGGTTCTAATAATAACCATGACATTGTTGTGAACAATATCTAATACCAACTGTTTGAGCGGACTTTTGGCGGTAGGCATACCTAATTCAGGAGGCAAACAGTAAACCATGTCTCCTCGTGCATTTCGGGTTCGTACCGCGCCAAACTTACTTAGCATTCTAGAGATTTTGGATTGGCTGATGTTGTCAAAACCTTGTGCTTTCAAAGCGTCAACTATCTCGCCCTGCGAACCGTAATTTTCTGCTTTTAGGATTTCTTTAAAAGCTTTGATGAGTTGCTCTTGTTTTGCGTTTGCCATTAGCGCTCTTTCTTTTTTAAATGTTATCGTAAGGAATTGTATTTAGTATGCGTATATTGTGCCGTACAGGTAGACTTTGCGCAATTTCTTTGCATAATCATTCATGATAATGAATATCGAATGAAAATCGCCATAAATAACGTTAATAAGACGATCCGGTGATTGAGTTTTCCCCCGCGTTGCATTAGTGTGACGTTCCGTTTAAATACGTGAAGTAATCCCATAGGAGAAATGGTATGAAAGTAGCCGTGTTAGGTGCTGCCGGTGGTATTGGTCAGGCGCTGTCTTTGTTGTTGAAAACACAATTGCCAGCAGGTTCAGATTTAGCGCTATATGACGTTGCGCCAGTTGTTCCTGGTGTTGCCGTTGATTTGAGCCACATCCCCACTGCGGTAAAAGTAACCGGTCACGGTAAAGATGACCTAGCTGATGCACTTACTGGAGCAGACGTAGTTCTTATTCCAGCGGGTATGCCTCGTAAGCCAGGTATGGATCGTTCTGATCTGTTCAACATCAACGCCGGCATTGTTAAAAACCTAATTGAAGGTGTAGCTGATAACTGCCCGAACGCGTGTGTTGGTATCATCACTAACCCAGTTAACACTACTGTAGCTATTGCAGCTGAAACGCTTAAAGCTAAAGGCGTTTACGACAAGAACAAGCTTTTCGGTGTAACGACACTTGACGTTATCCGTGCTGAAACTTTCGTTGCTGAACTTAAAGGTGTAGACGTATCTTCTGTGCACGTACCGGTAATCGGTGGTCACTCGGGTACAACTATCCTTCCTCTTCTTTCACAAGTTGAAGGCGTAGAGTTTACAGACGAAGAAGTATCTAGCCTAACTACTCGTATCCAGAATGCGGGTACTGAAGTTGTTGAAGCGAAAGCTGGCGGCGGCTCTGCAACCCTTTCAATGGGTCAAGCAGCAGCGCGTTTCTGTCTGTCTCTAGTAGCAGCAATGCAAGGTGAGAACGTTGTTGAGTACACTTACGTACAGACTGACGACAGCGACGACGCAGCATTCTTCGCACACCCAGTACGCCTTGGCGCAAACGGTGTTGTAGAAATCTTGCCATACGGCGAGCTAAGCGCATTTGAAGAAAAAGCGAAAAACGACATGCTTGAAGGCCTACGTGGCGACATCAAGCTAGGCGTTGACTTCGTAAACGGCTAATAGTGCTTAAAGCGGATGCATTAGCATCCGCTAGAAAAGGCTGGATACGTAAGGCCTACACAGACACGCCGAGCTTCCATCCATGGAGGCTTGGCTGCAGCATCCCTGCTGCAGACAGTCTGTTACGACCTTACGTATCCAGCCTTTTTTGTTGCGTCTTTGTAGGCCTCGTCATGGCATCCTTGGCACAGGAGAGCCTGCTTATCAAAGCCCCGCCAACTCTAAACACCTCAATAGCCTAATAACTGAAGTTTTTTAGAAAGAAGCGATCTGTTACGCCCTTAGGTATTCAGCCTTTTTCGTTGCATCTTTGTAGACATTGCGACGGCGTTTTTGGTGCAAGTTTACTTATCAAAACTTCTCTCAGCCCAAAACCTCATTTTTCTATCTTTATAGATTTATTAGCCACAGAAAGGGGGGGCTTAGTTAAAATCCAAACGTTGAATAATTCCATGCTGAAGAATGACTATGTAACCCAGCGTTAGTGCGGTAAATGTGTAAAAAAAAGAATCGCTATCTTTAAAGTAGGAGGCGATGAACGTTGTAAAGATCAAAACTAGGTAAGTGAAATCAGCCAATTTTTTATGCTTCATGGTGTTTTCCCCTCATTAGATGGATATTAAAAGCTCGCCCAAAGGTGAGCTTTTATCACTTTTTACTTGTCTAAATAGCCAATGAACATCATTGCTCCGCCGACAGCGAGTCCGAATATACCTGTAGCTGGACCTCCGGCAATCCCAAGGCCTATTACTGCCATGCCTCCAGAGGCCCAATCACTCATTGCTCCAGACACTTGTGTAACTTCTTCTACATTTAACTCTTGCATAAGTCATTTTTAATCTATTAATAAAAGCCCCAAGAATTGGGACCTTTAAAGTGTATTAAGGTCGAAGTGACTTTTTAACTGTACGGAGGATTTGTTTGTAACCTCTTTTGGCAAACCATGATTAATTTGGCCGTATACTTTTGCAGTTGCGAATGGACGTGCGTTTGTATTATTTAAGGGTAGGGCATTTCGCAATATTAAAAAGCCTATCTTCACGTGAATCTGTATTGATACCTTTGGCTGTAGCAGAAGTACAGGGCTTAAATATTATGCTGCTTTCAGCCATGAGAAAAAGATTAGTGGCTTACCTGTATTGGCTTTGGTTGGCAAATGCTCGCAATAAGGGCTAATGTCTAAACTTTTGTGGAAAAGCGTAAAACTTTGACTATGCTTGGAGAACGCTGGTTTAGTATCAATGCTAACGTGACAGCGTAACTGCATGGGTCAACCCTATAACTTATCTAACCAACTAAGTTGTATAACGCTAACGAACAGGCAAAGAGGATGTAATATGAGCAATGCAAAGTTAGGTGATGTGAATGATTCGGCAAAAAAATGTCCGGTCATGCATGGTGGTTTAACAGCCACAGGGACAACAGTAATGGACTGGTGGCCTGAAGCCTTAAACTTAGACATTCTGCATCAGCACGATACGAAGACAAACCCAATGGGAGAAGACTTCGATTACCGTGAAGAGGTTAAAAAACTAGACTTTCAAGCCCTTAAAAAAGATCTCACCGACTTAATGACAGATTCACAGCCATGGTGGCCAGCGGATTGGGGGCACTATGGCGGCCTTATGATCCGTATGTCATGGCATGCGGCAGGTTCGTACCGAATTGCGGATGGTCGCGGTGGCGCTTCAACGGGCAACCAACGTTTTGCACCGCTTAACTCTTGGCCTGATAACGTTAACTTAGATAAAGCGCGCCGTTTACTTTGGCCCATTAAAAAGAAGTATGGCAACAAATTAAGCTGGGCTGATTTGTTTGTTCTTGCGGGGACCATAGCTTACGACAGCATGGGCCTTAAGACTTATGGTTTTGCCTTCGGTCGTGAAGATATTTGGCACCCTGAGAAAGACGTTTACTGGGGCGCTGAGAAAGAGTGGTTAGCGCCTAGTGATGAACGCTATGAAGACGTAGAAAGTGCTGAAACCATGGAAAACCCTTTGGCAGCTGTGCAGATGGGCCTTATTTACGTAAACCCTGAAGGCGTTAACGGTAAGCCAGATCCACTTAAAACGGCAGCTCACGTACGTGAAACCTTTGCGCGTATGGCAATGAACGACGAAGAAACCGTTGCGTTAGCAGCCGGTGGTCACACGGTGGGTAAATGTCACGGTAACGGAAGTGCAGAAGCGTTAGGGCCAGACCCAGAAGCAGCAGGTATTGAAGAAGCCGGTCTTGGCTGGATGAATCATGAGAGCCGCAGTATTGGTCGTGATACCGTATCTAGTGGTATTGAAGGCGCGTGGACGACGAATCCTACGCAATGGGATAACGGCTATTTCCACCTACTGCTTAATTACGAATGGGAACTGAAAAAGTCTCCAGCGGGCGCTGAGCAGTGGGAACCAATCAATATTAAGGAAGAAGACAAGCCTGTTGATGTTGAAGACCCATCAACACGCTACAACCCTATTATGACCGACGCCGATATGGCGATGAAGATGGATCCGGAATACAGAAAAATTTCTGAAAAATTTTATAACGATCACGAATACTTCAGCGAAGTGTTCGCCCGCGCATGGTTTAAACTTACTCACCGCGACCTAGGACCAAAAGTTCGTTACATAGGGCCTGATGTACCAGAAGAAACGTTAATTTGGCAGGATCCAGTTCCTGAAGGCAGTACGTCATATGACGTTGAAGCGTTGAAGAGTAAAATTGCAGAATCAGGCCTATCTGTTGGGGATATGGTAGCAACAGCGTGGGATAGTGCTCGTACCTTTAGAGGGTCAGATTTACGTGGCGGCGCTAATGGTGCGCGAATTCGTTTAGCTCCTCAGAAAGATTGGGAGGGCAATGAGCCTGAGCGTTTAAATAAGGTGCTAGAGGTTCTTGCTCCACTTGCTGACGCGGCGGGTGCAAGCCTTGCGGATACCATTGTTTTAGCAGGTAACGTGGGCATAGAAAAGGGGATTGAAGCGGCAGGCTTTAACGTACCTGTTCCTTTCTCTCCTGGACGCGGCGACGCTACTGACGACATGACCGATGCTGAATCGTTTGATCCATTAGAGCCAATTGCAGACGGTTACAGAAACTACCTTCAAAAAGACTTTGCAGTTAAGCCAGAAGAGCTAATGTTAGACAAAACCCAGTTACTTGGTTTAACAGCAAAAGAAATGACGGTACTAGTAGGCGGTATGCGCATGCTTGGCACTAACTACGGCGGCAGTAAGCATGGTGTATTCACCGACAATGTAGGTACGCTGAGCACGGACTTCTTCGTAAACCTTACTGACATGAAATACACGTGGAAGCCGACTGGGAAAAACAGCTACGCCATTGTCGATAGAGCGTCAGGTGACGAAGTGTTTACCGCTACACGCTTTGACTTAGTGTTTGGTTCAAACTCAGTGTTGCGAGCGTATGCTGAGCTATACGCGCAAGATGATAGCAAAGAGAAGTTTGTTAAAGACTTTGTTGCAGCGTGGACAAAGGTGATGAACGCAGACCGCTTCGACCTTACCTGTTAGTTCTTATCTAAAGTGTAAGTAAAAACACGTAAGCAATAAAAAGCCCGCTTCATCATATGAAGCGGGCTTTTTTTATATTATTTCGTAGCGAAGCAATTGGTGACCAACATAATAAAGCTGTGTGCGTCAATTCAAGCGCTTCGTTAGCACAGTGATTAACCCGTATTACGCATACCAATCGCGATACCCGCGATGGTAACCATCATGGCGCGTTCTAGGCTTGTGTTCTGCGCATCGTCACCGGCTTTACGGATACGATCTAGAAGTTCAATTTGCAGGTAATGAAGCGGTTGGAGATACGCAGCGCGAATTTCCATAGACTCTTTACCTTGCGGATCGTTCTTCATAATGTCGTCATCGCCTGTGATAGCCAATAGTGACGAGATGCTCTCTTTAAGCTCGCTACGTAGCGCTTCACCAAAGTGCTTAAGCTCTTTAGGTACAAGGCGCTCATCATAAGCTTCACTGATGCGTGGATCAGCTTTGTGGAACACCATGTCTAGCATAGAAAGACGCGAACGATAGAATGGCCATTCGCTGAACATTTCGTTAACTACTTTCTCGTTTTCAGGGGTCTTCACGCTATCAATAGCGCGCATAACGCCTAGCCAGCTTGGCAGTACTAAACGTGTTTGTGCCCAAGCGAAGATCCACGGTATAGCTCGTAGGCTCTCAATTCCGCCTTGTGGCTTACGCTTAGCTGGGCGGCTACCTAGCGGTAGTTTACCCAACTCTTGCTCTGGAGTAGCCACGCGGAAGTAAGGGACAAACTCTTCATCATGACGTACAGTTGCACGGTAGTTATCGCGACCTTGCGCTGCCATTGCGGTAATAAGCTCGCGCCACTCTTCTTTTGGTGCCGGAGGTGGGAACAACATAGCTTCAATAATGGCGCTGGCGTAAATACCTAGGCTGCGTTTAGCCAGTTTTGGCATACCGAACTTATAGCGAATAGTTTCGCCCTGTTCAGTTACGCGGAATCCGCCTTCTAGTGAGCCAGGAGGTTGTGAGTAAATAGCAGCGTGTGCTGGCAATCCACCACGACCAATCGTACCGCCACGACCGTGGAACAGGGTTAGGCTTACGTCGAATTCTTCTGCAATGGCAACCAGTGCTTCTTGCGACTGATACTGTGCCCAGCCAGCTGCTAATGCGCCTGCATCTTTTGCTGAGTCAGAATAGCCAATCATAACGAACTGACGACCTTTCACGTAACCGCGATACCAGTCGATAGACAGAAGTTTGCGCATTACGTCAGGCGAGTTGTTCAAATCGTCTAGCGTTTCAAATAGTGGTGCTACCGGCATTGGCCAATCTACACCGCTTTCTTGAAGAAGCAGCTGAACCGCCATAACATCTGATGGCTCACTCGCCATAGAGATAATGTAGATACCAAATCCATGCTTGCTGTGCTTTGCAATGACCTTACAGGTATCCAGCACTTCTTTTACATCGTCAGATGCGTCCCATTGTGCTGGGAATAGCGGACGTTTTGAGCCAAGCTCGCGCAATAAGAATGCTTGCTTGTCGGCTTCGCTCCACTGTGCGTAATCGCCTAAACCTAAATAGCGAGTAAGTTCGCTAAATACGTCTGCGTGACGTTCAGAGTCTTGGCGTACATCAAGGCGTAGAAGGTGAATACCAAATACGCGAGCACGACGAATGGTGTCTAGTAGTAGACCATTAGCAACAACCTGCATACCGCAGTCTAATAGTGACTGATAGCAAAGCATCAACGGCTCGATAAGCTCATCATCGCTTTCTATCCAGTTAGACGTGTCTGGGTTTTTACCTGCAAGATAGTCGGCAATGCCGTCACGAGTAGCAATAAACTTATTAACCAACGGGCGAAGTAGGGCGCGGTACGGTTCGTTTGCATCGCCTACTTGTGCACGTAGTTCTTCGTTGCAATCGTACATCGAAAGTTCTACCTGCAAACGGTCAAGGTCGATTGCGAAAAGCTTAGCCGCGCGTTTTCTTGCCAGCAGCAATACTTGCTCGGTTACTTTTGAAGTAACAAATGGGTTACCGTCTCTGTCTCCACCCATCCAAGAGCTAAATTGTACTGGTGACGAGTCTAGCGGTAGCGATACGTCGTAGTCTTCATTTAAGCGACTATCAAGCTCGCGCATGAAGTCAGGTACCGCTTCCCACAATGAGTTTTCAATAACGGAGAAGCCCCAACGCGCTTCATCAACAGGCGTCGGGCGAACTGAACGAATTTCTTCAGTGTGCCACGCTTGAGCAATAAGGTCAGCGATGCGTGTTTCTATCTTTTTACGCTCAACATCACTTAAAGATTCTTGATGCACAGCCTGCAGGCAGTCCGCTAGCTCTTTATGTTTATGAATAAGTGTACGGCGCGTAACCTCAGTAGGGTGTGCGGTTAATACAAGATCGATGTTTAGTTTTGCAACGGCGTCTTGTACTTTGTCAGCAGTCAGTTCTGCTTTATCTAGGTGTTTAAACAGAGCATCAATCGATGCATCGACATTCATTGCCGCGTTGTATTCTTGCTCGGCAATATTGCCTAGGTTCAAGAATTGTGCGAAGGCACGACCAACAGTAAGCAAATCGCTGTCAGACATTGTTTTGAAAGTTTCTTTCAGTTCTTCGCTACAGGTAGCGTCTCCCTGATAAGAAGCTCGGCCGCCTTTACGAATCTTTTCAATACGGTCTAGCCACTCCTGACCTAATTGATTTTTGATTGTTTCACCAAGGGTTTTGCCAAGGTATCGAACGGTATCTTTCAGTTCAGCATCGTAGTGTGTTTGCATGCTTTCCTCCTAAATATATGGGCCTAACCATACTGTGTCCTTTGCGACTTGTCTAACCACTTTCGGTTATAATTTACAACATTTTGATACTTTTGCACCCTAGTTAACATTGCTCAAAGCAAGATATTTTGTGGTGTGATACACTCTTACACCGGAAAATGCAGAAACATTCTCGCAATATGCGGTTTGTTTGAAATTTGTACTGCATTTGTAATTTAATTTCAGGAGTTTTTGTGACTGATACATTCAATACTGTAGAAACCCAAGCAAGTTACGGCATTGGTTTTCAAATGGGTCAACAACTACAATCAAATCCGTTTGACGGACTAGCGATTGACGCTGTTGTAGCTGGCCTTAAAGACGCCTTCGCAGGTCAAGCACCTCAGGTTGATAACGACACTCTACGTGATGCGTTTGGCGAAATTCACAAGCGTATGCAAGCGGCTAAAGAAGAAGCAAGCAAAGCGGTTATTGAAGAAGGCACAAAGTACCTTGAAGAAAACGCGAAGCGTGACGAAGTAACCGTAACTGAATCTGGTCTTCAATACGAAGTTGTTACTGAAGGTGACGGCGAGACACCAGATGCTTCTAGCACAGTACGTGTTCACTACCACGGTACGCTTATAAACGGTACTACCTTTGATAGCTCTTACGAGCGTGGTCAGCCAGCTGAATTCCCAGTAGGCGGCGTAATCAAAGGTTGGACTGAAGCACTTCAACTTATGAAAGCAGGTTCAAAGTATCGTCTATACGTACCACACGACCTAGCTTACGGTGAGCAAGGTGCTGGCGCAGCTATTGCACCTTACAGCACCCTAATCTTTGACGTAGAACTTCTTGACGTTCTAGGTTAATGATTTCTTCACAGGAGTGCCCAGTGGTGCTCCTGTGAATATAAGTATTCTTCTTTGTTTAATCTTTTATTCCTTTCTATCTTCTAACCTATTCCTTTTACTTTTCTAACGCTTAATTAGTAAATGAACAGCACACTAATAATCTGAACGCGTTTACGTGTCGCTTGTTTAAATCTAAATATGTGATGTTACTATGTTTTGTTGGTGAGAATGCATGTATGCGATATGCTGGCAAAAGCGTTTTATGGTTAGCAGGCTTCCATCTGCTCCGAGTTGTTATCAGTGGCTTCGGCATTACAATAGCCCCACGCTCAAATAAGGAAAATTATTATGGTTATCAAGCCTAAAGTGAGAGGCTTCATTTGTACAAACGCGCACCCGGTAGGCTGTGCTAAAGCGGTTGATGAACAAATTGCTTATGTGGAAGCAAAAGGTGACTTAGGCGAAGGCCCTAAAAATGTACTGGTTATTGGTAGCTCTACAGGCTACGGCTTAGCGTCACGCATCACATCTGCCTTTGGTTATGGCGCAAAAACACTAGGTGTTTGCTTTGAAAAAGCGCCAACGGAACGCAAAACGGGTACAGCAGGTTGGTACAACACTGCAGCATTCCACGAAAAAGCCAAAGCAAAAGGCTTGTATGCAGATACTATTAATGGCGACGCCTTTTCTGATGAAATCAAAAATGAAACCATTGAAAAAATCAAAGCTGAAATGGGTAAGGTTGACTTGGTTATTTATAGCCTTGCGTCTCCGCGCAGAACCGACCCGGAAACCGGTGTGACCTACAAGTCGACGCTTAAGCCAGTAGGCGAAGCATACACCACAAAAACTTACGACACAGATAAAGATAAAGTGCATGAAGTTTCGCTTGAGCCTGCCAACGACGATGAAATCCTCAACACCATTAAAGTGATGGGTGGCGAAGATTGGGAACGTTGGATGGACTTTTTACGCGATGCTGATGTGCTAGCAGAAGGCTGCAAAACCACTGCCTATACCTACATTGGTAAAGAGCTTACATGGCCTATCTACGGTCAAGCGACTATCGGCAAAGCAAAAGAAGACCTTGATCGCGCTGCTGCTGCTATTATTGGCAAAAACAGTGACTTGCTTGTACAAGCAAACGTAAGCTCACTAAAAGCACTAGTGACGCAAGCAAGTTCTGCCATTCCCGTCATGCCCCTTTATATTTCACTTATTTACAAAGTGATGAAAGAAGAGGGCACACACGAAGGCTGTATTGAACAGATTCATGGTTTGTTCACACAGTGCCTGTTTGGAAATACGCCTACGTTAGATGAAGCAAATCGCTATCGCATGGATGGCAAAGAAACAAATGACGCTACCCAAGCGAAGATTAAAGCGCTATGGGACCAAGTGACACAAGAGAACTTTCATGACTTAAGTGACTACAAAGGTTACCACCATGAGTTCCTAAAGCTGTTTGGTTTTGACATTGACAGCGTTGATTACGACAGTGAAGTTGACCCATTGGTTAAGTGGTAAAACCTAAACTTACCATTAATTAACTTAATGCTATCTGTGCAAAAGCCGTCTGATTTGACGGCTTTTTTGTGCCTTATTACGAGCCGATATAGGGCGTCAGCGAAAAAAATGTAAATGAATAAGACCAAAGGTTTACATTAAATTGTAGAAAAATTTGCCTTTATCTTGAAATAGCGTGGCACAAACGTATGGGTTAATGCTAAAATCCCGAAATTAAGTAGGGGTCTTTTCTGCCTCTACCAAAACAGCAGTGGCGATTGGAGCTACACAACAACAACAATAAGTGTAAATTTCTGCTGGTGGTCTATATAGAAAGGGCGAACAAAGCGTCCGCTAAAGGAATTATGCGTTACGGCTTCATAACAGGCTGACCGTAGCAGTTGCAGCAAGTTCCATCAATCAACAAAAAAGGTGTCTAACACCTGTTAATAGTGCGTTTTTGCATGCTGACAGGCAGGTTTTCTGCGGTCATGCAAAAGGGTATTTCTATTAGAGTAGTGCAATTACATATGATAAAAATCAAGAAAGGTCTCGACCTCCCAATTGAGGGAGCGCCAAAGCAGGAGATTGCTGATGCATCTGCTGCAACGCGCGTTGCCATTCTGGGAGAAGAATATGTGGGTATGCGCCCTACCATGCACGTCCAAGTTGGCGATGTAGTGAAGAAAGGTCAGGTTCTTTTTGAAGACAAAAAGAACCCTGGCGTTAAATTCACTGCTCCAGCTGCGGGTGAAGTGGTAGAGGTTAACCGTGGTGCAAAACGTGTTCTTCAGTCTGTAGTTATCAAAATGAACGGCAGCGATGCCGTAACATTTGATAAAATTGCAGCTGACCAGATCGCGAGCGCAACACGTGAGCAGCTTCAGTCAATCCTTGTAGAGTCAGGCATGTGGACAGCGTTACGCACACGTCCATTTAGCAAATCGCCTCAGCTAGACTCTGTACCAAACTCAATTTTCGTTACAGCAATGGATACTAATCCACTTGCAGCAGATCCTGCTGTAATTATTGCTGAGCGCCAAGACGATTTCGTAAATGGTCTTAAAGCGCTAACGCAATTGAGCGGTGGCAAAACTTACGTTTGTAAAGCGGCAGGTGCTTCTGTTGCTACTGGCGATGCGGCAGTTGATGTTGAAGAGTTTGGCGGTCCTCACCCTGCGGGCCTACCGGGTACTCATATCCACTTCCTTGATTCAGCCGGCATGAACAAAACGGTTTGGCACATCAATTACCAAGACGTTATGGCGATTGGTGCATTGCTAACTACAGGTGAATTAGATAACCGCCGTGTTATCTCACTTGCAGGTCCTGCTGCAACAAACCCACGTCTAGTGCGCACTGTAATTGGCGCAGACGTGACCGAGCTAACTGCGAACGAGCAAGTAGACGGTGAAGTACGTGTTGTTTCAGGTTCTGTACTTAACGGTACCACTGCAATGGGCGTACACGGTTTCTTAGGTCGTTTCCACACCCAAGTTTCACTATTAAAAGAAGGTCACGAGAAGAAATTGTTCGGTTGGATCCTACCTGGTTCAAACCAACACTCAGTGACACGCGCTTACTTAGGTCACCTAAGTGGTAGCAAGAAATTTGATATGACAACAACTACCAATGGTTCAGAACGTTCTATGGTTCCAATTGGTAATTACGAACGCGTTATGCCCCTAGATATCATTCCTACGCTTCTGCTTAGGGACCTGATTTCTGGTGATACTGACGGTGCTCAGACGTTGGGTTGCTTAGAGTTGGACGAAGAAGATTTGGCATTGTGTACTTATGTATGCCCAGGCAAATACAACTACGCTCCTATCTTACGCGACTGTTTGACCACGATAGAGAAAGAGGGTTAAGTCATGGGTTTAAAAGCGTATTTAGAAAAAATTGAGCCGGATTTCGAGCCGGGTGGTAAGCATGAAAAATGGTACGCGCTTTACGAAGCTGCAGCGACCATCTTTTATACGCCAGGTAAAGTAAACAAAGCTAACACGCACGTGCGTGACAGCATTGACCTTAAGCGCATCATGATCATGGTATGGATGGCAACATTCCCAGCTATGTTCTTTGGTATGTATAACATTGGTTTCCAAGCGCAAGAAGCTATTGCTGCTGGCGCAGGAACGCTGCCTGACACATGGCAAGCAGGTCTATTCGCTGCCCTTGGCGGTGACTTGGCAAATGCGGGAACACTAGGTCTATTCTTCTATGGCGCATGTTTCTGGCTGCCAATCTACGCGGTAACGTTCGCGGTAGGTGGTTTCTGGGAAGTATTGTTCGCGTCTGTGCGCAAGCACGAAGTTAACGAAGGCTTCTTCGTAACATCAGTACTGTTTGCACTTACACTTCCAGCCACTATCCCTCTATGGCAAGTAGCACTAGGTATTACCTTTGGTGTTGTAATTGCTAAAGAAGTATTCGGTGGTACAGGTCGTAACTTCCTTAACCCAGCATTGTCTGGTCGTGCATTCCTTTACTTTGCGTATCCTGCGCAAATTTCAGGTGACCAAGTATGGGTAGCGGCAGATGGTTATTCTGGTGCAACGTCTCTAAGCCAAGCGGCTTCTGGCAACCTTGATTACGCGAACATGGATCAGTGGATGAACAGCTTCATCGGTACTATTTCAGGTTCAGCGGGTGAGGTGTCTACCCTTGCTATTATTCTTGGTGGCTTGTTCATCATGTACATGCGTATAGCAAGCTGGCGCATTGTTGCTGGTGTAGCAATTGGTGTGGCGTTCTTCGCAACCTTGCTAAACCTAATCGGCAGCGATACGAACCCTATGTTTGCAATGCCTGCACATTGGCACTTTGTTGTTGGTGGTCTTGCTTTTGGTATGTTCTTTATGGCGACAGACCCAGTTTCTGCGTCGTTCACTAACCAAGGTAAGTGGGCTTACGGTATCTTCATTGGTTTCATGACGGTACTAATCCGCGTCCTAAACCCAGCCTTCCCTGAAGGTGTAATGCTAGCAATTCTATTTGCTAACTTGTGGGCGCCACTGTTCGACTATTTCGTCGCACAAAGCAATATCAAGCGGAGGGTAGCACGTGTCGGCTAAGAAAGAATCTTTAGGCAAAACGGTAGGTATTGTTGTTGCCGTATGTTTAGTTTGTTCAATTGTTGTTTCTGGCGCGGCTGTTGGCCTTCGCTCTTTACAACAAACAAACGCAGCTCTAGATAAAAAGAGCAACATTCTTAATGCTGCAGGCCTTTATGAAATGGGCATGAGCAATAGCGCAATTGAAAGCACGTACAGCGAGCGAGTAGAACAGCGTTTTGTTAATCTTGACGAAGGTACTTTCGTAGAAGCGCCTAAGCCAGATTACGACATGTATAAAGCAGCCAAAGAAACTGAGTACAGCACAAAGGTAACTAACAGCAATGTTGGTTTCCAGCGCCGCCCTAACGTGGCAAGTGTTTACTTAGTTCGCGACGACGCAGGTGATGTTTCTCGTATCATCCTTCCTGTTCACGGCAGCGGCCTTTGGGATCTTATGTACGGTTTCTTAGCGGTAGACGCAGACGGCCAAACGGTTCGCGAGCTTATTTACTATCAGCAAAAAGAAACGCCAGGACTAGGTGGTGAAGTGCAAAACCCTGCTTGGCAGGACAAATGGGACGGCAAAGAGCTTTACGAGAATGGCGAAGTTGCTATTCGCGTAGTGAAAAATGCTAACCCTAGCAATCCTCACACTATCGATGCGCTTTCAGGTGCAACCCTAACCAGCAACGGTGTTGAAAACACTATTCGTTACTGGGTAGGCGAGCAAGGCTTCGGCCAGTTCCTGAAGAACCAAGCATGGCGTTCATAAGGGAAGTCTCATGGCAGATACTAAAGAAATGAAAAAGGCCCTCTTTGGGCCAATCCTGGACAATAACCCGATCGCCCTACAGGTATTGGGTATCTGTTCAGCACTGGCAATTACCACTAAGCTGGAAACAGCATTGGTAATGTCGCTAGCGCTTACAAGCGTTGTAGCGTTCTCAAACTTGTTTATTTCACTAATTCGTAACCAGATCCCATCTAGCGTTCGAATTATTATCCAGATGACCATTATTGCGTCGTTGGTAATCGTTGTTGACCAAATTCTGAAAGCGTATTCGTATGAAATATCGAAGCAGCTGTCGGTATTCGTTGGTCTTATTATTACTAACTGTATCGTAATGGGTCGTGCTGAAGCTTACGCCATGAAGAGCCCACCTCTGATGAGCTTCCTTGATGGTATTGGTAACGGCTTGGGTTACTCTTTCATTCTAGTTGTAATTGGTACAATTAAAGAGCTATTTGGTTTCGGTACTATTTTAGGTTTCGAAATCCTTCCACTGGTTCAAAACGGTGGCTGGTATCAGGGTAACGGTTTGTTAATCCTACCATTCAGCTCATTCTTCTTAATCGGCGGTATGATTTGGGTTATCCGTACCATCCGTCCTGAGCAAGTAGAGCCTAAGGAGTAAGTCATGGAACATTATTTGTCGTTATTTGTTCGCTCAATTTTCGTTGAGAACATGGCGTTATCACTTTTCTTAGGTATGTGTACCTTCCTTGCGGTATCTAAGAAAGTAAAAACTGCTATGGGTCTTGGTGTTGCTGTTATCGTGGTACTAGGTATCTCGGTTCCGGTTAACCAAATTATTTATGTAAACATTCTTGCTCCAGGCGCATTAGCATGGGCAGGTTTCCCTGAAGCTGACTTAAGCTTCCTTAACTTCCTAACGTTTATCGGTGTTATCGCAGCGTTGGTACAGATTCTAGAGATGAGCTTAGATAAGTTCTTCCCTGCGCTTTATAACGCACTAGGTATCTTCCTTCCGCTTATTACCGTTAACTGTGCAATCTTCGGTGGTGTAGCGTTCGCAGTACAGCGTGAATATAACCTGACCGAAAGTGTTGTTTACGGCGTAGGAAGTGGTATTGGTTGGGCAATTGCAATTGTGTTGCTTGCGGCAGTACGTGAAAAGCTTAAGTATGCTGATATGCCAGATGGTGTTCGTGGTCTAGGTTCTGTATTTATGATCGCGGGTCTAATGGCACTAGGCTTCCAGTCATTCACTGGTATTCAGCTGTAAGAAAGCTCGGGAGCATATAAATGAATAATGTAGAAATATATCTAGGCGTAGGCATGTTCATTGCCATCGTTCTAGCGCTGGTATTTATTATCATGTTTGCCAAGTCTAAATTGGTACCAAGCGGTGATGTTACTATCACTATCAACGGTGACCCAGACAAAGCAATCAAAACTGCACCGGGTGGCAAGCTTCTTGGTGCACTAGCTGACGCAGGTTACTTCGTATCTTCTGCGTGTGGTGGCGGTGGCTCATGTGGTCAGTGTCGTGTAGACGTACACTCAGGTGGTGGTGAAATTCTTCCAACTGAACTAGACCACATCACTAAAGGTGAAGCACGCGAAGGCTGCCGTCTTTCATGTCAGGTTGCTATTAAGCAAGACATGGAAATTGAGCTGGAAGAGTCGGTATTTGGTGTTAAGAAATGGGATTGTGAAGTTATCTCTAACGATAACAAAGCAACTTTCATCAAAGAACTTAAGCTTAAAATTCCTAACGGTGAAAGCGTACCTTTCCGTGCAGGTGGTTATATTCAGATTGAAGCGCCAGCGCACCACGTTAAGTACAAAGAGTTCGATATTCCTGAAGAATATCGCGGTGACTGGGAGCGTTTTGGCTTCTTCGACATCGAGTCTAAAGTAGACGAAGAAACGATTCGTGCGTACTCAATGGCGAACTACCCAGAAGAAGAAGGCATTATTATGTTGAACGTGCGTATCGCTACGCCGCCACCTAATAACCTAAGCCTGCCTGCGGGTAAAATGTCATCGTACATTTGGAGCCTGAAAGAAGGTGACAAAGCGACTATCTCTGGGCCGTTCGGTGAATTCTTTGCGAAAGAAACTGAAAACGAAATGGTATTCGTAGGTGGTGGTGCTGGTATGGCCCCAATGCGTTCACACATCTTCGATCAGCTTCGTCGCCTTAAGTCTAAGCGTAAGATGAGCTTCTGGTACGGTGCACGTTCACTTCGTGAAATGTTCTATACAGAAGACTTCGACGAGCTAGCAGCAGAAAACGATAACTTCGAGTGGCACGTAGCACTTTCTGATCCTCAACCAGAGGACAACTGGGAAGGTTACACAGGGTTCATTCACCAAGTACTTCTAGAGAACTACTTGAAAGATCACCCTGCACCAGAAGACTGTGAGTTCTACATGTGTGGACCACCTATGATGAACGCGGCCGTAATCAACATGCTTAAAGATTTAGGTGTTGAGGACGAGAACATCATGCTAGATGACTTCGGTGGCTAAGCTACCAAGCTAACAAGCAATTTAAAAAAAGGGGCGAAAGCCCCTTTTTTGTTTAAGCTTAACGCAATAACGTACATAGAAGCTTTACAGCTTTTTACATGTAAGTAAGGACAACAATGTGATTCGTTTTGGTATTCGAATTTTTCTCGCTTTTGTTGCTATTGGTATTCTTGCACTAGCAAGCTGCAGCGACGAAAAAACGCCTGTAGTGCACCTTCAAGGGCAGACTATGGGAACAACCTACAATGTGAAATACCTTGTAGCTGAAACGCCAGTAGAAGGCTTACAAGCTGAAATAGATGCTCGCCTTGTTGACGTTAATAAGATGATGTCTACCTACGACCCAACGTCAGAACTATCAAGGTTTAATCAATATCGTTACACCGATAATTTTGCAGTGTCGCCAGACACGTTAACTGTGATAAACGAGGCTTTGCGCCTTGCTAACCTAAGTGGCGGTGTACTTGATGTGACCGTTGGTCCACTGGTTAACCTATGGGGGTTTGGCCCCACTAAGCGCCCTGAGAAAGTGCCAAGTCAGGCAGACATCGACGATATCCGTGAATATGTGGGCTATAAGAAACTATCAACTACACCAACAGGCTTAAAGAAAAGCCATCCAATGTTGTACGTCGACCTATCGACTATTGCAAAAGGTTTTGGCGTTGATGAAGTGGCGGAGATCCTTGAAAAGCACAACATTGAAAACTACCTTGTAGAAATAGGTGGTGAAATGCGTGTGAAAGGCGAACGCGGCGACGGCAGTGAGTGGCTGATTGCCATTGAGAAGCCAGTTACTACGGAACGCGCTGTTCAAAAAGTTGTCTCAATAGGTGAAAACGCGGTTGCTACATCGGGTGACTATCGCAATTATTACGAAGAAGACGGCGTTCGTTATTCGCACCTAATCGACCCTACAACGGGCAAACCTATCTCACACAACTTGGTTTCTGTAACCGTTGTTCACCCCTCATCTATGACGTCAGATGGTTTAGCTACTGCATTTAATGTGATGGGATGGGAACAAGCAATAGCGGTTGCTGAGCAAGAACAACTTGCTGTATTCCTCATTCGTCGCACAGATGACGGATTTGAAGAGTATGCATCGCCAGAATTTGATAAACTGGTAACAGTTCATAATTAGGGGGTAGCAATGTCTACATTCATTCTTGCTTTTGGTTTCTTTCTAACAATGGTACTGGCTATGGCCGTTGGCTACCTATTTCAGAAAAAATCAATCTCTGGAAGCTGTGGCGGCTTAGGAGCACTAGGTATCGAAAAAGCCTGTGACTGTCCAGAACCGTGCGATCGTAAAAAGTCACGTATGGAAAAAGAAGAAGCCCGCCAGAAAAAATTAAACGAGTGGAAGCAAAACCAAATTTTGTAATGCTTAATCTCTCGTTGGCTTAAGTTATAAAAGCGCTGTTTGATACTCATCGACAGCGCTTTTTTGTATCTGATAGATGGAGATTTTACGTCGAATCTGCACAGCTAACCTAATGTAACTTGTCGGGGATGCTTCATGGGCGACACCACTTAAAGGGAGCGTTATCTTTACGAACAAGCCATGAACAGGCGTTAATATTTTAGCACTTTGTTAGCTCTACCCATATTTCGTTGCTCCACATTTGTATTTAGGTTAAATTTACATCTCATAAAATTCTAATATAAACAATAAAACATCAAGGAAGAGTTATGACACGCAGTGTACGCCTCGGGACCTTCAGTATAATCGCGTTATCCCTAGCCGCATGTGGAGGCGGAGGTTCGGACTCTGATGTGTCGGATAACGGAGGCTCCACTCCGGTTTCTTCATCATCAATCATCAAAAACGCTAAAGACTACACTCCATCGCGCCTCAACACTGCAGCAAAGGCAATTGCAAACGCCCAATACCAAGGCGAAACAGTCAATGCGGAAGTGGACATAGAGCTGGTCCAAGAAGCGTTCAATTTATTGTTTAATGATTCAGTTATGACAGTCCCAGAACTGGCAGAACAGGACTTTTCTGATGATGTGAACGGCGGAACGATTAAAAACACGTATGCCTGTGATCAAGGTGGTAGTGTTGCTTATGACGGCAAAGTATCCGATACCTTGACAGGTACCATCGCCATGAATTACCAAAATTGTTGGTTGTATAGCAATGGCGTTGCTATTTCTGGGTCGACGGCTATTGCCATTGAAAGCGTGTCAGATAGCGCTGCGAAATACAGTATGTATTTCGACAGTCTGACATGGACTATCGAAGGTGTACCCTATACTTTGTCTGGCGTCGTCTCAATCGATGAGGGCTTCAACGAAACTAACAGTAGCTATTACGTAGATACCAGTCAACATGTCGCGTTCACTATAGGCGCAGAGCAATATAAATTAACGGGGAATTACGACATATCCTATTCACCCAATGAAAGCCTTAACCATGCTGAATTAGACTTCTATGTTGGCTCTAAAGGTAAACTAGCTGTCGAAGCAGAGGCCCCTGAGTATTTATGGCCATACATGTACGATGGCGAAGTAGTAGTAGCGGGTGATAAAACTGCAACCTTACTTTTCGAACAAAGCACTATTCGTTATTTAGAAGATACAGATAACGACGGTACCTACGACCTAGGTACATTTATAATTGATGGCCATGATTTAATTAGTGGTAACCTTGCAGACAGATCACTTGTCGCTATTGCTGACATGTCCATGCCACCCACAGTCTATGCACCTGATTTTTATACCTGGGACAACGTGGACACGACGACACCCATTACTGTTAGCCCTGGTTATTATAATGATAGCGATACAGATTACGAAGATTTATCTGTCAGTTTCCGCTGGTATCTCAACGGTGTTTTAGTAGAAGACGTTACTGGAGATACCTTTCCAGCCTACCGCGCTGTATTTAACGATGTAGTAGAAGTGTCTATGGTCGTCTCTGATAGCGCTAACACTGTAGAGTCAGATCGCACTTCAATCACTCTGGCGGATGCACCGGCACAAGTAGCGTTCGAAAACTTACCTGAATCGGTGTCTCCTGGCGAATATATCGAATTTAGTGCAATTGTGTCTGACCCTGATCTTGGCGACAATCAAGGGGTTCCGACCTTAGTGTCAGCGCCTTCAGGCGCTACCATTAACGAAGATGGATTGATTTCTTGGCAAGCGCCGAGTAATCAGTTGTTTAAAACCCAACTTTACGAATTTGGTTTTTCAACGGGTGAAGAAGGTGCCGAAGTAGTCAAAACTGATGTCTCAGTGACTAATAATGACGTTCAAGAGTTAGCTCGCTCGGGTATTGAAGTGCCTAAACTGAACAATTCAATGGTAGTGGGTGATTTCGACCACGACGGTGACAATGAAGTTCTCTCCACCGATTCTGCAAATCGCGTATTTTTACTGTCTTATCAAAACGGCATCTACAACCAAACTTGGATGTACCCCTATAAAATCGAGCAAGGTGGAACAGTAAAACAAGTCCTCAGTACCGATTTTGATAACGACGATTACCCCGATATTCTAGTGATATCTGAACACGGCGTATCCGTTGTTACCGACATTGACGAAACGGCAACAACGCTTTTAACTACCGACAACTACATACATAGTGCCGTTCTCGGTGACATAGATAATGATGGTGACGATGAATTGGCCTACCTATACTCACCACGTGATTACGGCGAAGCCAGTGATATTGTGGTGGTAGACCTTAGTTCGCCCGAAACACCTTTATTTACGTTTACCGCCGAAGATACCTATGAAATTGCTCTGGGTAATGTAGATTCCGACACTCAGTTAGAGCTGGTTACTAATTCTGGTTTGGTCTATGACCTTGATTCTGGTGAAAACCAGTGGTTTCTGAACTCAGGATTTGGTAGTCATCACATTGCCGTTGCCGATATAAATGGCGACGGTATTGATGAAATTGTAGGCGCTGACAGTTGGTCTTACATCTATGTGTACTCAGCACAAGACAAGTCTCAAATTACGAGTGTTGAGAATTTTAATACTTGCGACATTAGCGCAGGAAAACTGACTGACGATAGTGATCCTGTATTGCTTGTAGGGGACTGCCAATGGGGCAATGTCCACGCCATGAAGCTGTCTAGTAACACGCTCACTTCAGTATTTAGCGTTGATATGGTTGATCATGGTTCGACCTCGCTGACCCTTGGCGATGCCGACAATGATGGCCTTAACGAACTGTTATGGGGCACCGGTACTACACATTCTGGTGAAAATTTACTCGTAACGGCAGATGTCACAGCCACTTCTGCAACAATAAAAACGTCGGCAACCACACATCAACTAGATAGCTTTAGTGCGGCTGGGTGGGCAGATTTGTACCCTGGTGACGAACGTGCTGTTTTCTTCGTGCCAAGCACGGGTAGTGGTTATGACGGCTCTAAGGTCTTACTAATGGAGAACACAGGGAATTACATTACTAGTGAAGAGATTTCTTCTAACTGGGATAACTCTAGTGTTGCTGTAACTACCGATTACAACAATGACGGTGCTGGTGATTTATTCCTACCTAGTGCAGAAACCTATGATGGCGCATTCGCTGCAATGCGATTAAATGATTTCTCTATTCAATATGAGATTACAGGCGATTATTCAAATGATGTTTCAGTTATCAAGGCATTCGACTTCAATAACGATGGTTTCGATGATGCAGTGTATGTTGATGGTCGCACATTAAAAGCGGTCGACGTGAATAATCAAGTTATGTTGGCCACTTACACCATGCCTCAATATTTCCGTGATTTTGATATTGCCGCGATCAATGGCAATGTGTACGTGGCGCTTTCTCAAGGCGACGACATAACGCAATTACTCAAACCAACAACATCAGGTTTCTCTATTCAAGCAAGCGCCGATATTTCTTGCGCGCGCCTTACCTTTATTAATGCTGATAGTGACGCTGCCGCTGAACTGGCCTGTTATAATCAGAACCAATCTCTAGTTATGTATGATGTAGCTGACACCAGTTTGACCAAGACATCGGAAGTTTCGATAAATAAGGTTATTGTAGACATGGTAGCCAATCCAGCAACCGCTACTGAACAGACACTTCTTGTGACAACGGCGCATGACAATGATTGGAGTTACTACGGTGCTTCTGAACTCAGCGAAATGACGGTTGAAGGCATCAGTATTTGGAAAAGCCCTGCGTTGATTGGTCCGGCCCGCAGCCACTCTCTACACGCGAGAAAGTCTGCTGAGGGAAGCCTAGAAGTGATGATGGCAACATCTCGGGTAATGTATTGGTTAGGCAGAGTGAATTAAGTAAAACTGCTGGGGCAATTTTGATACTTGTTTTGGCGTTTACATAATTGAGCGGCGACACATCAATGTTGGTGTGTCGCCGCTTTTTGTTTAGTACTTTTATTCTGGAAACGTTCTGTAAAAAAACACGCGTTTTAACTTAAGCCATTCATGCAAAAGAGTGAGGACCAATCAATCTCGTTAATTATCAAAACGAGGTAGTGTAATTAAACGCTATTGATAATATACTGTCTTTTTATACAGTTTCGTGTGAGCACGTTAAGAACAAAGGCAGGTAATGCGAAAAATTATCCACGTTGACATGGATTGTTTTTACGCCGCAGTAGAAATGCGCGATAACCCAGCCTTGCGCGATATTCCCATTGCTATTGGCGGCAGTGCCGACCGTCGCGGTGTTATCTCTACCTGTAATTATCCCGCCCGCAAATTTGGTGTGCGCTCGGCTATGGCAACAGCGTATGCCCTAAAATTATGTCCCAATCTCACGCTAGTAAAAGGGCGCATGGAGGTGTATGCCGCTGAGTCGCAAAAAATACGTAAAATTTTTGCAGACTATACCGACCTTATTGAACCCCTATCGTTAGATGAAGCCTATCTGGATGTTACTAACAGTGAGTTTTGTGGTGGCAGCGCTACATTAATAGCTGAAGAAATACGTGCTCGTATTGAAAGCGAGTTAGGTCTTACCGCTTCAGCAGGTGTCGCGCCCTGCAAATTCGTGGCAAAAGTAGCCAGCGATGAAAACAAGCCTGACGGTATTTGCGTGATCACGCCCGATAAACTTGATGAGTTTGTACGCGAAATGCCGCTAAAGAAAATTCCAGGCGTAGGCAAAGTTACCATGCAAAAGCTTCAGCGCATGGGGCTGAATACGTGTAACGATGTTCGCCAGTATCCTTTCGAACGCATTCAAAAAGAGCTGGGCAAATTCGGTAGTGTGCTATGGGAACGGGCTCATGGCATCGATGAGCGCGAGTTGTCAGTATCTCGAGAGCGCAAGTCTATAGGCGTAGAGCGCACGCTAAGCGAAGATATACACACTATCGAGCAATGCATCGACTTCTTGCCCCATTTGTTTGAAAAGCTTCAGGAGCGAATGGAAAACCATAAGAAGCGGACGGGCAAGCCTGTGCGTATTCGCACACAAGGCGTAAAGCTTAAGTTTAACGACTTTCAGCTGACCACGGTTGAACATCGTTGCGCTACGCTTGATGAAGCTTATTTTCGTACATTAATGCAGGAAGCTTTTGAACGCGCAACAGGGCGTGGCATCCGTCTTGTAGGCGTGCATATAGGCCTCGCCGCCGACCAATCAACACAACAGCTGGTTTTGCCTTTTGAGCCAATTTAATTAACACTAGCGCCTTATTCTTTGACGCAACACTTACCTTGAAGGTCACAATGGATTCAATACAACTTAAAACCCCCGGCCGTTACAAGCATTATAAAGGCAATTTATACGATGTTTACGAAGTAGCCACCCACTCAGAAGACGAAAGTAAATTAGTGGTATATCGGCCGTGTTATGGCGAAAAGGCGTTATGGGTTCGCCCTCTCGATATGTTTTTAGAGTCAGTGGAAAAAGACGGAGAGACACTTCCTCGTTTTGCTTATGTGGGTGATATCCCTAATGACGAAAAAATGATCTAATTGTGAAATTAGGTCATAGTGTAAGAGGTCTTATTTAAACAGGCTTCTTACAAGGAAATAATAATGAAAACTGCCCCTCGTTTTAGCACCCACATTGTAGCTGCGTTCTTAGCTGCTAGTCCTTTAATTTATTCATCGGTTAATCCCGCAAATGCACAAGACAGGTTCGCCGATGTCGAAGTAAAGGCAACCGCGATAAAAGGCTCTGTGCACATGCTTACAGGCGCAGGTGGAAATATTGGCGTATCAGCTGGGGAAGACGGGGTACTGATCATTGACGATCAATTTGCGCCTCTAGCTGAAAAAATAGCAGCACAGCTTGGTGAGTTAGGCAGTGACAAGCCTAAATATGTGATAAACACTCATTATCACGGCGACCACACAGGCTCTAATGCATTTTTTCACAGTCACAAAGGTGCCACCATTCTCGCTCATGAAAATGTGCGCGTTCGGCTAGCTAACGACGAAAAGATAAAACCGGAAGCCCTGCCAACCATTACCTATGAAGATGGCATTAAAATTTACTTTAATGGTGAGACCTTACATGTAATGCATTTAGCGGTAGGTCACACTGATGGCGATAGCGTAGTGTGGTTTGAGCAACCCAACGTCATGCATACGGGCGACTTATTCTTCAATGGTCGTTTTCCCTACATTGACCAAGGTGCAGGTGGCAATGTAGAAGGCTACATGGAATCGGTAGAGCAGTTGCTAGCGAAAATAGATGACGAGACCATTATCATTCCGGGCCACGGCGAAATCAGCAACAAGCAAGAATACACCGCATTTTTAGCTATGATCAGCGAAACCTTTGACTACGTTAAGAAACTCAAGCAAGACGGCAAAACCCTTGATGAAGTAAAAGCGATGGGCCTAGATGAAAAGTGGGCCGACTGGAGCTGGAATTTCATCAATGAAGAGAAGTGGATAGCTACACTCTACAAAGACGCCTAGCAAAAAATAACAGTGGGGTCAGAGTCAGGACTCTGACCCCCAATAAAATATGGTGCATTGTAAAACGCACTTTATCAGTGACTAATCACTAAACGTTTGAATATAGAGCTGCTCTACTTTATCTCGCGCCCACTGGGTCTTTCTAAGAAATTTAAGCGACGACTTAATTGAAGGGTCGTTATTAAAGCAGTTCACCTTTATGCGGTAGTACAATCCGTCCCAGCCGTAGCGCTCATGAAGCTGCGTTACGATTTTCTCTAGCGTTAAGCCGTGAAGCGGGTTATTGGGTTGTTGGTTCATATGTTGGAGCTGCTCTGTCTTAGTTTGAGTTATAAGTTTATCACGAACTTACAAGGTTATGGGGTCAGAGTCATCACTCTGACCCCATAACTTTTTGATGCCATACTAAGCGCTAGTCTTCGCTGCCTGTTGCTTTGTTAGTTGCTCTGAATTAAGCACAGGTAATCCCTTATTGGAAGACTCAGTCTTTAACTGCTTTGGCTTTCTCGGGGTTTTGTACAGCGGCCAAATTAGTTGTTCTTTCCAGTCGGCGTAAAACATACCCTCAATACCGTATTGCGCAGGATATTGCCTTGTTATCTTAGCGGTACCAAATAATACATCCCAAAAGAACAATAGGTTGCCGTAATTACCTTTGTAATTGGTCACGCCGTCATCTGCTTTTAATCCATGATGCGCACTATGTGTAGAAGGCGTTGATATGGTGCGCTCAACCACCCAAGCAATAGGGTGTAACCAAGGTATACTGTACAGTACTTTGTCCCACTTCCACTCTGCATGAGCGCCAGTTATCACAGTAAGCTTAACCACTAAATAAAAGGCGTAGGTCCAGCCCAATCCCATATAGATTAGCGCGCCAGAAAACCATAATGACGGCATAAATAAGTAATAGAAGAAGTTGTTTCTGTAGATAATACGAACACTCATGTATTTAGCGTTATGGTGGGCTCTATGTAAGTTGTAGAGAAACCGGGTTGAGTGTGAAAGCCTGTGCCACCAGTATTGCATCATGTCATCAAATATTAAAAGCAGCGCTAAGTGCAAGAGAATAGAGGAATCTGCAAGTACTCCCTGAAATTGGGGGAATGCTAACCCCATTATTGCGGCAGAGCAAAAGAGAACCAGAGGTTGTGTTACGGTAAATAATAGTAACGTACCGATAAGCTCTACTTTTCCATCATCGCTGACTTCCGTAGCTTTTTTAAATAGCTTACCGCTCTTGGCTTCCAGCAAAGCAAACGTAACAAAAACGGCCAAAATTGCCCATTGATAGCTCATAGTAATTACTCCCACACACGATTGTTGAGTGTGAATTTACATTGCGTTAACATTGCAGAATATATACTTATATAGATTTAATGAGCATGTCTTACATTCACGGTATACAGCAGACGGTTATGCCTGATGATTATCTCGATATTTGTATACCCTTTGGAAAGGTAAAAACCTATGCAGCGACCTCGACTATTCACGATAGAGGAAGCAAAAACAAAGGGTTGTCTATTGTTATGTCTGGAGAAGTTAAAATAGGTAATTATGGACTAGACGGCAGTTATCAAATTACCACCATACTGCAACGCGGAGATACGTTTGGAGAATTTACGCTATATGCTTCACTTGCCAGAACCCACCACGCACAAGCGCTAACGCAATGTAAGATACTACAGGTCCCTGAACCTGCTTTTCGTTCTCTTATAAACCAGCATCCTGTAATCTCTGACTTTATTTCTCGATCACTCGCAATAAAGCTTCACGCGGCGCTAGAAAGGCTAGATGATATTCGACGTTTACCCACTTATGTTCAGTTGGCTAAGTTGATTTACCAGTCATATTTGACGACACAAAGTGACGTTATACCCCTGCGGCAAAGCGATTATGCAGAGAGGTTGGGAGTAACAGTACTTACCGCACATAAGTCGCTAACTAAGTTGTATGACTTGCAACTTATAGAGAAACGATATGGAGGAATAGCTATCACCAATGTTGAGCGCCTTAAGAATTTTCTAAAAGACAGTTCGTCTATATTACCTTTGTAGGGGGCTTTTAGTACTCACTCAAAAATTATAACGACCTACTGCAGGTGTTATCTGAACAAAACACATTAAGTGTTCCCCCGGTTGATTAGGTTTTTATCAAGGCTTTAGCCCGTCTAAAATAATGTGCTGAATGTTACTAAGCGTGCTATCAAAGAAGTTGGGCTCGCTTAAATCTTTGCCGGTGACCGCTTTAATTTGCACGCTGAAATCTGCGTAGTGCTGCGTAATAGCCCAAATGCTAAAAATTAGGTGTATGGGGTCAACAGGTTTTAACTTACCCGCTTTTATCCACTCGTTAATGACAGCGCTTTTTGCATCGAGTAAGGCCTTTAGCGGCGTTTCTAATTCCTGTATTAGAAGAGGAGCACCCTGTACCACTTCCATACAAAAAAGTTTAGATTCGGCCGGATTGTCCCGGGACATTTCAAGTTTTACTTTTATGTATTCACTCAAGGTGGCTATGGGTTCCTGTTCTGCAGAAAAGCTTTGTAGCGGCGTTAGCCATACATCTAATAGGTGAGTGATTACCGATAAGTAAAGGCCATCTTTGCTTTTAAAGTAATACAGTAAATTACTCTTTGATACATTCGCTAATTCCGATACTTGTTCTACGGTTGTGCCGCTTACACCGTTTTTTGAAAACAGAGAAAGGGCAGCATCCATAATGCGGTTACGCTTTTCTTGAAGCGCCTTTTCTCTTCGTTTCTGGGTAGTAGGGCTAAATGCTCTTGCTGTTTTTGTATTTAATTGGTCTTCAGATTTACTCACTACTCAATTCTTCTTAACCGGATTTCTGCAATCTGGCGCATAGTTTACGCGCAGTTTTCTAACCTATAAACCCATTTGCACAAATATGCACCAATTAAGTTCAGTTGCACTGGACTGGATGTTCCAAATTGAACCAATAGGTCTAATTTCAAAGTTAAAGATATTTAAGTTATTGAAATTTAAGTGTTTAATAAATTGGCCTGCTTTGTGCTGTTCACTATGTATACCGCCACTTCAATGTTTTGAATTCGGCAACCTTAAAAAAAGCGGGGTAAACCGCTTAAAACGCAGACAAGCAGAGGGAACAACATGGATATAGGTGTATTTATTCCGATTGGTAACAACGGCTGGTTAATTTCTAAAAATTCGCCTCAGTTCAAACCATCGTTCGATCTCAACAAAGAGATTGTAATGAAGGCAGAAAAGTACGATATGGACTTCGCGCTCTCTATGATCAAGTTGCGCGGTTTTGGCGGTGAAACAGAGTTTTGGGACTACAACTTAGAGTCGTTTACCTTGATGGCTGGTCTTGCCGCTGTTACTTCAAAAATACAACTGTATGCCACAGCTGCAACGTTGGTCTTGCCACCAGCGATCATGGCTCGCATGGCAAGTACTATCGATTCTATTTCTAACGGACGTTTTGGGGTCAACCTGGTTACTGGCTGGCAACGCCCTGAATATTCGCAAATGGGCATGTGGCCGGGCGATGAATTTTTCGGTAACCGCTACGAATATTTAGATGAATACATCAAAGTTGTGAAAGAGCTTTGGGAAACAGGGAAAAGTGATTTTAAAGGCGAGCATTTCCAAATGGATGACTGCCGCATGCTACCTAAACCACAGCGTAAAATACCGCTTATTTGTGCTGGGCAAAGTGCCGCGGGCATGGATTTCTCGGCCCGTCACGCCGACTATAACTTCTGTTTTGGTAAAGGTGTGAATACACCTACCGCATTTGCGCCTACCGCTGCGCGCTTGACCGAAGCCGCTGAAAAGCAAGGTCGCAGCGTTGGCTCCGCGGTACTTATCATGATCATTGCTGATGAAACCGACGAAGCAGCGATGGCTAAATGGGAAAGCTATAAAGACGGTAAAGATCAGTCAGCGTTAGATTGGATGGCAACGCAAGGCGCGGCAGACAAAAAGTCAGGCAAAGACACCAACATTCGCGACATGACCAATCCAACCTCAGCGGTAAACCTGAATATGGGTACCCTTGTTGGCTCTTATGAATCAGTCGCTTCTATGCTTGATGAAATAGCCACAGTGCCAGGCTGTGAAGGTGTGTTGCTGACCTTTGATGACTTCCTTAAAGGCATGGACGATTTTGGCACTAAAATTCAGCCGCTAATGAAATCACGCCAGCACTTGCTTAGTACATCGGGAGCCGCCTAATGTCAGCCGGTGAAATATTTGAAGTGTCAGGGTGCTTTCAAGCGCGCCAAACAGGGCAGCCCGTACTACCAGCTAAGCCTGAACCGTTAACGTTAAACCCTGCGGAAACTGCCGTAATTGTGGTGGATTTGCAAAATGCTTATGCCAGTAAAAATGGTTACTTAGACAAAGCGGGTTTTGACGTTTCCACCACGGCACCAGTCATTGAGAATACCGTTAAGGTACTGGAAACCGCACGGGCAGCTGGTATGCCGGTGGTGTTTTTACAAAATGGATGGGATGCCGACTATAAAGAGGCGGGCGGCCCAGGTTCGCCGAATTGGTACAAATCTAATGCCCTTAAAACCATGCGTAAACAACCAGAGCTAAAGGGCTGTTTGCTTGCCAAGGGGACATGGGATTACGCGCTTGTCGATGCCCTAAAGCCTCAGGATGGCGACATCGTTATTCCGAAAACCCGTTACAGCGGTTTTTACAATACTAATTTAGACAGCATGCTGCGCGCACATGGTATTCGCAACTTAGTGTTTACAGGCATTGCAACTAATGTGTGTGTTGAATCTACGCTGCGCGATGGCTTTCACCTGGAATATTTTGGTGTTGTGCTGGCTGATGCGGCATATCAAGCTGGCCCGCCAGATATTCACGAGGCCTCACTTTTCAACATTCAGACGTTTTTCGGGTGGGTGTCTACCACCGCGCAGTTCTGTGAAGTGTTTGAAGAGGCGAGTTAGGCGTTTCTTCTTAGCTTCAAATAGCTACACAGACAAAAACAACGCGATAAATCAGTTTACACGATTTGAAATAAACCATTTATAGGCGCCAGGCAGCAATGCATAGAAAGCGCAATGAAAAGGATAAGAACATGCCGAAGAAAGCCATTATTCCAGCGGGTACGTCAACGCCAATAGCCCCTTTTGTTCCGGGCTCCATGGCTGACAATATTCTCTATGTGTCAGGCACTTTGCCGTTTGATGAAAACAATGATGTGGTGCATGTAGGTGATGCTGAAGCGCAGACTCGCCATGTGTTAGAAACCATAAAAAGTGTAATTGAAGAGGCGGGTGGCACTATGGATGACGTCACCTTCAACTCAATTTTTATTACCGATTGGGACGACTATGCCGCGGTAAACAAGGTTTACGCCGAATACTTCCCAGGCGAAAAGCCTGCTCGCTACTGCATTAAAGTTGGGCTGGTAAAGCCTGAAGCCTTAATTGAAATTGCCTCTACAGCACACATTGGGTAAGCGGTTATGTTTGGACTTCCCATTAATTGTGCTCATTGGTTTTATATAGGTGAGCTTTATGCCTTCTGATACGCAGGCAAGCTACGCCCACATGAGCGGCAAAATGCAGGGCGAAATACGCAGCGAAATGTACGGCAAGACACATTACGAAATACATGGTCTGACGTCGACCGACGCGCCAACGGTTGTTTTCAGCTCAGGGCTAGGCGGGGCTGCTAAGTTTTGGCAGCCTCAACTGGCTGACTTTACCCCAGGCTACCGAGTGATAACTTACGACCAGCTTGGAACCAACAAAAGTGTGGGTGATTTACCAGCGAACTACAGTATTTCTGATATGGCCAATGAACTGGCCGCTTTGCTGAAAAAACTAGAAGTACAGCAATGCCATTTTGTTGGGCATGCACTTGGAGGGCTGGTGGGCTTAGAACTCGGTTTAACTCAGCCCAGCCTTCTGCAAAGCCTAGTGCTAGTGAACGCATGGAGTAGCCCCAATCCGCACACTCTGCGCTGCTTTGACATACGCAAAGCCTTACTCGCTGCGGATAGAAAAGATATGTACCTACAACTGCAAGCACTGCTGCTATTTCCACCTGATTGGATAGCTGCTAATGCCCAGCATTTAGACGATGAAGAGGCACATTTACTCAACAATTTTCCGGATGTAGATAACTTGCTAGCTCGTATCGGCGCGCTAAGTGCGTTCGATATCGATGACAAGCTAGCAAATATCACTACACCAACATTAGCGCTGGCAAATAAAGACGACACTTTGGTTCCATGGCAGCGCTCGAAAATACTAGCTGATGCCATGCCTAACGCAGAGCTATCGGTAATGGAATATGGCGGTCATGCATCAAGCATTACCGAGCCTGAGGAATTTAATAAATTGGTATGGGATTACTTAGCGCGCATAGCTTAATCGGCTAACCCAATACCTAGACGGCTAAAACAGTACTTAAGAATCTTTAAAAACTGGAAAGAATTTGAAATGACGGTATCAGAAAAAGCTGAATATGAAATAAAGGCCCCCATTAGCGAAAGTGGTCTAGCTCAGTTATTTAGCGGTGCTCATACGCACACTACATGGCTCGATAAAAAGATAGATGAAGCGGTACTAAAGCAGCTTTATGACTTGGTGAAAGTAGGCTCGACATCAGCAAATTGCAGTCCTGCGAGATTTGTTTTTATAACCTCAGATGAAGGGCGAGAAAAACTCAAGCCTTGTCTTTCAAGCGGTAACGTAGAGCAAACCATGACCGCACCTTGCACGGTTATCGTAGCTTTCGACGAAGAATTCTATGAAGAACTACCTACGTTATTTCCTTATGCGGATGCGAAAAGCTGGTTTACTTCAAGCCCTGAAGCCGCTTATGAAACCGCGATGCGAAACAGTTCCATGCAGGGCGCTTATTTAATTAGCGCCGCGCGCGCACTCGGTCTTGATGCCGGTGCCATGTCTGGCTTTAACCCCAAATTACTTAACGACACATTCTTTTCCGATAGCACGTGGAAGGTGAACTTCTTACTTAACATTGGTTATGGCGATGGAAAGAAAGTGCACAAACGTTTGCCTCGCTTAAGTTTCGAGCAAGCTTGTCAAATATTGTAACGCCAACACAAAGGATATTTGTATGACTATTACAGCAATAAAAAACGCAGTAACAGAAGTGCTTCCCCCGGTTACGCCTGAGCAATACCGTGAAGGCATGTCTAGCTTAGCGGCAGCGGTAAACGTCGTTACAACGACTGGCCCAGAAGGGCGCGCTGGCTTTACAGCAACGGCAGTGTGCAGCGTAAGCGACAGCCCAGCAACTTTGCTGGTGTGTTTAAACCGCAGCGCTTCTGTGCATAAGGTATTTAAGAACAGCACGCATCTGGTTATTAACACGCTAACCTCGCAGCATCAGTCAATTTCAAACACCTTCGGTGGTAAAGCGCCTATGAGTGAACGCTTCGAAATTGGCGAATGGGGCGAGTCAGCAACTGGCTGCCCTCAACTACTCGATGCCGCAGTCAGTTTTGATTGCGTGATCATAGATGTAAAAAGTGTTGCTACACACGATGTGCTTTTTTGCCAAGTAGTAGACATTAAACAAGACCAAGACGCCGACGCACTTTTATATTACCAGCGCGGATATCACAGCGCGTGCAAAGACGCATAACTGAAGGATTAGATACCCAATGAAAGTAGTAGGCCACTTTATTAATGGTGAAACCTGTACCCCAAAAGGGCGTATGCAAGATGTGTATAACCCAGCAACGGGCGAAGCAGAGAAGCTGGTTTTACTGGCATCGAAGGCTACCGTAAACGAAGCCATTGTTAACGCGCACCAAGCTTTTCCACAATGGCGAAACACGCCGGTAAGCAAGCGGGCTCGCGTTATGTTTAGGTTCAAAAGCTTACTTGAAGAGCATGCTGATGAAATTATCGCGCTAATTGGCACCGAGCACGGAAAAATAAGCCATGACGCGGCAGGCGAACTACAGCGAGGTATCGAGAACGTAGAATTTGCCTGTGGCGCGCCGCAGTTGCTTAAAGGTGAACACAGTAAAAATGTGGGCCCAAGTATAGATTCATGGAGCGAGTTTCAGCCCCTTGGTGTGGTGGCAGGGATTACCCCATTTAACTTTCCGGCTATGGTGCCGCTTTGGATGTTTCCGCTCGCCATTGTATGCGGTAACACCTTTGTTTTAAAACCATCAGAACGAGACCCAAGCTGCGCTATTTTCCTAGCAAAGCTACTTAAAGAAGCTGGGTTACCCGACGGTGTTTTCAATGTAATCAATGGTGATAAAGAAGCGGTTGATCAAATACTCGATGACGAGCGCATCAAAGCAGTAAGTTTTGTAGGCTCAACGCCTATCGCCGAATACATCTATTCAAAAGCCAATGCTAGCGGCAAGCGTTGCCAAGCACTAGGCGGGGCTAAAAATCACGCCATTGTTATGCCTGACGCTGACGTTGATAACGCGGTTAATCAACTGTTAGGCGCAGCCTTTGGTTCATCGGGCGAGCGCTGTATGGCGCTCTCTGTGGTGGTTGCCGTGGGCGACAAGATAGCCGATGAGATTGTAGATAAAATGCAGTTGGCGATGAAAGACTTAAAAGTGGGGGCATTTGACGATGCATCTAATGATTTTGGCCCGCTTATTACACAGCAGCATAAAGAGAAAGTAGAAGGCTTCATAACAAGTGCAGCTGAGCAAGGCGCTAAAGTAGTCGTTGACGGGCGAAGCCCAACAGTCGAGGGGTATGAAACTGGCTTTTTCTTAGGTGCTACGCTCATCGATAAAGTCACGGCTGAAATGACAAGTTATAAGGCTGAAATTTTTGGCCCGGTATTACAGGTAATGCGCGTTGAAAGTATGGAGCAAGCCATGCAGCTTATTGACGAGCATGAATACGGCAACGGCACCTGCATTTTCACCCGCGATGGTGAAGCTGCCCGTTATTTCTCCGACAATATTCAGGTGGGCATGGTAGGCATAAACGTACCGCTGCCTGTACCTGTTTCTTATCACAGCTTTGGTGGTTGGAAGCGCTCACTCTTTGGCGACCTTCATGCATACGGACCTGACGGCGTGCGTTTTTATACTAAACGCAAAACTATTACCCAACGTTGGCCCTCAAGTGGTGTTAGAGAAGGAGTCAGCTTTTCATTTCCTAGTTAACTAACAAGTTAATAAAAACTACATGCTGCCGGTGCATTAATGCCTTTAGCTAAAAACGGCAAATGTTCACTGGCGGTGGGTAGTAAAAGCTATGCCATTAATTATAACAATTTAAACCCGCAAACCTTTGGCAGTTACTCTCCAGTCCTGCTTTAGGTTTGCACCCCAGTGGCAATCGATAAGCAGTTCACGTCGACAGTTACTCTTATAAAAATATCGGGACAACACCGCCGCAAGGCTTGTTAAAAAGAACTATAAACGAGAGTAAAACATGCATACGTTAAACACACACAAGCGTCTGCTGGCGTTAACCGTTGGGATGGCGTTAAGTACGCCAGCGGCCTTTGCTGCAGAGAATGTTTGGGAAAGTATTGAAGTTACCGCGCAAAAGCGCAACGAGAATATAAGCGATGTGGGTATCGCTATTACCGCTTTTTCGGGGGAGCAGCTAGAGGCGCTTGGTCTTGAAAGCAGTACCGAGCTTATTGCGTTTACCCCAGGCGTGTCGTTAGCCGGGGATATTGGTGGGCAGCGCGCTATTTTTAATATTCGAGGTGTGGTACAGAACGACTACGCTGACTTGGCGGAAGCGCCGGTGGCGGTCTACGTGGACGGCGGATATTTAGCAAGTACCCAAGCCCAAACCTTTGGCTTATTCGACGTAGCTCGTATAGAAATTTTAAAAGGTCCGCAGGGAACATTATTTGGCCGAAACGCTACGGGTGGGCTGGTAAATACCGTTACCGCAAAACCTACCGCCGACACCGAAGGTTATGCGGAATTTACCGCAGCCCGTTTCGAACAATATCGTTTTGAAGGAGCAATATCCGGGGAAATAGCAGACGGCATTTATGGTCGCTTTTCTGGGTTTACCAATCAGCAAGGTGAAATACTTGAAAATATTTACGAAGACGGTGCAGCACCCGATACGCGCTTGGGTTCAGTAGGCGGCGGAGAGGACGGCTATAACGACGATACTAAAGCGTTTCGTGCTCAGCTAATGTTTGATATTGGCGAGGAGGGCACCTTACTTGTAAGCGGTAACTGGTCTGATACCACCAAAAGTGAAGGCCCGTATCAGGTGGTGAATACCACAGAAGTGAAAGATGCCGCGGGCAATGTGATAGATGTCATTTTCGCTGCTGACGATCCTCTAGGCTGTGACACTATCCAAGCGGGTGTTTGTGTAGATGGTAATTTCAATGGCGACCCATTCCGTCCAGTGCAAGGTGGTGACTTCAACGGCAACTTTGACCCTGACGGTTCGGGCAATAAGGTAAATAAAGACTTCGCCTTTGACGATCAAAACAAAATCAAGTCAAAAGGCTTAGCGGCAACACTAGACTATGCCTTCGAAAGCTTCGATTTTTTTGCAATGTCAGACTATAAAGAATTCAAGCGTACCGTTGGTCTAGATTCTGACCAAACGGCGTCTCCTGAACTTATCTTCCAGTCAAATAGCACCATTGAACAGTTTAGCCAAGAGTTTCGCTTTTCAGGTGAAACTGCCGACTTAAAGTGGGTTGGAGGGCTTTATTACCTTTCTATCGACACTGATTACAGTCAAGGCTTAGCGGGCTCACCCACCACCTTTTTCTTAGGCGGTGAAGAAAATAATACCTTAGTGGCCCTTGAAACCGAGTCATACTCTGTATTTGGGCAAGTCGACTATAGCTTGACTGACGACCTTGTTCTGGTTGGTGGCTTACGCTATACCCGTGAAGACAAAGACTTTGTGGGTAATGTTTATCAGAACGAGAACACCGACGACCGAGTTATTGAGATTGACACCAGCACGTCTTCTTTAGAAATGCTTTCGCAAAGCAACGACCAAAATTTATGGTCTGCAAAGCTTCAGTTGGAATATAGTATTGGCAATAGTTTGTACTACGCGGGAATTAATCGTGGCGTTAAAGCAGGGAGTTTTAATGCGCCCTTATTCGGAGGGTTCAGTTTTTATGAGCCTGAAGAGCTAACCTCCTACGAAGCTGGCTTAAAGCACAGTTTTATGCAGGGAAGCGGCGTGTTTAATGCTAATGTCTTTTACTACGACTACAACGATTACCAGTCTTTTTCATGGGTAAATAATGCCGGAGTGGTAACGAATGAAGAAGCGTCGTTTAGTGGGGTAGAGCTTGAAGTATTTTTAACGCCAACAGACAGCTTAGATGTAATGGTTAACTTCTCTTATACCGATGCAGTGGTTGAAGATTTAGAAGTGGCGTCAGGTTACTTTGCTGATACAACGCCGCCGTTTACCCCTGAATACCAGGCGTCTGCTATGCTCAGGTATAATTGGGATGCGTTCGAAGGAAACATGGCGGCACAGCTATCAGCAAACTATCAATCTGAAACTTTTCACAATGCGCGTAATTTTACCGCTCATGAAATTGATAGCTATGCTATGGCCGATGCACGTTTAACTTGGGTTGATGGTCAAGACAAATGGAGCCTAGCCGCTTACGTAGATAATCTGTTTGATTCTGATCACGAGCTCATTGGCTTTGACGTTTCAGGATTTTACGGCACAAGCCAAATTTCCTACGCAAAACCTAGGACATATGGCGTGACTATTAGACGAAGTTTCTAGTTTGGTAAGCAAGGCGTTTTAGACACTTGGCTTAAAACTTAAATCTTACTCGAAAACGCCCTTACTCGAAAACGCCAGATATTTAGCTAACCTAGATACCGACATTCTAAAAAACGGTATCTAGGTGTTTCGTTATCGGTAAGCGCAAAACGGCAGCATTTTTGCTTCTGTTCTCATCAGCGACTTATCGGTGGCTTATCGTAAATAGCGCGTTTTCGCTAGTTAAAAAGAATGCGGCATTTTTTCAAAAAATGTCACCCAAGGAATCAGCAAAATATTCGATATTTTGTAAACAGTAACGCTTCGTAAGGCCCTGTTTTTTTATTTATAAAAAGACATGCGCGTGCAGCACTAAAACAACAAGGAAATAGATCGTGGATAACACCAACAATCAACCCATGACAAAACCTTCCCATTACGATGGCGATTTATGGAACCCAGATTTGGCGCCCACCAGTGAGGCAACAAGAACCTGGAGGTGGAAGGACTATGCGGCGTTATGGGTGGCTATGGTGGTATGTGTGCCCACTTATTTGCTATCTGCTGGGCTAGTGTCTGAAGGCATGAACTGGTATCAGGCAGTGATAACCGTGCTGTTGGGCAACATTATTGTGCTGGTGCCAATGATGCTAATTGGTCACGCGGGGGCTAAATACGGTTTACCTTTTCCTGTATTGCTACGTAGTGCTTTTGGTACCAAAGGCGCGAAGATCCCTGCTCTGGCTCGCGGCCTTGTAGCCTGCGGGTGGTTTGGCATTAATACATGGGTGGGAGGCAGTGCGATTTACGTTATTTTAAATAGCGTAAGCGGCGACGCTTTTGTAGGGCAGGCGCTGCCATTTTTAGGTATAGATATTACCCAAACCCTGTGCTTCTTTGCTTTTTGGGCAATGCATTTGGTTTTCATTAAGCACGGTACTGAATCTATTCGCTGGCTTGAAACTTTTGCTGCACCATTTTTGATCTTAATGGGCTTAGCGCTTCTTGCTTGGGCATACATCAATGCCGGTGGATTTGGCGCTATGTTATCTACGCCATCTCAATTTGTCGAAGGGGGCGCTAAAGAAGGACAGTTTTGGTCTGCGTTTTTCGCAGGTCTTACATCTATGGTGGGCTTTTGGGCAACCATGGCATTAAATATCCCTGATTTCACTCGCTTTGCTAAATCACAGAAAGATCAGATGCTAGGGCAGGCTATCGGCTTACCCTTACCCATGGCGTTGTTTGCCTTTATTGGGGTAGCGGTTACCTCGGCAACGGTAAGCATTTACGGTGAAGCTATTTGGGATCCAGTGGCACTCGCGGGCAGAATGGGCGGCATGGGCGTGGTCTTTGCGCTCGCGGCATTAGCGCTTGCTACTTTAACTACGAATTTAGCCGCTAACATGGTTGCTCCGGCGTATGGGTTTTCGAACATGGCGCCTTCAAAAATTAGCTTTAGAATGGGCGGATACATCACCGCGGGTATCGGCGTTGCTATATTCCCTTGGAAGTTGCTTGAAACCGCGGGTGGTTATTTATTTACCTGGCTTACGGGTTATTCTGCACTGCTCGGCCCAATCGCAGGTATCCTCATTGCCGACTATTTCATTTTAAGAAAATCGACGCTAAACATTGATGCGCTGTTTCAGCACAGTGGCGAATATGGCGCGAACAATGGTTGGAACATGGCGGGCGTAGCTGCACTTGTTATTGGTATTTTGCCTAATATCCCTGGCTTTGCGCACGCAGCTGGGTTTGTAGACAGCGTACCAGCAATTTTTGATACGCTTTACGCCTACGCATGGTTCGTGGGGCTAGTTATCGCCAGTATCGTATACCTGATGCTCTCCAACAGAGTTCCAGCTACCATGCAGGCAAGAAGCGCCTCCCAATAATGGGGTCAGAGTACATTTCTACGCAGTAAACTAATGGGGTCAGAGTACTTTTCTATTTAATTTACTCTGACCCCCAAATATGCTTTGTCAGGGTTATTTTCGCTTCATGTTTTCAAAAAGTGAAGGCTCCCACGGTCGCATTGCCATTAAAAGCCCTATATGTTGGCGCTCTTCAATTGGCAGGGCGTTGTCTTCACTGCTGAGTTTTGCTGCTTCTTGTCTAAGCTGCTCTAAGCGCCGCTGAATAATCGAAACCGAGGTTTGAGAATAGCGACCGCGCAAATAAAAGCGGAACATCCAAGGTTCGTTCTTTTTTGGATCCATGAACTTCACCATGACTTCTTGTTCCATAAACTTTTCTAGCGGCCCGCCTGGGATCCAGCGAAAGTCTTGGGCAATAAGCAGCTTATAATGGTTGTTCGGCAACAGCTCGATAAGCTTAAGCCTATCAAGGGTTGTCATTAGCTTAATGCCTTCCACTTCATCAATATCGTAATGTTTGATTAGTTCTGAAAAGCACCAGCCGTCTCGAACACATACCGCAGCAAGCAATAACTTGGGGTTAGCGAGCAGTTCCATTTCTTGTTGTTCAGACAGCTGCGAAATTTTCTCCTGCTGTTTTTGTGAAAGGCTAAATAAATCGCTTAACGACAGATTTAAGCGCTCACAAATCTGCTCTAACTTATCAAGGCTGAACGCCTGCAACGAAAAGTTACGCTTTACACTCGCTTCGCTAACATCAAGTGCTTCTGCAAGCTGCTTATAGGTGAGTCGCTGTTCCCGTAAGCATTGTTTCAAGGTGTCGTACACAAGGCTAATTTGGCTCATGGTATTACTTTTTTATACTTGTGGTGTAATTTAATACTACATTAATCATTTTGGTTTACGAAATTTATTCTTGGTTCTAGTGTAGAAAGTGTTCAGACACATCTTGTCTTAACACAATAGGAGCAAGTGATATGAAAAATACACGTTCAACATTGATGTTAACTGCACTATTAAGTGGTGCGCTTCTTACCCATTCTGTAATGGCAGATGATTCTTTTGACCATAGCGGCAAAGCCAGTAAGCACAGTGCGTTAGCTGCCTCTGAAGGCTTAGCGACAACCGCTTCGGTAGCAAGTGCGGTGGTGGCAGTGCCTGTGGTATTGACCGGGAGTGTGGTTGTTGCCGGAAGCGCGGTGGCAGAAAGCGCCGTGAATGAGAGTGCTCGCAACCTTCATCAGGCTAGCCATCAATCTTCAGTGGCGCACAACCAGCCTTTGGTGATAACCGAAACTATTATCACCGCCGACCCCGCTCCAAACCAAGTGGTTACTACCAAAACTAAAGTGATCACAACCACAACTAATACTCAGCGGTAGGTTGAACATGAAAGTCTACTTAACTTCAATCGGGTTCGCCTTTGTATTGTTGATGTCTAGTATTCATGATGTATACGCGGGTAGTCAGCAACACGGTAAGCCTACTTTTACGCCAGAAGCGATCGCTACTTTTTCAAAGAATGTGGAAAAGTATGCGGCAGGCCAAGGAGCTCGGGCATTTATTATTGCCAGACGTGGCAGACCTATTGAGGATATGCCAAAAGGTATTCGCTTTACTCATACCGCCGTTGCTATTTACTCAAGTATTCAACTAAGTGACGGTAGTACGGCGAAAGGCTATGCAATACACAACTTATATCAAGACGCAGAAGAGCAGGGCAAAAGTCATTTGATTACCGACTATCCAGTAGATTTCTTCTGGGGCGCGTATGCGCTAGAGGCAGGAATAATAATTCCTTCAGTAGAGGTGCAACAAGCGTTAGTGAATCTATATCGTGATGACAAAGCTAAGCTGCTTCACAATGCTCGATATTCGGTAGTGGCAAACCCGTTTAATAGTGAACGTCAAAACTGCACGGAATACACCCTTGATGTTTTAAACGCTGCAATTTATTCAACCACTGATATTGCGCAGCTAAAGGTAAATGCTAAGGCCCATTTTGTGCCACAAAAAGTAAATATGAGCCGCGCGAAACTTGGCTTAGCAAGTATGTTCAGCGATGGCGTAACTTTGTCAGACCACGGTCGCAAAGTAGAAACCACCACCTTCGGAAGCCTTGCTCGCTATATGCAAAAGTACGATTTAACAAACAAGGCCGTTACGTTTACCCATACGGGTCAAATAGAGAATATTTAGGAGTTTTACTATGCAAAACATGACTAAACCCACTAAAGCGTTTCGAATCGCGTCACTAGCTGCACTTATTGTAGGCGTAGGTGCTTATTTCATAGGCTTGTACAATGCACCTATGGCCCTTAACGAAAAAGGTTATTACTTCACTATTATGCTCTTTGGCCTATTTTCAGTGGTAAGCTTGCAAAAGACGGTACGAGATAAAATGGAAGGTGTACCTACAACCAAAGCATACTTTTTAGCTTCAGCGGTAGCCACCGGTTCAGCCATTGTACTGTTAGTTATTGGATTGCTGAACGCCGAACTCTTGTTAAGCGAAAAAGGCTTTTTTGGCATGGCGTTTACCTTAAGCTTATTTGCTGCCATTACGGTTCAAAAGAACGTTCGTGATAGCCAAAATCAAAATGAACTTAGTAGCGTTGAACCCCAATTAGAAACTAACGTTTCACAGCCTGAAACAACCACCGAAGTAAAAGCTGTATAAAAGTAAAGGGGTCAGAGTACATCTCGCCAAAGCTGTACGAACCCTGCCACCAAATTAATGTACTCTGACCCCCATAAGTTTTGGGGTCAGAGTACATTTCGCCAAAGTCAGACCACCCCGCCATCAAATTAATTTACTCTGGCCCCACTTTTTCGTATTGTATATCAATTGTTTAGCTTCTTAGCTGCTTCTTATCTTCAACGCATCAGGGATGAAATATGCGTAAACCCGTCAAATACAGAATTGCTTTTTTAATCGTTGCTGCGGCGTGTTTTTATGTAGGCACATGGTTTTTACCGAGTAACTTGCCAGACATTTCGCTTAGCTTTAGTAACATCATTTCAGAGCCAAGCTGGCGTAATACGGCGCTTGTTTCGTTGGTTTATTTCCTTGGGCTGCCAGTGTTGTATTACTTCTGGGTTATTCGTATTGGCGAACAAGCTCTTTGGAAGTTACTGCTAATATTTTCTTTAAGTAGTTTAATAGCCCGCTACAACTACCCGGAACAGCTAGCGCACTATTTTGCGTTTATCAGCTACCTTAAATCCCCCATCATTGCCGTACTAATGATTATTGAAGTAGTGCTTTTGGTAACTATCGTGAAAGCGCTTTGGGGCGCACGTAAACTTAGCGGCGACCCACGTATACACATGCTCGAAAAATATGAAAAAGAAGAAGTGCCGGAAAAAGGCAGCAAAGAGGCTAAGCAACTAGAGCTTGCGTTAATGTTGGCCCATGAACCGGCAAGTTGGTATTACGCTATACCTAGCTTCAGTAAAAAACATGTGAAAAGTGCAGTGAACCTTAAGTTACTCTCTGGCAAGTGGTGGCATCTGCTAGGCGTACTCATTGCTTTGAGTGTCACAACCTATGCCTCATATGTATTGCTATCGCAATTTAGTGAAACGATTGCCATGGTGGTGGCCACATTAGTGTTCTATCTAGTGATCATGTTCGTCGCCAACTACCGGGTAAGCAAAAATTACAGCTGCTTTGTTTGGCAGGAAAAGGTTGTAGTGAATAACTCGTGGTGGGGGATGGTAGTAATTCCAAAAGCAAATATAGAAGGTATTGAAGTTGGCGAGTGGAGTAGAAGTTTAACCAAAGAGGATTTTCACTTTGGAAGGGGGGCTGCTAACGTCAAACTTACCTTCAATAAACCCCAAACATATTATTCTGGTATGGCTTTACTAAATGAAAGTATTTCGACCCTATATTTAAGCGTAGATAACCCTTCGATGCTACACAGGGAGCTTGAAGTCATCGATTAGCTTTTCACTGCGCAGTAGGCGGTAAAGCCTAAACCACCGCGCGCAATACGTCGCGGGCGGTGGTGGCTTGCAGGAGTTTACTCTTTAAAGTAAATCAAAATTTATAAGTAGCAGAAACTCCAACGTTTCTCGGGTCCGCAATGGCAGCGTAGCCCCCTGGGTTACGAGCACTGACTGGCTCTTGCGTCACAATGGCGGTTTCGTCGAAAAGGTTGTCTACAAATGCAGTAACAGACCAGTTGTCAGTTTCATAGCCAGCAGTTAGGCGCACCAAAGTATAGTCTCCTGCCACGCGCTCCTCAGTATTTGAAAAGTCGCCAAAGTATTCACCAATGTAACGGACCGAGCCGCCGACATTGAATGTCTCGTTTAGCCAGTATTTAGCCCCTACATTTGCGTTAAAAGAGGGTGCTGAATTCAGTTCATTACCATCCACATCAGGGTATTCCTCACCTGCATCGGTAATTTCACTGTTAAGTAACCCAATACCCGCATTAAGCTGTAGGTCGTCAGTGAGATTTGTATGCAGCTCCGCTTCCAAGCCATAAGTTGTTACCTCTGGCATATTCGTTATGAAGCGGGTCGAGCTTAATGCTTGAAAACCTGAATAGTCGTTATAGAAAAGGTTAGCACTAATGAATGTATTATTACTTAACGATGTACGCGAGCTCAACTCGTAGGTGTAGACTTCTTCTTCATCGTAGTAATAGTACTCTTGAGCTGTGAAGTTTAGAGCACCACCCGCTGCGTTATACCCTTTACGAGCACTGATACCCAATGTAGTGCTTTCATCTACATCGTAGGTTAGCGCGAGTTTAGGAAGGAAAATGTTAGTATCTTCTATGTACACATCGTCGATGGGGTCATAAACGAAGTGCCTGTCTTGGCTTTCTCTTTCTAGGCGCCCACCCGCGGTAAGCGTGAGCTTATCCGATAAAGTAAAGTTGGCTTCGGTATATAGTGCGATTGATTCACTATCGTCGTCACCGTAGTAGGGAAATGCGCCCGTACTTAAAATATCTTGCTCACGCTCGAAGTAATAGAAACCAATAAAACCTGTGGTTTCACCACCACTAAGCGCGAAGTTTAGCTTTGCATCTACCGTGGTATTGGTTTCATCGAATACTAGAGTTTGTTCGTCTTCATCAGATGCTTCGTAACTGTCAAAGCCCCACTGATAATCCATATAAGCCAATATAAGGTCGAACGAGAAGTTATCATTTACTGCATATTCTGTAAGGAGCGAGGTGGTAGATATTTCAGTTTCAATATTTCTAAAAAATACGCGATTTCGTTCGTCTAAATTTTCAAGCTCATAATAAATACGCCCCGTGTCACCTTCTTCGTTGTTGTAGGTGTGTGTAAGCATAAATGAAAGGTCGTCGCTAGGCTCCCACTTAAGCTTCGCGCGCACGCGACGGGTTTCAATTTCATCTATGTCGTAGTCTGGAGGGTTAGTTTCAAAACCTTCACCATTGGTAATGGTATCTGCGTTAAGCGTTTGCACACTTAAACGAAACGCTAGTTCTTCTTCAATAATAGGGCCTGATATAACACCAGCAGTATCAATATATTGGTCTTTATTTCTATAGCCTACTCGGGCTGCGCCTTCCCAATCGAATGAAGGATCATTAGTCTTAATAAAGACAGAGCCTGCAATACTATTTCGCCCATTACTTGTAGATTGAGGACCTCTGAAAACCTCTATTTGCTGTAAGTCCCACATACCGCTATCGCCGCTTAAATCGGCAACAAAAGGTTGTGCTACACCATCAATTAAGGTCGATACACGCCCCTTCGCACCACCGGCAATTGAATTAAAGCCTCCAGCGCCACCGTTACCCGAAACACCGCGAATGTCGGGCAATGCTCCCGAAAGCGTTACTACGTTGGCGATTTCTGACAGGGCATCAGATACAGACTTGTATTGCGTATTGTTTATCTCATCTGCGGTAAGTACAGATATGGATGATGTTGAATTTTTTAGCGTACGATTGGCTTTTTCACCTAGTACGACGATTTTCTCAATTTCCTCAACACGCCCGTCAGGGGCTGGTACATTTTGAGCATTGGCAGTAAAGCCGACCGTTGATATTGCCATTGCTATCACAGATAACGATGCCGGAAATGTGTTTCTCATAAAAGTAGTTCCTTATTATTTCTCAAAGTAGTACGGCCGCTTTGAACGAGGCTCTTTTTATTGCTTAAGTGGTAAAGTTCTGGCGGTTGCCAACGGTCAACACCCGCCAGAGGTTGGATTTAGGTTATTGCCAGACACCGTCTTGGGGCACAAGCGTGCGCTTTGCAGCCAGACGTTTCGCAATCAAAATAAACAGCGCAATAAGCGAAATAGCGACTCCGATAAACGCGATATTTATGGTGCTAGATACGCTGGCATTCCAATAAACACAGGTCACTACAATAAGGCTAAGTGCTATGACGGTAAGTGCACAAAGGCTGTGAATGGCTGCTTTAAGAGGGGGAACCCAAAAGCTGTATGCTATCGCTGCTAGGAACCCGCCGTAATAGCCAAGGTGCTGATAGAGTTGAATGTTACCTTGTGCTGCCGATACAAGCTTCGCCGCCAAAAGAGATAAACCAATCCCAACTAAGGTACCTGTGCAAACGCCGACAGTTAGGCGCGATAAAATTCTCACCGAGCGTTTCTGTGTGGCAGGAGCATTAGCTGTCGAACGTTTCCTTCTCCCTTCTATCCAAATGATATTGCCCGTTAGGAATAGCAGTGAGCCGCTTAATCCCAATGCAAAATAAATCCAGTGAATTGCACTGCCGCCAAAACCCCCAAAGTGCAGCGTGAAAAAGCTATTCACAATTTTACCCGCTACGCCTGAAACTGAAGGCAGCATTGCCGTATACCCAGCTGAGGCAGTGTATGGGTCTGTCACCCAGAACGCGTAATAAGGACCGCGGATGATCTCACCTTCAAGTTCGCCACCAATGATCAATCTAGAACGCGGCGTACCCAGACCTGAAAAGCGAAGTTCAGCCATATTAAAGTCAGGCTCAGTTTCTGTAATTTTCTGGCGTAATGTTTCTATAGAGAGAAGGTTTTCGTTGTTTCGAACCACGTCAATTGCAGCGGGTCGATTAAACATAGGCTTATCTTGATAAACAAGGCTTTGCATAGAGCCATAAAGGATATCGTGATAAGCGAATACCACAGTTGTTACCGCGATGATGATGTGAAAAGGAAGGGCTGAAATACCTAATATATTGTGAAAATCTACCCAAAAACGTTTTGCTTTTTTTGCCTTTCGCAGGGCAAATAAGTCTTTTGCCCATGTGGGGAGAAATATAACCAGACCAGATACAATGGCGACAAAGTAGAGTATACAAACGATACCCATTATCCAGATACCTACCGCATCGTGATCGTCACCTCCTGGGATCCCTGCGGTTCTGTGTAAATGATCAAGAAAATCACCGATATCTGAAAGAAATGCTTGCTGACTGATAAGTTGTCCGTTCTCATCCAATGAAGCATGCCAATAGACCGCATCATGAGTATCTTCATCTCTCACTACCCATTGAACCGGCGCATGTTCTGTCATTGCGGTAGGCAAATACACCGTCATTTCTTTACCTGCTTCTGGGTGCTCAGTAAGTACTTGTTGTATTAGGTCGTCATACTGGCTTTCAGCGATGGCAGGCATGGTATTTTCGCTGTGTAGAGCCCAGGTGTTCAGCGGCCCTTTAAACATGGTAAAAGCACTCGTTGCAAAGCAGATGAACAATAAAAGCCCAGTTAAAATGCCTGTCCAAATATGAATGTTTTGGTAGTTTTTAAAGTTTTCTAATTTCATGGTTTAAATCAAGACCTGTATTGCTAGGTACTCTGCAACGGTTAAAAGAGCGATAGCGGTAAAGATGCGAAGTGGACGGTGAGAAAAGTAAATAAGTGCTATAAGCGTGAGCCAGACAGGTACTATCCACCACATAAGGTGTTGTGTTTTAACGTCTAAAGGCGTGTTATCAAAAACTGCAAAAGTGATAAGTGCGCTAGTAAATAAACCTAGAGGAAGCCCCAGTACAAGTGCTCCAATACTTTTTAGCCACCATTGTGGCGGATTAGCTTGACTACTTTGGTCGCGAGATAACGTAGATTTATTACCCCGTGGTGCGGTTAAAGGCTTCTCCCACCGTGTTATAAGAGGTACAAGGCTTAAACCAAGCATGCTAAGCGTGAAAGTCGTATAAATTGCTGCGGCTACTGAAAACGACTGGCTGAAACAAAAAGTGGCGACAGTACAGAGACTAATACAACCGATGATGGCTGTTTTAAATGAATAAGGGCGTGTTTTAAACCACTGTTGATTTGGGGTTCCAGCATACAAGACTGTACACGCTAACATGCAGAGGACTAAACCAAATGCAAATACAGTCGTCAACGTAAGCTCTCCTTTAGCTTTTATTTAATTTGCGGCAAGCAGCCTTAAAAAATCGCCAATAGGATATTCAACTAAAGTATATATGTAAATAGGAATAATTGTCATTTACATTAGTATTTTATTAAAAGGAGTGTTTAAAAAGTCTTTAATTATAAAATGCGGATTGCTCCTAATTGAGAATTGAACTAGCGCCAGCCCTTTATTATGCTGAACACTAATATTGTTAGAGGTCGTAAATTAACGTGTGTGAACTACTAGGCATGAGTGCCAATACCCCAACGGATTTGTGTTTTAGCTTTACGGGATTAACGCGCCGTGGTGGTGAAACAGGCCCGCATAAAGATGGCTGGGGCGTGGCATTTTATGAGGGGAAAGGCGTGCGTATGTTTCACGACCCTGAGCCTTGCGCCACGTCACCTATCGCCGACTTTGTTTCTAAGCTTCCTATAAAAAGTAAAAACGCCATTTGTCATATTCGGCAAGCTAACGTTGGTAACATTAACTTGGCGAACACGCATCCCTTTACACGTGAGCTTTGGGGGCGCTATTGGGTGTTTGCACACAACGGGCAATTGCCTAACTTTTCACGCCGAGCAGGTATTTATGAAGCGGTAGGGGATACAGACAGCGAAGAACTTTTCTGTGACATCATGAATAATGTTAGACAGAATTTACCTCGTGACGCCATGCCTAAACAGCTAGCTGAAACGCTTGTCGAATTGGCACAAGAGTATGCACAGCAAGGTGTATTCAACTGCTTACTGAGTAACGGCGACTGGCTGTTTACGTTCTGTAGTACAAAGTTAGCTAGCATTACCCGTAGAGCACCTTTTGGCCCGGCTTGCTTAAGTGATGTTGAAGTAGAAATTGATTTTGCAGCTGAAACCACGCCAAAGGATGTGGTAAGTATTATAGCTACCGAACCGCTAACTAATGATGAACAGTGGGATATATACGAGCGAGGCGAATGGAAGCTTTGGCAAGAGGGGGAAGTCATTGCCTCGGGTAAGGTGGATGTACCTGAACACAAAAAAGAAGCCGAGATGGTAGCGCCCGATCCTTCGCTTCACGACTAATCACGAATTGTGGGGTCAGAGTAACTTTACCGGCTTCGCACTTTAAAAGCCGGCGCTTAGTTGGTAATTCAGCGTAATAATGTACTCTGACCCCAAAACTCGGGTTACCCCAATATTTATCCCAATACTTGGCTGATGGCTTGTTTTACTGCTTGATAGCGGGCGGGGAGTGCGCTGTGGGGTGTTTGAACACTGTATAAGGGCTCGGTTACCTCGTTTTTTGCTTCGTAAACAGTAAGTTTGTCGGCAAATGGTACAAATTCTAGCGTGCTGGTTGGCAGCACGGTGTAACCTAACCCTTCGCTTACCGGCAGTAAAATTTGCGAAAGTTGATTGATATAGCCGGCGTGTGGCAGCTTATTTGGATTAACCTTGGCTAATTCAGGCTCTCCGCAATCGTTAAAGTAGCGCTGTAAGTAGTGCATGGCGTCTGGGTGATTAATAAGCCCTAAGTGGTTGATTACGGCTTTTAGCGTAATAGCGTCATCAGTTTTACTCTTTGCTCTTTCAGATACGCTTGTTATTTTTGTCTCCGTACCCGAATCAGGCATAAAATTCTGTGTATTTTCAGGAAAACCAGAAAGCTGTGTCGCAAGTGTATCAGGCAGGCTACGCGGTAGGATAAGCCCCAATGCTTCTTCGCCTAAATACTCGCTGTGTATATCTTCACTCTCTGGCTGGTTAGTCACAATGCCAAGCTCAAGGGTATTGTTTGCTATGCCTGATAAAATTGTGCGTCGAGGCGCGACTTCAACATGAATATTTAGCGCGTTATGCTGCTTTTGAAGTGCCAACAGGGCAGGATAAATACGCTGTGCGATAGCGCCTGAACAGGCCACGACACATTTTCCTTCAAAAGGAGCGTCGAGCTTTAAGCTGGCAATAAAGTCTTGTTCTTTTGTCTGTTGCTCTTTGGCGTATTGATAAACCCGCTGACCCTGCTCTGTAAGCTGAATCCCTTTGCCTAAACGAACCACCAATTCGCACTGACATACTTCCTCTAGCTTTTTCAGATGCTGACTTACTCCTGGCTGCGTCATAAAACGTTGCTCAGCGGTGCGAGTGAAGTTGCCTGTTTCTACTAGAGTAATAAAGGTGTCTAGCCAAATAGGGTTAATCATTTTGGTATAACCTAAATTTATCAAATTAAGAAAATATCATAATTTCAAGTTTTTTCATTGTCTAGCTACTATGTATCCATATTCACTTAAGCGCTATTTTCGATTAGCTGTATGATTGATGTTTTGGATAACTGGTACAAGAGAACGCCATCTATCCAAACACAGAGATAAACAACTAATTAGCCGCTTAAGCCGTTTTGACAACTTGCACTACAAAGGAGTAAGTGATGACTGAAGCAGTAAAAACACCGTATCCGCGTACGTTTTCCCATATCGGTATTTCGGTACCCGATTTAGAAGCCGCCGTGAAGTTTTACACCGAAGTACTTGGCTGGTACCTCATCATGAAGCCAACCGAAATTATTGAAGACGATTCGGCCATTGGTGAAATGTGTACCGACGTATTCGGTGCAGGTTGGGGTAAATTCCGCATTGCGCACCTCTCAACGGGTGATCGCGTAGGCGTTGAAATCTTTGAATTCAGCAACCAAGAAAATCCTGAGAACAACTTCGAGTACTGGAAAACCGGTATCTTCCACTTCTGTGTTCAAGACCCAGACGTAGAAGGTTTAGCTGAGAAGATTGTTGCCGCTGGCGGTAAAAAACGTATGAAGGCGCCGCGTTATTACTATCCTGGTGAAAAGCCTTACCGCATGATTTACATGGAAGACCCGTTTGGCAACATCCTTGAAATTTATAGCCACAGCTATGAGTTGCACTATGCAAGCGGCGCTTACGAGTAAACGTTAGTTAATAATGCTTTATAGGCATTGCGTTAAGCAAATGCATAGCTAGCTTTAAATAAGCGAAAGGCGAGGGCGAAATAAGCAAAAGCTTATTCAACGCACCTCGCCTTTTTGTTCTTTAACTACTCTTGAAACGTGAGATTTTATCCGAATTGACCTGATACATAAGGGTTGGACGCCTTTTCTGTGCCTACCGTTGTAGTAGGGCCATGTCCAGGGTAAATCGTCATATCATCAGGTAACACCATAATTTTTTGCTTAATAGAGTCGATAAGCTGCTGATGATTTCCTTGCGGAAAATCAGTTCTGCCAATAGAGCCCGCGAAAATTACATCCCCCACAATAACCCGGTTGCTTGAACGCTCTACCAACACCACATGTCCAGGCGTATGACCGGGGCAATGCAATACTTCCAACGTTAAGCTGCCTACTGAAATGGTGTCGTTATCATTTAACCACTCATTGGGAGCAAAAGGCTGCGCGGGCGGAAAGCCAAACATCTGGCTTTGCTGCATGAGGGCATCTAGCCAGAACTTGTCGCCTATGTGAGGGCCAACAATGGGCACACCGTAGTGCTCGGCAACGGCGACTGTACCGCCAACGTGGTCGAGATGACCGTGAGTCAGTATGATTTTTTCTATACTCACGCCTTTATTTGTAGCAGCTTCAATAAGTTTTTCAATATCACCGCCAGGGTCCACAAACGCGCCTTTGTTAGTCGTTGGATCCCAAATTAACGAGCAGTTTTGGGCAAAGGGCGTAACCGGTATAACTTGAATTTCCACTGTTTAACCTTTTGATTTTTTGTTGCTTGGAGCGAGATGAAAAAGCGCAAAATAGAGCAGTGCGCCAATCGCTAATTCACCTAATAAAAATAACCATGCGTTAGTTGACGATTGTGCAATAGACCATGCACAAACCGCTAATGCAGCAAAGGGTATCAAACGTTTTAATGGGTTTATAGCGTTAGCGGACGAGCCTGCAGTACGGTCAGAGTTTCGCCCATGTTCATCATGGAGCGACGCGCTTTGCGAAGCTCTCTCCTGTGAAGAACCCCCTCGTAAAAAAGCTCTCTGCGCTTTTATTAACACGACAACACACATTGCATATACCACAAGCCGCGCCAGCACGCTTGAAATTGCTAGCCATACAAAACTGCCGGTAAGCGCCATGGTACTGGCGAAAATCCCCAATATTGTTATGGAAAAGGCTGGGGTAGCAAAGGTCGAGTGAACTTCACCTAGCTTATTACCTAGTCTACCGGGAATAAGAGACTGCTGCGCCATAGAGAACGTAAGCCGAGAGGTAGATATCATGTTCGCCAATAGGTTACCGGCAACCGACACCACGGCGGTAAGCGTCATTATCAGCGCTCCGGTTTCTCCAAATATCACATTAGCAAGGGCAATAAGTGGTGCGCTATCCGGCTTGGCAGGCCCTACGGTGTGCCAATAAAGCCACTGCACGCAAAAGTAAAAGATGGCAATGCCTGAAACCGTAAGCATCAACGCCCGAGGAATGGTCTTTTTCGGTGAATTAGTCTCGCCGCTGGTCACCACTACCGTCTCAAAGCCAATAAAGGCGTAAAGCGTAAGTAAAGCACCCGCTGATATAGTGTCGAATGCAGGGACAACAGTAGCCGAAGATCTCGTCAGCTCAGTAGAGAAGTCGAGCTGCCAATAACCCACAACAATAAGCGCTACAAAAGGCACGAGTTTTAGCACTGATATAGTATCTAGCGAACGCATAGCGGCCTTAAGACCAACAATATTTACTACAATTAATGCTGCTGTCAGCCCTATGATTGCATATGATTTTCCTGCGCCTGTATTAAGCTCGGGCCACATATAGCCTGCGTAAAGTAACAGAACGTGCATATTAGCGGCAATTGCCGTAGCTCTAGCCAAGTAATAAACAAACCCCGTCTGAAACGCGGCTGCATTACCAAAGCCTTTTTGGGCATAAATGACTGGCCCGCCAGTTTCTTGATAGCGTACCGCTAACTGTCCAAAACACCAGACGATGGCCAGCATAAGTGCGCCAAAGATCAAAAAGATGTAGGGGCTGAAAGCACCAAGCTCTGCTGCCATTTTAGCGGGCAGTGCAAAAATGCCTGCCCCAATGAGCCCATTTAATACCAAAAGGGCAGCGCCAATGCCGCCAATTCCTTTGGTTAAAAGACTTTTGTTTTCGCTACTCATTTAGAGAAAACTTCTTCTCCAGCCACATAGGTGGCGTGAACTTCGGTTTTCCAAATGTCTTTAGCGTCTATGCTGAAAATATCTTGGTCTACCAAAATGAAATCAGCCCACTTTCCTGGGGTTAACGTACCTAAAGTATCTTCCATATGCCCTGCGTAGGCTGCATCTAAAGTAAACCCCTTGAAGGCCTGCTCAATGGTTAAGGCTTCGTGGGCATACCAGCCTTTTACCGGTTGGTTGTTTCTGTCTTGACGTGTAACCGCAGCGTGAAGACCATAAAACGGGTTAGCAAGCTCTACAGGAAAATCTGAACCTAAGGGTAGGGCAATGCCTGAATCAAGTAGCGTTTTCCATGCATAAGCGCCTTTCATACGGTCTTTGCCTAAACGATCTTCCGCCATGTTTTTATCGCTGGTGGCGTGAGTAGGCTGCATAGAAGGTAATACCTTTAGCGACGCAAAGCGGGCTAGGTCGTCAGGCGCTATAACTTGCGCGTGTTCTATGCGGTTGCGCAACTCGCTGCCGCCAATATTTTTGAACGTGGTTTCAAACTCGTTTAGCGCAACATGATTCGCCTTATCGCCAATAGCGTGATAGTTAAGCTGGAAGCCCGCACCAATAACCGTGGTGAAAAGTTGGGTCATATCTTCTGGTTGAGTTAACAGCAATCCATGTTGATGGGGCGCATCTGAGTACGGTTCGAGTAATGCTGCACCCCGACTACCTAGCGCACCATCGCCATAGGCTTTCACTGAGCGAATATACAAAAAGTCGTCTTCATCACGAATTGCACCGTTGCTCAACATGGTTGAAAGTTCAGGGTCAGTCGCACTCACCATTGCATAAATACGTACAGGTAAGTCGCCTTCTACCGCTTCTTTTAAATAGAAGTCGTAAACGTCTCTGCCCACACCAGCATCGTGCATTGACGTAATGCCATTTGCTAGTAAGTGCTCACCAGCGGCATTCAATTGCTGCTCGTATATCGCGTTACTGGCTTTCGGTAAGTATTCTTCAATTAACAGTGATGCGTTATCGATGAATACACCAGTAGGTTGGCCGTTAGCATCCTTAATAATTTCACCGCCAACAGGTGACTGGGTGTCTTTTGTGATGCCAGCTAGCTCCATAGCTTTTGTGTTAACCCACGCCGCATGACCGTCCACTCGAGTAAGCATTACAGGTTTATCTGAAACAACTTTGTCCAAATCAGCAGCTGTTGGAAACGCTCTGTCAGACCATAATTCTTGGTTCCAGCCGCGCCCGGTAATCCAAGCTTGTTGTCCGTTTGCAAAAGCGTATTCGGCAACCATTTTAGCTGCGTCTTGGGCACTTGTACTTTCTCGCAAGTTTACTTCTAGTAAGTTTTCCCCTAGGCCGAGAAGGTGACCATGAGCGTCGATAAGACCAGGCAGCATGACTTTACCTTCGCCGTCTATGGTGTCATCAACAGAGGTTTTACCTTTATCTACATCTAGTGCAACGACCTTACCTTCGTCCAAGAGAAGGTTTTTAAAAGTAGTGAGTTCACCCTTTTCATTTAAGGTGTAGCCTTTTACGTTCTCAACCAGGGTGGCTGCCTCAACACTAAGCGCAGTGGTCGTGGCGGCCAGTGTTGCCGCTGTGGCAAATGTTGCTGCGAGTAGTTTTGAAAGCGAATGCTTTTTAAATGTCAGCGTAGACAATGTAGAGTTCATATTGAGTTTCTGCCTGTTTGTTTTTCTATTCTTAGTATTAAATCGTACTATTCGCTTAAGTTCTCTTTAAAACGAAAAAAGCGAAATACCGCTTTGCTGAGTCTGAGCTTTGACCTGCGACTATGCCTCAGCGTCTTTAAGTTCTTCTAATTCGTCAGCGTCTTCAAAGCCCAGGATAGGAGGCTGCAATAAAAAGTCTCTTTCCCAAATTTTTGCCATATTCGATTGGCTAATGTTGCCACCACTTAATATTACAAGAGCGGTTTGCCCAGGAGGAGTGTTCGCTGCCCAAGCTGCTACAGCGGCCATCGTCATTGCACATGTTGGCTCTATATGAAGCTTTAGTAGGTGGTGCAACCATTGCGTCCAGTAAGCAATTTGTAGCTCGTCTACTTCATAAAAGTCATCAAGCTCTTGCAGTATAGGAAAGGTTACATCGCCCACTGAAGGGGTGGCTGCGCCATCAGCTAGGGTATTTGGCGTATGCTGCAACGATACTATCTCGCCCGCCTGTAGCGACATGGATGCGTCGTTTGCCTCAGCGGGTTCTGCGCCGATAACCAAAGCATCGGGCTGCAATTCACGGCTAGCCAGCAAGGTACCAGATAGCAGACCGCCACCGCCGCAGGGCGCAAAAACGGCGTCCACATCACCTATTTCATTCAACGCTTCTAATGCCACTGTGCCTTGCCCCGCCACGATATCCTCATGATTGAACGGCGGTATCCATACAGTGTCTGGTGCTTTTGATGCTTGCTCAACCGCTGCGTCGGCCTCTGGGCGAGTAGGATACAACTTTAATTCTGCGCCATAGCTTTGCGTTGCCGCAGCTTTAATTGGCGAAATGGTCTCGCTCGCGAAAATCGTAGCGCTACAACCGAAATGTGCGGCTGCATAAGCAACAGCTTGAGCGTGATTTCCAGAGCTATTGGCAACCACATGTTTTGGTAGGCGGCCTTCCTCTTTCAAACGTGCCAGAAAATTCATTGCGCCGCGAATTTTGAATGCCCCAATGGTTTGTAAGCATTCTGCTTTAAACAAAATGCGGTTGCCCATCCATTTATTCAGTAACGAAGATTCTAATATTGGTGTTTTCTTTACGTCGTTCTTTATCCGTTCATAGGCTTGTTTTATATCTTCAAAATTTGGGGAGTTACTCATTAAGAAACGCTCTTTTAATTGTGTGTTTTTTACGCGTTAAAGTAAGCATGCCCTTTTTCGCGCTAAAGAAAAAAATTAAATCTATACACTGCCAGATACTTTTCAATTACGCCAGTGTGCTGAAACTTTATCGTGTATAAGGCAATTCATATTTATTTCATAATTCTACTTTAGTCTAACTGCGCCAGTTTCCGGAGGTAGGCACATGTTAAGCAAACTCAATCATCGTATTTACGCCTTACCAACGGTTTTGTTTCTCTTTCTCACTTTACTATTCGTTTCTGCGGGCGTTTTTATTCAAAACGACGAACGCGAAGCACGTATTTCTAAAGCCCAGTCAGTAGCAGAGCAGGTAAAGATAAGCCTAGAGGTATTCTCGAGTGAACGCATTCAAGCGCTGCATAACCTGATGCAAAACTGGCCCACCTTTGAGCCAAACCAAGTAGACTGGTTTAACGCGCAGGCCCTGTCATTGATGGGTATGCAGCGTGGTTTTTCATCGCTGGTGTTTGTTGATGCTAATGGGAAGATAGCGTGGGTGGCCACGCCATCTTCCGGTATTAAAACCCGCATAGACAACAGCTTAGTTGGTAAGCCTATAGAAGCGTTGGGCCTGAACATATCGCGCTTTTCTGAGGACTTGGAAAGCACGCTTTTGTATTCAGATACCGTAAAACACCACTTTATCATTATGGGTAGATCGATAAGCCCTCAGGAGCCTGAACATGGCTTTCTAGTGGCGAGTTTTGATGTCCAAACTATTCTAGGCGTGATGTTAGGCGAGTTAGTGGGGCCGCAGTTTAATTTTCAGCTCAAAGCCGACAATCAAACCTTATTTCAAAGCGGAGAATTAGTACAAGATGGCACTATTGTGCCGCTTGCACCCTTTACATTTCTAGAGCGGGACTTCCTTCTTACCATGCAGTCCCAGCTTAGCCCTTACAACGCAGGGCTTTTGATTATGCTAACGGGCTTATTAATGTCAGCGCTGGTTAGCTATGTACTACACAAACAATTAAAGGGTGCCGTCAGTTTATCGCTTAGCCATCAGCGTTACTTAACAGCCAGCGAAGCTTCTTTAGATGCTTTGCTTATTTACCAACCTACTGAAGGCGATTTTTCACTCGTTGAAGCCAATTCATATACCCGTTATCTATTTCGTGGGGCGTGTGACGTACTGCGAAACATGACGTTGGCGGAGCAAATGCGGTATCTAGGATTGGGTAACGAATTCATAAATGCGCAAAACGTATATAAAGATGGCGTACCTTATGAGTCGCATATCGCTATTGAAAATGATCAAGTTAGCCCAGAATGGATAAAAGTTCAGGTGGTAAAGGCGGGGGAAAATATCGCCTTAACAATTAGGGATGTTACCGAGCGTTTTCGGGCCCAAAATGATCTTAAACGCAGCGAGGAAAAATACCGTCGCTTAGTTGATGGTATGCACCGTCACTTTGTTTACACCAAAACCGTCGAGCATAACTTTATGTATGTGAGCGCGGGTATTGAAAAAATTTTAGGGTTTAGCGCCGAAGACTTCTGTGCGAACGAGTCGAGATACGTACGACAAGTACCTGACGAGACCTTTGAAATACGCCAAACCATTGCCCGTGGCGAAAAGCCCGAGCCTTATGTTGTGCATTATCAAGGCAAAGTAGGCGAGCCATTAGCCATTGAGTTCTCAGACACCCCTATCCTCGACGAGCAAGGACTACTGGTTGCCGTTGAAGGCATTGCCCGCGATGTGACGAAAGAGCTAGCGCTGCAGGAAGAAGTGTATTTTCAAGCAAACCATGACCAGTTAACCGGGTTGTTTAATCGCTACGCGTTTGATGAAAAACTGCGAGAGATCCTTGATGAAACGCATAAAGAAGCTGTTCAGCACAGTAGCCAAGAGGCGTTACACCAAGTTGGTTTTAAAAAAGTGGCAAACATTAGCTCGCCTCGCGCTTACCACAAGCAAAGCGTGATGTGCTTTATCGATATGGACCGTTTCAAATTGGTTAATGATAGCTGTGGTCACCCCGCGGGCGACAAGCTTTTAAAAGAGATATCTACAATATTCAGACAATACGTAAACGGCCAAGACTTGCTTGCCCGAATAGGCGGGGATGAATTCTGCATTATATTTCGCAATCAAAGTTTGGATGAGGTAACAAACCGCCTAGACAAGTTATTGGTGGCGATTTCAAATTATCGTTTTGTTTATGACGACAAGTTATTCTTTGTAGGCGCAAGTATCGGCGTTATCGAAATCAATGAAAGTACACAAAGTGCAGAAGCATTGATTAAAGCTGCAGACAATGCGTGTTACAAAGCCAAACACCTAGGTCGAAACCGTTACTTTGTATTTCATGATAACGACTCGCAAATGGCCATTGACGACAGCGAAAATCAGGTTCTACATGCTTTACACCACGCGTTACAAAACGATGGTTTTGAGTTGTATAGCCAAGCTATTATGCCACTTAACGTGCCTAGCCAAGATAAGGCCGCCCAATTACAGCATTACGAAATTCTGCTGCGTCTACATGCAAAAGACAGCGGCCTTATTAGCCCGGGGCTTTTCATCCCGCTAGCAGAGCGCCACGGATTAATGAACAAAGTGGATATGTGGGTGGTAGATAACACCCTTAAAACTCTTGAGAGTAACCCAGCTCATATTGATAACGTTGGTAAAGTTGCGATTAATTTATCTGGGATTACACTGGGCGATGAAATGGCGCTTCACAACATTACGAAGCGTATGCAAAGTACCTCTGTGCCAGCTGAGAAGATTTGCTTTGAAATAACAGAAACAACGGCGGTAACTAACTTAAGTGCAGCTAAGCATTTCATTTCTACCTTACGGGCCCTCGGCTGCAGCTTCGCTTTAGATGACTTTGGTGCAGGTATGTCCTCGTTCACCTACCTTAAAAACCTTGATGTTGATTACGTTAAGATTGATGGTTCTTTTGTGCGAAACATTGTTCACGATCCAATTGATCATGCTACAGTTACTGCGATTAATAATATTGCGCACAGTATGGGTAAACAAACGGTAGCTGAGTTTGTGGTCGATAACGCGACCGCAGAGGTCTTACAAGAGCTTAAAGTGGACTATGGTCAAGGCTTTGCTTTAGATAAACCTAAACCGCTGGCGCATAGAGTTCAATGGCGAGTTAAACTTGCCTCTGCCTAAAGGAAATGATTATGGGTTTATTTGATACCATCATGGGTAATGCAAGCGAGACAAGCGCTTCGGACGTACAAGAAGAGCTTACGCCTATACTTGCTGCTAACGAAACCGTTACCTCTGCGTTTAAGCTAGTGCGCGATTTAAGCGTATTTACAAACAAACGCTTGATCCTTATCGATAAGCAAGGCCTTACCGGGCGCAAAGTGAACTATCATTCAATACCTTATAAATCTATCACGCAGTTTATCGTTGAGACGGCAGGGCACTTTGATACTGACGCCGAGCTTAAAATTTGGTTGTCGGGTAAAGCTGACCCTGTTGAAATTGAGTTAAGTGCATCGTCTGCTCAGGCGGTACAGCAAAATCTAGCAACCCAGATGTTTAGCTAGTAAGAATCAAAAAGACCAAATAAAAAAGCGATGCTTTCACAAGCATCGCTTTTTGTTTATTACAACTTGCCTAGGCCCTAACCCGATTAGTCTTTCAAGTTACGGTTAAAGAAGTTAGTAATCGTTTTGTATAAGTGAATGCCCGTTTGCTTACCACGGATACTGTGCTTCTTACCTGGGTAATCCATGGTTTCAAATGGAATCGCCAAATCTTGAAGGTGCTTGTATAGCATGGTCGAGTGCGTAAACAATACGTTGTCATCTGCCATGCCGTGGTAAATCAAAAGGTCGCCTTTCAAGTCTTTTGCGTAAGGGAATACTGAAGATGCTGTGTAGGCATCATCATCTGTATTAGGGTTACCCATATAGCGCTCGGTGTAATGAGTATCGTACAAGCGCCAGTCGGTTACCGGCGCACCTGAGACACCCGCTGCGAAGTAGTCGCCCGCTTTGAACATAGTCATAAGCGTCATGTAGCCGCCATAGCTGTGGCCATGAACACCAATACGTTTAGCATCAACATAAGGAAGTGTGCGCAAGAACTCTACGCCCGCAACCTGATCGTCTACTTCAATAAAGCCCATTTTTTTGTAAATAGGATCTTCAAAGCTTTTACCGCGATAGTTAGAGCCACGGTTATCTAACGTGAATACTACGTAACCTTGGTCAACCCAGTGTTGGAACAGCAAACCACGGTTACCCGCCCAGCTGTTTGTTACCACTTGTGCGTGTGGACCGCCGTAAAGGTAAACAATAACAGGGTGCTTCTGTTTAGGGTTTTGCTTAGCGCTGTCTGGCGTGTAGATGCGATACTTAAGCGTTGCGCCATCCTTAGTGGTAATGTCACCAAACTCAGGTGCCGTCCAGCTGTCCATATAAGCGTGTAGCGGGTGGCCTTCTTCAACCTTATTTTCTTCAAGCCAAGTAATTCGCTCGCCGTTTGCACTGTTTAAGCTTACCTGTGCAGGGGAATTGATAGTTGAAAAACGGTCAATAAAAATTGAAGCATCTTTGCTAAACGCAGCACTATGATACGCGCCTAACTCAGTTACGCGTGAAATCTCGCCGCCATCTAAAGGTACGCTGTAAACATGACTTTCTAGCGGCGTATCTTTGCGACCAGAGAAATACAAACGGTTGTTCGCGGTATCAATAGCTTCAACACTGTCAACAACCCAATCACCTTTGGTTAATTGCTTAACTAACTTGCCGTTGTTGTCGAAAAGGTAAAGGTGTTTAAAACCGTCGCGCTCAGACGCCCAAATAAATTGACCTTTTTCTTTTAGAAAGTAAAGGTCGTCGTGCAGATTTACCCAGGTATCGCTTGTTTCTGTAAGCAGTACGTTTTCTTTTTTACTGTTAAGGTCGAACGCGCGAAGCTCTAAGGTTTGCTGATCTCGCGTTTGCCATTGGTAAGTAAAGGTAGTGCTCTTTGGCATCCACTTACCGCGAGCAAAATAAATGTCTTTATCTTTACCTAAATCAACCCAAGTGCGTTCCCCTGAGTTGATGTCTTGAATAGCAAGTTCCACTAACACGTTTGGTGTGCCCGCTTTCGGGTATTTCTGTTCGATAAGCTTGATGTCGTCAGCATAGATTTCAGAGCGAGTAATTACATCTACCGGGCTTTCATCAACTTTGGTGAAGGCAATTTTACTTTCATCTGGCGACCACCAGTATCCGGTCATGCGGCCCATTTCTTCTTGGGCTACAAACTCAGCCATACCAAATTTCAGGTTGCCACCGCCTTCTCTTGTAATTGCTGTCTCTTTTCCTGACTCTATGTGTTTAACATAAAGGTTCTGGTCGCGAATAAACGAAATGTAGTTACCTTTTGGCGATAATTTAATATCGGTTTCAAATGCTTCGGTATCTAGAAGCTGTTTTGCGCCTTTTTCACCTAGCTTGTGATAGAAAACGTCTCCGCCCAGCGGGAACAACAATGCTTTACCATCGTCGGACCATTGGTAGCTAACGATGCCGCTACCAGATAAGCGCATACGCTCACGTCGCGCTTTTTCTTCATCAGACAGGACTTCTTCGCCGCTTTGAAGGTCGTTTGAGTCGAACAGCATGCGAGTTTGACCGCTTTCAATATGGTATTCCCATAGATCTAGGCGTTCGTAGTCAGTTTGTTTGCCTTTAAGAAATGTAACGCGTTGACCGTCCGGGGATACTTTCAATGAACGGGGTGCATTGCCATCAAGTGAAGGAGAAGAGAAAATGCGCTCAATAGTGAGCGTTTCAGCGTTTAAAGCAGTAGAGAGCATAGCGGCTCCAATTAAAAGGGCTTTTTTCATTTTTATCTGCATATTTGACTGTCGAAGGTTTGATTGTAGTTATATCAATTTATGATACAAGGTGCGACGTATGAAATCCGCAATGGTGCTAGGAGCGACAGGTTTAGTAGGACGAACGCTTGTAAATATGCTGTTACAGGACAGACGATACAATGAAGTAACCTGCTTAGTCAGAAAACCGCTTTCTTCTAGCATGTTTAATGACCCCTACAACAGACTAAAGCCTGTGGTTATCGACTTTGACAACCTGCAAGACTACCAAGGTTACTTCAGTGTAAACCATGTTTATTGCTGCCTGGGTACTACGCTTAAAAAGGCGGGGTCTAAGCAAGCCTTTCGCCGTGTCGACTTCGAGTACGTTCACGTAGCGGCGCAGCTTACCCGCGCTCAACGCGCAGACAGTTTTGTATGGATATCTTCAGTTGGCGCTGATGCTAAAAGCAGTAACTTTTACTTGCGGGTGAAAGGAGAACTGGAGAACGCCATTATGCGTATGCCGCAATTACCCCATGCCTCGGCAGTTCGACCTTCATTGCTACTGGGTGAGCGCAATGAATCGCGAACGCTAGAAGACATAGCGCAGAAAACGGCGCCTATATGGCAAAGCATAATGAAAGGCCCGTTAAAAAAGTACCGACCTGTTCATGCCGTGGATGTGGCCAGAAATATGATGTCGCTTCAGCGCTGGAAATAGACCCGGGGGATGAGCGTGTACAATATATGTCACCAGCTTAACGTGAAGCGCAACCGAACTTGGTATAGAATGCGCGCTTTTTAATGCACCAGGTAATATGACTTCCCCATGTTCCGCTGTAAACAATTCACCGTAGCGCAAGATAAATGCGCCATGAAAGTGAACACCGACAGCCTAATTCTAGGAAGTTGGGCTAAGCATCGTGCTGACATTAGCCGCGCCCCGCGTATTTTAGATATTGGTACCGGCAGTGGCATTTTAGCCCTAATGATGGCGCAAAAAGCCGAAAGCTTTTTTCCGTTAAATCATAACAATGATGCACCTCAAGTCGAGGCTATCAAAATCGATGCCATCGAAATTGATAAGGATGCAGCGGCGCAGGCAGCAATTAACTTTGAAAATTCAAAGTGGGCAGGGCAGCTACATATCCACAACTGCGATTTGGCGGGGTTTGAACCAGCCTATTTGTATGACACCATCATTTCCAACCCGCCGTATTTCGAATCGCCAGCGAAACTTTCTAATGCATACAGTAAGCAAAGCTACAATCGTTCAGTAGCAAGGCAAACATCTACATTAAGCCCCGACGAGCTTTTTAGCGCTAGCAGTGCATTTTTGATAGAAAGTGGACAAATGTACTGCGTTTACCCTGCGTCGATGGAAACTGACATTATCAAAACCGCCGCTGGTCATGGCTTATTGCTGGAAGCGATGCTTTATGTAAAGCATACATCGGATAAAGACCCTTACCTTTGTGCATTTCGCTTTAACAAAGTAATGAAGAATGCTGACGGCGGACATGCAGATTGCACTGCGTATGCAGACCATCAGCTTTTTAACACAACAGTTACGAATGAAAATGCGCTGGTTATTAGAGACCATGAGGGGAATTACACAAATGAATATAAAGCCCTTTGTCAGCCTTTTTACCTAAAATTTTAATGAGCTTATATAAATGAATATAGTTGCAGAAGGTTTTGGCGCGATAGCCGTTGTTTTAAATTTTATTGGGTATCGCCAAACCAATGTCGACAAATATTTGCTTATTTCAGCGTTTGCTTTGAGTGCATTAAGCGCTCATTTTTTTATGTTGGACGCTATGGCCGCTGGCATTGGTACATTGCTCGCAAGCGTGCGTAACTTTATTGCTATTAAACACAGAAGCAATGCTATTTTGTTTTTCTTCGTAGCAGTGAATCTTGGCTTTCTCGCCTATGAATGGTTTGTGTTAGAGCACAGTTGGATAATTTTTATTGCCTATGCGTCGTCACTTATTTTTACCGTAGGTTCATTGGTTATCAGAAACACACATACCATCAGAAAAGTGTTTCTAGCGGCTGAAACATTAGGGCTGTTATACGCTTTATCCGTAGGCAGTATTTTCGGTACTGTTTTCAATATCAGTAACTTGATCAGTATTTTAAGTAAGCTTAGAAAGCCTTAATACTATTCTTACCGCACTTATCTAATCAATTAGTCTAATTTAGCTCACTTTTAGCTCAAAAAATGGGCTGTTCTGGGTTTTAAAAACGCCTGATAGCACTCCTCCAAACGGTCAGGTTTTGGTATATCAATCTGCTCTAAGCCTTGTTTTTAAAGGCTTATACCAAAGTTTAATGAGCTAAAGTCCAATTTTCTTTTGCGTATGTAAGCGTATCATTATCAATCAGTAAGTATGGTTTCAGCAATTTTTCCTCCGGATGTGCAGAAGTAGACTTGTCGTGTAGTAGTCAGGAGAGCGTGCGCAGTGAAATTAGTCGATAACAACCAACAAATTAATCAAACTGATCTGCTTGAGCAGTCTTTTCAAAGCGCTATCAATAGCGGTTCTGCGGTAAATGTGTTTGAACGAGCACAACATTTCAAAAATACAGCGCCAGCTGGCAACAAGCCGCGTTTGGTAGAAGTAAGCACCAGTCTTGAAACAGAGAACCTTTGGAAAAAGCGTCTTAAAATGCTACTGGATGCGGAGAATAATCTTATAAAAGTTATACGTTTACGTAAAATTACTGCTATATTTACGGTCCTGAGTATCGCTATGTTTTTATTTTCCCTGTACGTGGCTCCTTCCATGTCTCCAGCAGTTTTCTACAGTTTGATTACTGTTGCAGCTTTCGGTTTGGCGACTTACCCAGCATGGTTCTTAGTTTCGAAAAGTAATAGAAAACGCAGAGACCATATCTCTAGCTTGTTCTACAAAAGCAACCACGAAGTTGAGATTGTTGACGGAACCATGAAGTTAATAAACAGGGCGAACTATGCAAGTGTAACTCAAATACACATATTGGATCGCAAACTTGGATTATTCACAAACCCATAGACATCACTATACCTCCAAGCTAATTTTGTTGCTTCTGGTAGCCTCTTGTTTGTTAGGAGGCTTACTTTTAGCGCCAATGGACGCACTAGGCCAACTATTGGCCTCTATTACTATCCTAGTTTTCATCTCTCTTTGTAGTAAAGAAGCGCGTCATACTCAGAAATACCAGCATTTATTCCGTATCTTTGCGCTCGTTTTGGCCATAGCACTTAGCGTAAGGTATTTGCTGTGGCGAGGTATCTATACACTCACCTATTCAGATATTTTTTCGATGATTGCAGTATGGCTGCTGTTCGCAGCTGAAATATATGCGGGTATCACTTCGGTATTGGGGGCTATTGTTAATGCTTTCCCGTTAAGTCGACCATTGCTCTCATTAGAAGGTATGGATAAATCTGCGCTGCCAAGCGTAGACGTTATGATCCCAAGCTATAACGAAGATGAAGAGATATTAGAGGTCACGATTCGTGCCGCACAAATGTTGGACTACCCAAAAGATAAGCTTCATATTCATCTGCTTGACGACGGTGGTACAGATCAAAAAATCAATGCGGATAACCCTACCTCGGCAGCGTCAGCCAGACAGCGTCGACAAGACTTACAATCACTTTGTTCGCGCTTAGGCATTACCTATCACACTCGGGCGAAAAATGAGTTTGCTAAGGCGGGCAACGTTAATAGTGCAATACAAAATACGACGGGAGATTTGATTGTAATTCTCGATGCCGATCACGTGCCTACTTCTGACTTTCTCGACAGAACTGTCCCTTGGATGCTTAAAAACGAAAAGGTGTTCTTAGTTCAAACCCCTCACTTTATGGCTAACCCAGATCCAGTAGAGCGCAATTACTTTTCAGCGTTTACGCGCATGCCTTCAGAGAACGATATGTTCTATGGCACTATTCAAAAGGGGTTAGATTATTGGGGAAGCTCATTTTTTTGTGGCTCAGCCGCATTAATGCGTCGAAAGCACTTGGACTTGGTTGGCGGCATTTCTGGTGACTCTATTACCGAAGATGCAGAAACCGCGCTAGACCTGCATAAAATGGGCTATGAGTCTGTGTATGTTGACAGACCTATGGTAAGCGGACTTGCTCCTGAAACCTTCGATGCGTTTATTCAACAGCGTATGCGTTGGGCGCAGGGAATGACACAAATTTTACTACTCAAAAAACCATTTAAAGCGGAAGGTTTAAAGTGGTACCAGCGGGTGGGCTACATGAGTTCAATCATGTTTTGGTTGTTTCCTTTCGCCCGCATTATCTTTTTACTCATGCCTTTAGCATATCTTGTGTTCGGGCTTCAGGTTTACCATGCCTCTATACTAGAGATATTCGCATTTACACTACCCCATGTGTTCGCAACTTATATGATCTCCACAATGCTCTTTGGGCGAACGCGATGGCCCTTGGTGTCCGAGCTTTACGAAATATTGCAATGCGCATTCACATTAAACGCACTAGTAAAAGTTTTCTTAAAGCCTCGAGCCCCCTCTTTTGTAGTAACGCCAAAAGGAGAAAGCTTAGAGAAAACCTTCGTATCGCCGCTTTCTAATGTTTTTTACTGGGGAATACTTCTTATTACCTTCGCGCTAGGGAGCGGAGTTTATAAATTAATAACTGAACCACTAACCCGAGAGCTTACGGTAGTCGTACTGCTTTGGAATGTCTTTAATTTAATTTTGTTGCTGTCAGTGTTGAGTGTTCTACTAGAGCGAAAACAGGTACGCAGCCAAGCTCGGTTGCCAGCTACCAATAGTGTAGTGATTAAAACTAAAAGTGATGAAGCTTGGGTGGGGGACTTAGTCGACCTTTCATTAGGTGGAGCAAGGTTGCGATTGAAAGGTAAAGGGGCATTCGTTCCGGAAAAGGCAACACTTTCGTCATGGAGTCATGCTTTAAATAAGAATGTACATATCGCTATTGTTGTAATGAACTATGATAGCAAATCTAAAATACTAAGAGTTCGTTTTGTGCCAGAAACGGACGAACAAGAAAACGAAGTCATCGCTTTTACACTTTGTGATAGCTTGCGGTGGTTATCGTTTCAACGTCGTAGAACCAGACCCATTTCTTACTGGTTTGGAGCTAAACACGTATTAAAAGTTGGATTAAAGCCAGCTTTATTGCATATGCTTGTATTAATAGGCAAATTCGCCGATAAATTAGGTCTATTGCCTAAATCGGTAAAGGACAAACAATGATTAAAAAATACTTTATCTTCATGTTGTGTTTGTGCGTATCATGCAGCCTCGCGGCCCAAACCGATACTTACAGGCTAACAGAGTTTTTCGGCGGTGACGAAACCCTGCGCCTACAAGGTAAAGCGGCAACGCTAGACATACCTATACCTCTTAGTTCGCTTGCGAAAGTAAACAGCGCTCGACTGCGGTTAGAGGTAATGAGCTCCCAAGCGTTGATCAAAAAACGCTCTCAACTTTATGTTAGGTTCAACAACGCGACTATCGGTCAGGTGGCTTTTGATCCTCAAAGGCCGTCTTTAGTCTCTGAGATAGAAATACCCCAGTCTCTTTGGCGAGCAGGCTTTAATTCACTGACGTTAGCAGTAAGCCAGCACTATGCCGAGCAGTGCGTAGATGGCAGTGCGCCAGAGCTATGGAGTGAAATTAATGCCTATACGTCAACGTTACAGTTAGATACATCAATCGATAACAAACCTTTTAAATTAGAAGATTTAAGCGGTTTCTTAAATCCAGGCATTGGCGGACAGAGAGACGTACAGCTTTACACTGCCCGCGAGATCGAAAGTGAGCTAAAGCAACAAACTTTGCCTTTAGTGGCACAAGCTCTAGCGCTTAGAAACCAATACCAACCGTTAATTGTAGAGCATGAAACCTTCGATGATGGTTATGTTTTGCCTCAATTAAAAGAGACTGAGGATAGCTATTGGGGTGAGGAAAACGTAGCGCGTTATGAACGCACTGCTTGGTATTTGGAACGAAAAGAAAAGCAGCCCGTTCACGTATTAATTGGCACCGTAGATGCGTTATCTCCTGTGTTATCTGACGAAGTAATAAATGATATTGACGGTGCATTTTTGAAAACCCAGCGAACTCCAGCATTTGTTAAAGATGGTGAAGTAATTGTACCGGCGAGCTATCGGCTTATTGTTAGTGGTACTACACCAATTGAAGTGCTTGAAGCTGCAAAAGCGTTGGCGGTAATGGATGACGCTATCAATCCAGTCTCTCAGGTCACCATACTTTCCCAAACCCAAATGAAAGCAGACACGCTTCAGCGCAATTTTGTATTGGCTCCTGATAATCATTACACACTTCAAGATTTAGGCGTGTCCACATCGCAATTTAGAGACGAAGGCACCTTCAACAAACGAGTATCGTTTAGATTGCCCGCTGACTTTTACGTACCAGAGAATGCCAGCGTTAACTTGTTCTTAGATTTTGGGTATGGCGCGGGTTTCGGACCTGGCTCTGTAATGAATGTGAGCGTGAATGATGAATTAGTCCACGGCCTAGCGCTTAATAATGACAACGGCCAGTCGTTTAGGGATTATCAACTCAGAGTGCCGGCACGCTTTTTTAAAGGAGGCATCAACAATGTAGACTTTGATTTAAGCTTACGCGCGCCACTTGCAGGAGTGCCCTGTGACGATGTTTCAGGTAAGCATTTGGTTTTTCAACTGGCCGATTCTTCTGCTATCGAATTTCCGGATGCAGGAAATGTTGCTGTGCAGCCGAATTTGGCATTATTGTCTGAAACTGCCTACCCGTTTGCACGATTTAAATCGGCACCTGTATCCACAATTGTCATTCCATCAGATAACTATCTAGGTACCGCGCTCACGCTAACGGCTAAACTTGCACAAGTTGCACAAGTTCCTTTATTAAACCTGCATATAAGAGAAGAAAATAACGTTTCTACCGATGGCTCAGCTATTGTTTTAGGCACGCCAGAAACCCTCTCGCAAATTGAGCAAACCGAATTTAGCACTGCGATAGAGGCAACAAAACGCTGGTCTTATCGATTGCAAAATAATTTGTACAACCGCGTACGTACGCTTACTGACGACATGTCTTTCAAGGTAATGCGTGTAGATGGGCACACAGTACAAGAGAGTGATTTAGGTGAACAGGCAGTGTTGACCGCCCAAGAGCATCCAACTTCATCCCAGACGGATACTATGTTCATTATTGCCGCGCAAAGTCCTGAATTGCTTCAGGCGAGAGTTACCGACCTGGTTAGCTTGTCAATGTGGGGGCAAATGGCTGGCGACTTCTTTGCTTGGAAAAATGCTTTATCGCCATCTTTGGTTATGCAAGTAAGCGATAAATATGAGGTTGGCGAAGCTGATGATACTTGGTTGCACTTAAGGTTATGGCTATCTAATAACCCGTGGTATTGGCTAATAGGTTTCGTAGCTATAGTGTTTGTGGTGAGTTTGTTTATATATCTATTATTAAAACGCAGAAACAAACAAGTACAAGACTCATGGTAAATATACATAGCGTTTTAAGAGCAACATTTTTATTCGGTATCACGCTTTTGTTAATGTCATGTTCTACTGAAGAAGATAGCGAATTTAAGTCTCAGTACATTGCGTATAAGGCGCTGTTTATTGATGGTGGGCGGGTAGTTGATACCGGAAATGATGAGGTATCACATAGCGAGGGGCAGGGGTACGGCATGCTCTTTGCCGTTGCCGCAAACGATAAAGACACCTTCAACGCACTGTGGCATTGGACTAAAAGCACACTAATGCGTGACGACGGCTTGTTTAGCTGGCGTTATCGCCCTTGTGTTGATAATTCATCTGCTTGTATTGATGACCCTAATAACGCCTCTGATGGCGAAATTCTTATCGCGTGGGCGTTATTACGCGCGCATGAACGGTGGGGCGTAAGCAGCTATCTGGAAGACGCTAAAGCAATTGTGGGTGCTGTCGAACAGAAGTTGTTGATAACCCAAAGCAACAGCGTTGTATTGTTACCTGGTGAATACGGATTTACGTCCGAACAAGCAGGCAATAACAGTTTGCAGCTGAATTTGTCTTACTGGGTTTTTCCCGCTATCACTGATTTGGCAAAAATATCGGCTACGCCCGCACGCTGGGAGAAACTCTATAATTCGGGCTTAGCTTTGCTGTCTAAAATGCAATTTTCTTCTTATAAGTTACCAAGTGACTGGGTGCGTTTTACGCCCAACAGTACTGACTCAGACAGTAAGAATATTGGCGCAGTAAGCCTAGACAAGGTGATATCGCCCGAATTCGGCTTTAATGCCATCCGCATTCCACTGCAGCTTTCATGGTCAATGCAATTTCGTGAAAATAATCAGCTAATCGAAAAGCTACTAGCGCCATATTATGCATGGTGGGCTGTTACGCCTACGCCAGCTACTATCAACCTATTAAGTGAGGAAACAGCTGAGTACGAGATGTCGAAGGGCATGAAGTCGGTTCAGATTGCGGTAAACAGCCTAATGAAAGCAGAATCGCCACAAAAACCTAAGTGGCCTTCTATCGACCGTAACATGGATTATTACTCTGCAAGCCTAACGCTGCTCTCTATGTTGGCTGTTTTGGATAATGCATCGTGAAAGAAAGGTTTACACGCACGTCACTCTGTCTAGCCATCGGCGCATTGCTCACGTCCTTTGGGTCGATGCAGGCGTACGGGCAAACTAAAACAACCTACAAAGAAAAAGATCTAGGCATACTTCCGGCACAACAGGAACAGCCCGATTTAACCGGGCTTTGGTATCACATTAACGAGCGACAGATTAATCGAGCGAACGAAGAATTTACGCGTTTAAAAGCCCGTTACCCCCAGTGGAAGGTGCCGGAAGAAGTCGAAGCTGAGCTAAATAGAATTAATGGCCGAGTTAAAGGTACTATTAAGCCTGTAGTTTCAGTACCGAGAGTAGATAAGTCAGGCAAACCTGAGGCTGACTCTATGCCCAATGATTCGCTCGAAACACCCCAAAAACAGGTTGCCAAACCTGCCTCAAAAGCGCTTCCACTAGAGAGGTTTGCGCAATTAACGCCTAAAGCTAGAGCGAAAACGTCAAAGCAAAAAATAGAAACACTTGTAGCACTAAGCAATCAGTTAAAGCGTACTGACTTTTACTTGCTCATGGGGTGGACTGCTATCGACAAAGGCATGTTAGAGGTCGCTAGCCAACAGTTTACTGCAGCTTTGCAATCGTCTGTTCGCGATATCGATAAACAATCAGCACAGCAAGGTCTTAACAGCGTTACAGGTATCAAGCTCCAGCAGGCGTTGTCGCTGCGTGATACAGCAAGGCTGGCACAGTTTCTTAAGTCTGACGACAATGGCTACGTAAAAGAGGTACTACAAGGCGCGGCGTGGCAGCAATATGATTTAAAAAATTATGACTTTGCCGAAGCGCTGTTTAGTATAGTAGAAGATAATGAAGGCCAGTTTCTGGCACTCAGCGCGCAAAACAGCGATGTTGCTGAGCAAAACGCTTTCGACTTGGCGTGCAGTATTGATACAGAAGTATTCATCAGGCGCTGCGCAGATGGCTTGGCTAGTCGACAGGCCCAGTTTTTCGATACAAGGCGCTACAAAGAAAGTATACAAGCTGGCGAAGCCCTCGAACGTTTGCGGCCTTTAAGCATAGAGGAACGTGCGTTAATTGGCTGGGCTGCAAAAGAAATACAAGACATTTCCACCGCAACGGCGGCGTTCGAGCAAGTGCTATCGAAAACGCCAAGCAATACGGTTATTGCGAATGAATTGGTTTCATTGAATCAAAGTAATGACGCTACATTAAATCGCTTGGCCTTAAAATACAGTGCAGTGAAAAGCATTTTGCAAGCGCGCACGATACGCAACGCGTGGCCTAGAAAACAGTTTTGGTTAGCTTATCAAAACGACGACCCACAAGCGGTTACCGCACAAACTAAAGAAGGCCTAAGTGCAGTTTACGGTATAAATACTCGCAGTCGAAGTGGTGGCGAGGGGCTTGGTAACTTTGATGTATTGTCACAATACATCGGTATTGGCAGCGGTTATAAAAACTGGCTTTGGCAAGTTTCATTAGACTATAAGCAGTTCTACAGTGGTTCTCCTCAAGCTGGTGACTGGTTCGGTGACAGGCAATTAGAAAGATCATCTGTGGGCATAAGTGGTTTCGAAGATACAGGTGTTCGAGCTGAAGCCTATTATCAAGCGCCAGACTTCAACTTTTACGCGAATTTGGAATATGGCATGTTCGAGCAACCTGTTGGCGCCAAAATCACCGGGCAAATCTCGGCGACAAAGTTCTTAGCAAGTACTACCGTTGCGGCCACGCTATTTAGAAAAGCGAAAGAAGACAGTCTATTGAGTCAGACCGGAACGTTTTATGCCAACCGGGGTAGGTCTTGGGGCTATGTGATAGAAAGCGGTATTCGTGGATTAGTTGCCCATTCCATAGCTGACAATATGTCGGTTGCAGGAACTGCACAAATAAGCCGATTAGAAGGCGAACTCGTTGCTGATAACAGCGCGTTATCGCTTCGTGGTGACGTGAGTTACGACATAGCTGATATGGTATCTTCTCGCCTTGATTATTGGCGTGTAGGGCCATTCTTAAGCTATACGAGCTACGATAAAAATTTAAGCGGTTTTACTGTAGGCAACGGGGGCTACTTTAGCCCGAGTCAGTTTGTCAGTATTGGCGGCTATTCTGAGCTGCTAACCCTAGAGGCACATAATTGGCAGGTTAAACTGCGTAGTTCACTTGCACTCTCTCGTGTTAAACAAGACGATGATTTACGTTTTCCAACAGGAGAAGCGTTTCGTCTTGAAGACTTAGATGAGACCCTTGGAGAAAACTCAGACACAGGTTTAAGCGGCAATTTTATGGCTGAAGGGCAATATCGTATTAACCACAACTGGATTGTGGCTGGCTATATTGGAAAAGCGTTTGCGGTTGAATATCAAGCGTTTGAAGCGGGTATTCAGATAAGGTGGCGACAAGGGCAGGGTAATGGTGTAACAAGCGATGAGCTTTTGCTGTCTTCGCCAAGATTAAGCGGCTTTGCTTTGTAAAGCCGCTTTAATTTGAAGAGTAATTTCTCTTTTTAAGCGTTAATTCGCTTTTCTACGTCTAGCCAGCATAAAACAACCCGCACCAAATAAAAGGGCGATTGAAGCGGGCTCGCTAACGTTAATAGCGCCAAACTGATAGTTATTAATTTGGCCTGTTGGCGCGTTGTAAGTTTCACCTTGGTCGTTAACTAATTCCACAAGCGGCGTGACCAAACTATTGGCAATCACATTGCCATCTACGTGACCATTATAAAAACTTAGCTCTGCATATGGCGCTAATACGCTACCTTTTACGCCAACACTGTGCAGGGTTAAATCTTCAGCATCAACAAAGTTAAACAAAATATTGTTAGTGTAAAGCCCGTCGTGACGTTGACCTTCATTGTTATCATTGTCTCTATACTGGCCATTTTCTGTAAAGTATTCGTTTTCCTGCGTAAATGCAGTATTGAAGAAGCCTGTATTAAACAGCTCTACTGTATCCCCATACACATTGATAATGTTATAGCTAGTGGTAGAGAAATCGTAAACAATGTCTTTGTCAGCTGCGCTGAACCAGTCAGAGCTAATCGAATAGATATTCACATCATCGGAGCCGGAAAATACGATGGTGTCGAGAGTATCAATATTACTGTCATTACAACTGACTAACGCATTTGGATCTGAAGCGTCGGTGCAGGTCAGTGTCGTTGTTCCATTCACGCTCATCGAGGCAAAGTCTTGAGACTGCGCCGTTACTTCAGTAGCGATGGAATTAAAATCGAGATTGTCGACGTTTACTGTATTACTGGAAGACTGCACGGCGCTCCCAGTATAGCCAGCATTATCCACGGTAAGCGTTGTACCGTAGGTTATGGAGCCATTCACACCCGCTTCACGGATGGTGACGGCTTGCTCAGACTGGATGTCCCCGTTATTAACGCCAGCCTTCTCTAATGTCACGTCACCTTTACTGAATATACCGCCGTTTTCCACACTACCGTAGGTTACTGTGGTAGCACTGGTACTGTTTAGTGCTCCATCGAACATTACGCTATTAGCAGTAACCATACCTGAAACTGTGGTTTGTCCTGCGTGAACATGGCCTCGGGTATAAGAAAGATCGCCACCTACATAAAGTGCACTAGAAGAAAGATCGGTAGGGAGTAGAAGACCTACATCAAAGTCTTCAACCGTTAGGTTTCCACCTACGGCTAACGTACCTTCAACGTCAGAACGCTCACCTTCGTAATCTTCAAAGATGAAAGCGTTGTAGTTAAAGGCTTCGCTTAATTCGATTTTTGCTGCAGACACCTGGGGTGCTGACATTACTGCTGCAAGTACAGCAGTGTAAATAAGTTTTTTGTGCATAATGGCTCCAGTGACATCCGAGTCTGGAACCGAGTTTCAACATGGTTTATCCAGACACACCGAATGGTACGATCTGAACAAAATTCGTGCGATAGCACAAGAGATACTTTGGTATAAGAGAGGATACGAAAAAGCCACCCGAAGGTGGCTTTTACTTAATTTGTATTTGATTAATAAAGCGTTTTAACTGCTCTTTTTAACCAAAACAGATACTTTGTCGATACCAGCAATTTTAACTTGGTTCATCACTTCAACCACTGTGCCGTGCTCGCTGTCTTCGTGAGCCTGGATAGCAGCAGAATCAGTGTTGTTTTCTGCTAGGTATGTTTGCGTGTTCGCAACCACACGACGAATATCAACCTCACGGCCACCCATCATGATAGTGCCATCAGCATCAATACGGATAGAAAGCGCTTTAGAAGGCTTGTCGTTTTTCGCTTGATTATCTTCTGGACGGTTTACGTCTAAACCTTTCTCTTTCACGAACGAGGTCGTTACGATGAAGAAAATCAACATGATGAACACGATGTCCAACATGGGGGTCATATCAATCTGAGCCTCGTCTTCAGCCGAGGTATGCTTCTTTCTTTTCATCTCGTCTTCTTTCTTCTGTTACGTTCGAGCCATTTAGTATACTGCTTGTTACAAAAATATACAGACTTTTGTATAAAAACAGTGTGCTCATTAACACTTGTTGTTGAAAAAATACTCAGTTTCACGGTGGTAAAACAACAATTCAGGGTTGTTTGCGTGAAATAGCGACACCTAATTGGTAAAAATACAACATCAATGCCTGATTGAGTGATATACGCAAGTTACCATGAGGGTAAATGCCAAGTCTAGCTTCCGTTGATTTTTTTGTGCCTTGTACCAAAAACGCATTTTTGATCTCGTGATCTTGTATACAGGCTTCAAACGCTCGGGCAGCCATCTCCTGAGGCATAGCATAATAATACATTTTTAGCGCGCGATCAGCTTCTACCGATCGCACAAAGTACTCATTAGGCCTTTTTTGATCATTTAAGAACAATAGCGAGAAGCAATCGCTTAATTTTTGATTCAACGGATGGGCGTTCATAGGTGCGTTATCTAGCCATGCCTGCGTGGCGAAGCTGCCGGCAGCAATGCCTTCGAACATACGAGGCGCAATGTAGTGATCAAATGCGTGAAACCACTCATGGGCAAGGGCCCCAGCTCCCGCGTTTTTTGCTAGCGCTAGCTGCCTTTTTGCGCTGTTGTAGTGGGCGCTACTGTGTTTTTGCCCCCCACTGCCAAAAGCAAGGGATAGAGAGCCGTTTAAAGACAGCACTTGCTCATTGATATTAAGGATCGCAACCAGATCGTACAGCGCATCAAAAAATAAATTGGCAGCGATCTGCTGCTCTTCCGCGGTCACCCACCTGCCAACCGTGATCGTTGCGAAGTTAAACAGTTTACGAATATCTTGAAACGACACGTCGGCACCGTCCCGATGGCTTGGGCCGTTGCGATAGAACTGCTGATGAAGACGACCTTTATTTTCCAACGCTGATATCCAAGTGGATTAAAGTTTTATGCCATTGAGACCAGTAGCTGTTCACACCAGGCTTCAATGCGAGCATCGGTTTTGTCGTATTGGTTTTCATCATCAAGAGATAAACCTACGAACTTGGTTTTATCTTCGGTCAAGGCTTTAGAGGCGGTAAACTCGTAGCCTTCATTAGGCCAGTACCCCACAATATTACAACCCGAGGGCATAATTGCATCGTGAAGCATGCCTAACGCATCTTGAAACCATTCACCGTAACCAAGTTGATCGCCAAGGCCGAATAGTGCAATGGTTTTACCTGCTAAATCTAAGCCGTGAACCTCTTCCCAGTGAGATTCCCAATCTTCTTGCAGCTCGCCGAAATCCCAAGTGGAGATACCAAATATAATGATGTCGTATTCGGCTGTGCGCGTCAGGTTTACATCTTTAATATTGTGAAGGTCAACAATGTCTTCGTCAAAAAGGCTATTGAGCTGCGCTTGGATTTTTTCTGCTGCCATTTCGGTATAGCAGGTTGTTGAGCCGTAAAATAATCCGATGGACAGTGCGCTATCACTCATTAGATACCTCTTTTGAACTAATCGTCTTTTGAAGCTGGGAATTCTACCTCTTTACCGTTGCTCAACAAAGCTTTGCACTGAACATCGGCGTTTTTTTGTGAAATTTTTAATACACCGATTGCGCAACCGTTGAATAATTCGCCATAACCCTTGCTAGGCTCTCGTGCTTTTACCGACATGTTTCGACGTCTTGTGAAAAGGTTCAAGGGAGACTTGGAGCGATACAGCACGCGGTTTAATCTATCTAGCCATTTAATTAGCCCATCCGGGAACGCGTTTTTCAATCCGCTACAGGTGAACTGAGTGATATGAGGGCTGTTTCGCCTAAAGCGTAAACGCACATCGTACACAAAGGAATAGTGCACATCCCCCGACAAAATAATGAATTCAGGTGGAGTTTTATAGTGCCTAAAAATGTTTAACATAACGTTGGCAGTACCTTTATGTGCCATCCAGTTTTCTGCATCTACCGTGAGCGCCTTGCCAAAAAACGTAAATATTTTTTGAATGGCCTCTATAACTTTAACCCCATAGATGGGAGCGGCAGAGACGACGATGACAGATTCCTTGCCAATAATAGAATGCTGGAAATCACACAGCGCTTCCCAGTCCATTAGCCCCGAGGGCTTGTTCATATCTGATTCACTGCGCCAACGCTGCGTGCGGGTGTCTAAAACCTCAATAGGAGGTGTGGTATCTAAACGGTAATGCCACTGATCAAAATCCAACAGATCGTCAATGATTTCATCGTGCGAGTTTAAACCGCTTTCTCCCATTGACTCTTGTACTTTAGCGATTAGTGGCGCTACTTTTTTTGGTGCATTCCCCCAGCCTTGGCAAAGCAAATAGCCGATAAGCGCATTGCCGATCATGCGTTTTGATAAAGGGTTTCCATAGACTTCTTGTTCCCAGCCCCGAGTTAAATTCCAGTCGTCGGTAACATCGTGATCGTCAAAGATCATATAGGTGGGAATGTGTGCCAGGGCTCGACGTACCTGGGGTAATTGCTTAACGAACCCGGTAAGCGCGTCATTTTCTTTATTGAAAATGTTTGAGTACTTTTCTGGTATACCCTCTTTATCTATAGAGCCATCAGAGCGCAACGTATCAGCCCAAAGCGTGTCGGACCACACCAGCAGATACATAGCGATGATCTCTGCACTGCCAATTAAATGGTTTTGTGCATTTACCGACGTAAACACAGGCTTTTTCTTGGCGCCAAAGAAAATGGAAGACAATACCGTATTGGTCGCTATTTGCGGCAGAAGCTGTTCACGTTCATAAAACCCAAATTCATGGGTTGCAAGTTCACTCGTATTGCTCACCACTGCGCCCTCAAGCGCTTCGTGGTAAAGGCCTAAGCGCTCTATCACTCTGTGAATGGCTTTAAGCATAGGGCCAGCGACATCATCTGCGTAAATTTGATCCCCCGTCATCAACAAAAGATCGGGAAAGCCGTCATCCTTTTCAAACGCATTCTTGTGAAGAACGTCAACCTGCGCCAGCGCATCATCGTCATGAAAGTGGGGTTTGCGGCATGAGCCGTGCAAAATAGTTTCAGGCGTTTCTGTGTAGTGAAAGCTTGGCGAAGTTTGGCCATCGTAGAGTATTGCGCGCTGTTCATTTTCCCATGTGGTTTGGGCAGACGAATCGTCGAATAACAGTTTATAGCTAATTCGCGCTCTGTCTTTAAAAGTATCAGCCGCGAAAAAAGAGATAAGATGGATGAAAGCATAAGTGCCTACGCGTACCGTTTCACTCTGACACTCACCCGCTATGGTCTGGTCACAGACCGACAGTTTCAGTGATGGTGCCTCGACGTTACTGGTGACTACCCATATATGGCATTCAGTAGGCGTCACTTTTCTAACTATTGGCCCTGCTATGACTTGGGGCAAGTGCTGCGTAGGAATGACTTTCTCCTTCAATACTCGATTTACTATCTAAAACTTTTCTGCCTCAATACTAAGAAGCTTTATAATATTTATCGTGTCTTTTACAAGCCACAAACGCAGTCGCAATGTAAATAACCGTTATAACCTTACTCTTTTTTGTGCGTAAACGGTATGCTCGATATACTCCCTTACAATTTTTTCAGTTTTAGCTTTTGCTCTCGATACGCCGAGTCGAGAGAGGACTTCATATTATGCTTAAGTATTTATCCGCCACCGTTTTAACCGCCATGCTGGTCACCGCATGCAGCGAGCCCAAAGATGTCATTATCAGTCCAGAACCTACCGATTTGACAGAAACAACAGTAGGGAAGTGGATCCTTGATGAATCTGGAAAAGTTATGTTTGACCCCCAAACATCCGGGCTAGTCGTGCTAGACGGACAGCTAGTTACCATTGCTGATGCAAGTGCGGATGTTACGCAGCAGTTGAAGTTACATAGCATTTCACCAGAAACGGCAACACTAAACGCTTCCAGTAAGCGCTTTTCATTCTCGAGGAACGTGCGTCGAAGCTGCTTCTATAGCTACTTGAGCGAACAACCAGATTTAGAAGCGTTAGCGGTAGACCCTAGAGATGCTAATGTCATTTACACCGTCACAGAGGATGCAACCCGTACTGGAGCCTTGAGCCCTCGTTGTGAAACCAAGTACGAAGATACAGGCTCTACAGACTACCCAAGCCTATTGGTTAAATTAACCCGCAAGGAAAATGGTGACGTTGAAATGTCAGATGTGCGTCCGCTCCAGTTTCCGAAAGAGTTCGAAGTAGGTAACTTTCCTAACGATGGTATTGAAGGCCTGACTATGGCGGAAGACGGGACTTTGTATTTGGCATTAGAAAAAGACAAAGCGGGGCAGCCAAGGATCTTTACATTATCTGTTGATGAAAATTTTTTCTCATCGAGCGATTTTGCAACTGTAAGTGAACCAGACCTTCAGCTTCCTTCGTTTACCTCGGGTAATCACCCTATAAATGGCTTGGCTCTATATACGCACTCAACGGGCGCATCATATTTATTTGGCGCGGCAAGAAACGACAATGAATTATGGGTAATTGATACCACTGGTAGCAAACCGACAAAGCGCATTCCCATTATTTTTGATGTTGCCAGTGATCAGAGTTGCGAACAGTACACAATGGATAACTCGTCGATGGAAGGGTTAGTCACAATTGATAGTACGCTATGGATCATTAACGATCCGTGGGAAAAGAATTACATGAAAAACGCGAAATGTGAGGCGCATAAGACGCGTTATGAAGATTTAGCGCCCTTGCTATTTCCTATAGAAATCAATGACGCTTGGTTTGATTAGCGTCTATCTACTTACGATGTTATTAAAACCGAAAAAGGGTTACTACCAAGCAACCCTTTCGTTTCTAGCCAACCTGTAAACGTCGCTAAAAAAGCTGACTTTACCTATGCATCGCTGCGAAGGCGAGAAGCAAAAGTCTTTTTGAATTTTGCAAGCTTAGGTGCAACCACCATAGAGCAATACTGGTTCTGCGGATTATTTTTGAAATAATCCTGATGATAGTCTTCGGCGTCATAGTAGTTATTCAAGGCTACTACTTCAGTGACTACCGGGTCAGGCCAGATTTCTTCTTCTGTGATTTGTGCAATAATTTTTTCAGCTTCCGCTTTTTGTGCGTCGTCATGATAGAAGATTGCGCTGCGATACTGTGTACCCACATCATTACCCTGTCTGTTTAGCTGAGTAGGATCATGTAGCGCGAAGAATATCTCTAGAATTTCACGGTAGCTGATGTTGTCGGCATCAAACGTTACCTGGACCACTTCTGCATGACCAGTGTTTCCCGTACATACCTCTTCATAGGTTGGATCGGCTTTTTCACCTCCAGCATAGCCAGAAATTGCTTTTTCTACACCTTCGACAGTGTTAAACGCAGACTCGATACACCAAAAGCATCCGCCTGCTAAAGTGGCTACTTGTAAATTTGCCATAATAAAACCTCTCATAATCTTTGCTTGTAGTGTGGGTGCGGGTAGGGCACAACACAAGTCATCCAAGCGTGTTTTTTTATCGTATAAACGAATATTAAATAAGAATAACGTGCGACGGCTCAAAACGGTTTTAAACTGGTTACAACAAGAGCGCGGTCAGCGCGTGGCAAACGCGACCTAATGTTTATTTTTTCATGTTTGCATGGGCAAAATCGCCTTTTAAGCGATAAGCGTCTTATGTGGCAGAGGTAGGTAGAAGTGATTATTTTTTATGATGGTTATTGCCCATTGTGTATAGCCGAAATGCGTCATTTACGCAAAAGAGACAAGCATAACAAACTCACCTTGGTCGATATTCAGGCCACTGATTTTGCAAGTCGTTATCCGGACATGGATTGGCATTCGCTTAATGCAAGGATTCACGGGCTTCGCGATGATGGCACCCTAATTACTGGGCTTGATGTTACCCATGAAGCATGGAAAGCAGTAGGTATGGGCTGGATTTATGCTCCGCTTCGCTGGCCTGTTATCCGTTATGCCGCTGATGCTTTCTACAATGTATTCGCAAAACATAGATATACCATTTCTTACCTTTTAACGGGAAAAAAACGTCAGTGCGACCGCTGCGTACCAGGAGAGCCGAATGGAAAATAACGTACTTATAGTGGGCGCATCTGGTGGCATAGCGTCTGCACTTATAGAGCAATATCGCAGTGCGGGCGCAAAAGTGTTTGCTGTAAGTCGTGCAGCTGCAGCTGAAAGTAACAATTCTGAGAACGTCTCCTATCATCAAATTGCTGAACAGGATGATAAGCACATCAGCGGCTTTGTAAAGCAACTCGCTGAGCAAGGCGTTGTGTTGGGTACAGTAGTTATAACCACCGGTTTTTTGCATAACGAAAGCGAAGGTATTCAACCCGAAAAGCGCTTAGAAGATGTCAGCGAGGAAGCCTTGACTGCGTATTTTGCGACAAACAGCATTATTCCCGCTATATGGCTTAAGCATTTAGTCAAGGTTATGAGTAAAGAAGGCTCAACCCTTGTTTGCCTAAGCGCGAGAGTAGGGAGCATATCAGACAACGGGCTTGGCGGATGGTATGGCTACCGTGCCTCGAAAGCCGCGCTCAATATGTTTGTCAAAACAGCATCGGTAGAATACAAGCGCAGATTAAAGGATGTCATGCTGGTATGTTACCACCCAGGTACCATTGATACCGGGCTGTCGAAGCCATTTCAAAAAAATGTAGCGGCTAAAAAACTCTTTACGCCAGAGTTCACTGCAAAGCAACTTATTCACCACCTTTCAGCGCTCAATCGGGACCAGACTTGCCATTTTATCGACTGGAATGGTGAAGTGGTAACTTGGTGATACGGTCTAACCTCATTTCTGCAAGTCCAACATCAAGACTTTTTATTTCACTGCTGTTACCATGTTATTTTGGGAATGGTGCAGCGTATTGATACGCCCATAGAGGTAGCAATACAACGCGTTGACGCCACATGTGAGTCATTACAACAAACGCCATCCTAATAATAAATAATACCAGTTCGCTCGGCTTGATTCCGACGAGAATCAAGAACGAACAACAAGTACAAATTGTGATTTCAAAAAGTGATTGTTGTATACAAGGCTAATTTGAATGTCGCAAGGCGTAATAAGCGAACTGCTATAACAATAACTCAACAAGAGGAAGGGATATGAGCGGGGCCAGAGAACAGTTCGGATCGCGCATAGGTTTTATATTGGCTGCTGCAGGCTCTGCAGTGGGCATTGGTAATTTGGTGGGGTTCCCAGTCGGTGCAGCTAAAAACGGCGGTGGTGCATTCCTTTTAATGTACGCTATTTTCGTTTTTGCCATTTGTTTACCGGTTATGTTGGCAGAGATGTCGGTAGGTCGCCATGCTAAAAAAGACCCGTTAGGCGCATACAGCGCTATCAGTGGTAACGAAAAGAAGTGGAAACTTGCAGGCTGGCTCGCGATTGCCACGCCGTTTATGATTGCCGTTTTCTACATGGTTATTACTGTATGGCTTTTTGGCTATTTATTTGAAGCAGTTAGCGGGAACTTAGACAAACTAGCAAACCCCGATACCTTTGGGGTGTTTATTAATTCAGAGTCTATTTTCGTCTACATGGCTGCTGTTGTTGGTGTGGTTTACCTTATCCTTCAAGGTGGTGTAAAAGAGGGGATAGAAAAAGCGGCGAAGCTGCTTATGCCAGCACTTTTCGTGATGCTTATCGGCCTTGTTATCTTTGTACTAACTCGCGAAAACGCAATGGCAGGCGTAGAGTTTTATATTGTTCCTGAATTTTCAAAAATTACAGCAGAAGTAGTGAACGGCGCACTATCACAAGCCTTTTTCTCACTGTCGCTGGGTATGGGTATTCTTATTACCTACGGTAGTTACATCGATAAACGTGCGGATGTACCAAGCGCTGCAAAGCTTGTTGCATTAACCGATACTGCTGTGGCTTTTACCGCAGGTTTAATGATTCTTCCTGCCATATTCTCTTTCAACCCAGACATTAATCCTGATGAGTTAAGTGAATCGTCTGTAGGTATGATTTTTACTTATCTGCCTAGTATCTTCCTGGCACTACAAGACTCCATTGGCTATATGGGGGCTTCGATTGTCGCGAGCCTGTTTTTCCTACTCGTGTTCTTTGCAGCAATAACGTCTCTAGTGTCTATCTTTGAAGTACCTGTTGCGGCGCTTATGGATGAAAAAGGCGTAAGCCGTAAATGGGCGCTAGGCTCTTTAGGTAGCATTATGATTGTGCTGGCAATTCTAAGTGCATTGTCGTTTGGTAAAGTTGATATGCTGACGTCATTTATGCACTACGCCGGTGCCGATAAATCGCTGTTTGACGTAATTTACGATGTATTTTACGACACTATTTTGCCGTTAAACGGCCTGCTAATCTGCTTGTTCGTTATTTATCGCTGGAAGAGTGCTAATTTTAATGCTTCTTTGGAAGAAGGCAGTAGTGGCTATAAAGGCAGCTGGTTTGAAAAGTATGTGGATGTTTCATTGAAGACGTTTATTCCGCTAATTCTACTTGTGATTTTTGTAAACACGGTGGCGGTAAAATACTTTGGTGTAAGCCTGTTCGGTTAAGTATGTTCCCCATACAAAACTAGTGTATTTGCTGTGTGCTAGCAGTAAATTCGGATAAAAAAGCGGCAAGCCAGAGGCTTGCCGTTTTTGTTTCTTTTAGCGATTAGCTCTTAATTCATGGCTTTTTGATAACTTATTGGCGAATACACCTCAATGAATCTACAACCGTCTTAGCGAGCTAAGTAAACATACAAGCATAAGCCTTAAAACATGCGATAAGGGTCGCCATACTCTGGCGTAATGTTAAGCCTTTCCCAGCTTTGCGTAGCGTCGATGACCTTGCCGCCAGGCTGAGCTTCTGTATCAGAAAAGTGTGGTGCGTCTATACCCAGAGTGTTAGCTGCATCTACATAATAAATACCGCGTTTAGGGTGAGATAAGCTGCAAAGGTGTATAACGTCGTTTAGTGGCTTGTCGCAAATAATTGAGGTTAACACAGACACAATGTCGTGCACATGGACAAGGTTAATTCGTTTATTTCCTGCATCCAAGTGTCTTCCACTTAACGAACGAGCGGGATGACGGTCTGGACCTACTAAACCGGCTAGACGAATAATACTGATATCAACCTGACCTCGTTTAGACAACAAATAGTCTTCAATAGTAACGTGTGCCTTGGCCGAAGCTGTTTGCGGCTGTGTAGTGCTAACTTCGGTAACTACTTCGTTCGTGGCATCGCCATAAACTGACGTGGTACTGATAAAAACAATGTGCGCGACGCCTGCGCTTAGTGCAGCATCAATAAGTCGCAGCATATTTTCAGTAAATGATTCGAGGTTGGTGTTTCTTCTACCAGGGGGAATATTCAACAATAAAGTCGCGTCTTGCAAGTAGCTACATAATACAGATGTATCATCGCCTAGTGCATATTTAATTGCGGTGATACCTTGTTCTTTTAACGCCTGGCGTTTCTGTTGGCTTCGCGTGGTACCAATAATATTGACCTTACCTGACAGTGCGTTGCCTACATAGCCGGCTAACCAGCCATAGCCACTAATTACTACATTCTGAGTCATCGATTAAATTCCCCTTTGTTTAGGGTTTAAGAGTACATCAATCGGGGGGCGGATGTCGTTAATACGCCTATCATTAACTGAAAAAGCAGAAATCTGAAAGAGGTGAAATATTCAAAAGTTAGATAGCGACCGCTATAAAAACTAAAAACCGACTGGTTTTTCAGTCGGTTTTCAAAATAAGTGAAACAGAAAGGTAAGTAGTTTGTTGTAGCGGGGATAGTTCGCTAAATTATTCGACTACATTTTCATTTCGTCATTGTGCTCGTTGTGACCATGATGGTCGTTGGGGTCAATATCCAGCAGGTTCAAGTCATCAAGCCCTGATATAGATGCCTGCATTTGACCTTCGGCATAGTCGGCTTTCTTCAGCACTTTACACAAAGCATCGCCTTTTTCTTCCAGCGAAGCGGCTTGGCTTTCTAAGCGATATTCTAAATCTTCACCCCAGCGCTCCATCTTTTGTTCAAACTCAGACATATCACCCCCTTCCCACAGCATCTGTGTGCCAACCGCGATAAGAATTCTGCCCATAGATTCACTGATCAAAGATTCAATTTGTGTTTCAAACTCTTGCTCCCAGCTTTCGTCAAACCAACCTGGCTCGTCAAATTTCGTAGAATCTACGCGGATATTACCCGCGTCATCATAAAATGAGGTGTTTAGTTTGGTCTCTAGTGAGTTGAACAATTCATTGAAATCATCACCCATTTGATCGCCGCCCAACAGTTCAGTAAACACTTCAGTTACTGCTACATTGGCAATTTGTAGGCCTTCACTGGCAATAGTAAGGGTCATAGGAATAGCAATATCAATGTTGTTGTAGTATTCACTTACCCAATGCTGTTGTTCGCTATTTAGCGAAATTGACTCACCGTTGATGGTCATATTGTGTTGAGCATCAATTGTCATTACCGAACCATTGTCCATCTGAACCGTGAGGTCGCCTTGGTAATACTGAATATGGCCATCAAGCTCCATGTCGCAGCTGTTGTTCTGAAAACTTGTGTCATGCGCGAATGCGTGGCCGCTTATCAAAGCACTGGTAACAGCAACTGAAAGTAATAGTTTGTTAGACATTGTTCATTCCTTAATTTAGGTGTAACACATCAACCTTGTTCTAAGAGCTACGACGGGTTGTAGAGTCACTATCAAATAAACACTAGCGTTATTTGCTGGTATATCTTTAGTAGAGCAATGGCCTTGCCAAGATTTAAAATTTATATTTTTCAGTTGGTTAGGTTATGTGTGCGTTTTTTTAGAGCAATTTCCAATTCACTATTTAGTGAAATTGCTAACTAATTAGTAGATTTGACTAAGATCAATTAATACCAATAGCGATAGATTTAAGCCAATCCAAGCATGGTTAAATCTTATTTATTGGTGCATAATACCGCCAATATTTTTAAGGGGTTATCACAATGGCTGATTGGATTAATGCAATTATGTTTGGTGTTGCGCTAATTGCCTTTACGCTAGGGCTAAGCAGCATCGTTATGGGCTTTATGACTGCTAAAGCAGGTGCTGAAGGTATGCAGGAAAAAATCGAGTACGGTTTTTTTGGCGTTACTGGTTTAGTACTTTGCTTACTGATGGCCTACGCATTGGCTTAAGCGATAAGCATTATGAAAAAACCGGCTATTACAGCCGGTTTTTTTTCGCCTTTAAACAATAGTGATATCAGTTCTACTAGTCGTTGTCTTTGCGGTCGTGTTCGTTTTTGTCCTGAGCTTCTCTTGGCGCCTTAGCACTTTTGTCATCAATACGGTGATGAGCAGCAGACTCCTGTAGGGCTTCGTTTCCACCAGTGCTGTTAAACACGCTATGTTCACGATGGGCAAGCAAGGATAAATGCCCATCACGTTGATAAGCGCGTAAGTCGAACAGGTCTAGCATAGCCATGACATGGTCAAAAATATCTGCCTGAACTTTTTCGTATTTGACCCACTCTTTTTGAACACTAAAGCAGTAAATTTCTAAAGGCAAACCAAGCTCATTAGGCGGTAACTGCCTAACCATGAGGGTTAGTTCTTGGTTAATGTCTGGGTGCTTACGTAGGTAAGCTTCTAAATAGGCCCTAAAAGTGCCAATGTTAGTAAGGCGACGATTGTTTAACAGGTCCGATTCATCAATCGAATAATCTCTGTGATAAGCCCGGAGCTCATTTTTCTTCTTGTCGATATATTCGTTGATATAACGAATTTTGGAAAATCGCTCTAGCATATCGTTGTCACAGAGTTTGATCGAGTGCACATCAATATAAATGGCACGCTTAATTCTGCGTCCACCAGACTCCTGCATACCGCGCCAGTTCTTTACTGCTTCTGTGGTTAGGCTATAGGTCGGCAGTGTAGAGATGGTCTTGTCCCAGTTTTGTACCTTAACGTTAGTAAGGCCTATTTCGAGTATTTCACCATCTACTTCATACTTAGGCATGGCAATCCAATCGCCCGTATTAAACATGCGGTTGGCGGCAATTTGAATACCGGCAACAAAGCCTAAAATGGTGTCTCTGAATATTAATAGCAGCACAGCAGCAATGGCTGTTAAGCCAGACACAATAAGCAGCGGGCTTCTGTCTACAATTAAAGAAATACTAAGCAGTATGGTAATAATAGCGAAGGCAAGTTTCGTTACTTGAATGAAGCCTGTAATAGGAGCGCGCCGAGATAGGGCTGAAGCATTGTAGACATCTTCTACCGTGCTTAGCATGGCATACAAAGCCAATAGCCCACTATACAGCATGTACAGCTGGGCACTCTTAATCATCATTCCGTGTATGACAGCTTCAGCGTCAATGAGAACGGGGGTGGTAACGTAAATAAAGAGCGCCGGAAAAAGGTGCATCAAACGCCTAAAGAAGCCGTGTTCTTGTAGCGCGTTATCCCACTTATTATTCGACTTATATACCCAGTTAGCAATTTGAGGGCGCACTAGCAGGCGCGCAATCACGTAGATTAGGATTGCTACGAATAGTATAGAGCCTAGAGCAAGCAAATTATAAAGCGGATCTTCAGTGGTTAAATTAGGAAAAACGTCTTTAACCAAATGAATGAAATGATCGCGTACTGAAGCACTGACTTCCATTATTTACGACTCCAACAGTTTCTTTATACGGTTGTCTTTATTTTCCCACAGACCATTTAACCAGTTTTGGAAATAAAGACGAAACTCAGACTCAGTGCGTTCTGATTCTTGTTGTAGCTCTGGCACTGGGGTAACGTTTACGTCAATAACGATTTTTGTCATCTGACCGCTTAGCATTGCCATCATGGGATGACGTTTATTTTCTGGGTAAAGTAACGAGATATCTAGCACGTTAGTGAATAGCTCACCCATAGCTGAAAGCGTGAAAGAAACCCCGCCCGCTTTTGGTGGCAGTAGGTTTTCGTAAGGGCTTTGCTTAGACAAGTGCTTTTGGGTTGTAAAACGCGTTCCTTCCACAAAGTTGATGACGGTAGTAGGAACCGTTCTAAACTTTTCACAATACGCTTTAGTGGTTTCTAAGTCCTTGCCTTTCTTGTCCGGATTTTTTTCCAAATATGCGCGGGTGTATCTATGCATAAAGGGCATATCAAGCGCCCAAGCGCCTAATCCAACAAAGGGTAACCAGATGAGCTCTTTCTTAAGAAAGAACTTAGGCGCGGGAATGCGGTGTGTGGCAAATTCAATAAGCAGAATAATATCTAAATAACTCAGATGATTAGCGATAATTAGATACCAACTGTTTTTTGAAAGCTCACCATGAACCGAACACTCAATATCAACCTTATTAAATAGCCTGATTAACAGCACACTAATACGCCCAAAGCTAAACATTAGGGCATGCATAACCTTGTTCCAGGCAGTTCTAATTCTTCCATTTGGCAAAAGCAGCTTTACCAAGCCAAGTAGAATAATTAGTCCGCCCCATAGAGCGAGATTGAGAATTTGCAGCGTGGTGTGCAAAACAAAAATAAAAGGCGCGAGTACTACACGGATCATAATGGTTTCTGAGTTGCGTTAAGTGAATCTAAAAGCTGATCTTTGGCGTGCCATTGTTCATTCAGCCATGTTTGAAAACGGGCGCGAACTTGCGGATCATCAAAGTAACTATCGTTAAATACGCCATTTTCCATAATGTCTTTAATAGGCATAACCTTTATATTTACGCGGATGTCGCGCACTTTTCCACTCACGAAGTCCCAAAAAGAAGGAACACCGTTAGGGTAGTCTATTGTGACATCTATCAATTTATGTAGCTGGTCACCCATGGCCGATAATACAAAGGCAATTCCGCCTGCTTTGGGCTTAAGAAGGTGCTGAAAAGGCGAGTTCTGCCTATCGTGTTTTCCCTGCGTAAAGCGGGTGCCTTCTACAAAGTTCATAATACTAACGGGCTTGTTGCGAAACTTCTCGCACGCTTTACGTGTAGTTTCCATGTCCTTTCCCTTGAGATGCGGGTTTTTAGCCAAGAAAGACTTTGAATACCGCTGCATAAATGGGAAGTCGAGCGCCCACCATGCCAACCCAAGAATTGGCACATAAATTAGTTCTTTTTTAAGGAAAAACTTCAAAAAAGGGATTTTTCGGTTGAATACACGTTGAAGAACAAGGATATCGACCCAAGATTGATGGTTAGCAACGACGAGATACCAATCATCTCGGGTGAGTTTTTCTAGTCCGTTTACCTGCCATTTGGTTCGGCCGCTGATGCGCTGATTAAGGTTGTTTACACCAATCCATGCGGTAGCGCAGGCATCGAGCAAATAAGAGATGAAGCGTCGCCACGGGGCTATAGGAATTAACTTAAATATCGCTAAGATGAATATAGGCGTTGACCACAAAACTGTATTCAGGAAATAGCAGATAACCGAAATAGTGCCAACAATATGATGCAACAGGGCTTTTACCATTGTACTTACCTCAAAAATTAGGCGCTTAGTGTAAACGAACTTGATCTAAAATCCGATAGAGCCTTTACTGATTCCACAATAAAGGTGCAATTTTACGAATTTAAGGAGCTGAAATGGAGCTTATTGGCGAAAATAAAGCATTTGGGGGCCAGCATTTGCGCTACACCCACAAAGCTGAAACCACACAGTGCGATATGACTTTCGCAATTTTTTTACCCCCATTTGCCTCTAAAGAAAAGCCGGTGCCGGTATTATATTGGCTATCTGGATTAACCTGCACCGATCAAAACTTTATGCAAAAAGCGGGGGCAATGAAGCTTGCAGCAGAATTGGGTATGGCCATTGTTGCACCTGATACTTCGCCTCGTGGAGAAGGAGTGCCGGATGATGAAGAAGGGTCTTACGATTTCGGTTTAGGAGCGGGCTTCTATGTAGATGCAACGCAAGCTCCGTGGGACAAACACTACAACATGTATAGCTATATTGTTGATGAACTGCCAGCGCTTATCGAAAGCGAATTTCCTGTAACTAAAGAGCGGGCAATTAGCGGACATTCTATGGGCGGACACGGTGCGTTAGTCATCGGCATGCGTAACCCAAACAAATTCGTTTCGGTATCAGCGTTTAGTCCTATTTCGAATCCGTCAGATTGTCCATGGGGTGAAAAAGCACTAGGCGGATACCTAGGTGATGACAAGGCAGCGTGGAAGGACTACGATGCATCTTTGCTGTTAGCAAGCAAAACCCATAGTGTGCCTTTGTTGGTTGAGCAGGGTACAAAAGATGAGTTCTTGCACGAACAGCTAAAGCCTCAGTCTTTGGTTCATGCTGCACAACAATCCGATACGCAACTTACGCTTAATATGCACGAAGGTTACGATCACAGTTATTTCTTCATCGCATCGTTTATTGAAGAGCATTTAGAGTTCCATGCGGGACATATGGGCTTAATCTAAGCGTGCTCATTTAAACTCAAAAGTACATTAAAAAGCCGGAACATGTTCCGGCTTTCTGTATCATTATTGCCTAAAAGACTGTAATTACTTTAACTTTTGCGCAAGCGAGATGAATTCATCAATCGCAACGGGTCGTTGATATAAATACCCTTGACCGTAAGCGCATTGATGATTTTTTAGAAACAGCTGTTGCTGTGGCGTTTCAATGCCTTCTGCAATGATTTTGATATTCAGATTATTTGCAAGCCCAAGGATAGCCTGAACGATAGCTTGATCGTCGGTGTTTTTCTCTAGTTCACTCACAAAAGAACGGTCAATCTTAAGCTCATCAATGGGCAGTTTTTTCAGATATACGAGTGAGCTAAAACCCGTGCCGAAATCGTCAATCGATACAGTAATTCCCATAGCTCTAAGCTCATTAAGCAAAACAGATACTGTGTCTAGGCTATCAACGAATACGCTCTCAGTTAATTCGATAGACAAGTTCGAACCTTGTAGTTGGTGTTCTTCCAGTGCGCTTTTAATTTGATTTAGCAGAGTTAAATCTGATACTTGGCGACCTGATATATTAATTGCCAATCTAATGTTTAGATTAGCTGCCTGTAACGCTTCAATAGCATTACAGGCTTCATTAATTAGCCATTCGCCAAAGGGGAAAATGAGTTCACTTTTTTCTGCCAACGGAATAAATACTTCTGGCGAGATAAACTTACCTTCAGGCGTTATCCACCTAGCGAGCGCTTCACACTTTACGACTTTACCAGAAGAGAGAGCGACGATGGGCTGTAAGAAGAGTTTTAGCTCGCTATTTTTTATGGCACCGCGAAGCTTCGTTTCAAGCTCATTAATGGCACGATGCTGCTCGTGAAGTTCCTCGCTGTAAGCGAGGGCGATGTTCCTTCCCTGATATTTAGCGGCTTGAAGTGCAATATCTGAACATTGCAACAGCGTTTCTGATGAAAAGCTGTCCTGTGGAAAACTCGCCTCACCAATATTAACACCTAAGTTGGGCTCGTTGCCGTTAAGTACGGTGTAGGGCTGAGTTAGCTTAGTTACAAGCTGTCTAGCATACTCGGTAGTGCTTACATCTTTAAAAGTATCTATTCGTTTTACGAGGGCAAACTCGTTACTGCCGATTCTTGCAATGAATCCGCTGTTACCAACGAAGGTTTGTAGCCGTAAAGCAAATGACTTTAAAATCTCATCCCCAGATTGGTAGCTCAGCATCTCATTAATTTTTTTGAAACCGCAAATATCAATGATAAACAACTTAAAAGGGGTATCTTCCTGTATCAGCCGCCTTACCGTGCTGGTAAACGAATTGCGGTTGGCAACTTTCGTTAGTGAATCCATACCACTGGCGGTAAGCACACCTTCTTCTTTATTGTGTATATGCGTAATGTCAGTAAATAAGTAAACCCAGTGAGTAAGTTCATCTGCATGCATTACAGGATGGATAGTTACCTGAAGCCAAACTTTGTAATCGTCTATTGGCTGCCAGTATATTTCGCCTTGCCAGGGGGCTTTCCTCTGTACCAAAGTCGGTAAAAAAGTAGACGGCGCGTCAATGTCTTTAATCAACTCACCGATGCGAATAGAGCTTGGCGTTGTGCTATTGCAAAGTAAAAGCCTATGTGAAGCTTTGTTATCAAGTATCAAGGCACCTTCATTATCTAAAATAACTACGCCTGTTTCTAAATTATGAATAGCTTGTTGTATAGGCGGTACTAGCTTTTGAAGACGGGTGTTTTTGCGCAGTACATTATTTAATTTATGCCTAATGTATTCATGCTGCCCTACAATTTCATGGTGGCGTAACAGTAATTCACGAGCTGCTTGGAGCGTCTGCTGTTTTTCATCAAACTGCTCTTCAACGTTTTTAACCACTAGATAGCGGGAGCCGGCTCCGCCATTGATCGCCAAGGCTTCAAGACGCAAAAGCTGATTTTCGTTTTGTTCGGTCCAAAAACCGGAAGATAGGGTGAATGACGTTTCTCCTTTCCATACCTCATCGGCGTCGAAAAAGAAATCGTCTAAAAAAATAGATGAGATGTGTTTTTTTTGCAGTTTGTTGTTATCGTCAAGCGCAACAACATTATTTAACCATGGAAGTTCCGGTGTTAAACACGTGATATCGTTCTCAGAATTGCACTTAAACAGCGCGCAGTTAGTTATGCCTAGCGCATTTAATAAATGGATATCCATGGCAATCTCCTACCAAAACGCAATTGTACTGAATAAGTTTTCTACATTTTCACCGGTCTTCGCACTTGTTTTCGTAAGTGAAGAAAATCTTCGTGCGTAATTATTCAATTCTTCCTCACTCCAATGCCAGCTAGTTGGGAGGTCAGTTTTATTCACTACGAAAAATGCGGGAATGTCAGGGTAGTGCTCTTGGGCGAGCTCGAGAATTTCTATACCCTCAAGTAAAGACTGAGAGCGAGTTTGGTCAACCACGATAATATAAGCACTGGCGCCGCGAAGGTAGCGAGGATTAAAGCCACAGTATCTATCGATACCCTCTAAATCCCAGAGGAGAAGCTGGACACCGCGCCCTTCTTTATTGACTTGTTTTTTGTCTATTTTTACGCCAATAGTAGTCTTGTACTTTTCAGAAAAAATACCTTCGACAAACTGCTTTACTAGGCTTGTTTTACCAACACCAGTGGGCCCTAGAATACAAACTTTTTTCTGTATCACCGCAAAGCTTCCTTACTATTACTCACTGGATATTAAAACATTTAACATAACTGAACGCCCCATCGATGCTTTCTGCAATGGTAGCTCTCCTAAGCTTACGGGTATAAGAATATCACTTTCTACACCAAGTGAAATTAATGAATTCACAACATTCTCTGCTCGTTTTTGGCTTAAGGCGCGATTGCGTGCGCTTGAGCCCGAATTGTCACTGGCCCCCATCACAACGATACTCACAATAGTATTTGTTCTATCTGCGAGCATTAATAATTGTTTTATGTCATTTGCTAGGGCTTCTAATTTTGCTAACTGTACTTCAGAAAGCGCCTCTTGGTTAGTAGCAAAAAGTACACTTTGTGAAGAAACCTTATTAACGAGTCGGTTTAACGCCGCTTTTTGAAGCACAGCATCATTAACGTTATAAACCGGTTTTACGTTAAGGGCAGTGGTGTCTACAGAGACTCCCGATATACCTGGGATTGCACTTATTTGCTGAGTAAGGTCTATCGCAGTCGTATTAAACACGGCTCCCGATATCGCAAATTTGTGGTTTTCTTCTTTTTCTATGGTTATGTTTTCAAGCTCGTTCAGTGGATATTCGTTAACGAGCGTTTCAAGTTTTCGCTCTACCACGCTGGGCTTTAAAGAGACAAAGGGCTCTTCAATTACTGTGACCTTTTCTGCATCGATTCCATTGTCGCTGAACCATTGTTCAATGCTGGTGGAAACAGGGTCGCGCAGTACTTTTGTATGCACAATGCCATTCGATATATAGGTATCGGTGACAATGATACCAGGGGGAGGCGTAAGTTCGTGTAGCTCGCTTTTTAAAATACTTAGGGAAAGTCGCATAAAGGACAGTACCGCTAAAGCAGTGAAGACTAACAAGAGCACGGCTGCGCCTATCAAGCGTTTTGACTTTTTGCCCTCACCTTCTTTTCTTTCACTTACCAAGCAATCCGCAAGGATAGTTTCGCATCCGTCAAAAGGGGCATTGTCACCCTCATAATTGACTAAAGGTTGTTGGTAAAATTGATGAAAATCTTCCAAAGCCTGCTGAAGCTTACCGCGAACCTCAGGAGGTATACTTCCCGTTACCGCTGCGACAAGTAATGCTTGAGGGCCAATTTTAATCAGTAGCGTAAAATCTTCTGTTTTAATTTCGCCTAGTTCGTTTTCAGACTCGGTAGCGGTGACGCCAAACGCATCTGCAACAAAATCATTGATAGCGACAAGCATTGAGGAAATGAGATCCGCATCTTTTTCTTTATCCGGATCTGACGAGATACTGTGTAGTAATGTGCCGGTTTCACGGTGAATGACCAGCAGCTGTTGCACTTGATACTGATATATTTGCGACGCTACATATTCAGAGTACTTAACGCCAGACTGCCAGGCTTTAAAGCGCCACGAGATACTTTTGGGGCTAAAGCTATTTTCGATTAATGCATTGGTTCGCTCAACAAACTCTACAAGAAATGATGAAACGGCTTTTCTTACTAATGTACCTACTAATGGGTAAAGTGTGCCTACAATCTTTTCACTATTAGCTTCGATAGAGCGGTGCAGGGATTTTTCGACAAGGGGAACAAGAACTTTGTTAACCGAGCCATCTTTAGTCTCTCGTTCAAGTAACGCTTCAGAAACAACATTGCTCACAAAGCCCTTTGCGTCGCGATCAAGCTTCTGTTGAACGAACTTGTCATCTCGTCCAATAAGTAGCTCTCTGACTTTTTCAAGAGAGTTGTCCGGCAATTCAGACGGCGGCACTTTGTCACTCATTAATTAATGATCGGTAGCGAGGTTGGTAGCCATGGTTGAAAGTAAGTTTGCCAGTGTTTTTCTGTCTGTCTTACTCTCTGAAAGCTCGCTAGTAACTTGCTGAAGCTTTTCTAACAATTCTTGATGACGCTTGCTAAACAAGTTGTCCAGTGACTCCAATTCTTTCACTACATGAGCTTCTAAAGCGTCGTTGTCGTTCTTTGCTGATGTTTCAGCAATTTCCAGTTCACTTTGCAGCTTATCGGTAGTGTGCTGAAGCTGTTCTTGCACGTTACTGTTGTTGTCATTAGCGCTGGCTAGCTGATTAGAGAGTTCAGTGATCTGATTATCGATAAGTTTACGTATATCATTGAACTGGTTATCAAGGTGTGTGTTTAATTTAGCGAAGCTATCATTTACTCGCGACTCAAGGGCAGAGAGATCTGCACGGAAAGCACGATTTGTTTGACCAAATAATATTTCTCTAAGTTGAGCAAGTTCGTCAGCTGGTTGAGGAGCGTTTTGTGCTTCATTAACGCTTTGCGCTTGCTGATCCTTCGGCTTCTTGTCCGCCATAAAATGTCTCCGGAAGGTGCAGTACTTTTGCTTTTAATAGCGAGTATTCTGCGATCACATTTTTAATTGTGCTGATAATTACGGTTATTACCTTATACAATAGCCACTAATTGCTCATTTTGAAATACGCTAAAAGCATAATAGTGGTAAATATCTATCTAAAAAAAGCAAATTTTTCAGAGGGTTGTTAATAATTTAATAGTGCAAGGATACTAAAAGCACTATTCAGTGAGGCTGAGGCAGCGCTTCGAATCTAAGAAAAAGTTAAGGCGTTAACTAGTAGGATTTTGTAGACAGCGCTAACTCGATATCTAAGGGGTGCGGCAACCGCAAGACTGCAATATTCGTTCATTTTTTTATGTGTTCACTTTTTGTGAGCATCGGCTTTTAATGAACATGAAGGCAGCTTCAATGTAATTGAAAAAGTATTAACCCCCGACTCTTTGTTTCTAACCCTCGCACAGTAAACAGTTTGATTTTTCCTAACTCTCTTTGAAATGCTATAATGCGCCATCAAATTATTCCTTAATAAAAAAGCAGTTCCCCCGAAGAAGCTTTTCAGTTCCCCCGAAAGAGTGAAAATAAGGAATAAAAGGGATAAATACCGCAATTGCTAGTTTGCATCGGAGCATATTTCAATATCTTAGCAATGTTGGGGTAAAGATCTCTAGTCAGTTAATTGCGGAAGTTGATGTGTCACTACTCGAACAACTGCTTGGTGCGTATAGCTGCCCCAGGGCTTAAATAATTACTAAAGGCGGGAAATTATAAAAATGACCGTTCAGCATATTAAAAGCCCGAAGTTTTTTTGAATGATATGGTTCGTACCTTCGTCTTTACAATTTTTCGTCAAGCTCTAGGTCTCGACAGGCGTTACTCAAAGAAATCGAAATTTCCTATGGATTTTTCAAGTCATAGAAGTTTGAATAAATTGACGTTAAACACTGAATTTGCAAATTTTTATTTGTATTAAAAAAAGATAGCATAGTTCGCTCTCAAAAATAAAAAGGATTTATAAATGAGAAAGCTACTGAGTTTGTTATCACTTTTTTTGATGTTAAGCTGCCCGTCGCCAGCAAAAGCAGTCGAAGTCACAATAGCTGAGACACCGAAGGAAAAATACAATTTAACTAGTTTTCGTGTGCGTGGGTCTTGTAATATTGAATATATTTTAGAACAGCCCCCGAATTCAGATAATAAGTGCACCACTCTTGGTTAAATGGTGAGAAGAGATCAATTGCCTGTTGGTGGTACTCTGTAACCGCCAAAAAACAAGAGTAGTTTCCATGAGTTACAAGCAGTTGTTCGAGGGGCAAAAATACCAGATAGAAGCCTACTTACGCGAGGGGTTCAATTACCGAGAAATCGGAAATCGTTTGAAAGTGAGCCACAGCACGATAAGTCGAGAGGTTCGGCGTAAAAGAATTCGCGGTACGCATTACCTTCCTGAGGTTGCGCAATCAAAAACGGTAAAGCGACGACGAAGTGTAGCAAAATATCGTGTATCAGCACTCAATATTGTCTTTGTCGAGTTTGGGCTGAATGATAAGTGGAGTCCCGAGCAAATATCAGGTGTGGTTAAACTTATCGGTCGCCCAGTAAACCACGAGTGGATTTACGGCTATGTGCAACGCGATAAATTAGCGGGAGGTATGCTCTATAAACAGCTGCATCATGGCCGACGTAAGTACCGAAAAGGCAGTCGCGCGAAACGCGTGATTATCCTGAGCCTCATTGGTATTGAGCTTAGTCCTGCTATCGTTGATAAAAAGAAACGCTTTGGTGATTGGGAAGCGGACACCGTATTAGATTAGGCAAAAACGGTACAGGTGCGATTGTGAGTTTGGTCGAGCGGAAAAGTAAGTTCTACCTAATACGTAAGGTGCCTGCTAAGAGCGCAGAAGGCGTCAGTCGATCATTGGTTGGTATGTTATGGAGGTATCGCAGCCATGTGCACACGATTACCGCAGACAACGGCACAGAGTTTTGCGGGCACGTACTGGTTGCTGAAAAGCTGAAAACAGACGTCTACTTCGCCAATCCCTACTCGTCTTGGGAGCGAGGTTTAAATGAGAACTTTAACGTGTTACTGCGGCAGTACATCAGCAAAGGCACAGACCTGGGCACAATAACAGATGAGCAGATCGCGCAAGCGCAACGTGCGCTGAACTTAAGACCAAGGAAATGCCTTGGTTACAAACAGCCTGAAGTCGTCTTTAACGAATTACGTGGAGCGGCCTAATTTAGTGAGTGGCGCACTTCGGACTTGAATTCGCGGCTTTAAGGAATAAATATGAATCATATTGTAAAACCAAAGTTAAAGAATGATGGCCACCGTTTAGATAGCGCTTCTTTAGAAAAAAAAGTTGTATATGAAACAGATGAGGGTTTAGTTACGGAAAAGACCACTTTAAACTATAAAGATGATTCTAGTAACGTCATTGATAACGCTATAAATCAAGTTAGAAGTTCAGAGTATGTTAAAAAGGCAGGAAGCTCCGCCAAAAGTGTATTTTCTGCTCTAGTGAAGTTTGGAGTGATAGGTTTTATCCTATTGATTTTATTAGTAGCACTAGGAATAGTATCTTAATAAGTAGAGGAATAAATGAAAAAAATATTTTTATACACTACGTGCGTGCTCATGACATCTCATACAGCAATGGCAAACCAGATAGCAATCCCTCTTGAAAATAATACCTATCAAATGGAAAATATTTGTTTTAATGCAAAAATAGAAGGATCAGAGGCGTTTTACAGGTATTATAAATTTACATTTAACAGTAAATATAGTGCATTCGAAAACTATATTTTACTTAATCAGTATAATAATATGGTGAGTATAGAAACAGACCTACATACCATAGAACTTCACTCTCCAACAGAGCCTGACGATATATCTTACAGTCTAAATAGTTATTCCGGAAATATTGAAAATAGCCCTGAACTAATAGCAAATAAAAAAACTATTGAGATTCTTTTAAACGAAGAAGATATGAAAAAGCTATACGAATCCAATCATGCAAGAGTAGTTTTTAATGATGCATTGTTCTCGCCTGACTATACTAAAGCCGATTCATATTATGAAACGCGACTTATTCCGGCAATTCATATACCTTTAAACAAAAAAAACTTTAATTATGAATTAGTAAAATGTAACAAAAAATATAATAGATATATTAAAGAACATAAGAAATATCATAGCAATCCAATTAACAGGGTGAAATCTTTTTTTGGCCTTTAAATGTGGGTAATAACGCAGGGTGAGGTCGTGAACGTTTTTTGACCAGTTGAGAGAAAGCTAAACGCTCGGTTTGACGATCTAATTTAGTCGTGATTGTCCTTTTCCCCATTAATGAGACAGTCCTGAATTAGAGTATTCTAGTTTTTCTCGGTAAGCTGCCGGAGGCAGGTTACCCAGACTTTCATGTGTTCGTTCTTCGTTATAATCCAGTCGCCAGAACCAAGCCATTTCTCTTACCTGATTGAGATTTTCAAACAAGTAAGTATCAAGGAACTCTCTGCGGAATGAACCGTTAAAGCGCTCTACGAAGCCATTTTGCTGCGGTTTACCTGGCTGGATATATACCAGTTCAATATTATTGGTTTCACACCAATCAGTCAGGGTCGCCGAAATTAGCTCTGGACCATTATCCATACGCAGCTGAGTTGGCAATCCTGGCTCAGACTTAAGCTGTTCTAACACGCGTACGACATGCCCAGCGGGCAAGGAAGTATCGACTTCAATAGCGAGGCACTCTCGCGTCCCTTCATCCACTACGTTCAGTGTTCTGAACCGTTTACCGCAATATAACGTGTCATGCATAAAGTCCAACGCCCATTGATAGTTTGCCTGATCCAGCACTTCCAATGGCTGGGCTATTCGTTTGGGCAGTACCCGTTTAGTTCTGCGCCTCAGGTTCAATCCCATTTGGCAGTAAACGCGATACACGCGCTTGTGATTAAAGGGGAAGCCTTTGAATCGCATTCGGCCAAAACACTTCCAGAAGCCTGCTCGTGGCGACTTCTCTAAGACCGCATTAAAAGCATCAATGACAGCAGCATCTACCTTGCGCTAGTCTCTCTCTGGACGATAAAAGGTCGCACGGCCAATGCCAACAAACAGACAGGCCTTTACGATACTTAGTCCCGCATCAACTAGGATACTGACGCATTCTCGCTTCTCTGCTGTCACCAACCCTTTTTTGCGACAAGCTCCTTAATGGCATTATTTTCTAAGCTTACATCGGCAAACATCTTTTTGAGCTTGGCATTTTTTTCTTCAAGCTCTTTCAATCGTTTGACGTCAGACGCTTCCATGCCGCCGTATTTAGACTTCCAATTGTAGTAAGTTGCACTGCTGATACCATGTTGACGGCAGACCTCCTCAACCTTCATACCAGCATCAACTTCTTTTAACACCCCGATGATCTGAGATTCTGTGTAGCGTGATTTTTTCACAGTCGTCTCCTGTATTAATAATTACAGAAAACTCCAATTAAGTCTGTCTCAGTTTAGGGGAAGTGGACATTAGCGTATAATTTTGTCTTAGAGCTCTATTTTTTTTGGTTGCGTAAATTCCCTTAAGTAATAGCTTCCATTCACCATGCCTCAAGCGCCGCTCTTTTTCACCAGACCCTTTAATCTGCCCGCTTTTTCGGAGTAGTCGGCCAGCATTTATTAAAGCACTATTATCGAACGCGATATCTAGATGCGCATTAACATCATTAATGACGCGATTGATAGCAGACATGTCGACATTAAGCGTACTGGCACTAGGTTTGGTAAGTGCTTGAGCGCGTTGCGCCATATAACAAGATAGAGTTGTATAATCTAATTTGTTCACTGGAGTCCTAACGATATCGTACTTGAGCATATGTTTTAGACTCGCAATGGTACTTGCAGCTGGTTTGTCGGGTACATCGCGAATGGCGTCAAGCCAAAACATAATGTACGTCTTGAGCTGTGATGAAGTCGAAATTGCTTTCTCAGTTCGTTTTACAAGAGTGTTTTTTCCGGCAGGCCCTTTGTTCTTTATGGCACCGTATGTCTTTATCATCTCCGAGCGCCATGCGACTGCATCTTTTTCATTATCGAATTTTGCTTCTCTATCTATTTTATGTTCGTTGTTTCTATAACGACAAACATACCTGTTATTCTTAAATTGAATTACAGGTCGAATATTGTTTTTAACTAACTGTTCTAAAAGCATTGTTGGTATAACAGGGGGCTGCCGTTGTTTTTTAATTACACGATGTTCCTACTTTTATTTATTTGAATCAATAGGTTGGTTTTTTGTTGTGTCGTGAAACGCTGGTTGTATTCCACGGGAGCGATTGTAATTCATGCATTTTTCTGAGCTATTCCTGGCAGCGAAATTAAAAAACCGATGTTTTACATTATTTTATGAAGCGCCTAAAACAAAGCGTGATGGCAGTTATTGTTGCAATAACTGTCATTTTGCGTGCTAATGCGGCTATTTGCCGATGTAGAATTATTTTTTATTAGTAAATTTCTTTTAGTTATATGTTAGGGTTAAGAAAGCTACTTTTAATATTATTCAATTAGTTAGATTCCTTACATCATTTTACGCTCTAAAAAATGCTGAGGTCTGATATTTACATAAACTCGCCACAAAACATTCAAGTCGCGGTGCCCCGTCACTCGCGCTGTTTCTTCTACTGAGTAACCCATCTCAATCAGTCGACTAGCGCCTTCGCGTCGTAGATCGTGATAGCGAAGATCGGAAATATTTAGCTTACTTAGGGTTCGCCGAAAGCCCGCTGTAATCGAACGAGAATTAAATGGGAATATACGCTCGTCAGTCTGAGGCTGTCTGAAAATGATATCTAGCGCATCGCCTAAAAGTGGTAAAACGGCATGATTTCCAATACTTCCGTTAGGGTTTTTTTCTATCCCTTACAACAATCGTTTTTTGCTTTATATTTAAATCTTGCCATCTGAGTTTGCAGATTTCGCTTACTCGGCAACAAGTGAGTATCGATATGAGAATAGGTCGTAATATGGAATTAGGCAGCAGTGATGTTGCTGCTTTTCTTTTAACGCAGCTAATAGTATTTCAAACTCGTTTCCTTCTAATCTGCGCTCTCTTTCGTTACTACGTGAAATTAGCCTTAAGTCGTAGAGCGCAGGGTAAGCATCAACGATAGGGCGGTCGTCTACGTTTATACCAAACAACTTTTACCGACACGAAATACTTTTCTGATGCAGCTAACGTCAACAGAGAGTGTAGCAGGTGAAGAGAAAGAGTCAGACGTTTTGCGTTTAAGGCAATAGCTCACCACATCACTAGCGTTAATTTTATACACGAGCATTTTCGCAAAGTCGCTTTTAGCTATATTTTTCAGTGTATAAAGAGCAGTTCTGCCAATAGGTCTATTACTACTTTGCTTCGCATCAAGATACTTAGCTATTAACTCTGCTACGGTGCAATTAACTAGCTCCATGTCGACATCAACTAAGTGTCGTTCAATTTTGTGAACCATGCCCTTGGCCCACTTCACTGCGGCTGCCTTATTTTGGAATGTTTTCGATTTTGAAAAAGTAATACCCCCCGACTCTTTGTTTCTTACTCTCACGCGATAGACATTGATATTTTTTCTCGTCGTCTTAGTAATGCTATAATACGCCATCTTATTTTCCGCCTAAAAACTTGGGCCCCCAAAAGGCTCTTTTTGGACCCCGATGCAGTGAAAATAAGGAATTAAAGGAATAAATACCGCATTTGGCATTTACTCAAAAAAGTTAAATATTATCTATACAAAACATGGGCTTAAATTGAATACTACTGTTCAAACTCTTGACCGAAGATTCTCTGTCGCTCCAATGCTGGATTGGACAGACAGGCATTGTCGCTACTTTTTACGATTAATGTCTAAGCACACGCTGCTTTACACTGAAATGGTCACTACAGGCGCGATTATTTACGGTAAAGGCGATTACCTTGGCTACAACCAAGAAGAACATCCAATCGCTGTTCAGCTAGGTGGCAGCGATCCCGCTGACATGTCTAAGTGTGCTGAATTATCACAAGAGCGCGGCTACGATGAAGTCAACATAAACGTAGGCTGCCCAAGCGATAGAGTAAAAAACGGTAGCTTCGGTGCCTGTTTGATGGCGCAACCTGAAGTGGTAGCTAGCTGCGTTAAGGCTATGCAGGCTGCAGTAGATATTCCCGTAACTGTGAAATGCCGTATTGGTATTGACGACATGGACGAAGATGAAGACTTTGCTCGTTTTATCGATATAGTGGCAGACGCAGGCTGTGACACCTTTATTGTTCATGCAAGAAAAGCATGGCTACAAGGTTTAAGCCCAAAAGAAAATCGAGAAATTCCGCCTTTAAATTACCCTAGGGTTCACAGACTAAAACAGGCGCGCCCTGAATTATCAATTAGCATTAACGGTGGTATTAAAACACTCGCCGAAACCCAGCAACAGCTAGAGACCGTTGACGGTGTTATGGTTGGCCGCGAGGTTTACGCAAACCCCTATATCATGTCTACCGTTGATAAAGACATATTTGGTGACGCTAAAGCACAAAGTCTGTCACGTCGTGAAATAGTACTTCAAATGCAGGAGTACATTGAGCGCCAAGAGGATCCCTATTTTAAGCCATGGCATGCAGCTCGCCACATTCTGGGCCTTTATCAAGGGCAAGCGGGTGGACGAATTTGGCGAAGATACTTAAGCCAAAATGGTACAGGCAAAAATCCAGATCCCAATTTACTTCTAAATGCCTTAGATGCCGTAGAGAGCGCGCAAAAAGAAGTTGCTGAGTACAATAGTCAAAAAGGCTAACAACTTAGTATTTTTGACCAAAGTTTAATATTTGTTCAATTGTATCCGAAGCTCGCATTTTTGCGGGCTTTTCTTTAAGTTCATATAAATCAGCTGCTTAAGTTCTTTTTAAGGAGTTGGCACACCTCTCGCAATCCTCTAAGTATCGCGACGACAACGTGTTGTTGCACTGACTAAATTTAGAGGGATAACATGAAAACTTCACTAATCGCAGCAACTTTACTGACAGCAAGCATGGCAAGCGGTGTAGCAAATGCAGAAGAGTCAGTGCTTCAAACATTTTTGACGCATGTAGTTTCAAATGCAGTAACTACAACTACACAAGAAATAAAGTCTGATGTGTACCAAGCAGTGGCTAACGCTACCTATCATTTTGAGTTGAGCCCTCAAGAGGTACGTGGAAACGGGAAAGTAAGTGTTACCGACTTAGCTGTAACGGAAGCTGGTAACCAAGATACAGATAAAGACGCTGATTAACCGTCAATCAGCATCGATAAAAGCGCCTACGGGCGCTTTTTTTATGCATGTTTAGTAATGAAATAAGTTTATAAGGACACAGTGTAAATGCCGTCAAACCGGAAGTGGTCAATTTAACAATAGGGTTGGTTAAATACACTAATTTATCGTATCTAAACGTAAAGTTAAAAAGCAGTTTCAAGCTCAAAATTTAATAAAACACATGCATATCAATGAGTTAAATAAATGGCATAGTCATTGTAATACTAAAAGTGTTGAGGAGAACTCAGTCAGCGGCAACTAGCAGTGTGTACAAGAGAATAAATGCTGGAAGCCACAACACTACTTTTAACGGAGAAAGAATCATGGGTATGTTTTCACGCATTAACGATATTGTTCAAGCAAACATCAACGCGATGTTAGATAAAGCTGAAGATCCTGAAAAAATCATTCGTTTGATTATTCAAGAAATGGAAGAAACCCTGGTTGAAGTTCGCACCGATGCGGCGCGCTTTATTGCTCAGCAAAAAACGCTAGCGCGTCATATGGAAGCAGCGAACAGACAAGTTGATAGTTGGCAGCATAAAGCGCAGATCGCGATGAACAATGACAAAGAGTCTTTGGCAAAAGCGGCGCTTATAGAAAAGCAGAAGTATGTTTCGAAACTTGACTCTCTTAAAGAGCAAGAAGCGCAACTAGCAGAAAGCATCGAAAAGATTCAAGGCGATACTGCAAGACTGAACAGTAAATTGGCAGAAGCCAAAGCTAAGCAAAAAACCTTAATTCAACGCAAAAATTCAGCGCAAACACGCTTGAAGGTGAAGCAAGCTGACCACGAAGGAAAAATTGACGATGCTATGATGCGTTTTGAAAGCTACGAACAGCGCATTGACCATCTTGAAGCGCAAGTGGATGCATATGACTTAACGAAGTCGAGCGAAGCAACATCATTACAAGCTGAGTTCGATGCAATGGAAGCAGACGAAGCGATTGAAAAGGAGCTGGCAGAGCTTAAGAAGAAAAAGGTCGCCTAATCGACCTTAGGCGCCGCCAACTTATATTGTAGATATCGAAAGAAACATTTTTGGAGAAGATGATGAAAGTACCATCACAGAAGCGAATTTATAGAGACCTTGATTCTGGCATTATTTCAGGTGTGTGTGCAGGTGTTGCACGTTATTTTGATATCGATGCAGTATGGGTAAGAGCGGCGGCGGTAGCGGGTTTATTTATCGCAACCCCCATCACGCTAGTGGCTTACGTGGCTGCCGTTATCCTACTACCGAGATTAGTGTAATGAAAAACTTTTTAATTGCACTGGTTATTGCCATTGTACTGGTTAACTGTTTGGGTAGCCTTGTAGATAGCTGGCTAGGTATGCATCTTGTTATGTCTGACGAACTGCTTAACCCTTGGGAAAACGTGGCCGTGCTCTCGCTAATTGGGGTTGCCCTTGCTGTTGTTGGCTTTGTTGTCGCAATAAGTGTTGTTGGAACGATTCTGTTAGCGCTTGGCGCCGGCTTCCTAGCGCTACTTGTTATGGGCGTTAGCGCTTTCTGGCCAATTATTCTTATCGGTATTGCACTATATGCGCTGAAAAATCGCAACTCTGCTGCTTATAAGCAGCAAAATGATACAAACATGCATCATACTTTATAATTAGCATAAATAAATTTATATTGTGTTAACGTAGTAAAAGATGGTGTTATGTCGATAACCGTCATAAAGGTTTCGCATTTTTCACATAATATTAGTTGTTTCAAATAGCTGACCATCGTCGGCTATTTGTTATTTAAAAGGAAGGTTGGTGTTTATATGAGACAATCTATTAACTCAAAACGAATAGCGATTGTCGCTGTGGTGATTTTTTTACTTTTCTGGTTAATTGGTTGGTATTGGAGTTTATCTCCAGATACATTTGATGTCAGAAAGCGTTTGGAGCAGAACTCACCCGTTGAAAATCCCACAAATATAGCGGGTTACACACTAACTACCACCATGATTGATGTGTCGGAAACCTTGCTAGATAAGCCTGGTGGGTATCTTTCAAATGATGTCATTCCACCCGGTGTTTTTTTAGATAATATGCCGGCTTGGGAATTTGGAGCATTAGAAATGGTACGAGACCTCGCGCTATCAATGCGTAAGGATTTTAGCCGTTCTCAATCTCAATCAATTGAAAACCCATACCTGACAAAAGCTCACCCTAAATTCAATATGGACCATAAAAGCTGGGCATTACCTTCGTCTGAATCTAGCTATGCTGAGGGTATCGAACTTCTTAAAAAATACCGAGACGAGTTGGCAAACACACGTAATTCAGACAGTCAGTTCTATACCCGAGCAGATAACCTGCGAGAATGGTTGAAGCAGGTTGAAAAACGGTTGGGTAGCTATTCACAAAGATTAAGCGCCAGCGTAGGATCTGCTAGAGTTAATACAGATTTAGCTGGTGACGCTAACGCAAAGCAATCTACACCTAGCACCAGTCAACGCGTTGTACAGACAAGCTGGTGGAAGTTAGACGATAATTTTTATGAAGCGCGTGGCGCAACATGGGCTCTTCTACACTTTCTTAAAGCTGTAGAAATTGAGTTTAACGATGTGCTTGAAGATAAGAATGCATTAGTTAGTCTTCAGCAAATCATTCGCGAACTGGAAGCAACACAACAGTCTGTTTACAGTCCGATGATTTTAAATGGCAGTGGCTTTGGTATGTTAGCTAATCACTCTTTAGTTATGGCTAACTATATTTCTCGCGCAAACGCTGCTTTAATTGAAATATCAGAACTTCTTAATCAAGGATAATTAATGAAAAAAGGTCTTATAGCTGCCGCATTGGGATGCGCATTATTTTCAGTTTCATCTCAAGCAGACACTATCGCAGGCGTTTATGTTGGAGCTCAAGTTTGGCAAACCGACACGCAAGGCGGTTTTGCAGATAGCAACAACACTGCTGATTTCAACTTTGACGATGAAACCAATACGGCGTTATATATTGCCTTTGAACACCCAGTGCCTTTTTTACCGAATGTGAAGGTAAATCACACTACGCTAGATAATTCAGGCACTACTGCGCTTGATGCCAACTTTACTTTTGATGATCAGTTGTTTACAGAAAGTACTGTGGTCAATACTGATATCGAGCTTGATGCAACGGATTTCATCTTGTACTACGAGTTATTCGATAACGACTTGGTAAGCTTTGATCTTGGTGTAAATGCTAAGTACATCGATGGTGCATTGTTTGTTGTCGATACAGCAAGTGATACCAGTGGCTCGGCTGAATTTTCGGGCATAGTGCCTATGGCATATTCGAAAGTTCAGCTAGGGCTTCCGTTCACTGGGCTATCTGCATATTTTGAAGGTAGCTATTTGTCATTCGATGACCATGAGCTAAGTGATTATCAAGCGGCAGTTCAATATTCATTTATTGAAAGTTTAGCAGTCGATATGACGCTTCAAGTTGGTTACAGAAACGTAACAGTTGATATTGAAGACCTTGATGATGTTTACGCTGACATGGAATTTGACGGTGTATTCGCAGGCTTAGAACTTCATTTTTAAGCACTAACTATCTGTTTTTAAAGGCGTGCCTGCTTGTGCAGTTCACGCCTTTTTTATTTTTCGAGGATAACGTTTAGGGGCGTTATTACTTATTCACTTAGTCATTAGCACTTTCAGTAATAAAAAAGTTTCATTTATTCTTTTCTCTTCTTGAAGAAAGCCGTTAGCCTTAGCGCCATTGATAAAAGGCTAAAAGACTATGTCACAAGATTCTAATTCGAACTCAGCGCCAGGCGCGGTATTAAACGAACAGCAGTGGAATGCCATTACGCAAGCCATTGCAGGCTTAAATCGTGATCAACTTACTTGGGTAAGTGGCTATGCAGCAGGCATGGCGGCTGCGCAAGGCGGCTCGGTTGCCCCTGCTATACAAAGCGCGCCTGCCGTAGCGGGTGATGCGCCAACGCTAACTATACTGTATGGCTCACAAACAGGTAATGCGAAAGGTGTGGCTGCGCAGTGTCAAGCCAAAGCAGAGGAAGCAGGCTTTAACAGCAAGCTTGTTAGCATGGCTGATTACAAGCCTCGCAACTTAAAAGCAGAAACCCACGTAGCGGTATTTGTAAGTACGCACGGTGAAGGCGATGCACCTGATGATGCCATCGAACTGCACGAATTCTTAGCGGGTAAAAAAGCCCCGAAGCTTGCGAACACTAAATACGCCGTTGTGGGGTTAGGTGATAGCAGTTACGAGTTTTTCTGCCAAACAGGTAAAGACTTCGATGAGCGCTTAGGTAAGTTAGGTGGTAAGCCTATTGTTGAGCGCCTTGATTGTGATGTTGACTATGAAGCGGAAGCCGAAGCATGGTTAAACAAGCTTATTGAATCATTAAAAGATGATTTTAGTGCGGCACCACAAGCAGCGGTAGCGGCGCAAACTGGCGCAGCAGTGCAGGGTGTAGCAGCACAGACTTACACCAAAAAGGCACCGTTTAAGGCAACGTTGATTGATGCCCAGAAGATTACGGGTCGCGATTCAGTTAAAGATATCCGTCACATTGAAATAAGTCTTGAAGATAGTGGAATTACCTACAAGCCAGGTGATGCGCTAGGTGTTTGGTTTAAGAACGCCGCTTCTTTGGTATCAGAACTTATTAGTATTTTGTCGTTAGATGGTAATACTGAAGTGTCTGTAGGTGACGCGACAATGTCGTTAACTGATGCCTTAACGTCTAAGCTTGAATTAACCTTAAGCTACCCTAATTTCATTAAGTCTTATCAAGAAGCGACCGGCTCTGAATCGTTAGCGACCTTGATGGAAGATAAAGCGCAGCTGCGTACTTATATGGCTGAGCGTCAAATCATTGATATCGTGCGTGACCACCCAGGTAATCTGTCTGAACAGCAGCTTGTTGATGCATTGCGCCCATTAACACCACGTTTGTACTCTATTGCATCAGCCCAAGCTGACGTGGAAGACGAAGTGCACTTAACGGTAGCTCACGTTGACTACGAAGCGTTTGGCCACCGTCATCAAGGTGGTGCGTCTGGCTTCTTGTGCGAATATTTAGAAGAAAATGGTGAGGTAGAAGTTTTCGTTGAAAACAACGATAACTTCCGTTTGCCGGAAGATCCTAATACGCCAGTGATCATGGTAGGACCGGGTACAGGTATTGCGCCATTTAGATCTTTCATGCAAGAGCGTGATGTGCAAGGCGCTGAGGGCAAAAATTGGTTGTTCTTCGGCAACCCTAATTTTACGCAAGATTTCCTATACCAGGTAGAGTGGCAAGGTTACGTTAAAGAAGGTCTGCTAGATAAAATTACGCTTGCATTCTCTCGTGACCAAGAAGAAAAAGTATATGTTCAGCACCGCTTATTAGAAAACGGTAAAGAAGTGTACGAATGGCTAGAGCAGGGCGCACACTTTTATGTGTGTGGTGATGCAATGCACATGGCGAAAGATGTAGAAAACGCCTTAATCAATATTGTGCAGGAGCACGGCGGAAAATCTGAAGCCGATGCTAAAGCCTATATTGTAGAGTTACGAAAAGCGAAACGTTATCAGAAGGATGTCTATTAATGAGTAACGAAAAATCACCATTTATCGTTGAGGGCAAACTGGCTGACAACGAGCGTCTAAAGCGCGAGAGTAATAATTTGCGCGGTACCATCACTACCGATCTTAAAGATGATCTTACCGGTGGTTTCACAGCTGATAACTTCCAGCTTATTCGCTTCCACGGTATGTACCAGCAAGACGACCGTGACATTCGAGCAGAACGTGCAAAGCAAAAACTTGAGCCGCTTCATAATGTGATGCTTCGCGCGCGTTTACCGGGTGGCGTGATCACGCCTGACCAATGGTTAGCGATTGATAAGTTTGCAGCTGACCACACTATGTATGGCAGTATTCGCTTAACCACTCGTCAAACATTCCAGTTTCACGGTGTGTTAAAGCCTAAGATTAAGTCTATGCATCAAATGCTAAATAAAGCTGGCATCGACTCTATTGCAACGGCGGGTGATGTAAACCGAAACGTACTATGTACGTCTAATCCAGTTGAATCTGAGCTTCACCTTCAGGCATTTGAATGGGCTAAAAAGATAAGTGAACACTTACTTCCCAAAACTCGCGCGTATGCTGAAATTTGGTTAGATGGTGAAAAAGTTGAGACCACTGAAAAGCCTGTTGAGCCTATTTTGGGTGATAACTATCTGCCGCGTAAGTTTAAAACTACCGTGGTTATTCCTCCGCAAAACGATGTTGATGTTCACGCAAACGACCTTAACTTTGTTGCGATTGCAGAAAATGGTCAGCTAATTGGCTTTAACGTACTTGTTGGTGGTGGTCTTGCAATGACTCACGGTGATAAGAGTACGTACCCGCGTAAAGCCTCTGACTTTGGTTTTATACCGCTGGAAAACACGCTAGACGTTGCCGCTGCGGTTGTTACCACGCAGCGTGATTGGGGTAATCGTGTTAATCGTAAGAACGCGAAAACCAAATACACCTTAGAGCGTGTTGGCGTAGACAACTTCAAAGCTGAAGTTGAGAAGCGCGCAGGCGTGACTTTCCAAGATAGCCGACCTTACGAATTTACCGACCGTGGTGACCGTTTTGGCTGGGTTGAAGGCATTGACGGCAAATACCACCTGACTGTGTTTATCGAAAATGGTCGTATTTTGGATTACCCAGGTAAAACGCTAAAAACGGGCTGTGCAGAAATTGCCAAAATACATAAAGGCGATTTCCGTTTAACCGCAAACCAGAACTTGATTATTGCTGGTGTTCCACCCCAAGACAAAGACAAAGTAGAAGCCTTAGCTCGTGAGCATGGCCTCATTGCGCCGAGTATTTCTAATCAGCGCCTTGATTCAATGGCCTGTGTTGCATTGCCAACTTGTCCGCTAGCGATGGCAGAAGCTGAGCGTTACCTGCCAGATGCTGTTACCGAGCTAGAAGGCTTGCTTGCCAAACACGGTTTAGAAGAAGACAGCGTTATCTTCCGCGTAACTGGCTGTCCTAATGGCTGTGGTCGCGCGATGTTGTCTGAAGTTGGCTTGGTAGGTAAAGGTCCAGGCAAGTACAACTTGCACTTAGGTGGCAACCGAGAAGGTACACGTATTCCACGTATGTATCGAGAAAACATTAGCGAACAAGAAATCATGGCAGAGTTAGATACGTTACTTGGTCAATGGGCTAAAGAGCGTGAGAGTGGCGAGGCCTTTGGTGATTACGTTGTTCGCGCTGGTGTTGTAAAACCAGTAGTAGACTCCGCACGGGATTTCTATGACGAATAATACAGCAGAAAAGCAGCAACCACTTACGCTTGATATCAGCAAGGAAGACCTTGCTGATATCAACGATATGTTGGAAAAAATGACAGCGCAAGAGCGAGTAGCTTGGGCGCTGGACAACTTGCCCGATACTCATATTGTGTCTTCGAGTTTCGGAGCGCAGTCGGCAGTTATGCTGCACATGCTGACTCAAGCACAACCGGATATCCCCGTTGTGCTTACTGATACTGGGTATTTGTTTCCAGAAACGTACAAATTTATTGATGAGCTGGTTGAAAAGCTTAATTTAAACTTGCACGTTTACAGCGCAAAAATGTCATCTGCGTGGCAAGAAGCGCGCTTTGGTAGGCTTTGGGAACAAGGCATCGAAGGTATTGAAAAATACAACAAGATGAACAAAGTTGAACCAATGCAGCGTGCGTTAGGTGAACTGAATGCGGGTACCTGGTTCGCAGGTTTGCGCAGAAGTCAATCTGATACCCGTGGCAAACTGCCTGTTCTGCAAAAAGTGGGACAGCAGTTCAAGCTATACCCAATTATCGACTGGAGCAATAAAGACCTCCACTACTACCTTAAAGATAACGACTTATCTTATCACCCGCTTTGGGAGCAAGGCTACGTTTCAATTGGCGATTGGCATACAACGCAGTCGCTACAAGAAGGTATGAGTGAGCAGGATACCCGCTTCTTCGGGTTAAAGCGCGAGTGTGGATTACACGAGTTTGGTGACGGTATTTAACTTATGTTGAATACCTCGCCCAATACTTTTTTTAATTCTTGTAAATACCTTTCGTTAGAAGATTTAGTAACCAGTTTGTAAAGCTCACTGCCTACAGAAGTAAACTTGTAATAAACCAAAGCAGCCCCAGAAGTTTTACATGTAAGCGTTATATTCTCATTAACACATCGCCATGTGACCTGTTGCCCCTCTACATATTCTCCACTTTCAATTTCACTGGCATAAATTAACTTCATTTCCTGCAGCGACAATAGGTCTGGGTAACTAAGTCCTACAGAGGCTAAATTTAATTGTTCTGGAATGGGTTTTCGAAGAAACGAAAGCAGGCCTTTACGTTTATGATATCCCACTAAAATGCGCGGTACGGTATCGTTACTTTTTCGACTGGCTACGTTAACCGCTTTATTAAATACTTTTGCATCTCTGTGCGTGAGCGTTTTAAGCAACTGTAGAGTGCGAAGTGAAAAACTACCGGGATGGGCGACCTCAACGGCAAAAATCTTGCCCCACAATTCTTGCATTGGTTGGCTGTAAATTTCCTCAGCCATAGTGCTAAAGGCGAAAAACCAATCTGCATCAAGATTATCGTTAGTTTTTTCGTTGATTGAAACATTTAGTGCTATATTTAAAACAGATTGAAGATTGCTCGCTTTTTGAGTTTCTAGAATTTGTTTCCTTCGTTCCAGCGCATGTTTTTGCTTTTTAGGATCAGGAGACATCATAGATGGGCTAATACCCACTCTAGCGAACCATGACAACATGCGTTGGCGGCTTGCATCCGCTTTGATAGAGCTCGCCATTTTCTCAGCAGTGGGTTGGTCACTGGGCGCTTTTGCGCTACTGACTTCCGTGTTTTGAGCTTTTTTAATCTCAGGGGGTAAGTGCTGAGGTGTAATCTTCATATTGATTTAAATTATTGAATGTAAATTAGCATGTAACATGAGGGCACTATTGCATTGCGTAACCCATTTATCAATGCGATTGTCTCCTTAATACAGTAAGTCGTGCATTCTTGTTTTGTATGTATCGGGGAAATGAGCGGTAATGTCGGCAATGGATTACGATAACGACGAGTTAATTTTTTTAGATGATGATGATTCAGTTACAGAGCCTGTATTATTAGGTAAAGACTGGAACATTCTTATCGTCGATGATGATGAAGAAATCCACACGGTAACGCGTCTGGCGCTATCTGATCTCATCGTAAACGATCGCAAGTTAAACTTCATCCACGCTTATTCCGCGAAGCAAGCCAAAGAAAAACTTCACGAATTCGGTAACAGTATCGCTATCATTTTGCTTGATGTTGTTATGGAAACTGACGATGCAGGCTTTGATGTCGTTAAATATATTCGTGAAGACATGAAACTGTACGAGCCTCGTATCATTTTGCGTACAGGGCAGCCAGGTTATGCACCTGAAGAGCAAGTCATTAAAGTTTACGATATTAACGACTACAAAACGAAAACGGAACTTACGCGCTCCAAGCTACTGACGACCATTATCTCTTCGCTGCGCTCTTACCAGCAAATTATAACCATAAGTCAAAGTCGCACTGGCTTAGAAAAGATAATTACCTCGTCGGCGAATTTGTTTGAAGAGCATTCGGTTAAAGAGTTTTGCGAAGGGGTTGTCACGCAAATTAGCTCTCTTATTGGTCTCGATTCTGAAGGGCTATTATGTGCCAGAGCCGGTTCCCTTTTAGATCAAGACGACGAGCAAGTATATGTCCTTGGTGCCGCGGGTGAATATGCGAAATTTATCAATCACCCGGTTGTAGACGTTAACAACATTGACATTGAAGAAAATATAAGCCGTTGTTTACGGCTTAAAAAGCACATATTTGAGGCGAGTTGTTCTGTACTTTATATAAGTCGCGCTGGGTTCGAAGCCGCCGTATACGTCAGGCAAACTCACGAAATCAGTGAATTAGACAAAAACCTTTTAGAAGTATTCTTATCTAGCATTTCGGTAGGCTACGAAAACGTCAACCTCTTCCACGAATTAAGGAATGCAGCGTTCAGAGATTGGTTAACCCGATTACCAAACCGCAATGAGTTCATTAATATGCTAGACAAGCCTCACTTGTTTGGTGGAGAAAATTTTAGTGTTGCGCTTATCGATGTTAATCATTTTTCCGATGTTAATGATGGGCTAGGGCAAGAAGTTGGCAACGAGTTATTACGTGCAATCAGCGATCGTTTTCAAACCTCATTTGACGGCCAAGTCAAGAAAGGACGTATTGGTGCTGATGTTTTTGGTCTTATCGGCCCCGATGAGCTTGTCTGTCCCGAGGCAATCAACGCACTTTTCCAATCATCCTTTAAAGTGGGTGACCACACGCTACCCGTGAATGTTACCGTCGGGTTTTGCAAGCTAGAGAATAAGCGCCATATTGGTATTGAGATTTTAAAGCGCACCAATATTGCGTTAAACCGCGCTAAGAAAAACCTAACAGACAACTTCGAGTATTACGCTAAAGATATTGAGGATCAGACCACATGGCGTTTGGATATGATCCGTCAATTAAGAAACGACTTTGCGGCGAGAAAGCTAGAACTATGGTTTCAGCCCCAAGTAGACCTGCTCAATGAAAAAGTAGTGGGCATGGAAGGTCTACTTCGCTGGCCAGATGGAGAGGGGGGCTATATCTCTCCAGCTGTTTTTGTGCCACTTGCTGAATACTCTGGTCTTATTGTTGATATTGGTGAATGGGTGCTTGAGGAATCATGTCGCCGTTTGCAAGAGCTTAAAGAAAAGGGGTACGGGCATCTTAGGGTTGCTGTTAATATATCTATTCCCCAGTTTCGCGATAGATTATTTGTCGAAAAAGTTAAACAAGCACTTTCCAAAGCCAACTGTGACCCCAGTCTCTTAGAGCTTGAAATAACCGAAAGTGTGGTAATGGACGAGCCGCAAATAGTGATTGATGCTTTGCGTACGTTGAAAGAATTTGGCGTTCAAATTGCTATCGATGACTTTGGTACAGGCTTTTCTTCCATGAGCTATCTGCAGCAATTGCCATTAGATCGTTTGAAAGTCGATCGTTCGTTCGTTAAAGACATCAAACCGGGTGCTAGTGCAGTGCTTGCCGAAACCATAGTAACGTTAGGAAACAAGCTGGGGTTACTCACCATTGCCGAAGGTGTGGAAAAAAGAGAGCAAGCAAGCTACATGATTAAACTAGGGTGTGATGAGGCCCAAGGTTATTTATATGCCAAGCCCATGCCTTTTGATTCACTTCTAACGTTTCTTGAGGCGCACGATTAATCAGATAAAGCTGACGAGATAGCGAGCTGCAATTCGGGAAGTATAGTCCGCTCGAACCATGGATTTTTAGCAAGCCACCTGTTATTCCTTCCTGACGGGTGAGGTAAAACAAAGTGTGTATTAGTCGGCGCGCCTACTGCTTCAGTCAAAGTTTTGTACTGGGGTAAATAATACTGCTGTGAGTATCGACCTACGTAAAGCGTGACTTTAGGTTTTAAGTAGGCGAGAAACTCATGGTGCCATGTAGGTGCACACTCTTTTCTAGGCGGGGCATCAGCGCGGTTTTTGTACCCTGGAAAGCAAAATCCCATAGGTAGCACCGAGATCAAGCGCGCATCATAGAAAGTTTCTTTGGATACAGCCAGCCATTCACGCAAGCGATCTCCGCTGGGATCGTCAAACGCAATACTTCTCTCGTGCGCTTTAAGCCCTGGCGCTTGCCCAATAATAAGAATTTTTGTGGATGGTGAAGTATTAAAAATGGGGTTAGGTTCGTGAGGTAGGTGAGGCGCGCATATTGTGCAATTCTTTGCTTTGGCCACCAATGCATCGTGCCCTTTCAAAATTTTCTCCAATTATTTCTCTGTGTAATACTTTTGTCACAATTGTATGATCTCAATTTGACTATCTAATGTATATACAGTATGTTTAATAGTGACAGTAGTAGACTGTAGCACAGGAGAAAAAACATGCGTAAAGTAGTACTAACATTAGCTCTATCAGCAGCCTTTGGTATTGCGCATGCGGAATCTGGTGAGAACCAGCTTTTCGATTGCATGGATGCGAAAACATTCGAAATGAATAACCAATGTATGTCGGATCAAATCGGCAATAACATTCGTTTCCGTGATGCACAAGCAAAGCTGATCGACATTGCAAGCGAAAGTCAGGGTGATTACGCGATTGCAACAATGACGTTCGATCAAGAAAATATGCACATCGACATCGTAGCACATAAAGACTCGCTTAACGCGCTTGCTGCGAACCGTAACTAATTTTAGTTAACGCATATAAGCCGGCGACAATTTCGCCGGCTTTTTTGTATCTGTTAGAAAATCCTATTTAGCCCATTGATGGCAGCAACACGATAGGCTTCAGCCATGGTCGGATAGTTAAATGTAGTGTTAACGAAGTAGTCTATGGTGTTGCCTTCACCTTTTTGTTGCATGATGGCTTGGCCGATATGAACAATTTCAGAGGCACGTTCACCAAAGCAGTGAATACCCAGTATTTCTTTCGTTTCCCGGTGAAATAGAATTTTAAGGCTACCCGTTTGTGTTGATGCAATCTGCGCTCTGGCCAAATGTTTGAACTGGGCTCTTCCCACCTCATAAGGTATCTTGGCTGCAGTAAGTTCTTGTTCTGTCTTACCTACCGAACTAATTTCCGGGATGGTATAGATACCTGACGGAATATCTTCTACTAACGCTGAATGTGTATTTATGCCGAGCATTGCCTCAGCGGCAAATCGACCTTGATTATATGCTGCAGATGCCAAACTTGGGTAACCAATCACATCGCCAACAGCAAATACATTGTCTACGTCGGTTTGATAACTTTCATTAACCTTAAGTTGGCCTCTACCATCCGCTTTTAAACCAATATTCTCAAGTTTCAGAGTATCTGTGTTGCCCGTACGGCCATTAGCAAACAATAAGCAATCGGCTCGCATGCGCTTACCTGACTCTAGGTTCAAAATTACTGAATCATCGGTAGCTTCGACAGAAGAGTAGGTTTCATTATGACGAATAAGTACGCCGTTGTTCCATAAGTGGTAACTTAGCGCATCAGAGATCTCGTCATCTAAAAATGACAACAAACGGTCTCGCATATTAACCAGATCGACTTTTACTCCCAAGCCTCTAAAGATACTGGCATATTCCGACCCAATTACACCTGCACCATAAATTATGATGGACTTTGGATCGTGATCTAGAGATAAGATGGTGTCAGAGTTATAAATACGGGGGTGATTAAAATCGATATCTTTCGGGCAATAGGGGCGCGAACCTGTGGCTATTGCTATTTGTGCTGCTGTGACTGTGTCCTTCGAGCCGTCTTCTCGTGTTATTTCCAAGGTGTGTGCATCGACAAAGCTGGCTTCGCCATGAAACAGCGTAACACGGTTTCTATCATAAAAAGAAGAACGCAGGCGAGTTTGGCTTTTAACTACACCGCTAGCATGGCGCATGATGTCTGAAAACGTAAGGCTCTTACTTAAGTGGTTGTCGGCAAATAGGGGAGACGTATTGTATTCAATAAGACGACTGACTGAGTGACGAAGCGCTTTAGAGGGAATAGTGCCCCAATGAGTACAGCCACCGCCAACAGCTTCGTAGCGTTCTACCACTGCCACTTTTTTACCGGCCTTGGCAAGCTGCATTGCAACACCCTCTCCACCGGGGCCAGTGCCTATAACAATCGCATCGTAATGATACGACGGAGCTTTAGTTTTTTGCTTCGTTGCCATGTTATTTTCCCGTATTATTACTTCTATGATGTGGCGTCTGAAATCACAATAACCGCCACAATTCAGTTTATGATGTAGCTTGAACACCGAACTTAGTCTAAAGCTAAGCTGTTTATGCCAACCTTACAAACTCTAGTATAACTACCTTACTTGAAGTGTCATCCCAACTATAGATCAAAAAAAACCACATAAGCAGATACTTATGTGGTTTTTGGTTTAATCAGATCAGCTAAAAGAATAGGTAATGCTACGCCATTTGTAGTGACAGGCTTTGCAATTGAGTCCATTTTTCTTTCTGCACTGCAAAGGCGTGCTTCATCTCTTTATATTTGTAAGCAAGCTCTAACCCTTCAATGCTGCGTTTTAATGTACGCTTCTTAACGCGCATAACGCGCTTTTTCGTTGCGTAGTACTCACTCATCCGCTGCATTAGCAGGTCGTACTCTTCTTGAATAGTGTGCATCATTTCTTCCGCATTCGGTAGTAACGATACTTTTTCACTTGCCCTTTGAAGCTGCATGGCCGCCAGAGCTTTTTCGATGCGCTCTTCAGGTACTTTGCGAAGGTTCGACGTTAAACCTACATAAGACAGCCCTTTGATAAGCCATTTAGTAGGATCAAACTGGTACCAACGAATACCATTGCGGTAGTCGTACTCAAAAATATGGTGATAGTTGTGATAACCCTCACCAAAAGTAAAGAATGCTAAAACGCCATTATCACGTGCTGTATTCTTATCGGTATAAGGCTGACTACCCCAAAAGTGAGCAAGTGAGTTAATGAAGAAGGTAACGTGGTGAACTAGCACCAATCGCAAAACGCCGGCCACCAAGATCATGCCCATGACGTCGCCGTTCAGGTAACCCAACAGACCAGTAATACCAAAGTTAGCAGCGAGTACAATAGGCAAGTAGTATTTATGCTGCCAAATCACAACGCTATCTTTTTGTAGATCTTTACAGTTGCTGTAATCATCGTAACGCTTAGCTTGATACTCGCGTAACATCCAGCCGATGTGCGCAAACCAAAGCCCTTTCTTTGCAGAGTAGGGGTCTTTGTCGTTGTCATCTACATGGCGATGGTGAACGCGATGATCTGACGACCAGTGCAAAATACTATTTTGCAGTGCCATCGCCCCACCAATCGCTAATACGACACGAACTACAATGTTGGCATCGTAGGTTTTATGTGACCACAAGCGATGATACCCAGCAGTTATTGACATGCCGGTGAAATAGAATAGGAATATAGCGGTACCGATTTCTGCCCAATCGATACCCTGATATGCCACCCAAAGCGGCACACCTATAAATGCAATAGCGCCTGATATTATAAATACCAGCACATTCGTTAGGATAAGAGGAGGTTTTTTCATTTTATACAACTTGGCTTACAACTGTTCGCTAATTTATCGTTTTACGAGGCTTCAGGCAAGCAAAACCCAGATAAGTTCTGCTTACATGTGTAAAGTTTAATTATAGCCGAGGGTGGCAAAAACGTAGCTAAAACGTGAGAACTAACGCTTAACCCTTGTTTATAAAAGAGATGATTTTGTTTCCCTTTCCCCATCAGTGCGTGTTGCGATAAACTAGACGTGCTAGTCTTTGATGTATGAGGTTCGATTGCGTTAATGGTTATTCAGATGACGTTGAAAGTAGACTCTAAAGTTAAAAAATCATCAGACCATTAAAAGTTAATGAACACAGGGTGCGAACGTGAGCCGACAAGAACAGAAATTAAAAACCCGCCAAAATATCATCCATGCTGCATTTTCACTGCTAGACGAAAACCGAAGTTTATCGGCAATAAGTTTGCGTGAAGTTGCCCGAGAAGCTGGTATTGCCCCCACGTCGTTTTATCGACACTTTAAAGATATGGACGAGTTGGGTTTAACGCTGGTGGATGAAGCGGGTTTAGCGCTGCGTCAGCTTATGCGTCAGGCTAGAAGGCGCATAGCTTCAGGCGGCGGCGTCATCCATACCTCTGTTGAAACCTTCATGGAGTTCATCGCGGCCAACACAAACGTATTTCGGTTATTACTGCGAGAGCATACCGGAACGTCGTCTGCTTACCGACTTGCAGTATTCAGAGAAATTCAACATTTCATCGATGAACTTACTGACTACATTATCGAACAGCAAGGCGTGGAATACGCCTGCGCCCAGTTACAAGCCGATGCTATGGTAAGACTAGTATTCAGTGCCGGAGCGGAAGCATTAGAAGCGGATGATAAGCTTAGAAGTGAAATTGGTGAAAGAGTGAAAGCGCAACTTCGCTTTGTTCAAATAGGCGCTACCCAGAAAGCGTAGCGCTGAAGTATTATCAAATATTTTACGAAACAGATTCTAGCGTAAGCCTTCTTATTACACGAAATATAGCTTGTTAAGCTCTCAATATGATAACGCTGGGTTCAACCAGTTAATTTCAAGAGAAGAGAGTAAGATATGTATTATTCAGTTTTAGAAGTTACACCTACCAATGAAGCGTGGATCCCGCACTATGTAAAACTTGCCGCGGATATCGTGTCGAAACACGGTGGAAAATATCTAGCGAACAGTGCGAATCATCAAACTTTAGAAGGCGAGAGAGAAGAACCCGCTATTCGCGCTATTATCCAATGGCCTTCAAAACAAAGCGCACTCGATTTTATGTCTGACCCAGATTACCTTCCACTACTAAAACTAAGAACTGACGGCTCAGTAAGCCATCACGTTCTTGTAGAAGGCAAGGAGTAGTAGAAAATGACTTACACGCAAACTAGACTTTGCGTGTAAGTAGAACGCCTGCCTCAATATGATGAGTGAAAGGAAATTGGTCGAATAGCGCCGATTGAGAAACGTCGTGAGTTTCACTCAAAAGCTCAAGGTTCTGCGCCAAAGTTTCAGGATTACACGAGATATACACAATATTATCGTAATCCTGAATCATTCTTAGTGAATCTTCATCTAACCCAGCTCTTGGTGGGTCGACCAATACAGTGGTGAAATTGTAAGTGCTTAAATCAATGCCTTCTAAGCGACTAAACGTACGCTCGCCCTTCATAGCCTGTGTGAATTCTTCGGCGGCTAACCTTACAATTTTTACATTGCTCAGCTCGTTTTGCTCAATATTAAACTGAGCTGCTTGCACTGAAGGTTTAGCTATTTCGGTACCCACCACATTATCAAAGTGAAGTGCTAGCGGAAGTGAAAAGTTACCGGCACCACAATACATTTCTAGTAAGTCTCCAGAGAGTGGTTTAACACAATCTAAAGCCCATTCAATCATGCTACAGTTCACTTCGGCATTGGGCTGAGTGAAGCTATTTTCTATATGCTTGAATACGAATTCTCGTCCGTTTACTGGTAAACGCTCAATTACAAAATCGTTGTCGATAATAAGCTTTTGCTTTCTAGCGCGACCAATGATGTTTACTTTAGGAAAGTGAGATTCAAGTGTCGCTTTTAATTCTCTTGCTGCCACTTGCCATTCTTCATCTAATTGACGATGGTATAAAAGGCTTATAACAAGTTCACCAGACAACGCAGAAAGGTAATCGATTTGAAATAACTTTTTTCTTAGAGTTTCGTTTGGTCTTACTTCTTCAAGCAAAAGTGTCATCGCATCGTTTATTGCTTTACATGCAGGGGCAAAGCTATCGACACGATATTTTTCTTTCGTTTCCTGATTAAACATGATGTGAAATAAGTCATCGCCCTCGTGCCACACTCTAAACTCTGCGCGCATGCGGTAGTGTGTTGGCTGAGATGGGAATACAGAAAGTTCTGGTGCATTGAATGGAGAAAGCAACGCGGTGAGACGATTTACTTTTTCGTCTAACTGATCTTGATAGCGTTGTTGTTCAGTGGCGGTCATAAAATTCTCCATTCATTGTTGAGGTCGCGAATTGTAGTCCCTTAAAAAATAACTGCAACAAGCGCTCCCGACTTCTTTATTATTAATACGCATGATTGCCTAAATAGCTTTTAGAAAAAAATACTGTATTAAAATTAAACAATATTGATTCTTTGCCGATAATAAGAGTGAGGATAGTGAGGATCAAATTATGAACGTGGGTCAAATTAAAGCTTTTATGGGAGACCAAAAGGTTGATCAGAAAGCGGATCAAAAGGCAACGGTTCACCCAAATGAAGCGCTTAAAAAGCAGTTGCAGCAAGACGGATTGCAGCAAGCCGCTGAGTTCTCGAAGCAACAAGCGGCTTCAGTATCTGTTTCAAGTAGCCAAACGAGTATCGGCTTGCGCGTGGTAAGTAGCAATATTAATCAAGCGTTGGAAATAGATGGGCAAAGACCACAAGAAACGAAAGAGAAAAATCTTGAAGAAAAGTCGAACGGTTTATTCGATTTTGAAAAAGTAGCCCGAAACGTACTTAAGTTCGTGGGCAGCGTTATTCGCGGCGCAGCCGATGGAGGTGCCAGCGAAGAAAAGCTGACCGGGCTATTTAGCCAAGCAAGAGAAGGAGTAAGCCGCGGCTTCGCGATGGCTGAAAAAGATCTTGCTGGGTTTATGAATGAAGAGATTGAGCAAGGTATAACGAAAAGCCGGGATCTTATTGATACGGGTATTGATGATCTAGAAACCGATATTTTTGGACGCCAGCAGCCTAATGCTGTCCAGCTGTCTTCGTTGGAAGCTGTTGCAGCATCGGACGAAAAAAGCGGTAGTTTGATGATTCGAACTAAAGATGGTGATGAAGTGAGCTTTAGTTTTGAAAGCCTGCGTTCTTTCCAGGCTTCTCAGCAACTTAATTTTCAGGCTCAGGCATCTCAAGGCCAATCTGACGGTAGTGGTGAGCAAAGTGAAAGTGGCTTTTCGGCAAGCTATTCTCAACAAACGTCTTATCAATACTATGAACGAAGCGGTATTAGCTTTTCATTAAAAGGAGAACTTGACGAAGATGAGTTGGAATCGATAGCTGATTTAGTCGGACAAGTGCAGGATCTAGCTGATACCTTCTATAGTGGTGATATCGACAAGGCATTTGAAGAAGCACTGAGTTTAGGCTTTGATGATAAAGAGTTGGTTGGTTACGCACTACAGTTAAATAGGACTACGCAAACCGAAGTGCTAAAGACATACGAAAATATTCAGCACTATAATGAAGATAAAAGTGACAACGCGAAGTACGGTAATGTGGTTAGTCCAATCGCTCAATATCTAGAGAAGATGATGGATACCTTTGCTAACGCAGAAAGTAAGTTAGAAAGTAGTGAAGACTATAATACTTTAATAGCTGGTATTATTAACGAAATGGAAGATGTCCAGGTTCCTGATCTAATATCCGCCATAAACAGATTTCGATCTTTTAATCAAACTTTATTAGATGGCCTTCCTCAATCTGCTGAAACCAGCGAGAGCTAATGCTTATGACAATAAAAAGCCCGGAAGCGAGAGCTTACCGGGCTTTTTTACATAACTAAAAACTACGAATAAGAATTACACGTGTTCGACTTTGTCTTTTGCAGGTCGAACTTTCAACGTTCGTTCTTGGAAGATAGAGTCGTTAGTCTTATCAATAACACTACTAAGATCGTCTGTGACAACCTCGATAAAACCGTAACCTTTTCTTTTTCCAGTTTTACGATCCTTCATTAAACGAACCGACTGCACTTCAATAAAGCTACTGAAGTACTCCTTTACTGCGTTCTCGTTTGCTCTATAGGGTAAATTACCCACATATAAAGTTTCAACTGATCCGTTATTGGTGTGTGCTCTGGCATCTGAGGAAGATGGACTTTGAATAAGAGACGCTAGCCAAGGAGTAACGATACCGCTTATCAGCAGAGCTGCAGATACGGTAAGTGGAACATGGACGTTTAAACTAGCAGAAGAAAATAACAAATACCCTGCAATTGCAAAAATAGCGCTAATTACAGCGCATTGAATAAAGCCTACTTTCATATACCTACCTTTCTATTGTTTATTATGGTGTTGGAGGCTGTATATAGTTTACTCATTTGTAACAATTAGAACAATAAAATGTGAAAAAACTAGTCGAAAGATGCATTGAGCCAATGGAAATGATGCAGAAATGAACGGTTAACACCAAAAGTGCCTTAAAATGCAAAAAAATCCAATTTAAGTGTTGATCTTTCTCAAGAGGTATCTATAATGCGCTCCACGTTCTGAGGGGGCTTCGAGAAAAACAAAGCCAACTTAGCAACAAGTGCGAAACCAAGTTTTCAAGCAAATAAAAAGTTTAAAAACATGGTTGACATCGAAAATAAACGATGTAAAATGCGCACCTCACTCGAACAGGGTGAGTCACTAAGAAGCAACGGCTTCTAGTGAATTGCGACGAAGTCGCAACGTTCTTTAACAATTTAGACAAGATAATCTGTGTGGGCACTCGTTAAGAGTGTCACAACGACGATTCATATTTCGATATATTTAATTGAAGAGTTTGATCATGGCTCAGATTGAAC
>NZ_JBSWXH010000009.1:0-1126 GCF_056160505.1 Alteromonas sp. ABM1_013
AGGGGCCAATGTTAGAACATCAAACATACAAGGGTGGTATTTCAAGGACGGCTCCACACAATCTAGCGACTGTGCTTCAAAGCCTCCCACCTATCCTACACATGTAGGTTCAATGTTCAGTGCCAAGCTGTAGTAAAGGTTCACGGGGTCTTTCCGTCTAGGTGCGGGTACACAGCATCTTCACTGCGATTTCAATTTCACTGAGTCTCGGGTGGAGACAGCGTGGCCATGGTTACACCATTCGTGCAGGTCGGAACTTACCCGACAAGGAATTTCGCTACCTTAGGACCGTTATAGTTACGGCCGCCGTTTACCGGGGCTTCGATCAAGAGCTTCGTCCGAAAACTAACCCCATCAATTAACCTTCCGGCACCGGGCAGGTGTCACACCCTATACGTCCTCTTACGAGTTTGCAGAGTGCTGTGTTTTTAATAAACAGTCCCAGCCACCTGGTCACTGCGGCCTCCATTTGCTTACCACGCGAAGTGTTCACAAACAGAGGCGTACCTTCTCCCGAAGTTACGGTACAATTTTGCCGAGTTCCTTCACCCGAGTTCTCTCAAGCGCCTTAGTATTCTCTACCTGACCACCTGTGTCGGTTTGGGGTACGGTTCATATAATCATAAGTTTAGAAGCTTTTCCTGGAAGCAGGGCATCAACAACTTCACTCCCTTGGGAGCTCGTCTCGTGTCTCGGCCTTGAAAACCCGGATTTACCTAAGTCTTCAGCCTACGCACTTTCACTTGGACAACCAACGCCAAGCTTGCCTAGCCTTCTCCGTCCCTCCATCACTGATTATATAAGTACGGAAATATTAATCCGTTTCCCATCGACTACGCATTTCTGCCTCGCCTTAGGGGCCGACTTACCCTGCCCTGATTAGCATGGGACAGGAAACCTTGGTCTTCCGGCGTGGGAGTTTTTCACTCCCATTATCGTTACTCATGTCAGCATTCGCACTTGTGATATGTCCAGCAAGCTTTACAACTCACCTTCATCCACTTACACAACGCTCCCCTACCCAGCATGTAAACATGCTGCCGCAGCTTCGGTATATTGCTTAGCCCCGTTACATCTTCCGCGCAGGCCGACTCGACTAGTGAGCTATTACGCTTTCTTTAAAGGG
>NZ_JBSWXH010000010.1:0-1009 GCF_056160505.1 Alteromonas sp. ABM1_013
TGCTGCCGCAGCTTCGGTATATTGCTTAGCCCCGTTACATCTTCCGCGCAGGCCGACTCGACTAGTGAGCTATTACGCTTTCTTTAAAGGGTGGCTGCTTCTAAGCCAACCTCCTAGCTGTCTATGCCTTCCCACATCGTTTCCCACTTAGCAATATTTTGGGACCTTAGCTGGCGGTCTGGGTTGTTTCCCTCTCCACGACGGACGTTAGCACCCGCCGTGTGTCTCCCGGATAGTTCTCATTGGTATTCGGAGTTTGCAAAGGGTTGGTAAGTCGGGATGACCCCCTAGCCTTAACAGTGCTCTACCCCCAATGGAATTCGTCCGAGGCTCTACCTAAATAGATTTCGGGGAGAACCAGCTATCTCCCGGTTTGATTGGCCTTTCACCCCCAGCCACAAGTCATCCCCTGACTTTTCAACGTCAGTGGGTTCGGTCCTCCAGTTGATGTTACTCAACCTTCAACCTGCTCATGGCTAGATCACCGGGTTTCGGGTCTATACCTAGCAACTAAACGCGCAGTTAACACTCGCTTTCGCTACGGCTCCGCTATTCGCTTAACCTTGCTACTAAATATAAGTCGCTGACCCATTATACAAAAGGTACGCAGTCACCCCGAAGGGCTCCCACTGCTTGTACGTATACGGTTTCAGGTTCTATTTCACTCCCCTCACAGGGGTTCTTTTCGCCTTTCCCTCACGGTACTGGTTCACTATCGGTCAGTTAGGAGTATTTAGCCTTGGAGGATGGTCCCCCCATATTCAGTCAAGATAACACGTGTCCCGACCTACTCGATTTCACTGTAAAGATTGCGTCGTGTACAGGGCTATCACCTTGTATCGCTCCTCTTCCCAAAGGATTCCACTACATTCAATACAGCTTAAGGGCTGTTCCCCGTTCGCTCGCCGCTACTAGGGGAATCTCAATTGATTTCTTTTCCTAAGGGTACTTAGATGTTTCAGTTCCCCTCGTTCGCCTCGTTACGCTATGTATTCACGTAACGATACCT
>NZ_JBSWXH010000011.1:0-640 GCF_056160505.1 Alteromonas sp. ABM1_013
AATCTCAATTGATTTCTTTTCCTAAGGGTACTTAGATGTTTCAGTTCCCCTCGTTCGCCTCGTTACGCTATGTATTCACGTAACGATACCTATAAATAGGTGGGTTTCCCCATTCGGACATCTGTGGCTCAAATGCATTTTGTCGGCTCACCACAGCTTTTCGCAGACTTACACGTCCTTCATCGCCTCTAACTGCCAAGGCATCCACCGTATACGCTTCGTCACTTAACCATACAACCCCAAACAGCCTTTTGACTTCTGTCTAAGTTATGTTGCATGAATGACAAGCTAATCGGAAGAATTGCCTTGCTATCAATAAATTGATAACAAGCAATTCAGTCAAGTAGAGTAAAAAGTTCATCTTTCGATTTCTCAGTTACTCAATTTTGATTGATTACTATTAATATCAGCTTTCCAAATTGTTAAAGAGCATAGTGCTTAATTCAAAACACTTAGGTTTGATCTTAAATCAAAGCTAAGGGCTTTTATTTAAGTCATCTTTAAATATAAACAAAACAATCTGTGTAGGCACTGCATCAAGTGCGTCTTTCGACGTAATGGTAAGGAGGTGATCCAACCCCAGGTTCCCCTAGGGTTACCTTGTTACGACTTCACCCCAGTCATGAAACACAAAGTGGTA
>NZ_JBSWXH010000012.1:0-570 GCF_056160505.1 Alteromonas sp. ABM1_013
AGTGAGGGATTCGAACCCCCGGTGGGTTTGACCCCACGTCTGATTTCAAGTCAGGTGCATTAAACCGGGCTCTGCCAACTCTCCTGAAGTGGTGCTTATCTTAATGATTTACGTCGCCCTGTAAAGCACTAATTTCAATTAAATCAATCAACTGGTGAAATATTCACCTTTTCGCAAGAATAATAACCATCTTTGTATATGATGCTCCGCGTTCTCATTATTTCGAAACACTTGCAGCATTAACCTAGTATAAATGAATGTAGAACATGCTAAGAAGTTTTTTAAGGCTATTGAAGTTATTGCTTAAAAACTCCCACTAGTTCTCTATTCACATCGATAGATCATGATGTCGATAATAACAGTGTTTGCTTACCTTTGAAGAGTGTTGTTATGCGTAGGTTCAGTTCTTGGCTATAGCCGTGTATTAAAGCGAGTAAATTTAGCCCATAAAAAAACCCGCAGCAATGTGCGGGTTTTCGTAATATGGCGGAGAGTGAGGGATTCGAACCCCCGGTGGGTTTGACCCCACGTCTGATTTCAAGTCAGGTGCATTAAACCGGGCTCTGCCAA
>NZ_JBSWXH010000013.1:0-476 GCF_056160505.1 Alteromonas sp. ABM1_013
CTAACTGCCAAGGCATCCACCGTATACGCTTCGTCACTTAACCATACAACCCCAAACAGCCTTTTGACTTCTGTCTAAGTTATGTTGCATGCATGACAAGCTAATCGGAAGAATTGCCTTGCTATCAATAAATTGATAACAAGCAATTCAGTCAAGTAGAGTAAAAAGTTCATCTTTCGATATCTCAGTTACTCAATTTTGATTGATTACTATTAATATCAGCTTTCCAAATTGTTAAAGAACATTCGCAAAATGACGAGTCATTTCACTTTAGAGTAAAAAACCCTAATCAATCTTTACTGAAACAGTAAATATTCATTAGGATTTCGGGTCCAACATGACACGTTTTCTACCTTTGTTACCTTCCTTTCTTAAAGCAAGGAATTGGTAGGCTTGGGCAGACTTGAACTGCCGACCTCACCCTTATCAGGGGTGCGCTCTAACCAGCTGAGCTACAAGCCTTCAGTATACTGCAC
>NZ_JBSWXH010000014.1:0-333 GCF_056160505.1 Alteromonas sp. ABM1_013
GTGCAGTATACTGAAGGCTTGTAGCTCAGCTGGTTAGAGCGCACCCCTGATAAGGGTGAGGTCGGCAGTTCAAGTCTGCCCAAGCCTACCATTTCCTTACTTTAAGAAAGGAAGGTAACAAAGGTAGAAACGTGTCACGTTGGACCCGAAATCCTAATGAATATTTACTGTTTCAGTAAAGATTAATTAGGGTTTTTTACTCTAAAGATGAAAGTACTGCTTTTGCAGGAAGCATCGAATGTTCTTTAACAATTTGGAAAGCTGATATTAATAGTAATCAATCAAAATTGAGTAACTGAGAAATCGAAAGATGAACTTTTTACTCTACTTGAC
>NZ_JBSWXH010000015.1:0-323 GCF_056160505.1 Alteromonas sp. ABM1_013
CGTCCGCACTATAAGTGCCGTCCGCTTGCACAATAGCGGTCACGGTTTGTGTGTTACCTGCGCTATCGGTAATGGTTAACGTTACCGTGCTACCCGGTGTAGCATCAGTGGTACCTGAAAGGGTAGGCGTGGTGTCGTTGTCAGTAGCTATCGCATCAATAGTAATTGATGGCGCAGTAGTATCAATTTCGCCTGTGGTATCAGCGGTTGCGGTATTGCCAGCCTCATCGGTCACGCTGGCGTTAACGGTAAATTCACCTTCGGCTAATTCAGCCGGTACGTCCGCACTATAAGTGCCGTCCGCTTGCACAATAGCGGTCACG
>NZ_JBSWXH010000016.1:0-299 GCF_056160505.1 Alteromonas sp. ABM1_013
AGCCCCACACTACCATCGGCGCTAATACGTTTCACTTCTGAGTTCGGAATGGATTCAGGTGGTACCGTATCGCTATGGCTGCCAGGAAAAACTGGTAACAATCTAGAAAACTGGATATCAATTCAATCGTGAGTAACTGCTTTTCACTCTACTTGCTGCTCTTTATCAGAGCTTAGCTTGTCTACAACACTCAGAAGTACAAAGCTTCTTGGGCGTTGTATGGTTAAGCCTCTCGGGCAATTAGTACAGGTTAGCTTAACGCCTTACAACGCTTCCACACCCTGCCTATCAACGTCATC
>NZ_JBSWXH010000017.1:0-299 GCF_056160505.1 Alteromonas sp. ABM1_013
GTGAAATCAAAATATGGACGCTTAGCTCAGTTGGGAGAGCATCGCCCTTACAAGGCGAGGGTCACTGGTTCAAGCCCAGTAGCGTCCACCACTTCCTCACAGTGGCTAAACAGTGAAATCAAAATACGGACGCTTAGCTCAGTTGGGAGAGCATCGCCCTTACAAGGCGAGGGTCACTGGTTCAAGCCCAGTAGCGTCCACCACTTTCTCACAGTGGCTAAATAGTGAAATCAAAATATGGACGCTTAGCTCAGTTGGGAGAGCATCGCCCTTACAAGGCGAGGGTCACTGGTTCAAGC
>NZ_JBSWXH010000018.1:0-257 GCF_056160505.1 Alteromonas sp. ABM1_013
CTTGATGCAGTGCCTACACAGATAGTCTTGTTTAAAATGAAGAACGACACAAGTTTATGGGGCTATAGCTCAGCTGGGAGAGCGCCTGATTTGCATTCAGGAGGTCAGCAGTTCGATCCTGCTTAGCTCCACCATCTACTTGAATCTGAGCTTGAACAACGTTTAAGTGCAGTATACTGAAGGCTTGTAGCTCAGCTGGTTAGAGCGCACCCCTGATAAGGGTGAGGTCGGCAGTTCAAGTCTGCCCAAGCCTACCA
>NZ_JBSWXH010000019.1:0-235 GCF_056160505.1 Alteromonas sp. ABM1_013
GGCGTTAAGCTAACCTGTACTAATTGCCCGAGAGGCTTAACCATACAACGCCCAAAAAGCTTTAGGCTTTTGAGTGTTGTAGACAAGCTAAGCTCTGTAAAGAGCCACAAGTAGAGTGAAAAGTAGTTACTCACTGATTGAATTGATATCCAGTTTTCTAGATTGTTACCAGTTTTTCCTGGCAGCCATAGCGATACGGTACCACCTGACTCCATTCCGAACTCAGAAGTGAAAC
>NZ_JBSWXH010000020.1:0-216 GCF_056160505.1 Alteromonas sp. ABM1_013
CTTCCGCACCACGACTGGGGTATAGCCAAGTTGGTAAGGCAGCGGGTTTTGATCCCGCCATTCATAGGTTCGAGTCCTGTTACCCCAGCCATTCTTTTTTGAATGACTTTTATAGCTAGCGTCTACGCGGAAGTGGTGGAATTGGTAGACACGCTGGATTTAGGTTCCAGTGCTTCACGGCGTGAGAGTTCAAGTCTCTCCTTCCGCACCACGACT
>NZ_JBSWXH010000021.1:0-211 GCF_056160505.1 Alteromonas sp. ABM1_013
GTATTGGTGACAGTATTACCCGCGGCGTCTGTCGCGCTTACCGAAGTCGGGTAGCTGCCTTCTGCAAGCGTAGCAACTGCGTTGTCAGCCAGTGTCCATGTACCGTCACCGTTATTGGTAGCGGTATAGTCGTTGCCGTCAATCGTTACCACCACAACTGCATTCGGATCGTTCACCGTACCGGTAAGCTCTGGCGTGGTGTCGTTAGTAG